>JAUXWT010000035.1 GCA_030681475.1 Bacteroidales bacterium | reverse complement strand
TCCAGCCTTCCTGGAATCCCTGAACGAGATCGGAAATTACGGCCTTTGATGCGCGGTAAACCAAATCCTGTGACTGTTTGGTGGTCATGAAGGTTTCGGAGTAGGTGGGCTGGGTCAAAAGCCGCAGAATATCTTTCTGGTTCGTTCCTACATACGTCCCGAATGCGGCTTTAAGTTGGGCTAATGAAATTGTTTCGGCCATTGTTGTAAAAATTAAGTGTTAAAGTTTATGAGCAGAATTCATCTGCGATTTTGTCGTGTGCATAAACAGGCTCATCGGCGATGCTTTCAATCTTGTCTGCATCTTTTGCAGCAACGATAGGGATGGCAGCATCCTCCGACTGTAATGCCAGAAGCGTTGCTTTGGTATCAGCGTGGCTTTGTTGCTCGTCGGAAAGAAGAGTTTCCAATTCCTGGTTACGGGTAGTTACGTTTCCGAGTTCATCATTTAGCTGCTGGACCCTTTCCATTGTCAATTCCTGCACTTCAAGATCTGCGGGGTCCATCTTGAAAAAGCCCTGAATGGCTTTCCATGTGTTGTTAATTTTCATTGGTCCTGAATTTTTGGTTTCATTTTGAATTGGTTGTTCTGTGATTACCGGTGATAAAGCCGCTGCCACTGTGATCGCATATTCCAGCGATCCGATCTCATCGATGAGTCCCAGGGCAATTGCCTCGGGGGCGAAATACATCTTGCCGGTCAGGGTTGAATCATCCACTGCAGGTCGGTTGGATTTGATAGTGGATAAGAATTTAATGTTGATCACATCCAGAACATATTTCTGGTAGGGTTCATAGTTGCCATCCAACACTTGGTTAAGGTCTGCGTTCTTATCCACAGAAAGACTGGCATAGACTTCATGAAACTTGACTCCCTGGGCTTCCAATGCCGGCTGAAGGTCTTCCACCATCAGCATGGTTCCTATGGACCCGATGCGATCAAGGTCGGAGCTGGCGATGATCTTTGATGCCCCGGAAATAATCCAGTAAGCTGCACTCGCAGCCATACCATCTATATATGCCACAACAGGGGTCGTGGAATTCTTGATGGCTTCAGCTAACAGATCGGTGCCGGTCACCTGGCCACCGGGGCTGTCCACAACCAGGAGAATACTTTTGATGTTCGGATTCTGATTAGCCGATTTCACATCGGTCAAGATAGACTGCGACCCTCTGGGTCCGCAGGGCTGATCGTATTTGAGGATTTCCGAGCGGATCGGTATGATGGCAACAGAACCTTCAGGAATGCTGGTATCGGAAAATCCGAACCGCTGGGGCTGATCCCCCATGGTGCCGATCACATAGGAGCGATTTCTTTCCCGGGCCAACGAATGATCACCCTGAGAAAAACTTTCACCCTTAAGCATCGAAAGGATGATCGAAGCATAAGCGTTTGACCTTTCTTTTGAGATCAGCCAGGCACTTGAAAGAATTTCGGTCAGGATGGGATTCATTGTACCCTTTATTTGAGGATACAATATTATAATGGTATGGCTGCCAAATAAAGGACTGAAAGAATTCTAATCCTCCTGGTTGATTGGTATGCCTGAGGAATTGAGATAGGATGCCGGCTGTGTGAAATCCCCGGAAAAAATGATCTCCCAACCATGATATCCTTCAATGACAGCGGGTTTAATCAGTTTGCCTGTTTTTTTCATTGGGCAGTCCAGGGTGCCAAAGAATCGTGACACTCCGTTTTTATCCCGCAGGTTAATAATCAGGTGACGGTTATTGAGGTTGCGAAGGATTACTTCAACATCAGGACGATCTTTGGGAATCAGCATTTTTATCTGGTAGTTGTATTTCATCCCCCCAGGGGTGTCTTCTTCTTTACCATCAACCTGGATGGATTCAGGTGAGCCGTACAGATAGTTCCAACTGCGCCCGGGCTTTAGCGTAATTGATCCGTAAAGAGTATTCGCGTTGATGATGAAGGAGGCGATATCCTCTTTAAAAATGTATTGGACGGGATTGACCCCGCCAATATTTCCATTGGTATGCCGAAAGACTGTCATATCTATAAATTTCTATATGATGAAAAATAGATGACCGATCATCATCCGTTTGTTGGCAGCAATTCCACATTTAAGACTTTTTTTCCGGCCCCGGTAATATGCCTTTGAAATCATGTCGAATGTGATATCATCGTAATTGATATTCATATCTGCACAGAACTGCAGAACAACCTTTTTAATACTCCCCTTGGGGGTATGCTGCTCTCTCAGGTACCGGACTTTATCATCGGCAAAAACCCTGAAGTGAAGTCGAAAGTGAGCTTCAATTATATTTTGAATATTGATCTGGTTCTTTTCTGAAATCCATGCAGTATTGCGCCTGGTTTCAAGCGATCGGTAACTGATAATCCCAAACGTAAACAACTCACGGTCGGAACCTGGTAATAGTGGCTTGGCTTCCATCGGGCGAAGCTCGATGAAAGGTGCAACAAGCCTTCCAAGATAAGACCGTGATGTAGCCATAAGGTACGGTGTTTCATGAATATTTCCTTCTAACTCCATAATGTACCGGATGTAATCCTGGAGCGCTGGTTTGAGCCTGATTGTAATTGTCGGTCGTTCTTCTGTTAGTTTCATATTTGCGAAAATACTTTAGTTGTTACTGGTTGCAAAGGTCAGTGGATCGTCCATGACGAATACCCGGCCATCATCTATAAAGGGTATGAGATTTTTCGAGTACAGATTTACTCCGACCTTGCATATCTGATAATAATCCTCCCTGATGCACCATTTGATCAAAAACTGCATTCCTATTTTGCGCTTTCCATTTTCTGTGAAATCAACCAGCGTTGCCAGTCGGAATCCTTCCGGCAATTTGTCATGATACTCCCAGCCGTTGCGGTCAATTTTCATTTTTTTTTCTTGGTTTACCTGGGGGTGTCATTTCTGTGTCCAACGATCCAACGTTCCAACAATAGCCATTTCTAAAGGTCAACGATTTGATAATGAACAACCGAAATTTTGACAGGGCACTCCAACACCACGTTGGAACGTATTTTTAGTTCCAACGGGGTATAAAAAGTCCTGATGATGGTTCCAACCGGTTCCAACAATAAAACAACGTTCCAACAGCAGTACAGAAACATAATATATTGATTTATAAGATTATAATATTTTATTACCCTGTTTGTTGGAACCTTGGAGCGTTGGACCCGACTTTTCCGCCAGACATTTCCATGTGAATTTTTAGAACGGCAGCTCTTTTTGCTCATCATCCGGTTGTGACATAATTGCAGGTGGGTCAAGTTCCAAAGAAGTTTGCTCGGGTATTTTAAACCGTTCAAGGTCGATTCCCATGGCTTCAATAATTTTATAGTCCAGGGCAATGCAACTGGTATTGCGCTCGGCTTTTTCGATGACCCTTTGGTTAATGCCGCTTACAGGATCAGTTCTCCATGATTCAACCTGGTAGATAAACCGGTGGCTTCTTATCTGCCCAAAATAGGAAGGGTGGTCTTTCAGGTACATCCGCAGAGAATTGAGTTTCAAACTCTCGGTTGTGTGCATCTTCTGATATGCTTGAATCACATCATTTACGATCAGGAATAACACCTTTCTCTCCTGACCATTCCAGTGCAATCCTTCCGTTTCTGTCTTGGATTTTTGAATAGTTATCTCTTTTTCGGTAGAAATATCAAATTCTCTTCCGGTGATGATATGTCCCTGGGTATACAACATACTGATCGTGTTAAAGAACACTGACAATCTGTTGCTGCTGCTTAGCTCTTCGCTCTGCAGGGTGATCTGTCGCTTGGCATCCTCGTAAAACTCTACAAATGTGAACGGGAGCGGAAGTTCTTTTACATGTTCGTCCCACATTTTGGCCATGGCAATAAACAGACTTACGGTATTGATGATCCGGGTCTGATACGAGCCACCTTCTTTTTGAATATCTATCTTAACCTGGCGCTGGGCATCACGCATGTAAGCTGCAAAGTGTTTCTGCACAATACCACGGCGTTTGATGATCTCCAGGGCGATATTGCTCAGCCCGTCATTTTCACGGTCTTTCAGGTCTTTATACATTGTTACTTCTTCATCGGTCCAGTTATCCTTTTTAGGAACGTGCTTTTGTACAACCCGGTTACCCAATGCGCCATCGTCACGTTCGGGGCCTTCCTGCCCCAATAAAAGCGGACAACCGTTTATTTTCGAAACATCGATATCCTTGCTGGTTGCATCCTTACGTTTCTGCTTTCCTTCATTGTCATAAACAGCGGCCTTCAATCCCTGGAATTTCACATCGGATATCTGGTAATCATTATACTCCTCGAATATCACCGGGATGTCGCGAAAGCGTTCAAGACTGGTAAAAAATGCAGCATCGGTGCCTGAGTTCAGGTTGAATAGTGGAGCGCCATGCATAAATGGCGCCCGGATGCTTTCGGCAATTTTTGATTTTCCTGATTCGGTAGGACCTATGAAAAACAGCGAGGTAAAAAACCGTTCGATCGGAAAGATTATTGAACGGTTAGCTGAAAGGATCGTGAAAAGCAGCGCCCACATTCCATTGCCGTTATACGAGTAGACTTTGTGCATCAGTTCCGACCATTCTTTCCAGGAAGTTCTGTGCTCCGGTTTGAATACTAAAAACCGGTCATACTCGTATCGGTCATTATCGGCACGTTGATCTTTGTATATCTTGCTGAAGGATGGTGAATAATAAGTTACGTTTTTGAACTTTACCAGCCCGAGTTCATCAACATGGGTAAATGAGCCATCAGCAATGATGCCATTTGCAAGCGCAAAGAACCCTTCAGGCTGCCACCCGAATGTCGAAAATTCCCAGCATTTTGGGAATTGAAGAGCGATGCTTTCAAGGATTTTCTCATGATGAAACGGTTTGCCGTTGGTAAAGATATATCCCCCGTTGTTCCAAAGGAATTTCTTGAACTGCTGCAATTCAACCATGTCGCCACTCTTGAACTCAACATACTCCGCCGTGTTAAGCTCTGAATGAAAAAGTTCTACGATTCGTTTATTCTTTATCGGGTCAAGATCATAGACCTGGAATAAGGGTTCCAGGAAGAAATTCCCAACCTTCACCAGCGTATTGTCCAGGGTGCGGAAAACGTAGAATATTTTATTCCCCACTTTGTTTTGTGCCGGAAAGAACCCGTAACGCTGGAAGAAATTCTGATCAACATAATCCGGAAGGTGGGCAATATCGAAAACAAATTGCTGGTCATCGATAATCACATGTTCCTGCTGCTGCACGGCCAGGTTCTTTCGTTTCTCAACAAAAGGTCGTAGCACCTTTGAAAAGGATCCCTGGTTAAGACCGAATTTTTTGGCTATCTCATTGGTCTTGATGTGGATGATCGTATTGTCGAGTTTTGAAAGAAATTCGGCAACCATCTCCACAAACTTTTTGGATCGCTTTGTATCGGGTTGGCAAATCAGCCTGTAACTTAAACCTCGTACATAGAAATCTAAGAAATCAATATAAACAGTTGATTTGGGATCATCACTGGTCTCATCCTTTGAACCATCTTCCCGCACTTCAACCCGCAGTCCCTGTTCGGTAAGCAACCGGCCAGCTTCGGCCAGAGGGAATTCAACATCATTTTCATCGACCACAAGTGATAGGCCTTCAACTTTAACGTTCCTGGTGAGTTTGGCCAGGCGGAAAATATCATCTTTCTTCAGTTGTCCATCCGGCAGACTGATGGTGTTTTCTTTTCCTTCGGCGTGATATGAAACAACTCCCCCGGGGTTTGAAAGAAGGATGGCAAAGCCGGTTTCCTTAATCATTTCCTCGGAAGCTTCAAAGCCGAAGAATCCTTTTTCCTGTTTCTCAATTTTAGGAAGCTGCTTTTTGAGGTTGCGATCAAGATCATCCCGGTCTACACCGAGTTTCTTTGCGATGTCACTGATCAGGTAGCCTCTTGTCTCTTCATCACCGATGAGCGAAATCTGGGAAACAAGTTCTTTGACCAGTTTAGCCTTTTGAAGCGGATCCCGAGCCACTGCTTCCTGTACCATTGCGATGCGGAACGAAACGATATCCTTGCGGTTATCTTCGATAAAAGCCTTCAGTGTTTCCGCACCATGCTTTCTGACATACGAATCAGGGTCATCGCCATCGGGCAACACAACCAGGTAAACATCCAGGCCTAACTGCAAGGGGATTTTGATGTTTGCAATGCTGGCCTTTATCCCGGCCGGATCGCCATCATAAACGATCGTAAGGCAATTGGTGAAAGATAGTATCATCTTAACCTGATCCTCGCTCAGAGCTGTCCCTGAACCGGCCACCACGTTCCTGATCCCGGCCAGATGCCAGCTGATAAGGTCGGTCTGACCTTCAACCAGCAGGCATTCGTTCTCTTTCATGATCTCCTTTTTGGACTGGAATAGTCCATAAAGGAATTTGCTCTTTTTAAAGACCTCTGTTTCGGCGCTGTTCAGGTATTTTGGTTTATCCTTTTCAGGGGTAAGAAGCCTTCCGGTGAAACCGATCACCCTGCCGGATCGATCAAAAAACGGAAAGATGATCCTTTTACTGAATGCATCATAATAGTGTCCCTGGTCATTTTTTTTAATCAAATCGGCACCAAATAATATTTCATTGGAATAACCTGCCCCATGGGCCTCACGCATCAGATCATTGCCGCTGCCGGCATATCCTATTGAAAACAGGTCAATGGCTTTATCAAGCTTCCGATCCTGCAAGTAAGAAAGCGCTGATGGATTTTTCTGCAAGTTCCGTGAAAAACATTGCTGCGCCCATTTAAGAGAAGCAAAGATGCCATCGCGGTGCTTCTGGGCATCGGTGTATTCTGGATCAGTTCCATTAAATTTGATTGGAATGCCATAATGGTTGGCAATATAAGTAAGTGCCTCGCTGTAACTCATTGCTTCGTTATCCCGAAGGAACTCAATGGTATCGCCGGACCTCCCACAGCCGAAACATTTATATGATCCCCTTGCAGGGTTCACTATAAAGCTTGGTGTTTTTTCATTATGGAAAGGGCAGCAGGCAGTATAGTTGAAACCTTTTCTTTTCAGCGTGATAAAATCGCCAAGGATATCGGCGATTTGAGTGGCATCCTTTATTTCTTCAGCGTTTGATATCATGCTGATTTACTTCTTTCTTTAAGCATTGGATAACTAGATTTAGATAAAAAGGTAGTGTAATCCCTGAGGATGGGAATAGTCAGTATTCAATAATTTCCTGATCGATCGCCTCGATCAATTCGTTCACACGGATCAATTTGGTATTGAGAAGGCCACCTTCCTTGACCCGCTGGGTTGTGAAGGCGGTTTCATTACTTGAGTAAGTTTCTTTCAATTTGATTTCAAGACAGTCCCGGAGGCATTCCATGGCCTCCAGGTTCAGTTTCAGGTCCGGCTGGCTCATGCTTGAGAAGGTCCGCATTCTGTATCGTTTTTAAGATTTTCAATTCGTTTATGCATCTCTTTCATCATCTGGTCATTTTCCTGGACAACCAGGATCGCTTCTTCGGTGATCTCGCTGTTATAAGCAGGATGGTCCGGACTCAGGCAATGGGATATGTATTGAAGGGAAAATTTTATTTCCTTTTCCCGCAGTCTGACTCTGATTTGGGTAAAGCTTCCATACGGCAGTTTTTTTCTCAGTTCTCCAACTGATTTCTTTCTGTTTGTCATGAGTGTTAATGAATTTAAGTTGATTGATTATGAAAAATGCCTTGACGGCATTAGCTGGGTTTGATGGATTCTTTAGCATTTTTTCAAGTCCTCCATCACTTCGCTTTCAAAATAGAACAATTTGCCCCCGATCTTATGGGAGCGGACAATGCCTGCCTTGCTCCATTTATGGAGTGCAGGTCGGCTGACCCCTATCATATTGCAGATGTAAGGGGCGGTAACCGGTTTTTCGATAATTGATTTCTCGTTCATGGCATTTGTTAAAATTTACAAGTGGCAAAAATATCAAACCGATTGTTACGGGAATGAAAAAGATATTAACAACTATTTGATTATTAACGTTATAGTAACCTTAGAGTAAATAGAAAGTAACCTGTTATGAACCTTCGTAACACCAAATTGACTATAATCTAATCAATTATGAGAGTGGAAATTTTTGGAAAAGATTTGAGAAAAACTGAAAAATAAATCATTGCCGGGAAGTATTATTTGTTAGGGTCCCAATAAAGATTTTGCGGTAATTGATTTTAACCGTATGATCCATAATGAAAATGGAATGATCTGTAAAATGATTCTGAATAGAGGAGCCGGCCAGGGAAAGATATTTTGTACCTTGGCGTCCTGAATTAACTTTGGATGGGAAATGAAATTAACCGGGGTTTACGGCCTTAGAAAAGAGAATACAAAGATTAACTTATTAACACACCTGTCGGATTCGTTCCAATTTCCCGCCTAAAAAGTTGCCACAGTTTTTGAAAGTCGTTTTGAAACACCAATAAAATCAACCCATCCGGGAGACGGTTCGAATCCTGTTGCTCCCACCAGTAAAATCAAAGGTTTCAGGATTTCTGAAGCCTTTTTTTTTTTGACATGTGGCTACAAATGTGCCTACAACCGGAGTCACCGGCCATTGTGTCAGATGAGATATTTTATACTTGATCCATAAAAAAAGGGTACTCAAAGCGGTACCGGTCAGATACTGTTACAGGCAATTTTGTCCGCCTTAACGGCGCCCCGGTTACCCTTATCAGTTACACGGATAACGCGCCGAACATACTGGCCAACAATTTATATATGGTCAGGGCTGTTAAATTTGAGGTTACCTCGTCAGGTTCGTATTTCAACATGAGTACAGGGATATTCATCAACCAGTCGGGTTTACCTGGTAATGCCGGCGCGATTTCAGGGGAAACAACTGTTTGCCAGGGTCAACAGTCTGTAACCTATACAGTTCCTTCAATTCCCAATGCCATAACCTATACCTGGACTTTGCCCGATGGCGTTACAGGAACAAGCGCCACAAACAGTATTGTTGTTGATTATGGAAGTTCGGCTGCTTCAGGCAACATCACGGTAAAAGGAAATAAACAGTCAGGAAATGGCGCCGTTTCCACACTGGCGATAACGGTAATCCAGTTACCCGTAAGTTCTTCCGTGACCGGTACGATACCGGCAGTGAATGCCCAAAAAGATGAGACATTGAAAAATCGGGAACAGCTATTTATTAAGGTCTTCCCAAATCCTACATCGGGAAATGTTAAACTCGTAGTGCAAGGAACTTTTCCAGGCTATAACGTTGCATTCGAGGTGTACGGAATATGGGGCGAAAGAACCATGTCAGGCAATTTGTACACAGATGGCGAATATGGATTCTCCCTCACAGGCAGGATGGCAGGGATTTATTGCATTCATGTAATATCCGGAGCAAAAGTTGAAATGGTAAAGCTCATTAAATATTAGGACAGAAATTTTACTAAATTCGTAATCTTAATGCATGTGAGATGACAAAATCATGGTTTCTTCTTTTATCCTGTTTATTTTCATCCTGGTCAATGATTGCCCAGCAGATAGGATTGCCGGAACCCAATACGGGCAGCCAGGTCATTACCCACCAGGGATATACCCTTTCATACAATCCGGTTTTTAACGTGGCCGAATGGGTCGCGTACGAACTCACTGCAGAAGAGACAATCCCGGTAGTGAAACGCAACAATCGCTTCATTCCGGATCCTTTGCTGTCGTCTGTGTCAGCATCGAATTCTGACTACATCAAATCTGGTTACGACAGGGGACATCTGGCGCCATCAGCCGATATGTGCTATTCATACCAGGCCATGGCTGAATCCTTTTATCTTTCAAATATGGCTCCCCAGGTCCCGGCATTTAACCGTGGTATCTGGAAAAATTTGGAAGAGCAGGTGCGGCAATGGGCAAATGTTGATAATGCGGTTTTTGTGGTCACAGGACCGGTTTTGACCAGTGGAATGCCCACGATCGGTTCGCACAGGATAACTGTCCCTGCATTCTTTTATAAGGTAATCCTCGATTATACCGAACCCGTTATCAAGGGAATCGGTTTCATCATGCCCAACAAGGGGTCAGATGAACCATTGCAACACTTTGTTGTGACCATTGATAGTGTGGAAAGCGTGACGGGTATCGATTTCTTTTACCAGATGCCCAAAGATCAGCAGCAGATCATTGAAAGTACTGTTGATTTGAGTTCCTGGACATGGCGTACAATAAAAAACAGTACATCAAAGGGACCCCAGCCCCCTGAATGAAGTGTAAGGCAATTCAATCAGCTTATATTGTCGGGATCAAAGCGAAAAAAACTTCCCCCTGGCAACCATTCTTTTATCCTGGTTCAAGACCTGATAAAAATACAATCCGTGACGAGGTTGACTTGTTGAAAATGGATGAATAACCGGACTGGTGACCGGCATGTTCAGGACAATCCTGCCGGTGAAGTCGAATATGACAAGTTTCAGTTTTTGAAGATCGGGGAAACATGAAAAATCGAGTGCAGTATTGCCGTCATTGCCTTTGGTAATTCTCACACAATTTCCGGAACCGTCTCCGCCCGCAATGACTGAGGTGATCGTTTTCCATTGATCGTAAAGCGTTTGCAGCGAATCAACCGGGTCCACCGGCGCCAGGCCTGAAAATCCCTGAGGATAGGCCATCCACAGGTCGATGTACAGGCTGTCAGGGCTGTTGGTCTTCCGGGCCACACGAAGAAATGCAGAAAGGGATGAACTGTTGCGGGGCGCACAGCGGGTATCGGCGCCGATCACCTTTGCTCCCTGTAAAGCTGCCATCAACCGGTCTCCGAGCGTTCCCTGGGTGGTAAGAAACCTGTCCTGCATCGAATCAATGATACTTTGTCCCAAAAGGATATTCCCCTGGATAGAATAAAAAATGCCAGCCGTATCGTTTTTATAACTCAGACAATTAATCCCGGTGTATGCAGCGGCCCGGGGCAGGTTGTTGCGGAAATCCACAATACCATACTGCCGGGTGGTTGGGTTTCCCTGGGCATCATTGGCAACCAGCCAGTCTATGATCTCCTGCGGCGAATCGCCTGCTATCATCCTGGCATGGGCATTGGTTTGGTTAACGCTGTTCCATGCAGCCTGGGTATGTATTGCACCGATTCCGGGGATCAAATCGCTCAGTATGGCAGCCCCATGGGGATAGGTGGTACTTGAAGTGACGCACGATGCGCCGGCGCTCCCGATCTCCCCGGTTAAGGTGTCGACGGCAACAATTGAAAAAGTGTCCTGGGCTTTGCCATGACTTATCAAAATAATAACGCATAACAGCGCTGCGCCAGAATTTATTAAAAATGATTTTGCGCTGAATTGAAATACCTTCAGATAATGGCTTAAAGTTTCCATAGTTTTTATAATAAGATAACCCCGGTTTAATCAATTTAATAATCCTTCCAAATTTAACTAAAAAGTTCAGTCCGGCAACTATGACACTTGGCGCTGGCGAGCAGATATTTCAAATCACCCGGCCTGGGATGATACATCTCTTCGAGCTGTGCGATAGAGATCTCCATGGCCTTTTTAATCAATTTCATGTCTATAATATTTATCGGTTCGTTGCTGTTTTTGTATCGTATAAACCGAAACAGCGCTTTTAACTACCTCAATGCAGTAAACCCTGACCATCAATTAGTTATTTGACTGATCATGTATGTGCCTGTGGGGTTTTTATTCACCACCCCATTAAAATTTCCAAAAAAGTAGATGATCTTTGGCGCCAAAGCCACGCCAACAGGAATGATAATATTGTTCAGGGCGCCGGGTGGGGTTTGGGTCAGGGTATTTGTGGTTGTTCCGGTTGTACTGACGTATAACAATCCGCCAACCGTCCAATCCGGCCATTTATCACTGCGCAACACCCCCCTGGTCATAAATATTCCTGTCGAATTCTGAGGGGTTGGACCGGTGGCTATGGCAAAAGCATAAGGACAATTGATAATGGTATCTGCCTTGCACAACATGGCGCTGCCGGTTGAGCCGATATATATCACATCGCCAATGTTGACAGCCTCTCCTGCATTAATTCTCAAAAGTTCCCCGGAGGATGTAATATCAGGCGGAGAATTGTCTAATGTATAATTTGCCAGTGTGACCGTACCGGTGAATGTCGGAGAAGCGGTTTGTGCATACCCTGCCAAAGCATGGCTCCCCCAGTTGTAAGCAATATTCCAATCGGAGGAATTCCCCCCGGTGGCCGTGATCATGCCATTTACATCCAAAGCGGACAATGGATTCGAAGTTCCAACCCCGATATTGCCATTGTCTTTGATGCGCATTCTTTCCACAGCATTGCTTGTCCCCAGCGCCGTTGTACTAAAACTCATATAGGTTCCGCTGGCTGTACGCGTAAAATCTTCTGCTGCCTTAAACGATATACCGGCCTTGTTATAGACCAGACCTGCCGGTTGTGTTTCTACATAGCCGTTACCGGTAATATCCAGTATGACGTTTCCTGCAAGTACTTTTGAAGGATATTTAAAGGACCCGTTATACCGGGTACCTGCAATGGTGGGGTTGAATCCATAATGATTCAGATGAAGTGAAGCTGTATTTTTATCATTCATCATCATCACCGGACTGGTTCCTGATGTTTTGATGCGGTTGACAACGAGCGTGTCAGAAATCGTCGGATTATTTACAAATAACGCCGGAGTGCTTCCCAACCCTCTGTATATCCGGGCTTTAACTGTATCATTAACGGTCAGGTTTTTGTTAATGGAAAGGTTGTCCTTCACCGAAAGACTGTTGTCGATGGTTACATTTTGGCCTGCCCTGATATTTCCGGCCGAAATAATATCCTTGCTTGCGATGATACTGCCGTTTGTGCTGATCTCGCCGCTGGATGTAATCGCACCCGTTACCATCAGGTTTCCGGAGGTTTTCAAATCCATATCAAACAGAGGCGCCGTATAGGGCAATGAATAATTCCCAACCGAATCGTAAGTGTTTGTAAACGGTGCATATGTTTTTGTGAATATTTTTCCGGTTGATGGTGAGAATTTCAGCAACATGACCTCTGTTACCATGTTCCCGGAGTAAACCTGCTGGTAATTATTGAATATCTGGTTTACAATGTTTCCTTTTTCCCCGATACTGGTCAACACTGCGGTTCGATCACCGTCAATCTGGTGCCCGTTTACAACCATGATCACATTCGCGTGCTTTTTAAGGCACTTGTCCCATAACTGTTGCGCATCGTTTCCTGCCATGCCTCCGTAATAACCGATGTTGTAAATGTCAAACCTTGTTGATCGCTGTGCATTGGGTCTTAAATGATCGTGCGTGGCAACAATGACCTCCCGGTCGGCATTGGCGGCAATGATGCTGTTCATCCAGGCAATGATGTGGTCGCGGGGAAATATCTCTATGCCAAAAATTAAATATTTCCGCTCGCCGACACTGAATTTAATATACATGTTCGTTGTAGAGGCTCCGTACGCGCCGCCATACCACGTTTCTCCATAAAATCTTGACACAGGCAGGTTGGCATTCCAATCAGCCGCATTTCTTGTGCCCATATTGGTATAATCGTGATTGCCGATCGTGACGACATAGGGTATTCCTGATGCTTTAAGCGTATCCAGCCCCCTTACAACGGATGGCCAGTAAAGGTTATCTTCTGAAATATCTCCGACCTGCATCACGGCAACTATGTTTTGTTCCGATTTGTGTGCCTTGATCCATCGGGTTATTGAATTTGATGCCACACACCACTTGTCTGTATTTATCCACATATGTCCATCAGGGATCAATACCATGGTAAAATCAGGATCATTATTCAGCGATCGGGGGCCGGCAGTAACTTTTGGCATCCTGAGGGTATCTGTTCTGACCCTGAGTTCGACATTGCTCACCGACTTAATCCAAATGCCCGAATCAGATACTTCAGTTCCAGTTACCGTTTCACTATTTCTGACCAACGGGATCCACTTTGCACCATTCCAGTAATAATATCCCATTTGAACATCGTTTACGGTATGGCCGGTATTGGAAGTATTGAATACCAGCAATCCTGTCGCGGGATTTACTATCGGCGCAGCCTCATTGACCGAGGATAATGCAATGCGGGGAGGTAAAAATCCTTTGTTACTGAATTTCACATCCAGACCGGCCGATGAATCCGGCAGACTTCCATCAGTGTTGATCCCTACTTGTCCAACTACAGCAACCGTACTTATCATGCATATTACCACGATCATGCAAAGTTTCCTCATATCCCGACTTAATTCATGAATAAAATATTGGAGTTCCTAAATTCGGATTGCAAAGATATGCTCCAATTTGATATATTATACATACCCTTTCCAAAATAAACATCATTCAACCAGAAGAGGCTCCCCTTCCTCGTTTCAGAACCACAGGTAATTGAATTATAATCCCTATTTTTGTTGTCCGGATTGTTTTGGCTGATCCCTACACAGTCGTGACGACATAATCCCCGGAGAACAAACTATGAACTGATTAATTGCATGAGAAACCTGAAGACAAACTCTTTAACCGGTATTTGTTGGTTCATGCTCGCGTTTATACTCCTGAGTAGCTGTAGTGTAACCAGGAAAATGGAATCTGGCGAATACCTTCTGATTAAAAATAAAATAAAGATTTCCAACCGGAGTATTCTGACCGAAGAGGTCGAACCCTATATTCAACAAAAACCCAACACAAAACTAATTGGATTGTTCCGTACCAACATCGCGTTGTACAACTGGGGGATGAAAGGCAAGGAGTCTAAATTCAAAAAGTGGTTACGCACTAAGGCCGGCCAGGAACCGGTCGTTTTAGATACCAGCCTCAATGCTGTCTCGATTAAACAAATGAACCTCTATCTGAGCAATAAAGGCTATTTTCATTCGAACATCAGCGATACGATCATCTATAAAAAGAAAAAGGCCATCGTTCAATACAGGATCATTACCCCAAAACCTTACCTGATCAGAAGCCTGGTTTATGCAATTGCAGACACTCAACTGGCACGTTTTGTTTATAAGGACACTTCGAAATGCCTGATCAGGCGTGGGAGTAATTTCGATTCGTACATACTTGACGACGAGCGTACACGAATTACCAATAATCTGAAGAACCATGGTTTTTTCCGGTTTTCAAACATCTATATCAAATATGTGGTTGATACCAGTTTCCAAAAGTATCAATGCGACATCACCCTCGAGATCGTTAACAGGGTGATGCCATCATTCGATAATTTTACGACCATCCAGCAATTGCCGCATAAGCGTTATTTTATCAACAAGATCTATATTTATCCGGAATTTGACCATCTCGTAACTTATTCCGGCACCTATGATACCCTGGTAAAATCCTATCAAAGTTCTACAAGAGGACAACCTCCGAATACTTACTATTTCCTTTATCAGGATCAGTTCAGGGTTAAACCACGCACCATTGCCCAGTCAATATTTATCACCCCCAAGTCCAACTATAACCTGCTGGACGTTAACCAAAGTTATGCACAACTAAATAGTCTGCCGGTTTTCAAATACATTAACATACAGTTCAGGGAGGTGGGGGATGGAAAGGAGTCAAAACCACGCAACAGGGACGTTGTCGATTGCCATGTAGAGCTCTCCCGCGCTCCCGCGCAATCTGTTTCGGTGACCACGGATGGTACAAATTCTGGTGGCGCTTTTGGTGTACAGGGAAACCTTGGATATCAGAACCGCAACATCTTCAGGGGCGCTCAGCTCTTACGGCTCAATCTGAGCGGATCGCTGCAGATGCAGGCAACGGCAGGGTCGTCGGGCAATGCATTCTTCAACACCTTTGAACTGGGCATGAATGCCGGCATCACCTTTCCCCAATTCCTCATCCCTATCAGGCCTGAAACTTTACCCAAGAGCTTTAAACCAAAAACCACCGTAAGTGTGGGTTACAATTTCCAACACCAGCAACATTACGATCAGCACATATCCAACATTACTTTTGGATATTCGTGGGAACAAAACGAAACGATCAAACATGTGCTGAACCCTGTTGAAATTTCACTGGTTAAGGTGTCAACGGATGCCTATTTCGATTCGGTACTGAACAATGAACAGGATAACAGGTTAAAAAACCAATATTCCGATCATATGGTGGCGGGTTTAAAATACACTTTTACCTTCAACAATCAGAAAATCAATAAAATAAAAAACTTTACCTATATCCGGGCCAATTTTGAAACAGGTGGCAATCTCATCTATCTTTTCAATGAGATGTTAAAAACCAACAAGCGGGGAGCGGACGCATACAAGCTTTTCGGTCTGCCGTATGCGCAATATGTGCGACCCGACATTGATTTCCGTTATTACAATCTTTTCCCAAACAAGCTTTCATTGGTTTACAGGTTTTATGGCGGCATTGGGATCCCTTATGGCAATGCTTCACTGTTGCCGTTTGAAAAGGCATTTTTCTCTGGTGGCGCCAATGGAATGCGGGGATGGAAGATGTACTCGCTCGGTCCGGGTCGTTACAACAATGCAGATGCCAGCGCCACCTTCAATCAGATCGGCGATATTCAACTTGAAGCAAATATCGAATACCGTTTCCCGGTTTATAACTGGATCCGGGGAGCTGTGTTTTTAGATGCAGGGAACATCTGGGTGCTACAGGAGTCGCAGGACCTGCCGGGAGGACAGTTCACCTTTCCCGGATTCATTGATCAGATTGCCCTGGATGCAGGTATCGGGATCAGACTCGATTTTGACTTTTTCATCTTCAGGTTTGATCCGGCAATCCGGTTGCGTGTGCCCAGTTATCCTAAAAACGATCGCTGGTACTTTAATAAAATGCAGGTCAAGGATATCATCTGGAATTTTGGGATAGGATATCCGTTTTGATTTGCGATTTACAATTGGACGATTTACGATTTAGGGTTGGATGGAGTTGAGGATGCTTACGGCGAGCAACCGATCATACAATGAACCGGTTTCACGAAAGTAAACGAAAATGGTATATTCGTTTTCCGCTTCCCAGTGGTTTCCTTCGATCAGCGATTCATCTCCATACGATTTTCCATTTTCCTTCATTACGTACATATAGTTGTAGTAGCCTTGTTTCAGAAAAAGGTTGAGCTCATATCCTCCATGCCTGGGGTTGAAAAACATCCTGCTGGCGTCGTTCAATTGCCAGGAGGTAAGTTCACCCAATACATGAAAAGTGCCGGATTTTAATATCACAGGATAGGGCAAAAAGAAATGGACCCATGCATAATCCGCTTCTATGCTGCTGTTATCGGCGTGGTCCTCATTTTTAATAAAAAACCGTCCGTTGAGGTCCTTCTCATAAGCGTATTGCTTGAAAGTACGGGGCTGGTCCGGAACCAGATACACCTGGTTGGAAGTGTCATAATCAATTCTTGCAATATGTTCAGACTGGTACTGCAGACTTTTAATATCAAAATTCCGGAACTGGTTGCCACCGCTGAAGGATATTGATTCATCATAACGGTAATCAAGTTCATCGGTCCGGGCAAAACGGGGTCGCGACAACCGGAGCAGATTATCGGTACGGCCATTTTGCATCAGGACGACCTTCATTTCGCGCCCGACATCCAGCACCTGGAACCCATTTAACCGGATCGCAAAGTCGATCTGCTGTCGTGTTGACCGTTCAGCCATCAGTGAACTCTGTACTACCCTGCCCGTGATGGCCAGCGGTGAAGCCTCTGTTACCATGAATCTTGCTGTAAAGGCCAATTGCGACGGATCATCTTCATAAACAACGAGCATATAATTTCCCGAGAGCCTGGGCCTCATGTTTTGGGTCGGGAATGTTGCTTTGAAATGGGTATATTTCACGGTCGTACTATATGAATAATCGTACTGATCAATATTCTCCTCCCTGAAACCATCGATATAATCTGAAACAGTCAGGTCGGTCGAAGTCTGCCAGTCCGATTCACAGTGCAGTATTGTAAACTTATACCTCTTTATAAAGGCATCAAGGTCATCGAACTGGACAGAGAGCCTGTCTGTGGAGTTCAATTGAATAACCGGTGACGACAATTCAAATCCCTCTTTGAAGACCTGTATCGTTTTTATTGAAGGATCATAGCAGATGTTCTCATTCGGAAAATCAGCGGCAAGGCATCCAAGGGCCGAAAGAACCAACAGGAAGCTAAAGGCCGAACGTATGATCAAGGTTTTGGAAAAAGTCATTGTATTTTTTGTTGATTTCTGCGGAATTCAGCACAAATGATGGCTGTGGCAATTGAAGCGTTGAGCGACTCGGCTTTTCCGGACTCTGATGACCCGAAGGATGGGATAAAGAGCTTTCTGGTGATGAATGGAACAAGTTCAGGCGAAATGCCATGCGACTCGTTCCCGATCACAATGATGCCATGATCATCAAACGTTTGCGTGAATATCGAATCCCCCTCGAGGAAAGCGCCATATACCGGACATCCCGGGAGCGCGGCCAGCTTTTCTGGCAGGTTGCAACTGACCATGTTGACCCTTGCAATAGAGCCCATGGAGGCCTGCACTACCTTAGGGTTATAAATATCCACACAGCTTTCCGAACATAATATATTTTCAATGCCGAACCAGTCTGCAATGCGGATGATGGTACCAAGGTTGCCCGGGTCACGGATATCGTCGAGCGCGAGCGAAAGGGACTTGGTAAAATCGTGAGATGGCGAAATGGTGAAAACCGGATCAGGGATGTTGATGACGGCCAATACCGGGCTGGGGCTTGACAACGCTGTGATCCGAGTCATCTCAGGAAGAGATGTTTCAAAAACAGGAGCGCTTTTGGACCGGATCAAACCGGTGTTTGAATCGATCCACTCTGGGGAGGCATAGATTCCGGCCATGGTGAATTTACCGGCTGCCAGATCCATCACCAGCTTTTCTCCTTCGGCAATAAACTGATTGTGTTCATCGCGGAACTTCTTTACTTTGAGAGAGGTTATATGTTTGATCCGGCTTTTTGACAGCATAAAAAAATCCCGGAAATTTTGGTTTCCGGGATAAAATTACAAATTTTAAAAATAGCGTTATTCGGCAAAAACCTCGAGTGTGATCTCAACCTGAACATCTTTATGCAGATGGACCCTTGCTTTATAGGTTCCAAGTTCTTTAATATGTTCGTGATCAACATGGATTTTTTTCCGGTCAACATCGAAATCGAACTGGTCTTTCAAAGCTTGTGCGACCTGGATGGCATTCACCGATCCGAATATCTTGCCGCTCTCTGCCGCTTTTGCGCCGATCTTTACGACCAGGTTTTTCAACCCGTCCGAAAGATCTTCCGCCGATCTCCTGATCTTGGCCTCCTTATGCGCTTTTTGCTTCAGCGTTTCCGCAAGCACTTTTTTATTTGACTCGGTGGCCAGGATGGCATAACCCTGAGGGATGAGATAGTTCCTGGCATAACCGGGTTTTACATTTACCTTTTCGTTCGTATAGCCCAGGTTGAGGACGTCTTGTTTTAAAATTACTTCCATGGTTCGTGCCTCCTTATTTTAATAAATCACCAACATAGGGCATGAGGGCAATGTGCCTGGCCCGTTTAACTGCCTGTGCCACTTTCCGCTGATACTTCGTGGATGTACCGGTAATACGGCGTGGAAGCAGCTTGCCTTGTTCGTTGACGAACTTAAGCAGAAAGTCAGCGTCCTTAAAGTCGATGTACTTGATGCCGCTTTTCTTGAAACGGCAATATTTTTTTCTCTTGGTATCGACCGCGATCGGGGTCAGATACTTTATTTCACCTTGTTGTTGTGTTGCCATGATCAAACAGTTTTTGGATGGTTACTACTCTTTTTCTTCCTTTGCAGCCTTAGACCTCGCACGTTTCTTCTCGCTGTAGGCAAGCATGTGCTTATCAAAAACTACCGTTAAAAAGCGGAGTATCCGCTCATCACGTTTAAAGGTCACTTCCCACTCCCTGATCAGGGTCGGTTCAGCCTTGAACTCGATCAAATGATAGAATCCGGTTGCCTTTTTCTGGATGGGATAGGCGAGTTTTCGCAATCCCCAATGCTCCTCGTGAACTATCTCAGCGCCTTTGCTGACGAGGAATTTCTGATACTTATCTACCGTTTCCTTCATCTGTTCATCAGACAAAACGGGAGTCATAATGAAAACGGTTTCGTACTGTTTTAACATTTCTCGTTGAATTTAATTAATATATGGTTTTTTCATAAGGGCTGCAAAATTAGGAAAAATTAATCATACTACCAAATGGTATCTTTTCTAAATTTGAAGCACGTAAGAAAAGAGATGACTAATCCGTTATTTGATGTGCCGGATTGGTGATGTCCTTTGAAACTGGACAGAAACGATGTTAAACAATGAGTGCAGGTTAGAGAGAAATAGATGCAGGTATTCGGTGGTTCATGCCTTAGTGGAAAAAAATGCAATTTTTCACCGCGGAGACGCGGAGACGCAGAGGATTTATTAACAAAATTTCGGGGGTAATTCTCGATGCGTGCATCACCGTGCATAAGATCATGGGGCCAGGTCTTCTTGAATCAATTTATGAACAATGCCTAATGAAAGAAATTGAATTACGAACTGTAATGGCTATAAATCAGGTTCCCATATCCTTGCTGTATAAGGGATACGAGTTATCACGAGAACTTAAAGTTGATATTCTTGTTGAAAATGAAATAATCCTTGAATTAAAATCCGCTGAAATAATGCATCCTGTTTACGAAGCTCAATTAATTTCCTATCTGAAGTTAACCAATAAGAAACTGGGATTTCTGGTTAATTTTAATGTTGGTGTCTTGAAAAATGGATTCAAACGGTATGTGAACAATTTTTAATCTCTGCGTCTCCGCGTCTCCGCGGTGAAAAATCCTATATCAAACGAGCCACTGAAATTATAATAAAATCAATCCGGCACATCAAATAACGAATTAGCCAAGAAAAGAGATGACGAATATGCGTATGACGAATATGCGAACGATGGTTTGCCTGATCAGCTTTATGCTGGCCTTTTTTATCAGCATCAGGGTATTCAATGACGGAGCGCCGGGCTGGAAACACATCATCACCAGCGATGGACGCGGGTATTATGCTTATCTGCCGGCCATGCTTCTCGACCACGATCCAACCTTTGCCAGTGTTGCTGAAAAGGAAGCCAAACTCCTTGGATATCCGCACTACAAGCCCAGTTACCTTGTGAAATCAGGCGATCATCCCTTCAACAAATATTTTGCAGGAGAGGCGCTTCTGCTGTTACCGTTTTTTCTCTTTGGCACCCTGTTTTCGTGGATCGCCGGAGTTGAGATCAACGGATTTTCCTTTTTCTTCCAGATCTTTACCGGACTGGGGGCGCTGTTTTACCTCTTTTCGGGTCTGATATTCCTTCAGCGGATCCTGGAATCCATGAGGATCAGGGCTTCAGTAACAGCGATCACGCTTGTCGTGATCCTGTTTGGCACAAACCTGTTCTATTATAGTTTGTGGCAGCCGACCATGTCGCATGTCTTTTCCTTTTTCGCCATTAATGGATTCCTGTGGTTCACCATCAGGGGAATCCAGGGCTGGAACATGAAAACAGCCGGATGTATGGGATTTTTCCTTGGGGTGGTATGCCTGATCCGGCCAACCAATATGTTGATTGTGATCTTAATCCCCTTTCTGGCGGAAACCAAACCCCGCCTTTTTCATTTTCTAAGGTCTATCCGGAAAAATTTACTCACCCTTCTTTTATTTGTAACGATCTGCCTTACAATTGTTTCGATCCAGGGGTTGCTCTGGTACATCCAGACGGGTCATTTTATAATCTGGTCTTATCAGGATGAGGGTTTTAACTTCGGCAACCCGGAGATCGTCAATGTACTGTTCGGCTATAGAAAAGGATTATTCTTATATACGCCATTGCTGCTTGTTTCCGTATTAGGGTTATTCACCCTGATACGACGGAAATGGATGCAGTTTTTCAGCATCACCGGCTTTTTGATATTAAGCGCCTATGTTGTTGCGAGCTGGTGGAACTGGTACTACGGTGATGGGTTCGGCTTACGCGCATTTATCGATTTTTATGGGATTTTCGCCATCCTGATGGCCATGGCGATGAACATCGGCAGGTCGAAAACAGCCGTTATTCTCATCATCCTTTGCCTTACCCCTTTCGTTGCCCTGAACCTGGTGCAAACATGGCAATATACCCACCGGGTGATACAGCCCAACAGCATGAATGCGATAAAATACCATCACATCTTCATGCGGACCGATTCAGCCGTGATCGATTGCCTTGGAGGCAATGAGGAGATCGCCAATTACAACATCAACCTGCAAAAGCCTGTCAACGTGTATGAAAATGATTTTGAACGACCCTCAAGTGACTGGAGTACAAATGCAATTATTGAAACAGCCTATACGTTTTCAGGCAGTCATGCCGGATACCTTGATTCCCTGCATCAGTATAGTCCTGGGATCGCTGTCAGAGCCGGCCAATTCGGCAGGTTGCCAGATAGTTTTTTTGTTACAGGAGAACTGATGGTCTGGGATAGCGTGGCAGGAGCAAGCAACGGCGCTTTGGTGGTTCTGAGCATGGATTCAATTCATCCCGGCGAAAACTGGTGGCATGGATTCCGGCTGAACGATATTCCCCGTGAGGATGCTAAAGTATGGCGGCAATGTAAATTCTCCCTGATGCTGCCTGAGATTTCGGATCCTGAAAGAATACTCAAGGTTTACATTTGGAATACACAGGGGAAACCTATGCTGGTAGATGATTTCAGGGTGGAGGTTTATGGCAGGAAGTAGGGGGACAGGGGGACAGGGGGACAGGGGGACAAGTCGTAAAGCGTAAATCGTCCAATCGTAAATCCAAATTTTATTCTTTCAGTAACAGCACGGTTGCATAGGCTGAGATGCCTTCTTCGCGGCCGATAAATCCCAGTTTTTCACTGGTTTTTGCCTTGATTGAAAGCTGATCTGAACCGATTTTCATCACCGCCGTCAGGGCTTCGATCATGCCGGGGATATGACCGCTAATCTTTGGGTTCTGAAGGAC
This sequence comes from Bacteroidales bacterium, assembly GCA_030681475.1. Taxonomy (GTDB): domain Bacteria; phylum Bacteroidota; class Bacteroidia; order Bacteroidales; family FEN-979; genus CAIVAT01. Next base: position 174,504 of record JAUXWT010000035.1, on the reverse strand, counting down.
AATAGTACTGTCAATATTGCCAATTACATATCCTTTGGCGCTGATCAACTCCATAGTCCGTGAAAGTAGCGCTTTGCTGTCTATTCCTTTGAATTCGGGTGAAGTATCAGGGAATTGGTTTCCGATATCTCTTAAACCGGCAGCTCCGAGCAATGCATCGATGATGGCATGAATCAGGGTATCGGCATCGGAATGGCCAGTGGCGCCTTTTATATGCGGTATAAGGATTCCTCCCAGCCAGAATTCGCAAACCGGGTCAAGCTTGTGCGTGTCGAAGCCGAAACCGATGCGAATCATAATTAGTGAAATGGCGAAATAGTGAAATCAGGTTGCTGCACAAAATATTGTGCCGAAACTAATTGGCGCCGCCTGGTTTGTCGGGCTTTTTGACGTTGTCGAAATTAAAGAGCAGGGTAAACTGCAATGTGTTTTGCAGCGGGTTGTTCTGCCTGACGGGAACCAGATATGAAAAATCGAGGCCGAATACGTTGTAGCGTAAACCGGCTCCCAGTGTGAAAAACTGGCGATCGCCCTTGTATTTTGACTCATAAAAATATCCGGCACGGATCGAAAATAACTTGTTATACCAATATTCGGCAGCAAGGGTTACGTTGATTTCCTGCAACTCCTCTTTGAACCCGTACGGGGCATCATAAAATGACTGGATCATACCCTTAACTACCGACACATCGGGGTCCTTGCCTTTTTCGATCACCTTTCTGCCATCAGGGCCGGTATAAGTGTTACCTAAAGAATCAATGGCATAAACAGGAGGTGTCGGAACAAGCAACTTGGCCAGATCGAGCGAGATGGAAATTCTGTTGAAGTCATCAATATCCATGGTAAAGGAGGGTCCGAGGCGTAATGTGGTCGGAATAAAATCCCGTACAATTGAAGTGCTGCTGTATGACATCTTCGCCCCTATATTGGAAATATTAAGCCCAAAGTCGAGATAAGCGTTGGAAAGTCCCTTGACCTCCATTTCATGATGATAATAAACGGCCACATCGGCAGCCACAGAAGTTCCGGGACGGACTTCGATGGGGCCATAGTTAACCGGCACCAGGTTTGAATATATAAATCTGCCTGTCACGGCGCCTGCAAACTCCCTTGAAAATTTCCGTGAATAGGTGGCGTCAATGGTCCATTCGTTCGGTTTTACTTCACCGAGTTCATCGCCAACATCGTTGGTAAACATGACTGCTCCCATCGAAAAAAACCTGAGTGATGCGGCGATGGCTTGTTTGTCTCCTATTTTTCCGTATCCGACAATTGAAGCAAGTCCGATGTCGTTGACAAGGTTCCTCAGCCACGGAACATAACCAATTCCAAAACCAAATGTTTTATCAATAAATGGATATTTTGCAGCATTCCAGAAAATGGAATAGGCATCGGGAGTCGTTGCAGCTCCAAGGTCGCCCATACCACCTGAACGAGCGTCGGGCGAAATGGTTAAAAATGGTACCGCAGTCGAAATAACCCGGCTGCCATCCGAAGGTTCGCTATCCTGTCCAAACGTATGGGTCATAGCCAGGGCAAAAAATAAGAGAAATGATAATCTGAGCTTCATCTGTTGATTTGTATAGTAAGTAATGATATTAAAAAGTTAAAAGGCAGCAAAATTAACGCTTTTACTTTTAGGATATTGCTTCAAATTGAAAATAGATATGTATTGACATGTCTCCATCCGGAATCCTTCTCTAAAAAGGGAAGGATGATCTCATGCGTGGACGATGTAAACGATTACCTTGCAATCACCACTTTTTGAGATGTTTCTGTATAGGCGCCGCTCTTAGCCTTAAAAATAATTTTATAAGGATAGATCCCGTTGCTGAGTTTATTCCCGTTGAAGTCAGTCCCATCCCAGTAAATTTTTGGCGTGACTGTCACGTTTTCAGGATAGCTTTTGAACAGGGTATATACCTGGATCCCTTTCAGGTTATAAATACTGATCTTGACTTCAAGTCCGCCTCCGTTAATTTGTTGTGGCTGAAATATAAAATTGGTATATTCAATCAACGGATTGGGGGCATTCATAACATTTTTCACCATCAGCTCTTTATGGTCTGGGACATAGAAACTGATCGTTGTCAAGGACGAATTATCAAACATATCCCAGGCCTTCAGGCTCAGGGTATGCATGCCGGGAGAGAGGCCATTAAGCGGGTAAGCTATCGTTCCGCGTGTGTAAGAATTGAACTCGGGCGAATAATAATCGTTCAGCACCATGGCATTGGCCCGGTCGTTGTCCAGAACTGCCTCGATCTCATGACCGATGCCCAATCCCAGACTGTTTATCCCATTGGTATCAAAAAGGTCCACCAGCAGGATGGCTGCACTTCCGGTTGTTCCTCCACTGATAAATGACCTGTCATCCATGTAAAGCGCTACATCAGGTCCCTGGTTTACAGGGTCGATGGATTCATCACGCCCGCCAATGACGATCTGATTGCTGTAACCTGACGCTTCGGTGTCGTCATTGTAAGCAAAATAACTGAGTTTGCCCTTTCCATATTGAAGTGAAATATTTTTTGGAACCACGAAAGAGAAACTGAAGGCGCCTGAATCTACGGGAACATCCCCTTTAAAAAGCAAACTGTTCTGCATATTAAAATCAGCAGGATAGGATTCATAGTTGTCGGGACGGTTTCCGAGCGTGGTATTTTTCACCGGTTTATCATACACTTTGCAATTCACCACACCGTTGAAGGCGTTGATCTTTTGCCCCTGCCAGTCTTCAATCTGCCCTTGTACATTTACGGTCGATAATCCTTTAACCGTATCAGGAATGTTCGCCGGCTTGCCGTTGATCGCTGTTGTCTTCACATTGTAGGCTGAAAAGGCGATGTTCTGTGCAGGATCCCCAAGCAGTACGAAATTACGCAGTTGGAAATTATTGAGTATGTCATTCTTCGACAGCCTTATCAGGTCTCCCATTTTAATGTAATCCCCATCGGGGGTTCTATCCATGAAGTGCCTGAAAAAGCTGGTATTCAGCATGATGTTCAATCCGGCGAACGCAAGGCGGGTCGTTGAGTAAAGCGCAATGGCTCCCCCGTTCGGCTGCATGATCAGCATCTCTCCGGCGGTATATCGTTCAGGATTATCAAACCTGCTGAATTCACAAGTAGCTGTAACAAAGACAGGAAGTTTATCCTTGTTTTTCCATGATAGAATGTCGGCCGTGGTCAGTACCTGCTCGAAACTCCAGCCTGTTTCTCCACCATGTCCGGTATAGTTCACTACAAGTGAACCTTTGTCAACAGTATTGTTGAGCGCCCGGTTGGCATCCGGAAAACGTTCTCCCCCGGGGACTTTAACAAGCTGGTATGCATCAAAATATATCTTATTGACATTGAACGCCGGATATTTCGTGTTGACAATGTTGCATAATTCCTCTGCCTGGTAAAAGTGTAGATTCTGATTTTCATCATCGGCAACAAAGGTGATGGTATTTCGCCAGTCGGAGGCCACCGGATAGGTATTTGACGAGTAATGGATGATTTTATCGACCATGATCTGAGCCTCTGCAACTGTTGACACCGGGAACCTGCCAATTCCGATATCGATCGAACCATTTGATTCATAGCCTGCATTATCAGCCATGATGCCAAAGTAGTCGTCGGTGACATAGGATTTGGTCGAATTCATCGATTCGAGGGATTGAAATGTCGGAATAAAGTTGTTGTTACCCGGAACCCGGTTTTTGGGATCATACGATCCATCGCCAAACAATAATAAATATTTCGGGCGGTTGCCTGCGGCGCCTCGGTCGTACAACATTTTCATATAATCACGGATGGCAGTGGGATCAGGTTGTCCGCAAGAAAATTCATTGAAAACCTGGGTTGATGAAACTACCTGTACCGAAAGACCGTTGTGCTGGTAGTGAAATTCACCCAATTGTTCCGCCTGGGTCAGAAACAACGGGTTGGTGACAATAACCAGGGCTACCGGTTGGTGGGCATGGAGATTCTGATTTGGGATCTCCCCGGAACAGGTCACCGGATAAAATGAAGAACCGTCAAAGACGATGAATTCACGCAGGGTGTCTGTAGCACGTGTGAATCGCAGGATACCGTCACTCAGCGAAGTCTGCATTGACCTGATCATGGAAGGGTTAGTCACGTCCCATACCTGTATAGAATTATTGGCATTACTTAGTGAAAACTCAGTAATTTTATCTGGCCCCATGGTGCTGACATCCCTGAATATCATCTGCGGCTCAACCCATATCAGGTTGCGCCGGCAGGTTACCTCCAGGAAGTTCAGCCATCCTCTTGCATTGGTGGTGGGCATGCCGTAACGCAGGGTTATTGTTTGATCAGGCCCGGGAGCCGGAATATTTGTTAACTTGAATTTCGAGTTTCCGGCCAGGGTAAACTCTTTGGGATTAGTGGAATCAATTTTAAGAGAATCGATCTTATTTCCGCCTTGCAAAAGGTAAAAGTAATGTGGTACCGGAGCATTTGCGGCCACATACCATTTTACTCTGACAGGCGCCGTGGAATCAATATTCGGAAAGTAAAACGGGAAATTTCGCTCACTCACCTGGTTGTCGAATATTTCGCCATACCACTCTTTCCCTGACCTGATCAGGTTCAATTGGTCCAACTCATGCAATAAAAAATCATCGAATGCGGATGCGAAGCTGTTTGGCGTTGCAGGTTCTGCCGGCATAGGCAGGACACGCCTGCCGGCATGCTGGTCGTAATTCAGAAAATAGATAGTGGAATCGGAATAGAGGTTTCGTTGATGTGAGTAAAACCGAGAAAATTTGTCAAAATTCCATTTATCAGCACCCTCCCCATAAAAAAGTATATAATCTGTTGCATCAAAATGGCCATCGCCGCCGTCATTGACCTGTATGGCAATCTCGCGCAAATCATCGATCCGCGGGGCCATATTGACCTCCGGCAGCATCCCTGACCCGTTTCCAAACAAACGAATTTTTGTAATGTCAATTTCCGAAGGGTCGATCCCCATGGATTTCAAATTCTGCCATGTGATCTGATGCAACCCGGATTTAGTGATCACAAGTCTGAACCACCGGCCATTGGCCAACACAGACGAATCATTGTGTGGTATCGCACCTGAAACGATCAGTGGCAGAAGGAAGACAAAGAATATGTATATTTTTTTCATCAGCAAGGATAGCTTTAATTGCAAAGGTACCTGTTTATCGGATAACCACCAACTTCGAAGTCTGTCGTTTGACCGTACCGTCAGGGATCATCAGTTGTACAGAGTAAACATACATGCCTGTACTGATTTTCCTGCCATCGTCCTGGGTTCCGTCCCATTTCACAGACGCAGAACGGTAGCCTTGTGAATAAAAGTTTTGACGTAATGTCTTTACCGGGTTCCCGTTGAGGGTAAAAATCCGGATTTCCACTTCAACCGGCTGGTTGATCTGGTTTGTTTCCCATGTGAAGGTGGTTTGATCCTTCATCGGATTCGGATAGTTTAACAGATGCTGAAGCGCAAATTCAGCCGAGGATACTACGATAAATTCAATGGATGCCTCGGAGGAGTTGTTATGGACATCCCACACTTTTACAGTGATCTGATGCGAACCATCGCTGAGTGTACTCAACGGATAGCTGATCTCCCCGCTTTTAAAGGTATTCAGGTCCGAAACATAGTAATCGTTCAGGATCATGGGAGTGGTTGACTTGCCGTCAAGTACGGCGGTAATATCATGGCCGATGCCATTGCCAACAGTATTTACTCCTGACAAATCGCTGACATCAACCAAAAGGTCGGGGTTTTGATTGGTGATCCCGCCTGAGCGGAAATTCCGGTCGTTCATATACAATGCGATATGGGGACCTTCATCATCATCCATAGCCTCGTTGTTGTATCCGCCTACCTTGATCAAATCGTCATATCCATTGGCATCGGTTTCGGCGCTCCTTGCATAATAGCTAATCTTTCCCAGACCGACTTTATAGGCAATATCTTTGGGGACGACGAACGAAAACGAAAACGTGCCATTGGTCACTTCAACCTGCCCCTTGTAAACAGGGTTTTTGCGTAAGAAAAACTGCACCGGCGGATATTCCCCGTAATTTGCTTTTGTCCAGATCTCTGACTCCTTGTCATATACCGTCGGAAAAATGGTTCCGGAAAAGTTAACCGCCCTGTCTCCCGATAGCTCAAGGATTTCACCGGTGATGGTCACTTCTGAAAGCGCCTTGAGCGTGTCGGACACAATGGACGGATCGTGACCATTGACGGAGGTGGTAACAACATCCAGATCGGGATAAGCCATCTGCATGGCAGGATCGCCCAACAATACAAATGCGTGAATATTCGGGGAATTTCCCATCCCGAGTTTGGCAGCTACCAACAGGTCGCCCAGTTTCAAATAACTGCCGCCGGACTTTTTAAATAAGTTGTTGTAAAACTTGACTAACAGCGATTTGTTCGTACCGGCAAAGGTGAGCCTCGAGGTCGTGAAAAGTGCGATCCCTCCTCCCTGGTCATTCAAAAAAGCCCATTCGCCTGCCGACACCCGGCCAGGGTCATCATAGCGGCTGAATTCGCAGGTAGCAGTAACAAAAACAGACAGGTTATTATAGTTCCGCCAGTTTTTAATGTCCGGAACCTCCAGAATCCGTTCGTGAGCCCACCCTACTTCGCCTCCGTGTCCGACATAGTTCATGATCAGGGTACCTTTGCTCACCCGTTTGTTGATCGCCTCATTGACTTCGGGGTAACGCGCTCCGCCGGGAGTGGCAATCATCGGGTAAGCATCAGAGTAAATTTTATCAACGTTATATTTCTTATGGGAATTTTCAATGATGCGCGCCAGATCTTCGGAATCATTGATAAACAAGTTCCCGCCCTCATTCTGATCATCGCCGACAAAGGTGACCACATTCCGCCAGTCGTTCTTCACACCTTCGTTTTGCGAACAATAATTGATCACCTTATCCACCGCTACTTTCGCCTGCTGAAGGTTATAAACAGGAAACCGGCCTATGCCGATATCAAGAGTGCCATTGGCCGACTGGCCTTCGTTGGGATCAAGCAAACCAAAGAAGTCATCCGACACGAATGAGGATACCGGAGAGAGAGATTCGCCGGATTCATAAGAAGGTATGAAATTGGTGTTATTTGCAATACGGTTTTTAAAATCATACGAAGCATCGCCAAAGAGCAAGAGGTACCGGGGTTCATTTCCCGGCTCTGCCTTGTTGTACAGCATCCTTACAAAATCACGGATGGCGGAAATATCCTGAGCGCCCGAGGAAAATTCGTTATAGATTTTATCGGGCGTGATGATGGCAACAGACAGTCCTGAGTTTGTCTGATGAAAAACAGCCAACCTTTGTGCTTCAGCTAAAAACAGCGGGTGACAGATGATCAGGTAATCGGCAATATCCATTCCATGGAGGTTCTGATTTTCAACAAGGCCCTTGAATTCGGGTAAATTAAACGAACTGCCATCAAAGGCGATAAACTCCCTCAGCACGTCAGTTGGAAGCCTGAACAAATAATTGCTCCCACTCCGGCTTGTCTCAATGAGCCGGACATCACCGCCGTTGGTGACATCCCAAATCTGAAGATTCTGACTATTCCCATTCATGGTAAATTGAGTCACACCGTCAGTCGCAGTTCCGGCTGCACAACGGAATGACATCTGTGATCCATTCATGGCCAGTGATCGCATGGCATTTATCTCAAGATAGTTCAGGTATCCGACCGAACTGGAAGAAAATTTATTATATTTCAATTTCATTTCAATCAATGGACTGGCGGTAGTGAAGGTGGCGGTTCCTGTTTTAATGTTCGCGAATACATTTTCAAATCCCTCGATAACCCTGTTGATGTCGAGTGTCATGATGGGAATACCCTGTGCGGATATGACAAAGGAGGTATTTCCGGAGATGGATCGGGCAGCCACATAGGCTTTGACAGTTACCGGACTCTGGTTGTCAATATTCGGGAAATTAAAGGAGTAGTTGCGTTCAGTTGTGATATCGAAATTCTGCCTGTCCCACCACTCACGGCCGGTTTTGATCAGGTTGACGTCATCTTTTTCATAGGAAGCATAATCTTCAAACTTGCCGGCATAGAATGTAGGGGTTTCTGTTACAGAAGGTTCGGAGGCAATCCGCTTTCCCGGGCCAATATCGAAGTTTAAGAAATAATACATCCGGTCGGAATAAATATTCTTCCGGCACTGGAACAGATTGTCTGTTTTGTTGTAATCCCATCGGTCGGGACTTTGACCGTAAAACAAGATGTAGTCACCGGGATCAAATCGCCCATCCTCTTCACCTGCTACAAAAATTGTGTTCTCCATCAGATCATCAATGCGCTCTGCTGCATTGGCCTCCGGAAGCATACCTCCGCCATTGCCATAAATACGCAGCTTGCGCGGATCGATTTGCCCGACAGCTACGCCTGAGTTTTTCAGATCATCATAAGTAAGCCGGTATATTCCCTTTGATCCGGTTGCAAATTTATACCACACACCGGTGGAGAGAACTGAATTGGCAGCATAAGTTATAACAGATTTTTGTGATGGCCCGTCCGCAACCTCCACAAATCGTAATCCAATATCGAAGGAGATCAACCGCTCAACGCGCCCGGTTGCCGGATTACGGCGCAAGGGAAGCAGGCAGATCTCCAACGACGGCTTTTTCCGGGTTATCGATACTTGATGAAAAAGCTGAATATCCGCCGAGAGTTTATCCAAATCATTCACCAACAACAGATCCGCATCATTCACGGGTTCATAAACATGATTACCGATTTTCACTTCAGCAAGAGAATCATTTTCAGGATCAGCAGGAAATGAAGTCATGAACAACGGTAAAAGTCCAAATCCTTCACGAAAAATTGACCCTTCAAATGTGAAAAAACTTTCAACCGGAGTCTCTAATTGCTGGATAACCCTGCGTTCATTCCAGGAGATTGAAAACTTTTTTATTGTTGCCGGGCCGGTTGCCGGCAGACAAATTACCGGGATAAAAGCCAAAAAAACAAAGAAGATCAGTGCGGAATATTGTTTTTTTATATACATATGCAGGTGTCAATATTAATAAACAGACAATATTTCTAACAGAATAGTTGCTGCCGGAAACATTTATTTTTTATTTCTATATGATTATTCTCATTTTTAACGTTTGCTGTCAGTTAATATTGTCGGCATATGGTTCTGTATATCTATTTATTTTGTAATATTGTACACCTTAATTTAATCAGGATAGAGGAGCAATCATGATCAGGCGATTAACGGTTATCGTATTGTTTGCCATTCCGTTCTTGTTCGTGGAAGTCTATGCCCAGGACCCGGAGTTCTCGCAATTTTATGCCAATCCCCTCTATTTGAATCCGGCGCTTGCCGGGGTGACCATTTGTCCGAAGGCAAACGCAACTTACCGAAACCAATGGCCCGGGATCGGGAAGGCATTCATCACCTATAATATTTCCTACGACCAGTACGTCAAATTTTTACATGGCGGCGTAGGTGTTTTGATCACGGCTGACCGGGCAGGGAGCGGGAATCTGAACACTACGGCCATTGACGTGATGTATGCCTACAAATTTAACCTCAGTCAGCACCTACAAGCCAGCGGCGCCCTGAAAGTGGGCTATTACCAGCGCCGCCTCGTGTGGGACAATCTGAAGTTTGAAGACATGATCGATCCGGTCGGAGGCTTTATCCTCCCTACCTCGGAAAAACAACCTGATAATCTAAGTGTTGGAGTTCCGGATTTCTCAACCGGGGTCTTTCTTGCTTACGATGACCTGATCTATGGCGGTATCGCCGTTGATCACCTGACACAACCAAAAGTGGGATTTTATGCAGATAATGCAACGCAACTTCATATGAAATATACGCTGCATGTTGGTTCTGTGATCAATCTGCACAAGAGTGGCAGTACCAGCGAAGATCGGGAATTTTCTCTCTCTCCCAATATCTTATATCAGCAGCAATTCAAATTTCACCAATTGAACATCGGCGTGTACCTTACCATTGAACCATTTATCGGAGGCGTCTGGTTCAGGCATAACTTCGAGAATTCCGATGCCATCATTCCGATGCTTGGCCTTCATTATAAAAATTTACAGGTCGGATACAGTTATGATTATACATTAAGCAAGTTAAAAAGCGCGTCAGGCGGAGCACACGAAGTGTCGGCCTCCTGGCAATTCCCATGTCCTGAAAAAAGAAGACATATCAGGGCAATAAAATGCCCGAGGTTTTAGTTATCTATTATTATTTGCGTAATTTGAGTAATTCACGTAGGTTTGCAAAAATTTTCAACGGATGAGAATTAACCGATTATTTCAGGTAGGCGCCCTTGCAGGAGCCATTCTTATGTTCACCGGATGTAAGAAAGAAGCATCACGTTCTACCGGATGGGAATATAACAATCCCAAAAACGGGGGATTTGAAAAACGCGAGTTTACAAATCAGCAAACGGGGCCAGGTTTGGTGTTCATCGAAGGAGGAACATTCACCATGGGCAACACCCAGGATGATGTGATGTTTGAATGGAATAACAGTCCACGCCGGGTGACAGTCACCAGTTTTTACATGGATGAGACCGAGGTGTGCAACCTCGATTACCTCGAGTATCTTTACTGGCTAAGCCGTGTTTATGCCACTGATTATCCCGGCGTTTATCGCAAGGCGCTTCCCGACTCACTGGTCTGGCGCCAGAAACTGGCCTACAATGAACCTCTTCTGGAGTATTATTTCCGTCACCCCGCCTACCGGAACTATCCGGTTGTTGGCGTTTCCTGGGTTCAGGCCAATGATTACTGCCAATGGAGAACAGATCGTGTCAACGAAATGCTCCTCATCCAGCGTGGAATTCTTGCCATGGACCCGGCACAAAAGAACGAAAACAATTTTAACACCGAAGCATACCTGGCAGGCCAGTATGAGGGACTGCCCGACAGGCAACTGCCCGACCTCAACCCGAACGGAACAGGCACGCGGAAAGTGAAAATGGAAGACGGCATCCTTCTTCCGAAATACAGGCTCCCGACCGAAGCAGAGTGGGAGTATGCAGCGCTTGGCCTTATCGGGAACACGCTTTATGAAAGAGTTGTTGAGCGCAGGAATTATCCCTGGAACGGGAACTACGTGCGTACCAATGAATCAAGATATTACGGAGGATTCATGGATAACTTCAAACGCGGGAAAGGCGACTATATGGGGGTAGCCGGCAATCTGAACGATGGCGCCGACATTCCTGCCGCCTGTGGCTCCTTTTTTCCGAACGATTATGGCCTTTACAACATGGCAGGCAACGTAAGCGAATGGGTTCTTGACGTTTACCGGCCGCTGAATTCTTATGAAGTCGCCGACCTCCGCCCATTCCGTGGTAATGTTTTTAAAACACCTGTGCGTGACGCAGAAGGATTCCTGGCTGAAAAAGATAGTCTTGGTCGCATGAAGTACCGCGATATCACGACTGCTGAGGCCATGAACCGTAAAAACTATCGCCATGCCGATAACATCAACTACCTCGATGGCGATTATGCATCCAGCATCGACAACAACGCCTGGAAAGAGGGCGCCAAAGATACCAGCTCCACGAACATGATGTACCAGTACGGGATAAGTTCTCTGATCACCGACCATGCCCGCGTTTACAAAGGTGGCAGTTGGAGAGATCAGGCTTTTTACATGAGCCCTGGTACACGACGTTTCCTGGATGAAAACGAAGCTTCCGATGCAATAGGTTTCCGTTGTGCCATGACCCGTGTTGGCGGCTCCATTGCAGGAAGATAATCAAAAAAAAAAAAAATAAACCCCGTTTCGCAAAAGAGACGGGGTTTTATTTATATGGGTAACGAGATCCGCCACATTTATCCCCTGTTACTTGCTCACCCGGTTGTATCCACCGACAGTCGCCAAGTTAAACCCGGCTCGATCTTCTTCGCGCTGCGGGGTGAAACCTACAACGGCAATGAATTCGCAGTTCGAGCACTGGAATCGGGAGCGTCGTATGCCGTTGTTGATGAACCGGAGTTAGCCGTGAATCCCTCCTGTATCGTGGTTGATGATGTACTTTCAACACTGCAGACATTATCACAACACCACCGCCGGCAGTTCAACATCCCCGTGATCGCTGTTACAGGCTCCAATGGAAAAACAACCACGAAGGAACTTATTTACGGAGTACTTTCAACTAAATTTAATACGCTGGCGACCCGTGGCAACCTGAACAACCACATTGGCGTACCGCTGACCTTACTCCATATAACCAGTGAAACGGAGATCGCCATCATTGAGATGGGCGCAAATCATGGCGGTGAAATTGATTTTCTCTGCAACATCGCTCAACCCGGCTTCGGCCTCATCACCAACATCGGCAAGGCACACCTTGAGGGATTTGGTGGATTTGAAGGGGTGATCAGGGCAAAGACCGAGTTGTATCAATTCATACGCAACAGCGGAGGAACGATTTTCCTGAACAATGAAGATGATCTTTTGAAACAACATGCAGCAGGGATCACTGCAATCACCTATGGGGAGTCGCCGGCCGATCTTGCGGCGATCAACACTTCGGCGACCCCATGTGTGACGATTGACATGCAACTGAATGATAGCAGCTCTTTAAGGGTCGAATCCAACCTTTTTGGCCGTTATAATGAAGGTAACATCTTAGCAGCAGCGTGTATCGGCCAGCATTTTAAGGTTCCACGGGATGCGATAAGATCGGCTATCGAGGAATACCAACCCGGCAATAACCGCTCCCAGGTTACGAGGACCCGGCGAAACCTGTTGATCCTTGATGCATATAACGCTAATCCAACCAGCATGAAAGCTGCAATCGAAGCCTTCACTACATCCGACTACCCGGAAAAAATGGTTATCCTTGGCGATATGCTCGAACTTGGCATTGATTCCGATCATGAACACCAGGTAATTCTGGATCTGCTCGCTCAACTTACATTTAAAAACGTTTACCTTGTGGGTCCCATATTTACACGTTTAAATACCAACCGTGAAAATATCTGTTTTCAGGATAGCCTCCTGGCTAAGTTGTGGTTTGAACATCACAGGATTGAAAATGCAACGTTGCTCATAAAAGGATCGCGCGGGATCACGCTCGAACAACTTGTGGATGTGTTATAGGACTATATTCGTATTAAAACAGCAATAACCGGTGAAATACCATGTCATAGGATTGATGTCGGGGACGAGCCTTGACGGGCTCGATATCGCATTTTGTGAATTCAGTGATGAAGGAAACCACTGGACCTACAAGATTCATTGTGCGGAGACAGTACCATATGCTGACCACTGGAAGGATAAACTGTCCATCCTGGAATCGGGGTCGGCCTTTGATTTCGTAAAAACAGATACCGGATTTGGACACCTGTTGGGCAGTTTGACCCGCGATTTTATAAACAGGAACAACGTTGTTCCCGATTTTATCGCTTCACACGGTCACACGATATTTCACCAGCCTGAAAAGGGCATCACAAGCCAGATCGGCAGTGGTTCAGCCATTGCTGCAGAGACCGGCCTGAATGTGATCTGTGATTTCCGTTCCCTCGATGTTGCCTTAGGCGGTCAGGGCGCCCCGCTTGTTCCGATTGGTGATGAGCTGCTCTTCACCGAATATGATTTTTGCCTGAATATCGGAGGATTTGCGAACATCTCTAGCCAAAAGGACGGTAACCGGATCGCTTACGACATCTGCCCTGCCAACATCGTCATGAACCATCTGGCTTCAATGGCGGGCAGTCTTTACGATCACGATGGACTTATGGCTGCCTCCGGAACGGCAAATATAAACCTGCTGAATTCGCTTAATGCACTCCCCTTCTATACACAGCCACCGCCAAAATCACTTGGCAAAGAGTGGGTTACTGAACATATCCAGCCTTTATTATCAGTCTCAGACTTAACCATACCCGACCTCCTTTCCACCTATTGCGAACATATTGCCATTCAGGTTTCACACGCATCGGGAAATGATAAAAACACAAAAATGCTCGTCACCGGGGGAGGTACCTTCAACAAGTTCCTGATGCAACGGATCCGCCACCATTCAGTACCGGAGATCATCATCCCTGATGCGAACACCATTAACTTCAAGGAGGCGCTTATCTTTGCCTTCCTGGGGGTATTGCGCCGACGCAATGAACCAAACTGCCTTCAAAGCGTTACCGGCGCGACAAAGGATTCATCAGGCGGAGCAATTTATTTTTAATTGTTGATAACTTTTCCCCTTTTTATCATTACCTTTGAGTGGAAAATCCGATTAACCTATATCAATATGGCAAAAAAGTACGATATGACAGTCACAACATTGGATTTGTACAACATCCTTAAATTAAAAATTGGAGAACTAGAGGCGAAAACCCTGGTAGAATTTGTGGAACAGAAAGTTACAATGCAAATTGAAGCTGAGGTTGTCGGGCTGGCCACTAAGGCTGACCTGATTTCAACAAAATCTGGTATTAAAGAGGATATAGCGAAACTGGAAATAAAAATCGAGAAGAGCAAGTCTGAACTTATAAAATGGATGTTCATTTTCTGGGCAGGTCAAACAGGAATAATGGTGGGTATCCTTGCATTATTTCTAAAATAAACAGAGACGCCGAACCCTAATAAAGATGCAAGGTGATAACACAAATTGAATAAACAACTCAAATTAAAGCGCCATGAAAAATTTACCTATGATTTTTTTCCTGACCCTGATGATCCTGGTCATGGGATTATCCGGCTGCAAAAAGGGAACAACTTCGATAGAGACCCCGGTAACTGATGATGTTATTCTTGCCATGACAAACCAAGCCCTGGCTGATATGGAAGGCAAGGAGGCATACGCGGGAGATCCCGGAACAGGGATTTATATGGATGATGATGGTATTGCGCCGGTTTTTCTCGCCGACGAATCTGACTTTGCAGGCGATGATGCCATCCGCCCGAATATCCGCAAACACAGGTTGATAAAGTGTCTAAAGCAACTTTCACTGACAGAAATTCAGGCATCAGCCGTAAAAAAATCACTTCAAAGCTATGATGCCTGCAAAGACCACGCTGTTAAGCGTGCCAAAGCTATCTACCTTGAACTGCAGGCGACCTATAAGAAAAAGTATGAACGGATTTACCAGGCCTACCTGACTGGATCTATCACGCAACAGGAATTTAAAAATCAGGTCGAAAAACTCCGCATCGCATTTAAACATGAACTCAGGAAACTGCACCTTAAAGAAAAACTTGACAATGCATTCGCGAAATGTTACCGGGAATTCCTTGGCGAACTGAAATCAGCACTCACGGCAAAGCAATGGAAAGCATTTACGGAGTGCTACCGGAAACAGTGAGATGCAATCTTGTATCTGGCGCCTAAATGACCTATCAGCAAACGCTTGATTATCTGTATGCCCGGCTGCCAATGTACCAAAGGGTGGGTGCGCAGGCCTATAAGGCTGACCTCGCCAACACGATCCGGCTTTGCGACATGCTGGGTAATCCGCAAAATTCCTTCCCGTCGATCCATATCGCCGGTACAAATGGAAAAGGTTCTGTTTCACACATGGTGGCTTCCATATTACATGCTGCGGGATTTCGAACCGGACTCTACACCTCTCCTCATTTAAAAGATTTTCGGGAACGGATCCGGGTTAACGGGAAGATGGTTGATAAACGATTTGTCAAGGCTTTTGTTCAAAAGTACAGGGATCGTTTTATTCCAATTCAACCCTCGTTCTTCGAACTTACAGTTGGCATGGCTTTCGAATATTTCCGGGAGCAAAATGTTGATATTGCTGTTGTTGAATCAGGCATGGGCGGCAGACTTGATTCAACAAACATCATCACTCCGTTGGTATCGGTCATAACCAATGTGAGTTTTGATCACATGCAATTTTTGGGAGATACCCTGGAAAAAATTGCCGCAGAAAAAGCCGGCATCATTAAACCGGACGTACCGGTTGTGATCGGGGAAACACAACAAGGTCTTGAATCTGTTTTTCGTCAAAAAGCTGATATGTGCCGGTCTGAAATCCTTTTTGCAGATAAGCTCTTTCATGCTATTGATTTCAGGTTGGATAAAATGACGCTTAAACATAGTTCCATGGATATTTTCCGCGATGGGATAAACTACATCAAACAACTGATCTCTCCTTTGGCAGGAAATTACCAGCGAAAAAATATCCTTACGGTGATGGGTGTTTGTGAACAACTTAATAAACAAGGGTTCGGATTATCCCCGTCAATTATATCTACCGGTATAAAGGAAACCGTGAAACGTACAGGCCTGGCTGGCCGGTGGCAAATCCTTAGCCGGAATCCGCTCACCATTTGCGACACCTGTCATAATGAAGGTGGCATGAGCGAAGCGCTTGTACAGATCGCCACCACACCGCACCATCATCTGCACTTCGTTTTCGGTGTGGTGAATGACAAACATCTCGCACCCATTCTTGCCATGCTACCCCGGGATGCTACATACTATTTTTGTAAACCCGATATTCCGCGCGGACTTGATGCAGCCGTGCTTATGCGTGATGCCAATAAGGCCGGACTAAAGGGCGAATCCTACGAATCTGTACAAGCAGCGCTACATGCCGCACAAACTAATGCCTGTGAAGACGACCTGATTTTTGTCGGGGGAAGTATGTTTGTGGTTGCGGAGGTGGTGTGAAGGGGTGACAGGGTAAGGCCACTGAGTTTTCAGATATAATCGGCCAGGATCTTCTGCAAATCAGCATATTCCGTTACCACCGGAAATTCAGGATAGTCGTTAATCACGTTTTGGGGCGGGCGGAAAAGAATACCAACATCGGCCTGCTTGAGCATGCTGATGTCGTTATAGGAATCGCCCATGGCGATGACCTTGTAGGTGAGTCCCTGCAGCGCCTCTACAGTCTTTCGCTTTGGATCCGGCTGACGCAACTTGTAATCAATGATCCGGTTGGTTTCATCCATCACGAGGGTATGGCAGAAAAGCGTTGGCCGGCCAAGCTGTTTCATCAGCGGGTCGGCAAACTGGATGAAAGTGTCGGAAACCACGATCAACTGGGTTCTCTCCTTTACCCAGGCAATAAACTCATTGGCGCCGGGCAGTGGCTTGATCTGTGCAATAACATTCTGGATGTCATGCAGTTTTAAACCATGCTGATCGAGGATTTTCATCCGGCTGCGCATCAGCAGGTTATAATCGGGTTCATCGCGGGTCGTACGGCGTAGTTCACTGATGCCGGTCTTATCGGCTACGTTGATCCATACTTCAGGAACGAAAACGCCTTCGAGGTCGGAACAGAGGATATGCATTTTTCTATTTGAATTAAAAAGTATCTAAAAGGAATTTCTTAAAATCAAGGTAATCCACCGGCAAATTCTTAACGAATTCAGCCTTGCCGTCAAGTCCTTCGAGGCTCTTTGGCAATGGCGGGTTTAACCCGATAAGCCGCTGAATCTCTTCCGGAAATTTCGCCGGATGCGCGGTTTCCAGGGATACACACAGTTGAGCCTGATCGGCTTCATGAGGATATTCTTTAAAATATGCCAGCAAACCTGCCCATCCAACAGCGCCGTGAGGTTCGAGGAGTATATGATGATCCTGGTATGTCTTCCGGATGGTCTCCCTGGTTTGCTGGTCGGTAACACTGACGGAAAAGATCTCTTTTCTCATCATATCCATATCTGCCGCCTGATGAATGATGCCTTTTTCATCCATCTGCCCGCCATACAGCGCTACCAGCCTGGCCAGGTTGCTTGGGTGCCCGACATTCATCGCACTGGAGATGCAATTTTTCGATGGCTCTATTTTATCGTAATGACCAGATGCCAGATACTTTGGGAACTCATCATTTTCGTTGGTGGCTATAATGAACTTTTTTACCGGAAGTCCCATTTTCATGGCCAGGATCCCGCCCATCATATCGCCAAAATTTCCGGACGGGACTGAAAAAATAACCTCTTCAGGATGGTTTTCCAACCTCAGCCGTGAGAAGGCGTAGAAATAGTAAACGATTTGCGGGATCAACCGTCCGATGTTGATGGAGTTGGCCGAGGAGAGGCTTAAATGTTCAAGATCCGGATCGGAAAAAGCCTGTTTCACCAGCGCCTGGCAATCATCGAATTTGGCATCCAATGCGAGCACATGAACGTTGTTCCCCAGTGTGGTCATCTGCTTGCGTTGCCGGTCTGTGACCTCCGTCCCCGGAAAGAGAACCACCACCTGGATATTATCCAGCCCATAAAATGCGTTTGCAACGGCGCTCCCGGTATCTCCTGAAGTTGCCGTAAGTATCAGCAGTTTTTGACCGTTCAGTTTCAGGTAATATTGCATCAACCGCCCCATCATACGTGCGGCAAAGTCCTTGAAAGAGGCAGTCGGCCCCTGGTCGAGACGCATAATAAATTTCCGGTCACATACTTTTTCAAGCGGGACAGGATAATCATAGGCATCTTCGACAAGCGCAGCAAGTTCTCCATCTTCAATTTCCCCGGTCAAAAACCTGCGCATTACATCGTAAGCAATCTGATAATAAGGTAGTTGCGAATAACCGAAGATAACATCAAGCGGTATTTGCGGGATTGATTCCGGTAAGTAAAGCCCGCGATCAGGAGCCTGGCCCTGAAGCAAAGCCTGACTGAATGAGACTTTTTCCGCTTTCAGGTTTGTAGAGTAATAAAGCAGTTTTTCTTTCATGCTAATAGGCCTGCGGATATTTACCGGATTTATAATCATCTTTAATGATCGGTTCACTGTCTGTTTTTTCAAAAGCCTGTGCAAGGTCATCGATAAGATCTTTTTCATCCTCAATTCCGATGGAGAAGCGGATCATGGATGGAGAGATCCCGGCCTTGCGCATTTCCACTTCACCCATCGCCGAATGGGTCGTCGAGGCAGGGTGCGTGACAATTGACCTGCAGGTTCCCAGATGGGTTGCGTGCGTCAAAACCCGCAAGGCATCAATAAACCGGGTTGCCTGCTCATAATTTCCATCCAGTTCAAACGACATGAGCGAACTGCATCCTTTCATTTGTGACTTGATCATCTTATGGTATGGATTGGATTCTAGTCCGGGATAATTCACCTGACTCACCTTTGGATGAGATTCAAGATAGGTCGCAACCGCCATTGCATTGTGACAATGCCTGTCCATACGCAACGAAAGGGTTTCAAGACCATTCAGGTTCAGCCAGGCATTGAACGGCGCCATGGCAGGCCCGAGGTATCTGATTCCGCTCTGACGGATACCTTCAACGAGCGATTTTGACCCGCAAATGATCCCACCCAGGCTGGTGGCATTCCCGCAGATATATTTGGTGGTAGAATGCACCACTACATCGGCGCCAAGCAGTATTGGCTGCTGTAAGGCAGGTGTCGTGATCGTATTGTCAACGACCAGAGGCAGGTTTTTTGATTTTGCAAGTACCGCCAGGGCAGGGATATCGGCAATAAAAAGAGATGGATTACTTGGACTCTCCACAAAAAGGAACTTCGTTTTTGGTGTGATGGCGGCAGCCCAGGCATCAATGGATTCCGGATTCGTTACCCAATTAACTTCTGCCCCCATCTTGGGAAGTCCAACATTGAACAAACCGAAAGTGCCGCCGTACACCCTGTTTGAGGAGACAACATTGTCTCCGGGGTTGAGTAAATGGTGGGCCAGTAAAAAAATGGCCGACATGCCGGAAGCTGCAGCAATCGCTCCTTCAGTGCTCTCGAGCGCCGCCATTCGGTTTTCAAACACTTGTACCGTCGGGTTATCCCAGCGGCCGTAGGTAAAACCGGGTTTTTCTCCGGTGAAAATGGCGGCGGCTTCCTGGGCATCCAGGTATGGATAGGCAACCGACTGATAAATGGGTACCGACATGGAATCAGGGTGAAAATCTGATTTTCCGGCATGAATGGCTTTGGTATTAAATCCACGGTTTGGCATAATAGTCTCCTTTTTGAATGGTTAATAAATATTTCTTAATCTGGCTGACGAGGCCCCCCCTGCAGAGTATTCGGGCGCGGTGACCTTCACTTTTTTACCATCCAGCACACCTATAGCCTGGTCGATGTCGTTGATGATATCATCAGGATGTTCGACCCCGACGCAAAGCCGGATCAGGTTTGAGGGTATTCCGGCAAGTCTTCTCCCCTCAGGTCCTTGCTGCGAATGTGTCGATATTGCCGGGATGGTTGCAACAGACTTGATCCGGCCCAGGTCGGTAGCACGCCAGATCCGGGTGAAGGCATCAAACACATCGCGTGTTTGTTTTGCGTCGCCTTTTACGAGGAATGACATCAGGTGGCCATAACGGTTAACAGGCTTACCATACTGTTTATCATACTCAGCATCAACCAGATACATATATTTCGATGCAAGTTCATGCAAAGGATGATCCTTAAGCCCAAGATATTCAACTTTTTCGACATGCTTATGACTGGAAAGGTATTCGGCCACCTTCATGGTACTTCTGCTCATTTGGTCCATCCTCATCCGGATCGTACGAATATCATTAATGGCCAGTACGGCATTAAGCGGCGAGATATTTGGTCCGTTGTCACGGTTGGGGAGCAGTTTCAGATAGGTGGCGAAATCGGCCTTCATCTCCGGGTTGTTGATTTTTGACACCAGGTTTTTCCTCGAAATGATCGCCCCTGAAATTCCAAACCCACTGGTAGCCAGCGACTTTGTAACCGACTGAACAACGATGTCGGCGCCATGCTCAATGGGACGCAACAGGGCCGGAGTCGCAACGGTTGAATCAATGATCAGCGGTATCCCGTATTTATGGGCAAGTTCGGCCACCCTGGCAAGATCAAAAAAAGCCAAACCCGGATTGCTGGGCATTTCGCCATAAAGGAATCGCGTATTTTCATCGATCAGCGATTCCCATTCCGACAGGTCGGTCGAATGAACAACCTTGCGCCATTCAACACTTCGCTCCAGGTCTTTCCTCATCGAAAATTGCTGATAGGTTCCTCCATAAACCTGTGCTGTCGCAACAAAATTCATTGGAGCGTGAGGATTTTTGGGGTCGGTTACCAGAAAAGGATCCACCGCACTCTGGATGGCTGCCATCCCCGATGCAGTGGCAATGCAGGAGGTTTCGACATCGGAGCCATACCCGTCGAGCAACGCAAGCACACCTTCAAGGTAATACATCGTCGGGTTAGCAATGCGGGAGTAGCACCAGGTCGGAATCTGGTATCCGAGGGCCGCTTCCATTTCATCCGAGTCACGGTAGGTCTGAGACGACGACAAGTACGCCGGCTCGATAATTGACCCCTGATTGAAGTCAAGCGCCTCCTGCATGGAATAGATGCCATGGGTCGCAATAGTATCGAAACGACATTCTTTCATTTTGGTTTTGTACTCCCGGTGCCATTGAAAGGCACGGTTGGCAGCTTCAAGGTAGTGGTTCATTCCGTTTGGGTCCATATATAGTGTATTTAGAATTTCTGAGAAGGAAGAAGAGTTTACGGTATCAAAAGTAGAAAAAAAACGTTAAACTTTTCACAAAGGATAAGTTTATCTGAAACATATTGCCCTGAATTGAATATGGAAGTATTGAAATTTCTTCGTTACTTTGTCACCCTGTTACCCTGTCACCATGTCACCCTGTCACCCTGTCACCCTGTCACCCTGTCACCCTGTCACCCAGTTACCCTGTCACCCTGTTACCCTGTCACCCAGTTACCCTGTTACTTAATACAAACCACCATGACAAAACTCAGATTACCCAACCGGATAAGATCAATTTTCGTAGCCGCCCTGCTGATCCCGATGGCAAATCAAGCCCAGGATGGACAGCTGACCATGAAAGACCTGGCAGGAAGCTGGTCTGGCAAGCTTAAGATTCAAAGTACCCAACTCCGTTTGGATATGAACATATCATTCAATGGGGCCGACAGTTTGATCGTCACTTTCGACAGCCCGGATCAGGGAATCCTGGATCTGCCTACCGACAAAGTAACGCTGACAGAGGATTCACTGGTTGTTTCCTTAAAAGCTATTGGCGGGGAATTTGGAGGCAAAATCAACAAGGATGCCAATTCAATTGCAGGATCATGGAAACAGGGTGGAATGGCCTTTCCGCTTGTGATGGAACGGCAGGGAAAGCAATTCACGATAAACCGTCCCCAGGAGCCTAAGCCGCCTTTCCCCTACCGAAGCGAAGAAGTGGTCTTTACCAATGTTGAAGGCGGATTTGAATTGGCCGGTACCCTTACCCTTCCGGAAGCGGTCGGCTGTTACCCGGCTGCCATACTGATCACCGGGTCGGGTCCGCAAAACCGTGATGAAGAATTATTGGGGCATAAACCTTTCCTGGTCCTTGCCGATTATCTTACCCGCCAGGGATTTGCAGTACTGCGCTATGATGACCGGGGTGTGGCACAGTCGAAAGGTGATTTTAAAACGGCTACTTCACTCGATTTTGCCAAAGATGCAGAATCGGCGCTCGACTTCTTAAAAAAACATTCTGAAATTGACACATCAAAAATTGGTCTGATCGGTCACAGCGAAGGGGGACTAATTTCCTCTGTTGTTGCCTCCCATCGGAAAGATATTGCCTTTACCGTGCTGATGGCCGGGACCGGCCTTCCGGGCGAGCAGATCCTGTTGCTGCAGTCTGCCCTCATTTCCAGGGCTGTAGGTGTGAATGAAGCAACCATAAAATCCAACGAAAAACTCAGCAGGGATATATATTCGGCGCTGAAAAAGAACCAGGACAATGCAAAAGCCGGACAGAAAATCAGAAACCTGATGGCTGATTTTAATAAGAAAAATGCAAAAGACACCAGTTATCATCCGGTGTCTGAAACCGTGATCAATGCTCAGATTGAATCCCTTACCTCACCTTGGTTCCGGTCTTTTCTCACACTCAATCCCGAAAAATATCTGTCAGAAGTTTCCTGCCCGTTACTGGCCATCAACGGGAGCCTTGACCTCCAGGTACCGTCAAAAGAAAACCTGCAGGCCATTGAAAAAGCGCTGATCTTCGGCGGAAATTCAAATTATGTGGTTGAAGAACTTCCAGGGCTGAACCATCTGTTCCAGACAGCAACCACCGGCAGTCCCACAGAATATGCCAAAATAGAAGAGACCATCTCCCCCATTGCACTTGACCTAATTGGTAAATGGCTGGAGAAGAATGTGGAGAAGTGACTGGGTTAACGCTGAATATTCAACTTCCTTGTATCGATTATCTTTCCCCCATCGACAAGTTTGTAGAGATATAGTCCATTACTCAGCGAGGCTGTTGATATGCGAATCATTTCATCGCCTGCTTGCACGGGCTGTGATGAAAGAGTTCGTCCGGTGATGTCGGAAATTTCCAGCGCCATATCCTGATCAATAGCGTAAAGTGGAATGACAGTCTCCGAATTGGCAGGGTTTGGGAAATTCTGGCCCAGGTGTGCGCGGTGAGACAAAGTTTTTTCATTGATCCCGACCCCTTCCATAAACCAGTTATAAGTTTTACCCAGGATGTCGTCTCTGACCGTTACATTTTGGAGCATTTCAAAACCTACCCCAAAGTAAACAACCTTTGACTCATCTTTGGTGGATTTCACCGCTCCTATTTTTGTCAGTGCGGTGTTATAATAAAAAATGGCCGTTGCATTCTGCACCGGATTGATCTGATCGGGGTACATGTTGCCGCCATAAACATCGATGATACTTGATGTGGCCACAGTTCCATAGATCGGATCGGCGGCGTTCGCGATCAGTTTGTTGTTCGTCGTATTGCCATCATCCAGGTACGCGGCTTTCAGGTAATTGGTGTACAGATCCTTGGTCGCAATCGTGCCATGGCTTCCGGCGGCGGCGCTCATGATATCCCAGCCGATATCCTGACCTGCAACAAACAGGTGTTTACCGGCATCCACCAACAATTTCACGGCATTGGCTTCGGGGTCGGTGAATGCCGGGAATGTCCAGGCGCAATTATAAAAAATGTTCAATATCCCGGTGAGGATTCCCGCATTTTTTGCCTGAACAAAAACATTTGATTTCATCACAGCCAGGCGATCGCATCCGGCGGCTTCAAGTCCTGCAATATAGACATTCTGATATTGGGTTGCATAGTTGTCGCCGGCGGCATTTACAAGAAGCGTGTGCACATTGGAGATTACGCGGGCTGTAAAATATTTAATTGGCGCGTTTGGATTATTGATCGAAGAAAGTTCAAAAGTAAAGTCTTCAAAACCGGCGGTGTTTCCGGGTGTAACATGCAGTATTATTGGCTTTGGCGTGCCTTTGACAAGGTTGACCATGGCGCTGTCGGTGAAGGTAC
Organism: Bacteroidales bacterium; assembly: GCA_030681475.1. Taxonomy (GTDB): domain Bacteria; phylum Bacteroidota; class Bacteroidia; order Bacteroidales; family FEN-979; genus CAIVAT01. Next base: position 150,263 of record JAUXWT010000035.1, on the reverse strand, counting down.
TGCCATCTATTTCGAAAACAGAACTCCAGTCAGCGGGGGGCGCAGAAACCAGCTTTATCTTGAATGGCTCGGTTCCGGTGAGATTGCTGTTCGCCATCAAATCAAAATCAGTGACCATGGAGGGTTGTCCCAGTTTCATCACACTGTCGCCGGCGCTGATGTCGCCGACATAGAGGTTGGTCCCGTCAATGGCAGGCACGACATCCCCGGAAAGTATCTCCTGGTGACCTTCGGAAACAAAAACGACAACTTCACAGTTTTCCACCATACATGGTACGCTGATATAATCTGCCGGAATCGTGTAGTTGTAAGTTCTGTCAACCAGTGAACCCATGGTGGTTGTTGTGACCGGGTCTCCCCATTGCCCGGTGATAAGATACCTGAGCATATCCATGTGCTCGTAATTATTTCCGGCACCGCCCCCAGTTTGAGGGCCAAATACATGGTTCTGTATCAGGGCGACATTGATATAATTCGTTGATACGCTGCTGTTTGAGGTATAATAAAGTTCAACATGAACGGTCAATTCGCGGGTCGCAGCATTAAAAGATGTTTCGATCCCTACATTGACCGGAGAGGGCTGTTGCAGAATAATTTCCGAACTGGCGGTCCAGTCACCCCTGCTCAAAGCCGTCGTTGTTCCGGTAAAAACGTGCCTGTTAACCGTTCCGGAGGGATAACCGGTCAGGCCAGTCTGGGCGGCAAGCGGATCGCCGAAAGGCGTGCGGTAATCTGGTTCTCCGGGACTTGGATTGGCAAAGGAGCCCTGGTGTATGGCAATAGTTGCTGCCCTTCCGGGATTATTCGCCAGGATAGCCGCCGCAATGGCATGACCCTCCGGACAATATTGGCAATGGATCCCCGTATAGTCTTCCAGCACAACATTCTTATTCAGCGTTTGGGTGGTAACCAGTGTTTGCGATTGAGCCGCAAAGATACCGGCTACTAAGATCAATATGGTGGTAATGATCGTTTTCATGGTGCATGAATTAGGTTAGAAACATATCATATTACAAATATATGAAAAATAATTCCTGAAGTAAAGCGTAATTAGCTTAAAAACCCCTTGAGCAGAATCCATGGATGAAAAACGAAGCAGGAGGATGCTGATTTATACATATCTTTGTGACGCGTGACGCGTGACAAGTGACAAGTGACAAGTGACAAGTGACGCGTGACGCGTGACAAGTGAACTACGGACTGCGGACTGCAGACTGCGAACTGGTAACTCATTTTTAAATTATTTTTCATATGGAACTCTCCTTAAATGCAGTTTCTCCGGTTGATGGCCGGTACCGGAAAAGCACGGAGGCTTTGGCGGCCTATTTTTCTGAAGCTGCCATCATTCGATACCGCATATTGGTTGAAGTGGAATATTTCATAGCGCTTTGTAAACTTCCGTTGCCTCAGCTCAGCGGGTTTGATAAAAAAAAGTTTCCCAAACTACGGGACATTTATGAAAATTTTGATCCGGGAGACGCCTTCCGGATAAAGGAGATCGAAAAGGAGACGAACCATGATGTGAAGGCCGTGGAGTATTTCCTGAAAGAACAGTTCGACATGCTAGGCATTGGCGCTTTCAGGGAGTTCGTCCATTTCGGGCTAACCTCCCAGGACATCAATAACACTGCATTTCCATTGGCGTTGAGGGATGCCTGGCACGACATCATTGAACCATTGCATGACCATATTTACTCCGACCTCCTGGCCAGGTCGGGAGAGTGGAATCATGTTCCGATGCTTGCCCGCACCCATGGTCAACCTGCTTCACCCACCACGGTCGGCAAAGAAATATATGTGTTCGTAGAACGTTTGGGAATGCAACTTGCTTTACTGGACACAATTCCAATTTCAGCCAAATTCGGAGGGGCAACGGGCAATTTCAACGCACACCATGTGGCATATCCCGGTATTGACTGGGTTAAATTCGCCAACAAATTCGTGAACGAGACCCTTGGCCTGGAACGCTGCCAAACCACCACGCAGATTGAGCATTACGACAACCTCGCAGCTTTTTTCGACAACCTCAAACGCATCAACAACATCCTGATTGACCTTGACCGAGATATGTGGACCTACATTTCAATGGATTATTTCAAGCAAAAGACCAAATCGACCGAAACCGGGTCATCAACAATGCCTCATAAGGTCAATCCCATTGATTTTGAAAACTCCGAAGGGAACCTGGGGATGGCCAACGCGATTTTTGAACATTTGTCGGCAAAACTGCCTGTATCACGATTGCAACGCGACCTCACAGACTCCACGGTAATCCGCAACATGGGAGTTCCCCTTGCCCATTCGATGATCGCATACAAATCGTTGTTGAAAGGCATGAACAAACTGATCCTCAACGAATCAAAAATAAAAAAAGATCTCAACGATAACTGGGCGGTGGTGTCAGAAGCTATTCAGACCATCCTCCGCCGCGAAAATTACCCCAACCCTTATGAAGCGTTGAAAACGCTTACCCGCGGCAAAGGCGGAATGACACAACCGGAGCTGGTTAAATTTATCGATGGATTGAAAGTATCAAAAAAGGTGAAAGATGAACTGAAAGCAATCACACCTGAAAATTATACCGGGATCATTGCTGACCTGGGATAGTCCGAAAAAAAATGCAAAGTGCAAAATGCAAAGTGCAAACTACAGACTACGAACTGCAGACTGCAGACTGCAGACTGCCAACTATAACGATATGAATGGCCAACCTTTTTAAAACAAACCGGATATCTTTAAAAATAATGAAGTTATGGGATGACCGGCCGTTGGTCATTATCATGGGATTGGCTATTTTATTCCGCCTGCTTGCTGCTATATTTGCTAAAGGGTATGGGATGCTCGATGATCATTTTCTGGTCATTGAAGCGCCTCAATCGTGGGTCTTCGGATATGATTATAACGACTGGCTGCCACAAAGCAAAGGCAATACCGGCCCCAGCGGCCACAATTTCTTTTATCCGGGGATCCATTTCCTGCTTTTCACTTTGACGAAATGGCTTCAAATCGTTGATCCTCAAATTAAAATGCTGATTGTAAGAATTTTACATAGTGCATTTTCGCTGCTGACGGTATATTACGGTTATCGTATCGTTGAAAAGCTTGGAGATACGAGATCCGCAAAATTAGCCGGGCTCCTGCTTGCCATCTATTTCTTCATGCCCTGGTCCGGTGTCAGGAATCTGGTTGAATCGGTTTGCATCCCCTTCCTGTTGCTGGGTTTCTGGCAGATCATCAAGCCCCGCATCCGGCCAACACCTTTTCGGACGTGGTTTCTGGCAGGGATCTACTTCGGTCTGGCCACAGATATTCGCTACCAATCGGTATTATTCCCTTTAGGACTCTCCCTTATTTTGCTGTTCCAGGGAAAATGGAAAGAAACTGCCGGAATTGCCATAGGGATGATCTGCTCATTCCTGGTCGTTCAAACACTGATCGATCTTTTCATATGGGGATATCCTTTTGCTGAGTTCATCGGTTATATCAAGGTAAATATCACCGATCGTGACTCCTATTTCAATTTACCCTGGTACAATTATTTCCTTACGGTTGGAGGCATATTGTTGCCCCCCGTCAGCCTGTTCCTTTTTTACGGATTTTTCCGCGGCTGGAAACGCTATTTCCTGATCTTTTTTCCGGCCTTACTTTTTTTTGCATTTCATTCTTTTTTCCCGAACAAGCAGGAACGGTTCATCCTCCCTTTTATTCCCTTTTTTATCATTGTCGGATCAATGGGGTATTACCAATATATGGTTCCATCGGGATTCTGGTCACGGCGAAAAAAATTGCTTCAGGGCTGCTGGATCTTCTTCTGGGGGGTAAACCTTGTACTGTTGACCGGTTTGACCTTTATGTATTCAAAGCGCGCCCAGGTTGAATCGATGTATTATCTTTCAAAATATCCCTATGTAAAGGAGTTTATCATCGAGGATGAAAATGGAAATGTGCCCATGCCCCCGTTGTTCTATACCGGGAAATGGCCCGATTATCCCGAAACACTGCCTAAGGACACCTCTGTTTACCAAAGAGTTACTGCGATCGCGGCACAGGCAAGGTTTTACCACCCACAATTTTTTCTCTTCTCCGGAAGTAAAAATCTGGATAAACGGGTTACCCTGGCCAGGAAGAGCTTTCCGTTGCTCGTTTATGAAACCACCATCGAACCTGCTTTTATCGACAAACTCATGCACCGGTTGAACCCGGTCAATAAGGCGAATAAGATATATATATACCGGAATAAAGCTTTTTATAACAGTAAAATTGAATAAGAACGACAAACGATTCAAAGAGCAGATCGCCTCGGTTTTAGACACGGATCCTCAACGGATCCACCTGTATTGGAAAGGCCGGGTTGCTTTATTTGCAATGCTCAAAGCAGCCGGGATTAAAGCCGGAGATGAGGTGATCATCCCGGGTTTTACCTGTGTTGTGGTTCCGAATGCCATTATATACTCAGGAGCAATTCCGGTTTATACAGATATTCAGCGAAAAAGTCTGAATCCATCCTTTGAGGATATTCGTGGGGCGGTTACGCAAAAAACACGGGTTATCGTTCTTCAAAACACATTTGGACTATCCTCTGATCTTGAGTTAATTACAGAATGGGCGGCAGCGAATGGAGTTCTGACCATTGAGGATTGCACCCATGGGTTCGGCGGGAAATACAAGGGCAGGCCAAACGGAACATTTTGTGACGCCGCTTTCTTTTCCACCCAGTGGAACAAGCCGTTTTCGACAGGAATCGGCGGATTTTCCGCTGTTTTTAACACCAAACTTCAGGAAAGCCTTACCGAGGTGGCCAAATCACTCATTCTGCCCGGATGGTACGACGATGCAATGCTCCGCGGCCTTATCATGAGCAGGAAATATCTTTTAACTCCGGCAACCTACTATACACTTCGAAGTTTCTACAGATTATTGAGCAAACTCAACCTGACCATCGGATCTTCATCCGGAGATGAATTGAGAGATCCATTGATGCCTGTCTCCTACTTTAAAGCCATGGGTAAAACCCAGGTAAATGCAGGAATTCATGAAATTGCAACTTTGGACATGGTTTTATCCCTGAGAAAAAAGAATGCGGCAATCTATACCCACGTATTGGCAGAACACGGAAAGTACCATGTCAGCCCCGATCTCCATCAAAACCATAGTTTCCTTAAATATCCGGTTCTTGTCACAAATAAAAAGAAGTTCGAAGATTGCGCCAGAAGAGAGCGCGTTGACCTGGGCGACTGGTTTGTATCTCCATTGCATCCGGTAGAAAAAGATTTTGAGAAATGGCATCTGTCAGTTGAAAATGTTCCTGTTTCAGCATACATTGCAAATCATGTTCTGAATATTCCGACAGACACGACGCATCCTGAACGTGTAGTGGCTCTTCTGGAAAAGAACCTGGATCTACTCTTATAAGTTATAACAGCCGAATTCTTTCGCTAAAAAAATGAGAAGCGCTTGAATGAGAAAAGATGTCCTGATATATTTTGCAGGTAAGATCATCCCGGCCGGGGTCAACCTGGCTGTGATCATCCTCGCTGTGCGCTATATTGGACAGGCAGAATACGGCAAGTATTCACTCATCTTTTATGCCGTCATGCTGCTCAGCACGCTTACCTTAGGGTGGATCCAACAGGGTATTCTCCGCTTTCTGAGCGCTTATCCCGGAGAACAGGTCCTGGTGATCAACCGTTTCTATTTCCTTACATTGTTAAGTACCCTGTCGGCAGTAATTATCGGGATATTGATGTGCATACTGTACTTCCACCTGCCCTGGACGGAAACCGTGATCGTGGTTTCCTACCTTTTCATGTACAATGTTTTTCTCTTTCATCTTACCTTAAATCAAACAAAAAGAAAATCAATGCGTTATGCCATTCTTGAAGGCTCCTACTATCTGATTTTTTTTATACTGTTCCTCCTGCTGGTATTTGCATTTAATAATAAGTTGTTTATTGTGCTTTTTATTGCCATGCTGGCAGGCCTCGTGTTGACCGAGGTCTTGCGTGTAACAATACTCCCTGAAGGAAGAGTCGGTCTTGATCCTTCACGTATCTATTTTAATGCGGGATTTAGTAAAAAGGTGTTTAATTTTGGATTCCCAATCACCATCTGGCTCTTCCTCTCCTACCTGCTGAATATCTACGACCGCTTTATCATCAAAGAGTTCACAAGTTATGAAGATGTGGGAACCTATTCAGCCATCAAGGATTTTATAATAAAGATCGCCACCTTCACGACGATCCCCATCCTTTTGGCGTACCATCCAACGATCGTGGAAAAGTGGAATGACAACCGTAAAAAGGAGGCGATCAAACTGATACGGGAGGGATTGAATTTTTGTATTCTGATAGCTGTTGTGGTGTTCGCAGTTTTCATGATATTTCAAAATATTTTTTATACCAGGATATTACATCTTGAGGTAACTCAACAGTTTCTGGTATCGCTATCCTTGATTGGTTCAGCTTTCCTGTGGCAGGCGGCCATGTTGTTGCATAAACCCCTGGAATTATTGTTGAAACCGAGGCTCATGCTCGTGGCAATAATCATAGCCCTTGCGGTGAATACGTTGGCTAACCTGATCTTTGTCCCTTTATATGGATATCCTGCAGCGGCTGTTGTCTCGCTGGCCTCTGTCATTACCTATATTATTGTTATTTTCGCCTTTTTATTCAGGTTCCGTAAACTTGGTTTGCTTCAATAAATGCAATGAATGGATCAATCCGATATACTGATCATAGGCGTAATTTATAATACATATCCGGAAACGCTCCGGTACCTGGAAAGTATTGCACCCAAGCCATCCGATGATATCATGCTCATCCTGGTTGACAACAGTGACGGTGTTCCCTCTCCTGAATTTCTGATCAGGATCAATGATTATCACTTTGTCAGGTACCTTGAAACGGGTAAAAACCTTGGCTACTTCGGTGGCGCCCGTGAAGGTCTGAAATACTTTCTGAGGGAACATCCCGTCTGCCCGAAATGGATCCTTGTAACCAATGTTGACATCATTTTTACCCCTGATTTTTTTATAATGCTAAGGGAAGTAATCGACTCAAACGATCTTGGGATCGTTGCGCCTGCAATCATCTCCAACAGGTGGAATACGGATTACAATCCTCAATTATTGGGGCGGATCCCCCAATGGAAATTGACAATTTACCGGTTTCTATATTCGAATTTTCTCATTCATAACGCCTTTCTTGCCGGCGCATATTTAAAAAAATGGCTGTACGGCAAGTTCAGAAAAAGAGATGATGATAAAGCAGCCCCTGACCAAACCGGCAGGAGTATCTATGCTCCTCATGGATCATGCCTGGTATTCCACAGGAACTATTTCACCAGAGGGGGAACCCTGGATATCCCACAATTCTTATTCGGGGAGGAGATCATGGTAGCTGAAACCGCATTGAAACTGAAGCTTGACATTGTGTACCATCCCTCGTTGGTCATTCATGATCATGAACATGCGTCCATTGGTTTTTTTGTTACACGCAAGATCAACAGGTATTACAAAGAGTCCATTAAATCAATTCTGGCACTATATAATGGTAGCGTTCATGGAGGAATCTGATATTGAGTATAGTTTTGATAAATGTTTTAGTAATAGTTCTGATAATAGTGATCATTATGATGCATATAAGTTCTAAAGGTTATAATCGGCACTTATAACTTGTAAGGGTTATAATAATACAATATTACCCGGTGGGGTTATAATTATCAATACGGCTGAGCGTAATGTAACACATATAGGAAAAGTAGTAATAAAGTTAATAAGATGGATATAAATGCAGTTATTACAGGCGATCTTGTAAAATCACGTAAAATAATTGAAACTGACATTGCTCCGGTGATTGAATCATTGAAAGAAACATTCAATATGATCAATGAAATTATACTTGACCAAAAAGGCAGTTTTGATATTTATCGTGGTGATAGTTTTCAGGCAATCATTCCAAAGCCGGAATTGGCATTATTGGCGGCTATAATTATCCGTGCCAGGCTTCGCACCTATGTACCATCATCTTCTGTTTCCGGGAAGCATAAAAACATCAAACCCATAATACATTCTTATACTGATGCAAGGGTTGCGATAGGTGTTGGTGCAATAAGTTATAACTCTGCCCGAATTACCGAATCTCAGGGTGAAGCATTCGTAAAATCAGGGCATGCCTATGATACCATCATTAAAAACAATGAATGCCTTGCCATCAACACTCCATGGGATAATATCAATCAGGAGTTTGATGTTGCCTGTAAATTAACCGATGCAATTATCAAAAAATGGACCGCAAGCACCGCAGAAGCGATGTACCATCATTTACTTTTTGGCAAAAATCAACAGGAATTGGCAACACAATTTGAAATAAGTCAGCCGGGAGTGCATAAAAGACTGATACTATATGGAAATCTAACCGGTATCCAGGCTTTTATTAAGCGATACCAAAAACTAATGATACAATAGGAAAACATGGAATTGTTAAGTCTTGGATTGTTATTGCGAATTTTTATCGCTCATTTTTTATCCGATTTTCTTTTTCAGCCTGCTTCATGGGCAAAGGAGAAAGACGGGAAAGGAATAAAATCGCCCTGTTTCTGGTATCATATCGCCATTACAACGGGTTTAACGGCAATTATGCTGGGGGATATTCAATATTGGTCTGTACTGCTTTTCGTTGGTATAGGACATTTAATCATTGATGCACTTAAAACAAAAGTACCAAATTCAGGCGTTTGGGTATTTTTAACCGATCAGCTTTTGCACATACTTGTTATTGTCGCAGTTTGGCTGGGTTTCACAGGTCAATTCCAACTTTTTATCAATCTGACTTCAGAATTATTTAATATTCAAAGATATTGGGGCTTGTTATTTTTCTACATCATTCTTGGCATTCCTTCATCTGTATTGATTGGAAAAATGACTCAAAGATGGACCAATGAATTGGATGGGACAACTAAAGAAGGAAACAACAATGGTTTGAAAGATGCAGGTAAATGGATTGGGATTTTAGAACGATTATTAATATTTACATTTATTATAATCAATGAGTTAAGCGCTATTGGATTCTTGCTTGCTGCAAAATCGGTTTTTCGGTTTGGTGATTTAAAAGACTCATCGGGATATAAAAAAACAGAATATATCATCATCGGAACTCTTTTAAGTTTCTCCATTGCAATTGCCGCAGGTTTAATTTATAAACATGCAACAAACTAAACCTATGCAATTTACCGACACATAAATAATAACACCACCTGCGATTTACGAAATAACCAGCAATATTGAATCCGTTCGTCACCATAATTATACCCAGTTTTAACGAAGAAAAGTATATGGCTTCGTTGATTGACAACATACTGACTCAGGATTATCCCAGGGAGAGGCTTGAGGTTTTTATCATTGATGGCCGGAGCACTGACAGGACTACAGAGATCGTCGGGGAATATCATCAGCGGCACCCTTTTATTCAGTTGTTGGTGAATGAGCAGCGTTATGTGCCTTTTGCCCTTAACGAAGGAATAATAAAATCAAACGGGGAGGTGATTATCCGGATGGATGCCCATTCCAGGTACCCCGACAATTATGTCAGCGCACTGGTCAGCCACCTTTTTTCACTTGAAGCCGAAAATGTTGGCGGGACATGGATTACCAAACCCGCCAATAATTCCTCCAAGGCGGTTGCCATTGCCATTGCCTCCTCCTCGGCATTTGGCGTTGGAGATTCACACTACCGGCTGGGTGTTAATGAAATACGCAAAGTGGATACGGTCCCGTACGGATGTTTCCACCGATCTCTGTTTGACAGGATCGGATTGTTTGACGAAGAATTGCTGCGCAACCAGGACGATGAATTTAATGCACGGATCATCGAAAATGGGGGTTCGATCTATTTGATCCCGGGTATCGCAATAACCTACTTTGCCCGGCCAAATATTTCATCTTTGGTAAAAATGTTCTATCAATATGCCTTTTTCAAACCCCTGGTCAACCTTAAATTGAAGAAACCTGCCACCATCAGGCAATTCATCCCCCCCCTTTTTGTAATCTTCTTACTCCTCGGATGGACCGTACAATTTATCACCCCCTTGCTGCTACCCGTTTATTTTGCCGGTGCAGGCTTATACCTTTTGTCCAATCTGTTTTTCACTTTAAAATGCATCATGGATCACCGTAAGGGCTACCTTATCTTCTTTCTGCCATGGATATTTTTCCTGCAGCATCTGGCGTACGGGGTTGGATATCTGAACGGGATCATTAACTTTGTTCTGATAAAAAGACGGATGAATACAATTCCCTCGTCGCGGTAGGAAAATTTGCAATTGAGATGCTTTCGATTTATACGAGATAAATGATGGAAATACCCGTTGCAAGATGATTAGACCCGATAAACGAAAGTTGGCCCATCAGCAGATATTTCATCTCCTGATCATTTCAATAGCGTTTTTTATCCCGGTTTACGGAAGGATACTTCCCTTTCTGATCGTTTTACTGATTCTCAATTGGCTGATCGAAGGGAACTATATCAGAACGTTTCCCCTGATTTTCAAAGAGCGCAACCGCGGTGTTCTTGCTTCATTCTTGCTTTTGTATTTATTGTACTGCCTTGGATTGTTCCATTCATCGAACATGACCTACGGTTGGTTTGATCTGGAGGTAAAACTGTCGTTATTTATATTCCCGTTAATATTTGCGACTTCGGAACCTTTCTTCAGGGAAAGAAAAAAAACGACTGTTATACTGGTCTCCTATATTGCCGGATGTTTGACAACCACAATGCTTCTATATGGGCATTCGATCTATACGATGCTTTCGGGTCAGCGTGAAAACACATTTTTTTATACGGAACTCTCCTGGTTCAACCATCCTTCATACCTGGCCATGTACCTTGCATTTGCGATCGCCATCCTGACCTTTTGGCTAACCGAAGGATACCGTATGTTTAACCGGTACCAGATCTCCCTGACTCTCATCCTGATCATCAACTTCTTCATATTTATCGTACTGCTTAACTCTAAAGCAGGGATCCTCTCTGTCGTAATCGTAGCTGTTTTGCAAGCGCATTTTCTTGTGGTTTACCGGCGCAACCTGATTCTTGGAGCAGGTACGCTGGTTATTACGGTGTCGCTATTCTTTTTATGTTTTACATTGTTCCCCAACTCCGGCGAACGGTTGAAGCAGGCCGGAATGGAGCTTCAGTCGGGAGATGCCAGGGATAATGATCCGAAAAGTACGGGGGAGCGGATAGCGATATGGAAATCGGCGGTGCAGATCATCCGCGATCATCCGGTTTTCGGGGTAGGAACAGGCGATGTTAAAGATGCCCTGATGGAGCAATATAAAGCAAATAGTCAGACCAAAGTCCTGGATCAGAAGCTGAATGCACACAACCAGTATATACAAACCTTTATTTCACTCGGTATTATTGGAATTATTGCTCTGGTTTACGTACTTGCCTACCCTGCCATCCGATCGTTTCGGCAGGAATACTATATCTACTTTATCTTTCTTGTGATATTCTCGTTCAACATCCTGGTTGAATCGATGTTTGAAGTCCAGGCCGGTGTAATATTTTATGCTGCGTTCAATGCATTACTTTATGCCTCTTGCCGACCTGACCCCTCCGGCAATCCTTTCGATATCCTGGTCAGAAAGGTTTGATCCCGAAGGTAAACACAGGCCATGGTTGAACAGATATTCTGAATTCCCGTTCAGATAAGCCGGCTGGTTTTTAAATACAGGTTGCAAATGCATGGGCTTCATCAACGGGCGGGAATCTATGTTGTCTGCTCCTAACGCACGGATGACTGACCGGGAGTTAAAATGATTATCGGCTCTGCTGATCACAAGGGATGTCAGCCAGAAGTTGGAGAAATACCTATCGTCGGGTTCAGACTGGAAGGTTAATCCGGGAATCTCCGATAACAATTCAAGATAACGTTGCCGGTTGTTCCTGTGTGCGGCCACCCGATCTTCAATAACCTCCAGTTGACCACGCCCGATCCCGGCCAGTACATTGCTCATCCGGTAATTGTAGCCAACCTGCGAATGTTCAAAGTGCAGTTCATTCTCCTTTGCCTGGGATGCCAGAAATCTTGCCTTATCGGTCAACTCACTGTTCCCTGCAACCAGCGCCCCTCCACCCGAGGTGGTAATGATTTTGTTGCCGTTAAACGACAAAATCCCCATTTCACCAAACGTTCCGCAATGCCGTCCATTATATTTACTCCCAAGCGCTTCTGCTGCATCTTCGATCAGAGGGATATCATATTTTGCTGATACTTCAAGGATAGCCTCCATATTGGCAGGCATTCCATAAATATCAACCACTATGATCGCTTTCGGCTTCTTATGGTTTCGAATCCTGTCGATGATCGCCAGTTCAAGAAGTTCCGGATCCATATTCCAGGTTTCCAATTCACTGTCAACAAACACCGGCACGGCCCCCTGGTAAAGGATCGGGTTAACGGTGGCAGCAAAGGTAAAATCAGATACGATCACTTCATCCTCATATCCGACGCCCAACAGTATCAGGGCAAGGTGGATGGCGGCAGTCCCTGAACTCAGCGCGGCAATATCATGACCATCCAGGTATCGCGACAGTTCACGCTCGAATTTGTCAACATTTGGTCCAAGCGGCGCGATCCAGTTCGTCTCAAACGCCTCCCTGATATATTTTTCTTCCAAACCACTCATGTGGGGAGGCGACAACCATATCTTAGTATTCATTATCCTGTTTTCGTAAAATAGTATTGACAATAATTCTCAAATCCTCCATCAAAGAGATTCTCTCCATGTATTTCAGGTTTATCCTGACCTTATCCGGAAAAATAACCCGATCATTATATTCCTTCGGATTTTCAACCCCGGCCAGTATCTCCTCCTCATTATAATACTTCAGCGATGCCGGACCTGTTATTCCGGGCCTGAGTGACAGGATTTTCCTGTCGTGGCCTTTCAACTGATCAGCATATCCCGGAACATCAGGCCGCGGCCCCACGAAACTCATTTCCCCGGTAAGGACATTGATCAATTCGGGCAGTTCGTCGAATTTCCACTTCCGAAGAAATGCGCCAAATTTCGTGATCCGGTTATCATTGGATGCCGTAACCGTATTGATCCCGTCGTTGGCCGCCATGGTCCTGAACTTGATGATTGTAAATAACTTTCCATCCTTCCCGACCCTTTTCTGCCTGAAAAATACCGGCCCCTTCGAGGTGATTTTGATCCCGGCAGCGATCAGGGTGAACACGGGCACCAATAAAGCCAGGGCAATTAAGGCCACCAACCTGTCGAAGAGATATTTAATAATCCTATTGATCATTCCCTTTCTTCCTTGGATTGATTGGAGGGTGTCTCAAAAGGTGAAAAACTATAACCGCAAAGGACTTTTGAAACACGCTCCGCATGAAATAAAGGTAAGCATTATTGTGATAAACCAAAATAATGAAAAAAAAACGTCCTGACAATTTTGTCAAATTTTTCCGATCCTCATCAATTCCCAGAAACATTTTGCTGTGGCATTAATATCAACAGCAGCATTATGGGCTTCATCAAATCCGGTACGGAACAATTTGTAATGCAATTCAGATAATTTCGGCCATTTATAGCCATAAGGGCCATTGATCGCACAAAAATTTGTCGTACTTTGCATGGTGCATATCTTTGTTTTTGAGGGAATCGGATTTTTCATTCCTGCCCTCAGGAATTCAGCTCCGGCAATCTTCTCGTCAAAACTCATATTATGGGCAACCAATACCTCAGCTTCATTTATAAGCGCCTGAAAATCCATCAAAACTCCGGCAATGGGTTTTCCTTCTCTCACTGCCCTTTCATTTGAGATACCATGGATACGGGCGACATCTGCCGGAATGGAATATCCATCCGGTTTGATGATATGGTCGCCTCCGGAAATTTTATTGCCCTTCCCGTCATAAAATAAAAATGCCAGTTGTACAAGTCTTGGCCAATTGTTCAGATCGGTCACCGGCGCTTTCCAATTTCGCGGCAATCCGGTGGTCTCCGTGTCAAAAAACAGATACATAGGATTTATATTAGTTTAAATTACTTTTGAACAGCAATGATTAGTAATTCCTTTAACATTATCATTTTCAACAAAGAAACCTTGCTTCCCCGGAACCCTATTTAGATTCTATTCCTGAGATACCAGATCAAGCTGGCGAAACTTAAACAATTTCCCATTCTTCGATCTCTCCTTCTGTCAGCATAAACAACGGATGAGTTTCAATTTCTTTTTCTTCCGATAGTTTAATGAACCTATCCGGATCCCTCGTCTTCAGCTTTTTCAGCAAATGCTGTATTTCATAATTTATCTGTCCCGTGGTTACAGGTATTTGAGGTGAATCATCAATTGCTTTGAATTTATCGCGGCTGAAATTGTATCCGCGCAAAGATGATTCCTCGTATACAACAGCCAGATAATGATTGATGGCATTTTGCCCATTAGCGGAATTTTTAAACCGGGTCAATTGCGGATGATTTTTATACCCTGTGGTTTTGCCTTCCAATACATTTTTTGCAAGCAAGGCCTCCCGCCAAAGAGCCACTAACCCTTTTACATCGAGATATTTAGGATGCAACGACCAGATTCTCATACTGGAAATATTTTTTCAAGGACCTTTGTGCGGTAATCAAAGATCTCCTTCAGTTTGTTCTGAATGATAATTTTGTTGGCGAGGCTGCCCAGTATTCTGAAAGGTGGCTGATAACTCACAATATCCCTCATGATCACACCTGTTTCAGCAGGTACAATTATATGTTGATGATGCCACAAGGAGTAAGGCCCAACCCTTTGCTCATCCACAAAATAGAATTTCTCTGAAACATGAGTGATCTCTGTTACCCAGGTTGTGCTAATCCCCAGCAATGGCCGGACAATGTACCTGATGATCATTCCCTCATATATTTTATCAGGCAGGTTTGGGGTCCTGATTTCAAAGCCCATGTTTTCGGGGGTGATTTTTTTGAGATTCTGAGGATTGGATATAAAATCCCATAACTCCTCTACGGAGGTATTTATGGATTGTTCCCGTTGAAATTGAAAAAAGGCCATATAAAGTGTTTGTAGCTATTATTGTTCTGTTTTACGCAAAATCCTGTCAAAATTACAATACAAGGTTTAAAACCCCGGCGCAGGCAACTGCCTGTTATTCTGATTCAACTAATTTTTTAATCTCAACTAAAATCGGATTCCAGCCTTCACCGTTATTATAACTTTCATTATACCGTCTCTCTCCATCTGCGACTATTGCGTAGTCACCCTGTGTTACGGTTAAAAGGGTTTGTCCGTTTTGTTCTTCCAGCAGATAAGTTACGGTTAAATAATTTTCGGGAATATCCGCCATGGCTGAGTTTGGGTCAAAAGTCGTATAAACCAGTTTGGTACCGGGCTGATAACTGACTATGTGTCCTTTCACGAAGATCATTTCGCGGCCTTCAAAATTTCCCTTCCACAACAATTCACTGCCAACCTGCCAATCAGAAACAGTTTCACAGCCGAACATGTAAATCCTGGTTTTTTCCGGGTTTGTCAATGCGTCCCAAACTTTGGAAACAGGCGCTTCAATTAAGATTGTGTTTTTAATTACTTTTTCGCTTTTCATATTATTCTTGTTTAACTTATTTACGTTCGCTTACCCTTTTATCAAATGGGTAATTCCACCTATGGCAATCTGCAATCCCACGCAAAAGATCAAAAAAGCCATCAACCGGTTGACTATAATTTCATTACGGGAACCAAGGTACTTGATTAACCGGTCGGCATTTATATAAAAAATAAAGATAAGGATGCATATCCCGATAATCGAAACCAACAGCGCTCCGGTGTTGTATAAATACTGGGATAAGTCCTTGGCTTCGCCATGTGCACTTAGAGTAAATAGCACGGCAATGGTGCCTGCTCCGGTGGTCATCGGAAATGTAATCGGGTAGAAGAGCTTGTTTTCAAGTCGCGCCATCGGGTTTGATTCCTTTTCGGGTATTGTGGCCGTGGTAACCGCCGGTTTGTCGGAAGAGAGAAATTCCCATCCGATCTTACAGATCATGATGCCTCCTGCCAATTGGATAACAGGAACAGACAAGCCAAACAACTCCAATATCCAGTGACCTGTAAACAAAGTTAAGGCTGAGATGCAAAACGCAAAGAACGCAATCCGTTTGACAACTCTTATTCTTTCCTTCCGGGTTAATTCTGAAAAATAGGGGTTCACCATAAATGCCGTTCCGATGGGATTAACAACCGGAAACAAGGCAATCAACCCGATGAATACCAGATGAATAAATGGATGCAGGTAGTTTGTCATCACCCTTTGATTTGATTTGGTTTAAGAAGTTAAAGTTCGAAATAATTTTGATATAAAGTGGATAATAATATTGAATCCACTCCTAAAAGTGGTTTCTATGCAAATCTACCAACATACATGTGGATGTATTAACAAGCAATATTTAATAATAGCCGCAGAGGCGCAGAGGCGCAAAGGGATCATTATCAATTCTTATTTCTCTGCGTCTCTGCGTCTCAGCGGTAAATAAGAAACTCTTGATACACCCTCAGCCCTTTTGCTACAGGAAATCCTATTTTTAAGTATGCCCGGCGATGATGAAAAAACCATCCGGTTGAATAATGTTTCTTAATATTGTGATCTGAATCAGATATGAGGTGAAAGTTTCAGGATTTACGTTCGTCCGCAATGCCATAAAATACGACTATCCGGTGGTGGAATCCATCATGTCTATATTACCCGTTTGCGATGAGTTTATTGTGGCTGTGGGTAATTCGGAGGATGATACCCGCAACCTGGTGGCATCAATCGGCGATCCTAAGATCAGGATCATTGACACCACCTGGGACGAAACCCTGCGTGAAGGCGGGAAAGTACTGGCGGTCGAGACCAACAAGGCATTTGATGCCATCTCGCCCGACAGCGACTGGGCTTTTTATCTTCAGGCGGATGAGGTAGTTCATGAAAAATATCTTCCTGAGATCCAGGCTGCCATGGAGAAATGGCAGTCTGACCCGAAGGTTGAAGGGCTGGTTTTTAATTATACCCACTTCTGGGGTTCATACCAGTACATTGGCGACTCACGCAAATGGTACCGGCATGAAGTAAGGGTTATCCGAAATGACAAGCTGATCCGGTCCTATCGCGACGCCCAGGGTTTCAGGAAAGAGAGCAGAAAATTATTTGTAGCCCCGGCCAATGCCTCTGTTTATCATTATGGCTGGGTAAAACCACCTCAGGCCCAGCAAGCCAAACAGAAAACATTTAACCGATACTGGCATACCGACCGGTGGATCGAACAGCGTGTGTCGGAATCGGAAATTTACGACTATTCCGGGATGGATTTTCTTGCCCCGTTCACTAAATCTCACCCCAATGTGATGCACGAACGCATTGAGCGCCAGGACTGGGAATTCGCCCCCGCACGGCTAAACACAAGCCATTCGTTAAAAACAGCCGTTCTTCATTTCATTGAAAAGAGAACCGGCTGGCGAGTTGGGGAATACAGGAATTTCAAGTTAGTAAGGGGACGAGGGGACATGGGGACGAGGGGACAAGGGGACAAGCGAACAAGCGGACAAGCAGACAAGCAGATATGCTGACGTCAAAATCTCTAATTCTTTTCTATCTTTGCATAAAACTATCAGAAAATGGATTTAAGTAAGATCTTATCGATTTCAGGAAAAAACGGATTGTTTCAAGTTGTTTCACAGGGCAAGAATACGGTAATCGTAGAATCACTCAATGACAAAAAACGTTTCCCGGCCTTTGGCCATGAAAAGATGAGTTCGTTGCAGGAGATCAGCGTATTTACCACCGGCGACGACCTTTCATTAAAAGATGTATTTAAAGCTTTCCATGAAAAACTGGAGGGAAAACCTGCCATCGATCATAAATCGGACAACAACACCCTGAAGAAATTCTTCCTCGAGATGGTACCCGAGTTTGACCGTGACCGTGTGTATGTTTCTGATATCAAAAAGATTGTGAGCTGGTACAACACCCTGGTGGAACATGAACTTCTCGATTTCAAAGAAGAGATCACAGAACCGGAAACCGATGAAACTCCTTCTGATCCCACCACGCCCGAGGCTGGCTCAGATGAACCGGGAAACTAAAAACACCCTATGAAATTCAACCAGCCACCGGGGATAAATTCCTGTCATCCATGGAGTTAAAAAAAGTTGTTCAGGATCTGAAGGTGGTTGAAAATGTGCGTTTGAACAAACGTCATTTTATACTTGAGTTGCTGGCCCCTGAAAAATTTCCCTTGATCCTTCCGGGGCAGTTTGTACAAGCGCTTGTCAAAGACTCCCCATCAACATTTCTTCGCCGCCCCTTCTCCGTTCATTCGGTCGATTATATTAAAAACACCCTGCGGCTGCTGATCCAGATCAAAGGAGAGGGAACGCGGCATCTTGCTGAACTGAAAACCGGTGATGAGCTAAACCTCATCTATCCCCTTGGAAATTCATTTTCCCTGCCGGTCACCAAAAATGTCTTGCTCGTTGGCGGCGGATGCGGTGTGGCCCCGCTGCTTTTCCTGGCTAAATTTCTAAACCAGAACAATATTCATCCCACCATCCTCCTTGGATTCCGTACCAAAGAGGAGGTCTCAGAAATTGAAGATTATTCCCGGTGCGGGAAAACGCTGGTGATTACTGATGATGGGACCGAGGGCGAAAAAGGACTCGTAACCGACCATTCCATTTTCCAGCGGGAACAAATTCAGTTTAAAAAAATCTATTGCTGTGGTCCCGATGCCATGATGAAAGCAGTGGCAAAAATTGCAAGGATGCACCATGCCGACTGTGAAGTCTCCCTCGAAAACACAATGGCTTGCGGATTCGGCGTATGTCTTTGCTGCATCACCCCCACCGACAAAGGAAACGAACGGGTGTGTGTTGAAGGACCAGTTTTTAATATTAACAAACTTAAATGGTAATAATAGAAATTACAAGTTACAAGTTACAAGTTACAAATTTGTAACTTCGCCATTTCGCCATTTCGCCATTTCGCTATTTCACCATTTCGCTATTTAAATATGCCAGATCTCTCCATCAATATCGCAGGCCTTCATTTCAAAAACCCGGTGACCACCGCATCGGGAACTTTTGGCTATGGCGATGAGTTTCTTGATTTTATAGACCTGGGAAGGTTGGGCGGCATTTTTGTCAAGGCAGTCACGGGTAAAAACCGCGATGGAAATGCCTATCCGCGCATGGCGGAGACTCCGGCAGGGATGTTGAACTCAGTTGGCTTGCAGAACAAGGGTGTTGACCATTTTTGTCGAGAAATCTATCCCAGGATCAAGGATTTCAACACCCATATTATCGTAAATGTTTCAGGGTCAACAGTTGAAGAATACATCGAAGTGGCAGAACGGATCAATGAACTGGACAACATTCCGGCCATCGAACTGAACATCTCCTGTCCCAATGTGAAACTGGGTGGAATGGCATTCGGCACTGTCCCGGAGATGGCTACCGAAGTCACCGCCGAAGTACGTAAAGTTTACAAGAAGGTATTAATGGTGAAACTCTCCCCCAATGTCACCAGCATTACCGACCTCGCCAAAGCCGTGGTTGACGGTGGCGCCGATGTGATCACCCTCATCAACACGCTGTTGGGAATGGCCATTGATGCCGAACGCCGCCGGCCGGTCCTCTCCACCATAACCGGCGGTCTGTCAGGCCCTGCCATCAAACCGGTCGCTTTGCGCATGGTTTGGCAGGTACATAAAGCAGTAAGTGTACCCGTTATCGGTCTTGGAGGTATCATGAATGCCACCGATGCCATCGAGTTCATGCTGGCAGGAGCATCCGCCATCCAGGTTGGCACGGCAAATTTCATCGATCCCGCTGTCTCTGTTAAAATAGTGGATGGAATCGAAACATATATGGAACGACATAGGATCAAAGAGGTAAGGGATCTGGTTGGGGCGCTGAGGACGGAATAAAAAGGCGATTTACGATTGGACGATTTACGATTTACGAATGAAATGTTGATTTAATTGATTTTCGATTTAACTGTAAACCATCTTTTTATTTTCAAATAAACAACACGGTAATGAAAACCCCCTTCACCAAAAACCATGCATTAATTGCATTGTCCGCATTGTTTGCATTCTCTGCATTGTTTGCATTGTTTTCATTGTTTTCATTACCTCCCAGATGGACGCCCCCATCCCTCGAACCCAACGATTGGATGGCCATGCAACGCCTTTATCCGCACGACCGGATCAATCCTGCCGCATTCCGGGAAGCCACTCAACAGGCTAAAGGACTGATGGACAATGCCTTCGCGAACAGCAATCCGTGGATTTTCACTGGTCCCGACAACATCGGAGGCCGGATCACCGATATTGAATCCCCTGCCGGTAATCCGTCAACCATATACATTGGCGCTGCCACCGGAGGTATTCTGAAAACCACGGATCTGGGAGCAACCTGGACCAATCTTTTCACCGGTGTACCGGTCATTTCAGTCGGGGATATTGCCATTGACCCAAACAATTCTCAGGTCATATATTGCGGTACCGGCGAAGCCAATTCATCCAGTTTCAGTTTTCTAGGAAACGGGGTCTATAAATCCACCGATGCCGGCACATCCTGGCAGCACATGGGGTTGTCAAATTCAGCATACATTGGACGGGTTGTGGTGGATCATTCCAATTCACAGCGGGTTTTTGTCGCCGCATGTGGTAATCTCTTCACTTCCAACGACGAACGTGGGGTTTACCGCAGCGACGATGCCGGACAAACCTGGCAAAGGATGTTGTATCTCAATGATTCAACATCAGCGATAGACCTTGTCCAGCATCCAACCAATCCTCAGATACTCTATGCCTCGATGTGGCAGCGGATCCGAGGATTGACTTACAGGAGCTCATTCGGCGAATCTTCCGGGATATGGAAGAGCGCCGATGGCGGAACAACCTGGAATGAGATGACGAACGGAGTCCCCACAGGGACCAATGTTGGTCGTATCGGCCTCGCCATTGCCAAATCCAGTCCGGATATCCTGTATGCCTTTTACGACCTTGCCGACTATGACGCTGCGGTGTACAAGTCGGTAAATGCCGGCCAATCCTGGATCCGGACCAATGATGGCGATTTGTTTGGTATGAACAGCAGTTTTGGATGGTACTTCGGGCAAATCAGGGTTGATCCGGTTGATCCCAACAAAGTGTTCGTCATGGGTGTCAACCTGTTCAGGTCTGATGATGGGGGGAACAACTGGACCGATATCTCTTCATGGGATTTGCATGTGGATCATCATGCCATGTTCTTTGATGTAGCCAACAACCGGATCATTGAAGGAAATGACGGCGGGTTATACCTGAGCAGCGACCATGGAAACAACTGGAACAAGATCAATAACCTGCCGCTGACACAATTTTACGCGATCGACATTGACTACCAGAACCCTGAGCGCATCTATGGCGGGACCCAGGATAACAACACCGTAAGGACCTGGACAGGAGGAACCAGCAACTGGGTCCCTATCCTGGGCGGTGACGGAATGTACACCCTTGTTGATTATACCGATCCGAATACGATCTATGCCGAATATCAATGGGGGAACCTGTTCCGTTCAGATGACGGAGGATTCAATATGAACTATATCGCCGGACCGATGTCGTCCGACCGGGTGAACTGGTCGGCTCCCCTGGCTATGCATCCGGTGAATCCCTCCATTCTCTATTTCGGGACTTACCGCGTGTGGAAATCCACGAATAAGGGAAGCACATGGCAGGCGGTAAGCAATGACCTCACGGCAGGCATCAATCAGTATTTTTACACCATCACCACCATCGCGGTCTCTCCGCTCAATCCATCCCTTGTGATCGCCGGTACCGGTGACGGAAAAGTTCACCTTTCATCCAACGACGGACAAACCTGGCAGAATATTTCGGCAGGACTGCCAAACCGATGGGTCACCAAAGTGGCTGCCGACCCCTTCAACGCACAGACCCTCTATGTCACCCTCTCCGGTTTCCGTTGGGATGAGCCCCTCCCACATGTGTTTAAATCAACGAACCTGGGATTGTCCTGGACCGACATATCTGGTAACCTTCCTGAATTCCCCGTCAATGACATCGCCCTCGATCCCGATCTTCCCGGGCGGATCATCGTGGGCACCGATGCAGGCATTTATGGAACAACAAACGGAGGTCAGTACTGGTACTGGATATTTGACGGTGTTCCGGCAGTTCCTGTGTGTGCACTTAAAATCCATGCTCCAACACGCACGATCGTTGCCGGGACGTACGGATTATCCACGTATAAGGCGAGCCTGAATTTCCTGATGACCGGAACAGAGCCCAATGCCGGAAAAATAACCCTAAATCTGACTGCAAGTCCCAACCCCGTTGAAACCAGTACCATGTTTCGATTTTATATGCCAGGTGAAGACCGGATTTCAGTCAATGTATATGGACAAAACGGGAAACTGGTACAGGAATTATTTTCTGGTACGCTGAAGCAGGGGAAACAGGAGATTGCCTGGGGGCAGGCAAGCATCACCGGCGATATTCCAGCAGGGGTTTATCTTGTAAACATAGAAGGAGTCAGGCATTCGGCGACTGTAAAACTCATAGTACATTAACTTCCTTTTCCAATCTTACCCCAAATTTGTCCTGTACTGAGTCCATGATCAGGCTGGCGAGTTCAAGTATTTGCTGGCCAGTGGCATTACCATAATTCACAAGCACCAGCGGCTGATCAGGATGAACCCCGGCATCACCGTTGCGATACCCTTTCCATCCGCACTGCTCGATAAGCCATGCTGCCGGGATCTTTCCCTGCCTATCATTCAATTGGGGCGTTGCTGCCTCTTTCTCAGTTAACTGTGGAAAAAAGGGCATCCCTGGAAACTTTTCCAGCAATGAAACCAAAAGTTCGTTGGTTATCACCGGGTTTTTAAAGAAACTTCCCGCATTGCCAATCTCAGCAGGATCAGGGAGTTTGCGGCGGCGGATGTTGCACACAGCCGCCCTGATATCAGAAATAGCCGGATCAGTAACACCCAGTCGCGAAAGCTCACTACGAATGTCACCATAATCAAGTTTAAAAACGGAAGCGCCAGTCACCCTGTCACCCTGTAACCTTGTTACCCTGTCACCCTGTAACCCTGTTACCCTGTCACCATTCGACCCTTGATATTTGTTCAACCTAAAGGTGACACTGAGAACAATGACCTTTCCTTTAAGCTCACGCTTAAAGATGCTGTCGCGATAACCAAACTGACAATCGGCATTGGTAAATCGCCTTGGTTTTCCGGAGTCAATCTCGGCTACTTCGACAGACTCAATGACATCCTTTACCTCCACTCCGTATGCTCCTATATTCTGGATTGGCGCAGCGCCGACGGTCCCCGGGATCAGGGAGAGATTTTCAAGTCCTGCCCATTGGTTGCTAACACAATGCTGAACAAATTCATCCCAGTTTTCACCTGCTTCCACGGTGACAATCACATGATCTTCATCTTCTTCCCTGATTACAATGCCCTTTGAATTGATCCTGATGACGATACCTTTAAAATCGCCGGTAAAGAGAATATTGCTGCCTCCTCCCAGGAAGAGTATCGGCATGTGGATCATTTTACGGTAGTTGAGCAGGGTCAAGACCTCCGTATGTGTTTTGGCCTCAACAAAATACCGGGCCACCGCCTCCATTCCAAAGGTATTCAGGGTTTTCAGGGAAACATTGTGATCGAGATGCATAGTATCGTAAATCGCCAAAATTAATAGAATTACCTGTTGTTTCAGCGGAAAAAACTACTTTTGTTACAACGAACTGCAGACTGCAGACTGCAGACTCAGTCTGTATATCGTAAAATCGTAAATTTCATGTCTCTTGCAATAGTCTCAGTGACCAACGACCTTACGACCGATCAACGGGTTGACCGTACTTGCCTGACTTTGGTGAAAGCGGGGTACAAGGTTTTGCTTGTTGGACGGAGGCTCAGGAACAGCAAGGCCCTCGCCCCACGTTCTTACCGGATGCACCGGATGAGGCTTCTGTTTGACAAAGGCCCGCTATTTTACGCCGAATACAACATCACACTGTTTTTCTTCCTGCTCACGCACAGGTATGATCTGATTGTCTCAAACGACCTTGATACACTTCCGGCAAACTACCTTGCAAACCTGTTTACAAATCAAAGATCAAAAATCAAAGATCAAAAATCAAAGATCCGCCATCTTCACGATTGTCATGAGTACTTCAGGGGTGTTCCGGAGCTTAATGGGCGAAAGACTGTTTTGGGGATATGGAAATGGATCGAGGACCGGATATTTCCGAAGTTGAAACATGTATTTGCCGTGAACCAATCGGTTGCCGGCCTTTATTCAAGTGAATATGGTGTTCATGTAGATGTTGTTCGCAATGTCCCATTCAGAAAATCGCTGGCCGGTGCATCTGATAAAGCTTCCCTGAACATCCTGCCAGGGCAGAAAATAATCCTTTACCAGGGCGCGGTAAATGTTGACCGTGGTCTTGAAGAGGCCATCCTGGCGATAAAATACCTGAAAACCGATGCCATCCTGATTATCGCGGGAATTGGGGACATTTATCAAACGCTTCAAAATTTCACAATGGAGCACGACCTTTCGGATAAGGTGAAATTCCTTGGCCAGGTTCCCTTCCAGGAATTGCATGGATATACCCTGATGGCCGACGTCGGCCTTTCCATTGAAAAAAATGTAAGTATCAATTACTACAATTGCCTGCCGAACAAGTTCCTTGACTATATCCAGGCTAACATCCCGGTATTGGTTTCACCTTTTCCGGAGATGAAATCCATCGTTGACCAATACCAGATTGGTGAATTTCTTGAAAGCCATGAACCTGAAATGCTTGCTTTGAAAATAGATTCAATGCTGAACAATGAAGAAAAAATGAAACTTTACAAACAGAATCTGTTGAAAGCGGCGGAGGAGCTTTGTTGGGAGGAGGAGGAGGAGAGGCTGTTGGGGATATTAAACGTGACACGTGACACGTGACACGTGACACGTGACACGTGACACGTGACAAATGACAAGTGAAGATGCTAAACCTTCATATTATCTCCTTCGACATTCCCTTTCCTGCCAATTATGGTGGGGTGATCGATGTATTTTATAAGATCAGGGCATTGCATCGGGCCGGCGTTGGCATTCATCTTCATTGTTTTGAATATGACCGGAAGCCTGCCGTTGAGTTGGATCAGTATTGTAAATCTGTTCATTACTATCGCAGGAAAACAGGAATGCGTGCCAATATCGGGATTAAACCATATATTGTTGCCAGCAGGATATCAGAGGAACTTATCGCTAACCTGCTTAACGACGATCACCCCATCCTGTTCGAAGGACTTCATACCTGCGGGATCCTTTCAGATGTGAGGATGAAAGGCCGTTTTCTGATCTACCGTGAAAGCAATATCGAACATCACTATTATTATCATCTTTTTAAGGCTGTAAAAAACCCATGGAAGAAATTATTCTTTCTGACGGAAAGCCTGAGGTTGATTTTTTTTCAGAAAAATCTGGGTTATGCTTCGGTCATGCTGGCAGTGTCGCGGGATGACGTCAGCTATCTTTCTTCTGCATTTCCTGACAAACAGGTGGTCTATCTGCCAAGTTTTCACCGGGACGATGAGGTACAGAGCCTTCCGGGGAGAGGAAATTATGCCATTTACCAGGGAAACCTTGGTGTATCTGAAAATAGTGTTGCTGCCGAATTTCTGATCGCCAAAGTTTGGGAGGGATCCTTCCCCGAGTTGATCATCGCTGGGCTCGATCCTCCGGAATGGTTGATCCTACTCGCTGCAAAACACGCTAACGTCCGCATAATACAAAATCCAACGGATGAGGAGATGTTTCGTTTGATTCGCGAAGCGCACATCAACATCATGGTTACTTTTCAGCCGACAGGATTAAAACTGAAGCTCCTCAACGCCCTGTTTAACGGCAGGTTTTGTCTTGTAAATTCCGGAATGGTTGCAGGAACATCACTGGATGAACTTTGTAACATCGCCTCCACGCCTGAAGAGTTCAAGGAGGAACTTATACGCCTTTTTAAACTGGAATTTACTCACAATCAAATCATTCAAAGAAAGTTGTCTCTTCAAAAATACTATTCCAATCAAATTAATTGTGAATTGCTGATGAATATATTAACTTTGCGTTAATATTGAAACTCCATGTACAGATTCTAAACCAACCCATATGAAGAGAATTCTTGTACCTGTTGATTTTTCAAGCCATACCGATATCACCTGCCGGTATACCATTGAATTTGCCAAAGCATTTGGTGGTGAGATCAAACTGTTTCACACCTACTTTGACCAGATCATCATTGCAGATACAAGTTTCCCGGACACACTCGACATGAGTACCATTTACAATGAAGAGCTGATGAAGGAGATTTTCAGGCAGGCGGGACGCAATATGGAAGAGCTGGAAGAAAAAGTCAACAACCTGATCAATAAAGAGAACCTGACTGGTATCCAGGTCTCCTCAACTGTTACGGGGGGTGAACTTGAACACGAATTAAAAGGGATATGCTCAGAATTCCACCCCGACCTGATCGTCATGGGGACCACAGGCAAAGGTAAAAATGTAAATATATGGGGCCAGGTTTCTACATTTATCATTGATCACGCGAAAGCCCCTGTTCTCACGGTACCGGATATTAAAAGTTTCCACGGTTTCAAAGCGATCATGTTCGCGGCAGATCTTTCAGATGGAAATGCTGCCTCCATTGCAGAACTTATTGATCTTTTCTCGGTATTTTCAGCAAAAATCCATGTGGTGCACTTCATCATCAAGGTAAAGCAAAGTGATGCTTATGTCAGGATGAAAATATTGCAGATGAAATTCGGCAAAGAAGAAAAAACAGATCAGGTATGTTTCAGGGTTATTGAAGTGGCTGAAGACAATCAGGCAGCCGTTGATCAGTTTGTGGCGGAGAACAAGATCGAAATGATCGCATTTCAACCACACAAACGCAGCAGGCTCTACATGTTCTTTACAAAAAACATCACCCGGAAGAACCTGTTTGCAACCAATGTACCTCTGCTCGCGATTCCCACTCCAAAGTGATCTTTACCTGATACTCACCAATTTGTAGTTTTCATATTTGAACATCTCCCAATGGCTGTTTTCAAAACCATCACCGGGGTTTTGAAACATGTCGAAACGAGTTTGTATTGACTTCATTTTATACTCACCGATGCATCGGCCGATATTGGTTCCAAACGTATTTAACGCCGAAATGAAATAGAACGCCTCATCATAACCCTGAAATGCAAGTCGTTCCGGGTCTGAATGATAAGACTCTTGGTAATAACGCACGAACTTTTTTACCAATGGATCGTCATAATCAACAAATGACCGGACCATGACATGCGTTTTCAGGCCAACCAAATATTCATTTTCCAACCCATCCATTAATGGCCAACCAGGCATCGCGATCAGGGTAGGCTTATATTCGTTGTGTACTTTGTACAGCTCCCGCAGCAAGGTAAGCGCATATGCCGTATTGTCTGAAAATGCCACGACAAAGTTTTGCTTATCCTTCGAAAAATGTTCGATGGCTTTTTGGTGATCCTCTACAACCAGAACCGATAAATCAAATTTCCTGCATTCCCGGGCAAGTTTGTCCGGCGCATCCTGATCAGGATAAAGCCTGTTCCTGATGATCAACACCTGTCCGCTGCGAAAATCGCCCGTTATCAAGGGTAGAAGCATTTCACCCTTAAACCTCATCGATGGTTGAACCTTAAAAACATAGGGATTTTCTGCAATCAGTTCGCTTCGTTCGGAGATTGGATTGATCAGGTTGATCTTATTCGCTTTTGCGAAAGCGGCGACAATCTGAAAATTCGGATGGTACAACAAACCGAAGATCAAATCCATCGTTTTCATCTCCGGCTTTGTTAACAACTGCTTCGTTTTATTTGTGTCTTTATCAGCATCATATACGTACAGTCTGATTTTAATGCCAAGTTTTTCAAGTGAATCAAGCGCCAAACGGAAACCTTCATAATATGTCAGGAACTGAAAAGACTTTGAAGCCTGAAGCGCCCCGGGATCAGGGTTCTCCGTATCGATCTGATCGACTTCGCCAAGGAAAAGCGGAAGCATTAAAGCTACATTATACACAGGTTTCTTTGTTGTATTGTCCTTATCGCAAGGCATAGCCACGACAATCACAGAATCGGCATTTGGCGGGATTTCCACTATGCTTTTGGCAGTATCCTTGACGGCAACCACAATTTCACTTTCAGCAATGGGGATTTGTACAACCGGTGGTTTTTGACCCGGGACAAGAATCTTCAATTTCTGATCGGCTTTAATCCCATCCTTAACACCCGGATTATCGCGGATGATCTCATTCACCTGCACACCATACGCCTTGGAGATCATATACAATGTCTGTCCCCGTTTGATCGTATGGATGTAGAAATCCCTTCCGTCAATTTTTTCGATAACCGACGACCGTATTTGTTTCAGTTGTTCCTGAGCCGTCTGACCAGCAACCTCCTGAAAAGGAAAATAAGTAACCAAAACAATTACAAACGATGTCAGAAAATATCTCATAATTTCACCATTTCGCTATTTCGCTATTTCGCTACCTTCTCACTCCCACTCTATCGTCGCCGGTGGTTTGGAACTAATATCATAAACCACCCTGTTCACTCCTTTCACCTTGTTGATAATATCGTTGCTCACCTTTGCCAGGAATTCATACGGCAAATGTGCCCAGTCGGCTGTCATACCATCAGTTGAAGTTACTGCGCGCAAGGCGATCACATTTTCGTAGGTACGTTCGTCGCCCATCACACCCACCGTTTGTACCGGCAGCAGCACGGCAAAGGCCTGCCATACCGTATGATAAAGATTAAAAGAACGCAAACCCGAGATGAAAATATCATCAACCTCTTGCAACAGGGTCAATTTTTCACGGTCAATGTCACTGAGGATGCGTACAGCCAGTCCTGGTCCTGGAAAGGGATGGCGGTCGAGAAATTCGCCATCGAGGCCGATCGTCCTACCTACCTTGCGCACTTCGTCCTTAAAAAGGCTGTTCAGAGGCTCAACGACTTTCAGTTTCATGTAATCGGGCAGCCCGCCTACGTTATGATGGGACTTGATGGTGGCAGAAGGGCCTTTCACCGAATGTGATTCAATTACATCAGGATAGATCGTTCCCTGTGCCAGCCATTTGATATCCCGTATCTTATGTGCTTCCGTATCAAATACATCTATGAAAGTCTTTCCGATGATCTTTCGTTTCTGCTCAGGATCAAAGACCCCTTGCAGGGCATCGATGAAAAGATCAGACGCATTTACCCCTGTAATGTTTAAATCCAGGGTTTTATACCGCTCAAGCACTTTGTTGAATTCATTTTTACGAAGCAGGCCATTGTCAACAAAAATGCAATAGAGGTTTTTCCCGATGGCCTTGTTCAGCAACATGGCCGTAACTGAAGAATCCACACCTCCCGAAAGTCCCAATACGACCTTATCGTTCCCCAGCTTGTGCTTTAATGCCGCAACTGTTGACTCAACAAACGATTCAGGCGTCCATGACTGCTGGCACCCGCAGATGTCAACCACATAATTTTTCAGCAAAATCAACCCTTCGGTGGTATGATACACCTCCGGGTGAAATTGTATCCCATAGGTTTCCTCGTCAGGAATCCGGTATCCGGCATACAACACATCTGCCGTGCTTGCAATGACCCTGAAATTGTCCGGAATACTAAGGATGGTATCAGCATGCGACATCCAAACCTGGGTTCCCTGCGACATTCCATGCATCAAACTGCTGTTTTCATCGATAGATGACAGGTTGGCACGGCCATATTCCCGGATTTTTGAAGGAGCAACCACTCCTCCCGATGATTGGGCGATATACTGTGCACCATAACATACGCCCAGAACGGGTATTTTGTGCCTGATATTTGTCAGATCGGGAACAGGAGCATTGCCATCCCGCACCGAGTATGGGCTCCCGGACAGTATGACCCCCTTGATATGCTGACTTAAAACCGGAATTTTATTAAATGGATGAATTTCACAATATACGTTCAACTCCCGAACCCGCCGCGCAATAAGTTGGGTGTATTGGGAACCGAAATCCAGGATCAGAATGGTCTCTTGCATGGTGCAAATATAATGAAAACGGGTTACCGCAGCAAGGTCGCTTCATATCTTGAGGAGTTACCCACCGCATCGGTCACCACAAGTACGAAGATGTTTTTTCCAGACTTGATCATTTCATCGAAAACATAGGTAAGCAAGCTGTTTTTTCCATCATAGTCCATCAGGATCCATTTACCGTTCAGTGTTCCACGATAGGTATTTATCCCCGCGAGGTTATCTGAAATTTTTACCTGGATGGTTGATTGCTTAGTCACCGTTTTACCAGGAAAAATATTAACTGCCTTGATCGCCGGCGATACCGTGTCAACTGCTACAGTATAATTCCCGAAGTCGCGGATCTTGGCGGTGATCCAGCCGTTTTCAAATTTACCTCCTTTGCTTGCAAACCGGTTACGCTGATCAAGGGATACGATCAAAGCCTTTGATTCGAGTTTTTCGGGAAGTCGCTCCGGTTTAATTGATAATGAGCACCAGGTATGAAGTGGAGTGTCCTGGTTTTGAAGGCGGTGCACATTGGAACAGGAACCATGAAGCGATGGGGTAACCGAGTATTCAAATGGAAAATCGTCATACACGGCTTCGGAAGGAACTGAAAATTTCAGATTCGTTCGCTCAAAATGGTTATCCGTTTTGTAACTGAACAATTGAGTCCCCTGATTATCTGTAGCTTTTGGCTTTTCACCCATGTTGGCCGGGGGATGACTTTTTACATAAAAAAGGAGCATGGCAGAATTCCCGAAGGCATCTTTAACCACATAACGCACCTGGTGTGCTTTTGAATCCATGAAGTTAAGTACGCCGCGGTTTTTCACATCTGAATAGACGCTTAGTTTATTATTCGGCGCCACATGCGACCGCTGTATCTTATGCTTGCTCTGCACATAAGCCGGATAGTCCATCAGACTGTTGACATACCGTGTTTCGGAGAAGGCGAACCGGTCAATATTCTGAGAAAAGACCTTTACTCCGTCCACAGCGAGGTCAATCACATGAACACCGGTCTTCAGTCCACCTTCTGCATGATCAGATGTTTCAATGCCAAAAATGATGTTTCCTGAAACCTTGACAGTATCGGCGCACCTCAGCCTGAAGTTGCTCCCTGAACCGGTGACCGGGAAAAGGACAGCCTTATCAGCGAAGTTTACCATCGAATTTTCCCCGATCGGGAAGATCTTCACATGGGTGATTATCGGCGGTATGCCATCAGATTTCATTAAACCAAAATCCAATGGATCGATGATCTCCTGGGATTTGGTATCGCGGATCTCAAAATGAAGATGCGGTCCGCCCGAAGAGCCGGAATTTCCCGAATAGGCGATCAGATCGCCCTTTTTCACCTTCAGGGTTCCTTCCGGAACTTCTGTGTCCATGGCGAATGATTCCTTTTTGTACTGTTGGGTTTTAACCCATGATCCGATTCCGCCGGCGTAATTCCGCAGATGCCCGTATAATGATGTGTATCCGTTGGGATGATTGATATACAGCGCCTTCCCGAATCCACTTGGCGATACATTCACTCTCGAAACATACCCATCGGCAATGGCATATACCGGCTTGCCTTCTACCCCTCCCGTGCGGATATCAATACCGGAATGGAAATGATTTCTGCGGATCTCGCCAAAAGACCCAGACAGCGTGATCGGGAACCCAACCGGTGACCGGAAATAGTCTTTCGGATATTGCTTCTGCGACATCGCCAAAAAAACCGGGACAATCATGAGCCCAAGAAGTGAGATCAGCCTGGTTTTTCTCATCTTTATCGAACGGGTAAGAATGAATATTTCTTCGAATATAACAGCATCTGCGTTGCGAAGTCATCCGGGTAGGTGATTATTACATCGTTAATGGCCTCGCCATTCATCTCCAGGGTGTATTCCGGATTAATAAATCCGGCATAAGGGGCAATATTCAGTTTTGCATACCTTTCCAGCGCCTCCTTGTGCAGGGCCGGGTCAACCTGAACTGCATAGTTTTCAACCAACTCCCTGGCTGCATTGTAGTCGCCTTCGGAGGTGATGCGTTGAATGATCTTCAACAATTCCCCGAACTGATCTCTTAAAGCATCGTAATCATTGATCCTGAAATAGGTTTTCCCATCGCGCTCAACTTTTTCGATCACATTTTTATCTTTGCTCTTCTCATAGACCCAATGGCAAATAAGCGCTCTGTCGCGCATGTGCGCCTGCTCGATGGTTTTACCGGGCAGGATACGCACAAGCTGGGTCATCAATCCATTCCGGATATAGCTGTCATACTCTGCCTGTGCCACTTCATCACTTGGTATCAATTCGAACTCAATCATCACCTGATCCTTAATGTAATACAAAGCAAACAGATCTGCCCTTGATTCTTCGATGGTTGAATGGTAGTTTTTCAGCGCATCTGAACCAACTCCTCGTTTGAGTTGTCCTGAACCATGTCCGAGACATTCATGCAGGTCGGTTGTGAGGTTCCCGGCCAGGTGGCCATATTTATCCGCACGTTCTATCTCCTCTTTCGAAAAGGCAAATTCCTCCAGGAATCCATTGCCTTTGGCCGCCCGGTCGTATGCATAAGTGATGTTATCCATGGTCACCGATTTTGACCCGTATTCCTTTCTGATCCAGTTTGCGTTGGGCAGATTGATGCCAATCGGTGTGGTTGGATCGCAGTCACCACCAAGTTGTGTCACCGTAATAACCTTGGCTGAGACCCCCTTGACCTTTTTCTTTTTAAATTCGGGAGACACAGGAGAGTTATCCTCGAAATACTGTGCATTCCTGCTAAGGATCTCTGTACGCTTTGTTGCTTCCACATCCTTGAAATTTACGACCGATTCCCATGTTCCCTTCATAGCCAGCGGGTCGCCATAAACTTCAATAAAGCCGTTGACAAAATCAACCAAGGAATTTTGGTCTTTCACCCATGCAATGTTGAATTCATCCCAGGCTTCGAGGCTCCCCGACCGGTAATAGGCGATCAGTTTTTTTACCGCATCGATTTGTTCAGGTGTTTCCGTCACCGTCAGCGCTTTTTCAAGCCAACTTACAATCTGTTCGATGGCCTGGCTATACAATCCTCCTATTTTATAGGTTTTCTCAACCACTTTACCATCTTCCTTCACCAGTTTCGAATTAAGCCCAAAGGAGACCAATGTGCTCTGTTTATTCTTTTTAGCATCATCCTTCATTTTGGCATAGAACTCCTCAGCCTCCTGCTGGGTGGGTCCATCATAAAAGTTGGAGGCGGAACTCTGTACAAGGTCACTGGCGGGGTCAAGATTGACACGTTTCGGAGCTACATCAGGGCTGAAAATCAAGGTGCTCAACTCCTCGAAAAACTGCTCTTTGTTCTGCAGGTCATAGATTGGCAATACCTCCAACGGTGTTTGTTTGATCAGGGTAACAAAATATTCCTGTGAAAATTCAGGGAAGAATTTATCTGTGGAATAGTGATGATGGATGCCATTGGAGAACCAAACCCGCTTCAGATAAACCATGAATTTTTTGAATTCTTTATCGCTCCTGTTTCCGTTGAAATTTTGGTAAATGGCCTCCAAGGTCGCCCGGATCAGCAGGTTTGATTTATAATTCTGGTCATAGGTGATATCCCTGCCACACAGTGCAGCCTGACTCAGGAAATAGATGAGTGTTTTTTGTTTCAGCGACAGATTTTCAAATCCCGGCACCTGGTATCGCAGAATCCTGGCATCGGCAAACTGTTCGGTCAGATATTTGAAATTATCCGGTTTATCCTTATTATTATCCTTCCCGGGATTTGTTGACGAAAAGGCTGAAATCGCTATTGACATGATAAATATTGTGCTAAATGTTTTCATTGTTCAATTATTTATTGATCATTGGTAATCTCTCCCGATTCGTAGACAGGAACAACGCTGGTTGAATCGATGGTAAATGAGTAAGGGATAATATCATCCAGATCAAGGTTTTTCAGGCGGTGGCGATGAGCGCTCTTTTCAATATACCCGAGGATGTCGGGGCGGGCAAGGCGCCAGAGGTCGAGTGCGGCGGCAGCCGAATCGCACACTGTAGTGAATTGCCTGGTTTTCAGCAAATGATCAGTAAGCGCCCCGGCAAAAAGGGTATCCTCCAGGCAAAATTTGTTTTTCCAGCCTGAACAGAGGATCACCACATTCCTATCCTGCCGGACGAGCCATTTCGTAAGCGCCGAAAGGTTTATAAAAGCGCCAATGGCGACCTTTCCGGCTGATTTTGCTGTTTCAAGAGCACGTGTTCCGTTGGTGGTGCAATATGCCAGTGTTTTCCCGCCAATGGCCTCACGCGTGAAATTAAATGCCGAGTTCCCAAAATCTGCAAAATCGAGTTTTTGACCGTCCAACTCCGAGGCAACAAGATATCCCGCCTCTTTCATGGCCTTCGCCTCTTCGAGTGTTGCAACAGGCAGAATGCGTTTCACACCCTTGTCGAAGGCTGCGCAAATAGAGGTAGTGGCACGCAGGATGTCAACAAGCGCCAGGACATAATGATCCTTTGTCAGAATTTCGGAAAGAAGTTTTGGTGTGAAACAGACTTCGATGGAATGAATATTTTCGGCATTTGAATCCATATCCATTAGTAAAAAACAATTTCACATTTGGGATGCAGCATCTTTAACTTTTCCACCCGTTTGGCTGAAACTTTTGTGTTGAACATCTTCACCGATTCGAGTTTTCTCATGCCATCAAGCGCATCGACGTTGCCGACACGGGAGTTGTAAAACTCAATCACCCTTAGGTTCACTACTTTTGTATGTATTTCAGGTTCTTTATCTGGGTACCGTTGAATTTCAAGACCTCCAGTTGCAGCATATTCTGCAGCGCATCAAGATCTTCAACCTGGGTATTGGAAAAATCAAGTTCAATGAGATTCGGCAAGCCAGCCAAAGGCAGGAGGTCAACGATCGGATTCTTTGGGCAATGAAGAATATTTATTCTTTTCATTCGTGCAACCGGTTCCAGATTTGCGACGGCAGTTCCTGAAAACCCGAGCTCTGTTAACCGGGTTAGATGAAGTAATGGCACAAGGTCTGATATCTGATGATCTTCAGAGATGGTTACTTTTGTAAGTCCTGCAATCTGTTGAAGCTGCATTTTATCAGGAGTTCCGGTCACGCCCGCCTGATTCAGAAAGACTTTTTTCCAGGGTTCGCTCAACCCTTTCCACCACATATTATTTTCAAACGTCTGAAAAACAAGCAGGCAATCCGGATTTTTATCAGCGAATTTATCCGCCTCTTCTATACTGACACGCGTATTGTCAGCGAGCAACAATTTCAGTTTTTTCAAACCATACAACGGGCTCAGATCTGCGACATGGGTATTATCAAGGCTGATCAGTTCAAGCCCGGCAATACCTGATAAAGGCTGTAAACCCTCCACATTCGTATTTGAGGCATTCAACACCTTCAATTCAGTCAGATCCTTCAAAGGATCCAGTGATGTGATCCCGGTACTCTGGCACTGCAGATTTCGCAACAGGATCAACTTGCTGAGTGGAGCAAGTGATGTGACGGTCATCCGGCCAATGATGTTTATGCTGTCAAGCAGGGCCAGCCGATGCAACTGTTCTGTGCTTGGTTCCGGGTCGAGCCTCTGATAAAAACTGAACAATTTCTGCCATTCCGGGGTCATGGTTTTCCACCAGGCTGATAAATCTTTTGAGGCATACACCAATGAAGTTTCCGGATGCTTTTTTAAAAAACCCAATGCATCTTTCTGATCAATACCTGTGTAATCACAATAGATGCGCTGAAGCTTTAGGAGGTCGTCCAATGGGGCAAGACTGTTTATCCCGGAACTGTCAGCCAGTAAAATACGGAGATGCATCAGGTTCTTCAACGCATCGAGATTGTCGACCGGCGTAGATGAAATATTCAGCATTTCAAGATTGACCAAGTCAGCAACAGACGTAATGTCTTTAATTGAGGTATGGTTGATGCGCAAGTCTTTTATCGTTGTCATTTCGCTGATGGCATCAAGCGACTGAACCTTTGTGGCGCTTATATCAAGAATAATAAGTGATTTAAAGGCAGGGACCACTGATAGATCACTGACAGGGGCGCCTTTCATCCGCAACTGGTTGATATGAACGCAGTAATGCAAAGGTTCGAGGCTGGTAACATTTGTATTTGAAATGTCAAGGATCTCCAGCTTATTAAGGTTACGCAAAGGCATAAGGTCATTTATCCGGGTTTCGGAGATATTCACCTCTTTCAGGTCAGATAATTTATTAAGTGGTTCCAGATTCATGATTGCGGTATTTCCCGAAAGATTTACCCGGCCTGAACGAACGATCTGTCCCAGAAACTGGTAAAATTCCGAACCCATGATCCAGGTTTTCTCGCCTTTGACCATAGCCACCGAATCGTTGAAACTATCTATCTCTGAGAGCGGCAATGTTCCTTCAAGTTTCATATCACCTGACAAAATCACCTTCCAGTCTTTTGAAAGCGCATTCCACCAGTTGCGCATGTCCTCTTTCTCATTGAGTTTAGTCGTATAAACACTCACGATCTTCAATTGCTGTTTTACCGAGTCGAAGTTCATCTCGATATACCTGACTTTATTCGAATTGACCGAATCTCCGTTCAATGTTTTACCTATCAGGTTACGATTGGCGGTGATCCTGAAATAGGTCAGACCATCCTGGCCCGCTTCCACATTGACATCCTGTACTGAATAGTTGAATTTAGCGCCCTTGAAAAAGAAGCTGACATCAATCAGGTAGGCTGGCATATCCTTATATAGCGGCACTAACCGGTTCTCGTCGAGGTCGTCCTCGATCTGCACCTCCTCATCCCAGCACCATTTGAGGTAGCTTTGCGAAAGGATGGTCTGTTTTTCATTCACGGAATTCCGCTGATCAGCCAGAAAATTCAGTGAACTCTCGAAAAACTTTACCAACGGGATGACCTGAAGCTTAAAGGTATCTACCTTGTTGGCTGCAATCATGCCCGCTTTTGATTTTATTTCCTCAGGCTTGTCTTTGGTCCCGGTTTTCTTTTGAACGGTGGATCCCTCTTTTTTCTGGATCGTTGAAACAGGTTTTTTCTGTGCCGGTTTGGAAACAGTACTGGTTTTTTTGGTTGTCGTCTTTTTCTGGGCCAGAACAGGGTTGTAACTCACCAGGATCGCCAGGAACAACAGGAAAAAAAATCTCCTCATATAAAATTAATTGACATGTGTATAATTCCGCAACAAATTCTTCTTCTCAACTTCGTTAACGCGGAGGACGTTTGAGATGAGCCAGCCGGAATTAACGTTATTCCGGTTGAACCAGGAGAGTTCAAAGTACCAGTTCGGCACCTGGAATACATGGAATTTTACATTGTTCACAGCTATAAAACTCAGGTTTTTATTTTTCATCTCCATCACAAATAAGGCAGTCATATCCGGCTGATATTCCTTTTCAAAATAAAAATCAAGGTTCTCCGGCTCCCTGAATGCCTTATGCAGGTTCATGAAGTCGAGCTCATGGCTCATCGGATGAATGAAATATTTCAGGTTGACCGTGTCATTGAGATGGGTAAACCAGGATTGAAAACGGTCAAAATAGACATTTGAGATCACCCATTTATATCCTTTAAGTTGCTTTTCAATTTTAAGATACAGGATGATGTTCACCTTTTCCTTTTTATAAAAAAAAGAGGCGGCTACCTCCGCATACCATCCTTGTGAATAAAAATCAAGGAAAGCCGGATTCTTTTTATTCAGCGCATCATCGATAAAAACAAACTTTAAATCGGAACTGATCACCGGGCTGGAATTGTCGAACAACATGTTCAGGTATTTTTTACGGGCTTTGAGATCACGATATGCCGGATTACCAGGATAATAACGTTTTCCCTGCACATCCTCTTCCCCGTTGAACCTCATAAAGAATTGATTAACCTGTTTTGTCTGGGCATAGAATACCGACTCATCACCGGTAAATGAACCGATCGAGCCCTGGGAAAAAGCTGATAAAGGGAACCATAACATGACAATCCAAAAGATGTATCGCATAATTTAGCGCTGGTTTGATGAATACGATGTCTGAGTCATTTTTCACCAAATTAGGCACATAGGACACATAGAAAAACTATTGTGATCTATGTGTCTAATGTGGTGAACAAAGAACCGAAACAGAACTACTTGGAAGTCTCTTTTACCCTGATATCACCAAGCATAACGTCCCAGAAGCCGATCAAACGGCCGCCGATCTGAGTCTCCTTGCGTTTTACATATACTGTGATATCCTTCTTGGTGGTATCTTCATACACCAGGCCTTTTTCCTTGTCGTAGGCCTGGAAACGCTGATAAATTGTTATCACGCCAACATAGGTTCCGTCGGGTTGACGAACAAGGTCACTCACATACTGTATCTTATACCAGTCGATGGTTACCCTGTCATAATTCAGTTGCATGAGGCGATCGAAATACTCACGAACCTTATAGTAGTTTACATCTTGTCTGCTCAGCGAGGAAACACCGATTTCGCTGTTTTCCATAAACAGTTCAACGGCGCGTTCAATCACACGCTGTGCGTCGGACCACGGTGTTTTTTTATCCCCGATAATGCTGATATATTTACTCAGATCCCTGACCTTTTCAAGGGCCAGGCTGTCGATGGCCTGTTTACGCTGGGGGGAGAGGTTATCCTGGGCGGCAACGCGGTTCGACACGGCGAACAGGGAAGCCAATATGATCAATGAAAGAATCTTTCTCATAGTTGTTATCTTTTAATTAAATCGAGTCCTTTGATTTTTCCGTTATTGTCGGTCATGATGGCATCAATATCGTTTTTGCTGGACTTTGTATCTTTCAGGAATTGCAGGTATCGTTTGATGGTGGTAGGTTTATCATAATCCACAATCGAGCCTTCCCGGCTGATTATGATAAGTACAGGAACATCATCAGATGAAAAATATTGCAGGGTTTTCTGTATTGTACTTTCTGCCTGGGAAAGATTACCGGTTTTGGCTGAATTCGCAATAGTGGTGAATGCATTCTCCAATTGTGCTTTTACGGGGAGACTGCTCCCTCCGCCTGCACGCATATCCTGGATTTTCTTCTCCACCCTGGCGATGAGCTCATCTATTTCTGTGTCGCCCAGATTTTGCCTTTTGATCGCGTTGAGTTCCATCTCCATCTCATCTGCTGATTTATTATCCTTGTTCAGCAAAAGATCATACAGCGCCGCTCGTGCCAGATCAATTTTCAAAGCTTTGGCCTGTGTCTGTTCAGCAAGCAAGGTCTTGAGTTTCTGTTGTGCCTGAATGATCATATCGTTGAGAATAGGGTCATTCAGATTTTTATCCATGATCTGGCCAACGATCCGTTTTTGCTCGTCGTAGGAGAGTGTTGAAGTACCATTGATAATTGGCTGCAACTGCCTCTTTGCATTTTCGATTTGTGCCTTGCGCTCTTTCTTCGACATTTTACCCGTCGATTTACAGCTTTCCACGCCGGCAACCATAATGACCATCAGCAGAATGAACATCATGCGCTGCCAATGGATTGATTTGATTTTACTTGCTATTTCTGACATATTGTTAATTTTTGGTGAACTTTTTAATTGGTAAACTGGTAAACAAGTTAACGGGTAAACGGGTAAAATATTAGAGGGTTTATAAAAAATTTCACACTTCTCCTTGTCACGCGTCACATGTCACGTGTCACGTGTTACGCGTCACGCCTTATAAAACGGCAACTTCACCACCCTCGCCTTGAGGATTTTATCCCTGATTTTTATATGAATTTCATCTCCTTCCCTGGATAAAGCAGTTGGTACATATCCCATACCGATTGCCTTCTTTACAGATGGGCCCATGGTTCCAGACGTTACTTCACCGATTTTATTTCCTTGTTCATCTGCAATTTCATAATCATGGCGTGGAATTCCCTTGTCAACCATCTCAAAACCGACCAGTTTGCGTGTGGGTCCCTCCTGTTTCTGTTTCAGTAAAGCAGATTTATTGATAAACTCCTTATTTTCGGTAAATTTGGTGATCCAGCCCAATCCGGCTTCAATGGGCGACGTTGTATCGTTGATATCATTCCCATAAAGACAATATCCCATTTCGAGGCGCAATGTATCACGGGCAGCCAGGCCGATGGGTTTAATGCCAAATTCTGCTCCTGCTTTGAATACATCTTCCATTATTTTGGGAGCATCTGCATTTGCCATATAAATCTCACATCCACCGGAACCGGTATAACCTGTAGTGGCAAAAATTACATTATGAACTCCGGCAAATGTCAATTTCTTAAAGGTATAATATTCCATACCAGTGACCGGAGTGTCGGTGAGCTTTTGCATTGCCTTAAGCGCTAATGGACCCTGGATGGCCAACTGGGAAATTTCATCCGACGCATTGTATAATACGGCGCCCATCTTATTCTGTTTGACACACCACGCCCAGTCTTTGTCAATATTGGCGGCATTTACAACCAGCAAATAGGTTATGTCATCAACTTTATAAACCAGCAGATCATCCACAATGCCTCCCGTTTCATTCGGGAAACAGGAATACTGCACCTTCCCGGGAACCAGCTTTGATGCATCGTTCGAAGTGACCCATTGAATAAAATCAAGCGCTTTCGGTCCTTTCACCCAGAATTCGCCCATGTGGGAAACATCAAAAACACCTAGTGTCTTGCGAACCGCTTCATGTTCTATGTTTATCCCTTCAAACTGAACAGGCATATTGTAGCCTGCAAAAGGGACCATCTTGCCACCCATCGCTTCATGATACCTGGTGAATGCTGTATATTTCATGAGTATGTATATAGTTTTCAATCAGTTTCCGGTTGTATCCCTTTTCCTTATTATTTTTAACCGGGTCTAATTCTCTGTGCCGATGCTTATGCAAGCATTTAACGCTGCAAAAGTAGAAAAAATTGCATGTTGAATCGCCGAATGTTCATATTTAACGGCAATTGTTCATATGTTCAGGCAAAATATTTTTAAATTTGACGCGTGTTAATTACCAGGGAAAATACGCCACGCTGGCTGATCTTCGTCATCGATATTTTCATCGCCCTTTCGGCAGTCATCCTGGCTTTCCTGTTGCGTTTTAATTTTAACATTCCCGAATCGGAGTTAAAACCCATGCCTCAGATCGTGTTCTACATGGCGCTGATCAGGTCAGTGAGCTTCGTGATTGCAAGAACTTATGCCGGTATCATTCGATATACCAGTACCGGAGATGCACTGCGCGTTTTTGGGACAGTCCTCGCCGGAAGCCTCCTTTTTGCACTCACCAACCTGGTAACTTACTTCATGATTACCGACCATTTTTTTATCCCCTTCTCGGTCATCATCATCGACTTTCTTGCCACTTCTTTCGGAATGATCACCTTCAGACTGATTGTCAAACTGGCTTTTCTCGAATTCAGGCAGCCGGAAGGTCAAAAGGTGAACGTAGTCATCTATGGCGCCGGAGAGGCCGGAATTACCGCAAAGCGAACCCTTGACCGGGATGCCGGGACAAAATACCGGGTACTCGCCTTTATTGATGATAACATCAGCAAGCAGGGGAAAAAACTCGAAGGTGTGGATATCATCAGTCCGGCCAGGCTCGACAACCTGCTGGCTACCAATACTGTTGCCCAGATCATCCTGGCCATCATCCATTTTGACCCGGTAAAAAAACAGGAACTGGTTGATAAATGCCTTACTTACAACACCAGAGTACTTACCGTACCTCCCATGATCCGGTGGATAAACGGCGAGTTGAGTTTTAACCAGATTAAAAAGATCAATATTGAAGAGTTGCTCGAACGTGAAGAGATAAAACTGGATGAAAAACTGATCGCCGGAGAAATTACAGGCAAGACGATCCTTGTCAGCGGCGCTGCCGGTTCCATCGGGAGTGAAATTACTCGTCAGATCGCACGTTTTGCTCCCCACCGCCTTATTCTCATCGATCAAGCTGAAACGCCCCTGCATTTCCTCGAACTCGAAACTTCAGAATACAACCAGGGATCAGGGATCGAATTCATCCTATGCGATATCACCAATGAGGCGCGGATGCGCAGGATTTTCGACAACTTCCGTCCCGATATGGTTTACCACGCCGCAGCTTACAAACATGTTCCCATGATGGAGAGCAATCCGGCCGAAGCGGTAGCCACCAACGTAAGAGGTACGCAAGTCATAGCAGACCTGTCCGTTGAATACGGGGTCAAGAAATTTATCATGATTTCGACCGACAAGGCCGTCAACCCTACCAATGTGATGGGTGCCT
This sequence comes from Bacteroidales bacterium, assembly GCA_030681475.1. Taxonomy (GTDB): domain Bacteria; phylum Bacteroidota; class Bacteroidia; order Bacteroidales; family FEN-979; genus CAIVAT01. Next base: position 107,860 of record JAUXWT010000035.1, on the reverse strand, counting down.
CCAAACGCATTGCCGAGATCTATATCCAGGCGCTGGACAAAAAACACGATACCCTGTTTATCACCACAAGATTTGGGAATGTTCTTGGTTCCAATGGTTCCGTGATACCCCTCTTCCGAAGCCAGATCGAAAAAGGAGGACCTGTGACCATCACCCATCCGGAGGTGACCCGCTATTTCATGACCATTCCGGAAGCTTGCCAATTGGTTTTGGAAGCAGGAGCCTGCGGTAAAGGCGGAGAGATATTTATCTTCGACATGGGGAAATCGGTGAAGATCATCGACCTGGCCAAGAAGATGATCCAGCTCTCCGGACTCATGCTCGGTAAAGACATCCAGATCAAATTCACCGGACTGCGCCCCGGCGAAAAACTCTACGAAGAGCTGCTCAATGTGAATGAAAACACGATCCCCACACATCACCCGCTTATTCTGACTGCCAAGGTTCGCGAATTCAACCTCAACGAAGTTAAACCCGACATCGAAGCGCTGATTGCCATGGTGCCAACACATACAAATTTCGACATTATCCGGAAAATGAAGCAGATGGTACCTGAGTATATCAGCAGGAATTCGGTTTATGAGGAACTTGATAAATGAGGGGGGCAAGGGGGCAAGTGGACAGGCGGACAGGCGGACAGGCGGACAAGTAGACGGTGAATACAATGATTACAATATTAGGGCCTACGGCAACTGGTAAGACTGCACTTGCTGCAAGACTTGCGGCTGATCTTAACGGGGAGGTGATCAGCGCCGACTCACGTCAGGTTTACCGGGGCATGAATATAGGAACCGGCAAGGACTACGATGATTATATCGTCAAAGGCACACAGGTTCCTTATCATCTCATCGACATTGTTGACCCTGGCTATGAGTATAATATCTTCGAATACCAGAAAGATTTCCTGTCGGCATATCGTGATATAATTTCCCGGAATAGACTCCCGGTTCTGTGCGGTGGTTCAGGGATGTATCTTGAGTCGGTGCTTAAAGGATATCAGCTTTCAAAGCCCGATGATGACGGCGAATTTATCTCTTCCCTTGAAAAACTGCCAGATGACCGGCTGGTTGAGATCCTGAAATCTTACAGAACCCCGCACAACACGACGGATCTCGAAGAGCGGCCAAGGCTTCTGAAGGCGATTCTGATGGCGCGTTCATCGGAAAATCCCACTATTTCAGAAAAACAGGAAGGCCCCCTGACGGATTCCGCCTCAAACCAGACTTTTCCCATGATCGAGTCAATGATCTTCGGCATTGATTACCCACGCGGATTGGTCAAGACCCGCATCCTGAAGCGGCTGGAATACAGGCTTGAGCATGGCATGATCAGGGAGGTGGAGCAGTTGCTGGCCACCGGTCTCTCCCCTGATCGATTGATGAAATACGGCCTCGAGTATAAGTTTGTGACCCTCTATCTTACCGGTAGAATATCCAGGGCAAACCTCTTGAACGAGTTGAACATCGCCATCCGCCAGTTTGCCAAACGCCAGATGACCTGGTTCCGACGCATGGAACGGCAGGGATTGAAAATCACCTGGATTGACGGAAGATTACCCCTTGACCGGAAAGTTGAGATGATCTCCCGGTCAGTTTCCAACTAAATTACATCCGTTCCCCGCTTGCCCGTCACAGCGGTTTTTAGTATCTTTGCCGATTCAAAAAAAAACGAAAATCATGAACTACGATATCATTGTCATTGGCAGCGGTCCGGGCGGATATGTTGCCGCGATCCGCGCTGCCCAACTTGGTTTTAAAGTGGCCGTGGTCGAACGGGCCGAATTGGGCGGAATATGCCTCAACTGGGGTTGTATCCCTACGAAAGCGCTGCTCAAAAGCGCCGGCGTTTTCCAATATCTCAAACATGCAGCCGATTATGGGATTGTTGCCGGGGAGGCCAAAGCCGATTTTCCGGCCATCATCAAGCGCAGCCGCGATGTTGCCGACCAGATGAGCAAGGGAATTCAGTTCCTGCTGAAGAAAAACAAGGTCGAACATCTGCAGGGTTTTGGAAAAGTGAAACCTGGCAAAATAGTGGAAGTAACCGATGATGCCAGCGTAAAAACCGAGTATGCAGCCAACCATATTATCCTGGCAACCGGAACCCGTTCACGCGAATTACCGAACCTCAAACAGGATGGGAAAAAGATCATCGGGTACCGCGAAGCCATGACGTTGCCTTTCCAGCCCAAATCAATGGTGGTAGTGGGCTCAGGCGCCATCGGGTCTGAGTTTGCCTATTTCTACCATTCGATCGGTACGGAAGTCACGCTCATTGAGGTACTTCCGAATATCGTCCCCATCGAAGATGAAGAGGTTTCCAAAGCATTGGAGCGTTCCTTTAAAAAGTCTGGCATGAAGGTGATGGCCGGGGTTTCGGTCGAAAAGGTGGATACGAAGGGCAATGGCTGTAGAGTGACCGTTAAGACTAAGAAGGGCGAAGAGATCATCGCTTGCGACATTGTTCTTTCAGCGGTTGGTGTCGCCACAAATATTGAAGGGATCGGTATTGAAGATGTTGGTATTGCCACAGAACGGGGCAAGATTACCGTGGATGAGTTTTATAAAACCAATGTTGACGGCTACTATGCCATCGGTGATATTGTAAAGGGCCCCGCCCTGGCTCATGTCGCCTCCCACGAAGGGATTATCTGTGTTGAAAAGATCGCAGGTAAAGATGTTGAACCGCTCGATTATGGAAATATCCCGGGTTGCACTTATACCCATCCGGAGATCGCCTCGGTGGGGATGACCGAAAAGGCAGCAAAGGAAGCCGGATATGAGATACTTACGGGAAAATTTCCCTTCACTGCATCAGGGAAAGCCACTGCCTCGGGAGCCCGCGATGGTTTTATCAAGGTGATCTTCGACGCGAAATATGGCGAATGGCTCGGCGCCCACATGATCGGTGAAAATGTAACTGAGTTGATTGCCGAGGTGGTCGTTGCCCGAAAACTGGAAACCACAGGCAAGGAGATCATTGAAGCCGTCCACCCCCACCCGACCATGAGCGAAGCGATCATGGAGGCGGTGGCAGTGGCGTATGGGGAATGTGTTCATTTATAAGGTAGCGAGGTAGCGAAATAGCGAAATAGCGAAATAGCGAAATAGCGAAATAGCGAAATAGCGAAATAGCGAAATAGCGAAATAGTGAATTGTGAAATAGTGAAAAAATATGGAAATAACTAAAACCCGGCTGGAAGGCTTGTTGATCATCAAACCCGATGTATTTGAGGATGATCGTGGCTATTTTTTCGAATCGTTCAACCAGGAGAAATTTCTGAATGCCGGGCTGGATCTGAAATTCCTTCAGGATAATGAGTCAAAATCAAAGAAAGGTGTGCTTCGGGGTCTTCATTTCCAGGCGCCGCCCTTTGCACAGGGCAAATTGGTACGCGTAATCCGCGGTTCGGTGGTTGACGTCGCCGTGGATATCCGGAAAGAGTCCCCCACATACGGAAAATGGGATTCCGTCGTTCTTACAGGGCAAAACAAATGGATGTACTGGGTTCCACCAGGCTTTGCCCATGGATTTGTCACACTCGAAGACGATACAATTTTCTTTTACAAGTGTACAAATGTCTATAATAAAGCCAGTGAAGGCAGCATCCTCTGGAACGATCCTAACCTGAATATCAATTGGGGAGTTGCGGAGCCGCTGATCTCGGAGAAGGATCAGGTGGCGCCCGGGTTCGGGGATATTGGGAGTCCGTTTTAAACAGGGGGACAAGTGGACGAGTGGACAAGTGGACAATCGGACAAGTCACCCTGTTACCCTGTTACCCTGTTACCCTGTTACCCTGTTACCTAAATATTCAGCTACAAACAGACAACAAATGCTCAACAAAACATCATATTATCTCGGCGGTGCAGTTCTTTTGCTGATCTGTGCCATTTCGATCTGCGCCACTGTGGCTTTGAAGAATCAGGACAAGGAATACCAGACCCTTTTTACCCGTTACACAAAGGTTTTTGCTCCGGAAATACCTGAAAAGGCTTATTTCGCGGGGGAAGCTGTACCGCTGGACCTGTACTATGTGAGGGAAGCTTTTGATCGCGAAATAATGGCAAATACCTTCATGCATTCTATGACTACCATGATGTTCAAGCGCGCCAACCGCTGGTTTCCGGTCATTGAGCCCATCCTGAAGAAAAATGGGATCCCCGAAGATTTCAAATTCCTGGCCATCGCTGAAAGCAACCTTGCCAATGCAGTTTCTCCGGCCGGCGCTGAAGGGTACTGGCAGTTTATCAAAACAACAGGTCATAAATACGGACTGGAGATTAACGGTCATGTGGATGAACGATATAACATGGAGAAAGCAACCCAGGCTGCATGTGATTATTTAAAGGATGCCTATACTGATTTTAAAAGCTGGACACTGGTGGCGGCTTCTTATAACCGGGGTGTCAATGGTCTTCAGCGGGCATTGGACAGCCAGAAGGTAAACAGTTACTATGACCTCTATCTTAATGAGGAAACATCGCGGTATGTTTACCGGATCATGGCCATCAGGGAGGTTTACAATCATCCGGCAAAGTTTGGGTTCTACCTGAGGGAACAGGATTTTTACCCACAGGTACCTGTGCGTCACGTCATGATCGACAGCAGCATCGGCAGTTTATCGGATTTCGCCAGGACACTTGGGGTTAATTACAGGATTCTGAGGGAGTTGAATCCGTGGATTCAAGACTACAGCCTGCCGAACAGATCCGGGAAATCATATATATTCAAGATCCCAACCGATGGCGGGTTGAGTTATGAGACGCTGAAGAAGAAGGTTCCCAAACGGGACACATTCTTCCACGACACGCTGAAAATCAGCGAAATTCATTAATCAGACCGTTTTTCAAGAGCATTGTGGAAGAAAATCTGGAAGTATTCGGTGCGAGGGTTCACAACCTGAAAAACATAGACCTGACGATTCCCCGTCATAAGCTGGTGGTTTTCACCGGGTTGAGCGGCAGCGGCAAGTCATCGCTTGCTTTCGACACCATCTATGCCGAAGGGCAGCGGCGCTATATGGAGACATTTTCCTCCTACGCCCGGCAGTTTATCGGCAACCTGGAGAGACCGGATGTTGACAAAATCAACGGCCTGAGCCCGGTGATCTCCATTGAACAGAAATCAACCAACCGCAATCCCAGGTCAACCGTCGGAACCATAACGGAGATCTATGATTTTATGCGTCTTCTTTTTGCCCGTACAGCCGATGCCTTTTCCCATGTTACCGGTGAACACATGGTCAGGTACAGCGAACAACAGATCGTTGACCTTATCCTTTCATATTACGCCGGGAAGGACATCCTTGTGCTGGCCCCGGCGGTAAAAGGCCGCAAGGGACAATACCGCGAACTTTTTGAACAGATACGTAAACAGGGGTTTCTCAAAGTGCGCATTGATGGCGAAGTGAAAGAGATTACCCATGGATTGCAACTGGACAGGTATAAAATTCATAATGTCGAGATCGTTATCGATCATGTAAGCGTATCGCCGGAGTCGAAAACAAGACTATCCGGATCGGTGAACCTGGCCATGCGACATGGCAAAGATGTAATGATGGTTCTTGACGAGAAGACGAATGTGAGCCGCCATTTCAGCCGCCTGCTGATGTGCCCAACTTCGGGGATATCATACGATGAACCCGAACCAAATTCATTTTCCTTCAACTCCCCCTATGGCGCTTGTCCGAAATGCAACGGACTGGGCACAATTTCGGAAATAGATATCAGCAAGATTATCCCCGACCGGTCAAAAAGTATTAAAAAGGGTGGAATTGTCCCCATCGGTGAATTTAAAAACTCCTGGATATTTAAACAAATTGAGGCGATCGGTGAAAAATACGGCTTCGATCTCAATACGCCCATCTCGGAGATCCCTGAAAATGCCATCAATGTTATCCTGAATGGATCTGACGAAGTTCTCAGGGTTAAAAACGAATACCTGGGCGTTTCGTCAAGCTATTCATTGAATTTCGAGGGGATCGTAAGTTTTATCAACGCGCAGCACGCCGAAGCCGCCCCTGCCGGGATCATGAAATGGGTAAGCAGTTTCATGAATAAGCTACCCTGCCCGGAATGCAATGGGGACCGCCTGAAAAAGGAGTCCCTTTACTTCAGACTCGGAGACAAAAACATTGCAGACCTGGCAAATATTGATCTGGTTAACCTTTATATCTGGTTTGATCAACTCCCGATGCAACTGGATGAGCGAAAACAAACGATCTCTTATGAAATCATCCGCGAGATCAAAGCACGGATCAGGTTTCTGCTCGACGTAGGCATTGGGTATCTTACCCTGAACCGCACGGCGCGAAGCCTTTCCGGCGGGGAGAGCCAGCGGATCAGGCTGGCCACCCAGATCGGATCGCAACTGGTCGGCGTGCTCTACATCCTTGATGAACCCAGCATCGGCCTGCATCAACACGACAACCTCCGCCTGATCAATGCCCTGAAAAACCTACGCGATGCAGGAAACTCGGTGTTTGTGGTGGAACACGACCAGGAAACCATCATGGCAGCTGATTATGTGATCGATATCGGCCCGGGCGCAGGGGTACATGGCGGCCGGATCGTAGCCCATGGCACACCCGAAGAAATTAAAAAAAACGGGCATCTCACCGGTCAGTACCTCAGTGGGAAACGTAAGATCAACGTGCCCGGGATACGAAGGAAAGGCAACGGCAAATTCCTTACCCTGAAAGGCGCAACGGGAAACAATCTCCGGAATGTTGAGTTGAATTTACCCCTTGGAGTCCTGATCTGCATCACCGGGTTATCAGGCAGCGGAAAGTCGTCGCTCATCAACGAAACCCTCTACCCGATCCTCAGCCAGCATTTCTACAAATCAAACCAGAAACCGCTCCCGTATCAATCCATTGAAGGAATAAAAAATATTGACAAGGTCATCGAGATCAACCAATCGCCCATCGGGCGAACCCCCCGTTCTAACCCGGCCACCTATACCAAGGTGTTTGATGAAATCAGGAAACTTTTTGCAGGATTGCCCGAGTCAAAGATCCGCGGCTACCTCCCGGGCCGGTTCTCCTTCAATGTCAAGGGCGGAAGGTGCGAAACCTGTAAAGGGGCCGGGCTCCGGGTGATCGAGATGAATTTCCTGCCTGATGTCTATGTACCGTGTGAAACTTGCCAGGGCCACCGCTACAACCGCGAAACGCTCGAAGTTCGTTACAAAGGCAAATCCATCAACGATGTGCTCAACTTGACCATCGAACAGGCCGTTGACTTTTTTGAGAACATCCCGTTTATCGTACACAAGATCAACACACTCAACGAAGTCGGGTTGGGTTATATCACTCTTGGGCAACAATCAACCACCCTTTCCGGCGGTGAAGCACAGCGGGTGAAACTGGCTACGGAACTTTCAAAGAATGACACGGGCAACACGATTTATATTCTTGATGAACCCACTACCGGACTTCATTTCGAAGATGTAAAGGCGCTCCTGTGTGTGTTGAACAAACTGGTCGCCAAAGGCAACACCGTCCTCGTGATCGAACACAATATGGAGGTGATCAAGGTGGCTGACCACATCATCGACCTGGGGCCCGAAGGCGGTGAACGGGGCGGTGAAGTGCTTGTGCAGGGAACTCCGGAGCATGTTGCAAAGCATAAGACGAGTTTTACGGCGCATTATCTGAAAGAAATCCTGGGGAATATATAACTCAATCCACTGAAAATTGTTCATTTTAACTTAATCTCACATGGAATCAGAAGACATTGAAAAACTGAAACGCTCAATTCAACCTAAAAACTGGTCAGACACCATCAGTTATGATACCTGGGAAATATTCAAGGTTATTTCGGAGATGGTCGAAGGATTTGAAAAATTAAGCCGGATCGGCCCCTGCGTTTCAATCTTCGGATCGGCGCGCACCAAAGTGAGTCATCCTTACTACAAACTTACCGAAGAGATTGCCTACCTGATGACAAAAGCCGGGTTCGGGATCATCACCGGTGGTGGTCCCGGGATTATGGAAGCGGCCAATAAAGGGGCTCATTTTGCCGGGGGGAAGTCGGTCGGACTGAACATCAACCTTCCCTCTGAACAAAACCCAAATCCATTCATTGACCGTGACAAACTGATCAATTTCAACTACTTTTTCGTCCGGAAAACGATGTTTCTCCGTTATTCCATGGGATTTATTGCCTTGCCCGGCGGATTCGGTACCCTTGATGAACTCACCGAAGCCATAACCCTGATCCAGACCCATAAACTGGTCCGCTTTCCGGTGGTACTGGTAGGCCATGATTACTGGAAAGGATTGATCGATTGGATAAAATCAACGGTTCTGGAGGAATCAAACATTGCCGCCGCTGACCTTGAAATTTTCAAAGTTGTTGATACAGCGGAAGAAGCGGTGGGGTATATCACCGATTTTTACAAGACTTACGCCATAAAACCCAACTTCTAAACAGGTTAAGATTTTTGATTACTTTTGCATAAGAAACCAAACTTCCTTAATGCCAAGAAAGAAGAAACAGGAACCCAGGGAGATATTAATTGAAGCAGTCGTTTCCGCGATGGCTGATAAAATAGCCAGAAACCCCGTCATCCTTGATTTTACAGGGTTGAAAGGCACTATTTGTGACGCTTTTGTTATTTGTCACGGTGGGTCGCGGACACAGGTCGAGGCCATTGCCGATCATATCATCGGGCAGGTTAAGAAAAAAACAGGCTTGAATCCTTCGCATAAAGAGGGATTTGAAAATGCGGAATGGATTTTGATCGACTATTTCGATGTGGTCATCCATATTTTTCAGGAAGAACGCCGCAACTTCTACAACATAGAGCAGTTATGGGCCGATGCGCGCATTATCAAGGTTGACACACATGAGAAAACAGAGTCATAAATTTTTTGGAATCAGACAGAATGGCAGAAAAAGGAAGTAGTTTTATCCCTCCCAAAGGTAAGCGGCCTAAATTCAATTTTTACTGGATCTATGCCATCCTGGCAATAGGATTTATTGGTATCCAGTATTTCAATTACCCCAATCCCGTTGAAGAGATCACCTGGCCAAAGCTGGAAGAGATCCTGACAAAACAGGATGTTGAAAAAATTGTGATCATCAACAAGGAAAAAGCCGAGATCTTCATTAAAAAAGAGAAACTTAAGTCTGATACCGCTTATCAGAAATTCACCAAACGCAGTTTTGGCGTTTCCTCCACCCCTACGCCAGAATTCACCTATCAGGTTGGTTCATTGGAGATTTTTCACGGGTTACTTAAAGATACCCGCGACAGTGTGGTGTCAGACATGAGACGGGATAATGTCCCGGTCAGCCAGATCATTGAATTTCAGAAACAATATCCTTATCCCCCATCCACCGATACCCGCAAAGATGTGTTTGGCGATATCCTTGGTTACCTGCTTCTCCCTGCCGTCCTGATCGGCGCATGGTTCCTGATCATGCGTTTCATGAGCAAAGGCGGTGGCGGCGGCGGCCAGATCTTTAACATCGGCAAGTCCAAGGCAACGCTGTTCGACAAAGATACCAGTGTCAGCATCACTTTTAATGACGTAGCCGGGCTCGAAGAGGCCAAGGTTGAGATCATGGAGATCGTTGACTTCCTGAAAAACCCTTCAAAATACACCAACCTCGGGGGAAAGATCCCCAAAGGCGCATTGCTGGTCGGCCCCCCGGGAACAGGGAAAACACTGCTGGCCAAAGCGGTAGCCGGGGAAGCCAAAGTGCCGTTCTTCTCCATATCCGGATCCGATTTTGTTGAAATGTTCGTCGGGGTCGGCGCTTCCCGCGTGCGTGACCTGTTCCGGCAGGCGAAAGAAAAAGCGCCCTGCATCATCTTCATCGATGAAATCGACGCCATCGGCCGGGCACGGGGGCGCAATGCCATCACGGGCGCCAACGATGAGCGAGAGAATACACTTAACCAGCTTCTCACCGAAATGGATGGTTTTGGAACCAACGCCGGTGTAATCATCCTTGCTGCCACAAACCGGGCCGATATCCTCGACCGCGCCCTGATGCGCGCAGGCCGGTTCGACCGCCAGATCAACGTGGAACTGCCCGACCTCGAAGAGCGCAAAGCCATCTTCCTGGTACACCTGAAACCCTTGAAACTGGATACAAACCTTGATGTTTCATTCCTTGCCAAGCAAACTCCCGGTTTTTCAGGCGCCGACATTGCCAATGTTTGCAACGAATCAGCCCTGATCGCTGCACGCAAGAATAAGTTAATTATTGAAAAGCAGGATTTCCTCGATGCCATCGACCGCATCATCGGGGGGCTGGAAAAACGCAACAAGATCATCTCTGTCCATGAGAAAAGGGTGATTGCATACCACGAATCAGGTCATGCCACCACAAGCTGGCTCCTCGAACATGCTCATCCGCTGGTTAAAGTGACCATCGTGCCGCGGGGAAAAGCATTGGGCGCAGCCTGGTACTTGCCTGAAGAACGGCAGATCACAACCTACGAACAGATGTTTGACGAGATCACCTCCGCCATGGGTGGACGTGCCTCGGAAGAGATCATTTTTGGCAAAGTCTCTACCGGAGCGTTGAACGATCTCGAAAAAGTTTCAAAGCAGGCTTATGCCATGGTGGTCTATTTCGGATTGAACAAGGAGATCGGAAATATCAGCTTTTACGATTCAAGCGGACAGAATGAGTACTCATTCCAGAAACCGTATAGTGAAAAAACCGCTGAAACAATCGACAACGAGGTCCGTAAAATCGTCGAGGCCGCCTATGAAAGAGCTAAAAAGATCCTGGCTGAAAACAGGGAAAATCTTGAAAAATTAGCGGCATTGCTCCTCGAACGGGAAGTAATTTTCAGAGAGGATCTGGAAGAGATCTTTGGAAAACGTCCATGGGATAAAGAAGAGGAGAAAGCGCCTTTGCCAACGTTATTGTCATAACCCGAACCTGATCACAACATGGAAGAAAGCACCTCCAGGGAAAAGATCCTGAAAAAAGTCAGGGATGCACTGATCGAAAAAACCGAAGTACCTTATCCCATCCTTGACCAGGAATCATCTGTTTACAAAGAGTTTACAGAACCCCTTGATGTTACTTTCGCAGAAGAGCTGGTGCGGATTGCCGGAAAATTCGTCTATTGCGAAAGTGAAGATGAATTTATCGGGACATTGAAATCTTTTATTCTGGAGAAAGACTGGGGAGTTCTCTATTGCCAGGATCATGCCATTCATGAGATCCTGAAAGCCGGCGGTATTCCTTTTGAATCTCATACAGAGGCCCTGCTGGACACCAGGATCGGCATCACCCGTTGTGAATACCTTATCGCCCGTCTTGGTACAGTGATGGTAACGTCGAGATTAAGCCCCGGACGGAAAGTTACTGTATATCCCGAGATACACCTGGTTTTAGGGTATGCTTCCCAACTGGTTCCGGATTTAAAACAGGCGCTGGCCGGTATTAAGAAAAAGTACCGTGACAACTACCCTTCCATGATCTCCCTGATCTCCGGTCCGAGCCGGACAGCAGATATAGAAAAGACCCTCGTAATGGGGGCACATGGGCCAAAAGAGTTATATGTTTTTTTAATTGATGACACAATACTCGCAAAATAATTGTGCCACGGATGAGTAATTTCTGGGCAAGGACCATTACCGGCTTATCAATGGTATTCATCCTGCTTGCTGCGTTGTGGTTCAGTGGTTGGGTCTTTGCAATAATTTTCCTGGTCATCACGGTACTCGGTCTATGGGAATTCTATGGACTGGTCACCAGTGAAACCTGCCAACCTCAAAAATTTTACGGAACCATTGCCGGTACGATGTTGTTCGTTGCCACCGTTCTTGTTAATCTTGTTCCGGAACCACATTGCCTGTCGGACCGGTTCTGGTTTTTATACACGCCTTTTCTCCTTCTGGTCCCGTTATTCTTTTTTCCATTCATCATCGAAATTTACCGCAATAAACCCAACCCCTTGATTAACATGGGTACAACCATTCTGGGATTTTTTTATGTTGCGCTTCCTTTCTCGCTGCTGATCTACTTCAACCGTCCCGATGTATTACACTACCTTGGATTGCCGGTTATCCTCACCGGATATTTTGCATTCACCTGGATCAATGATACATCGGCTTACCTTTATGGGAAACAGTTTGGGAAACACAAATTCTTTGAACGCATATCCCCGAAGAAGACCTGGGAAGGAACCATTGCAGGAGCTGTTGTTACTTTATTTTTTGCCTTTGGATTTCATTTTCTGGTCCCCGCACTGCCCCTGACCGACTGGCTTGCACTTGCCGCCATGGTCGTTTTTTTCGGCACCCACGGCGATCTCGTGGAGTCTCTACTCAAACGCAGCCTGAACATAAAAGATTCCGGGACAATACTTCCCGGGCATGGCGGAATACTTGACCGCTTCGACACGATGCTTATTTCGGCGCCTTTTGTATTTTTGTTTTTCTTTTTTTAATCACCCTATCCAACACCCATGACAATTCACAAAGAAGGATATAAGACGATCACCATTGCATTTTTATTTGTGGCAACCGTCCTACTGGCATTAAACGATATTCTGGTTGACCAATCCTGGTTTCATTACAGCATGTATGTACTGGGCCTTTGGTTTTTCATCATGATCGTCCGGTTTTTTCGTTCCCCGAAACGGGAAACCAACGGTGGCGGCAAGGTAATACTGTCCCCTGCCGACGGAAAAGTCGTGGTGATCGAACGTACCATTGAACCTGAATATTTCAAAGATGAGCGGATCCAGGTTTCAATCTTCATGTCGGCAACCAACGTTCACGTGAACTGGTTTCCGGTTGGCGGCGAGATTGTCTATTATTATTACCATCCCGGGAAACACATGGTTGCATTCAACCCCAAGGCATCGCTGGAAAATGAACGCGCTACAACGGTCATCCGGTTTTATGACACCAAAAGGATCCTCGTGAGACAGATTGCCGGCGCGATGGCCCGGCGAATCAAGTGTTATCCGAAAGTCGGAGAACCTGTTGTGCAGGGGGAAGAACTTGGTTTCATCAAGTTTGGCTCCCGTGTTGACCTCTTATTGCCGGTCGACACCATTCTCGATATCAAACTTGGCCAGAAAGTCACGGGAAAACAAACCGTCATCGGACACCTGGCATAGCCATCTTACACGTCCAGCGCCCTTTTAAGGAACAAATTAAAGGGATACATCACCTTAAATGTCATCACTGCGATCTCCTGGAAATGATCAGACGCAACCATTTCGTCCCTTAATGGCTGGGACAGGGTGTAATGCTTGTACTTTAACAGATCGATATCAGGGAAATCCTTTGGAAAATCACGGGGGGCCATTTTTCCCTTGTCATGATCCGATAAACCGACGCTGTTCTTACGGAGTTTCTTCTCACTCAGGATGGATTTGAATTCCGTAATGTTGTAATAAATTTCATTTCTGATTTTTTTCAACTGGTCCGGTTCGGGCATGTAAACCCCGGCTGCAAGAAACGATCCGCCGGGCTGAAGATGAATATAGTAACCCGGCCCCGCACTTTTCCTCCCAGCCTGGGAAATCCATGCACCCATGTTAATTTTATAGGGCGATTTGTCGGCGGCAAACCGCACATCACGGAAAATGCGGAACATGCAATCTTTGGCCTCCACATATTTGATTGAATCATCAAATTTCGCAAGGTCAGTAATAACAGAGGCTACAAACGATTCCATTTCAGCTTTTGCCTCATTGTATTGCTGCTTGTTTTGCTGGAACCACTCACGGTTGTTGTTTTTTTCCAGTTGAGATAAAAAATCAAGTACCTGTTTATCCATATTGAAATTGTTTAGACAAATGTACAAAATAACAATTTCAAAAAAATAATTGCTTTTCCTGTATTACCTTTTTCATTTTTTCCGATTAAGCATATAAATGGAAGGATGAAAAAGATGGTAATTTTTTGGCTCCTGGTTTTGCTGATAACCCAAACAGGATTTGCCGCCGGGGAGCGTTTTGCAGCAGGCGGAAGGTCACTGGCTTTGGGCAGCGCATCGGTGGCCCTGTGCGATCTCTGGTCCCTGTGCAACAACCAGGCCGGGGCTGCCTGGCTAAAGCGAGTCAGCGTTGGTCTCGGATTCGAGAACCGGTTTCTGTTGAAAGAACTGATGTACAAACAAGTTGGATTCGCCCTGCCATTGAAAGCAGGGACAATTGGTCTGGTGGCAAATCATTCCGGCACGGGTCAATACAGTGAAATGAAGGCAGGACTCAGCTTTGCGCGAAAGTTCGGCAAATATTTTTCGGTTGGGATTCAACTTACCTACCTGCGGATTCATATCAGCGAAGACTATGGCAACAAAAACCTTGTTTCATGTGAGATCGGACTGATGTACCATGCCGACCGGCATCTCACTGTCGGTGTTCAACTGCTGAATCCGGTTCCGGTGAAAATAAATGATTATCCGATGGAACAACTACCCGGTTTAATCGTGGCGGGGATCTCCTACAGCTTTTCCAGGGATTTTATGGCCACCCTCGAAGCGGAAAAAGATCTGGAACATCCGCTCATACTCCGTGCTGGCGCCGAATATCACATGGTCAGCCACGCTTACGCCCGGATTGGAATTTCTACCAACCCGACCTCATTCTCATTCGGTTTCGGGCTGGAATTCGGAAGAATCACAATTGATATGGCCTCGGGGTATCACCAGGCGCTTGGTTTCAGTCCGTCGGGATCGGTTATTTATTCATTCAGGTAATTGGCGGTATGATATGAAAAATATTCAACTTCCATGGATTGCGATCATTGCACTGCTATATACCTCTGCGATCGCTTCGGGTCAGGTCGGGTTGCAGGAAGATTCGATCATGGTTTTCAAACAGAGTACCCGACTGGATGAGATGATCGAACAGTCTGTTGAAGTTCTGGAAATGGACAAGGATTTTGCTGAACTTGCCGAAGATCTTGTGGACCTTAGCTTAAAACCCGTGAACCTTAACAAAGCAAAGGAAGACGATCTGAATGTAATTCCGTTCCTTACCCCAAAACAAAGACGGAGCTTGTTCGACTATCTTACAGCCTATGGCGAGGTGCTATCCATTTTCGAACTCCAGTCCATCCAGGGATTCGACTCGGTCTTGATTCAAAATATCCGGCCGTTTATCTCCATCTCACCTCCGGCACATGTACCTGTCCCGTCTCCTAATAATCTGATAAAGTTTGGGCGTCATAACTTGTTGGTGCGTTATAAACAGGTTTTCCCAACATCGGCGGGTTATGAAGATATGGATACTTCCGCTGTAAATAACGGTTCCTACTATCCGGGAAGTCCCCAACGGTACTACTTCCGATACAACTATACATGGTTTGACAAGATCAGGATCGGCTTCGCTGGGGAAAAAGACCCAGGAGAACAATTTTTTCGAGGCGCCCAGCCAAACGGGATGGATTTTTATGCGGCATATTTGTACTTAAGTAACATTGGCATCCTCAAAAACCTGACGATCGGAAATTTCAGGATATCCTTTGGACAGGGACTGACCATAGGCTCCGGACTTTCCCTGGGTTCCGTTCCGGGGTTTTCCACGACTGTTTCGATGACCAATGGCATCAGACCCAGTCTTGGAATGAGCGAGGGGTCCTACCTTAGAGGTGTGGCTACCACAATAAAAATCAGGCGCTTTGAAATCAGCGGTTTTGCATCATACCATTCCCGTGATGCCACAATAACCCTCTTCGACAGCGCCTCATCTGCGACTGAAGCGATAAGCTCGTTTACCGAAACGGGTTACCATCGCACCAGATTGGAACTTGCAAAAAGGAACGCCCTGACTGAATTGGTTAGTGGAGGTAACTTCAGCTTCAGCATGGCTCCAAACCAGGGATTTGGATTTAAAATCGGTTTAACCGGCTTATACATCAAGTATTCAGCAATTGTTACTCCTAAGATGTACACCTACAATCAGTTTGTTTTCCGCGGGCAACAAAACCTGAACACAGGCTTTGATTTTCAAATCCGGTACCGTGGCATGTATTTTTTTGGTGAGGCAGGCAGAAGCATTAATGGTGGAATGGCCTGGCTTTGCGGCGCCATGCTGACACCTGATCCAAGGGTTGGCTTCACGATGATCTATCGGAATTACGAACCGGAGTATCAGAACCTCTTCTCCAATGCCTTCGGCCAAAACAGTCTGAATGCCAATGAACGGGGAATTTATTTGGCGGTCAATGCTGCCATTCATCCAAAGGTCAACTTGTCGGGATACCTTGATCTTTTCACCTTCCCATGGCTGAAATACCGTGTTGATGCTCCTACCATTGGCCAGGAAGCCGGCATCATGTTGAAAATGCAGGCTTCAAGAAATGTTGCGATCAACCTCCGGTATTATCAGAAGAATAAGCGTAACAATGAACCGGCTGAACCACAGCAGATCGTACACAAATTATCTGAAAACCTGACCAGAAGTTTCCGGGTGGGTATGGAATGGTTTCCCATAAATGACATCGTGCTTAAAACACGTATTGAGGTGAAAGAATCTGGTGAATCAGATACTGACCGGCCGTTTGGATACCTCGTTTATCAGGATGCACAGGTTAAAACCAATACGATTCTGAAAGCTGTCACAATCAGATTTGCACTGTTCGACATTCCGGATTATGCGTCAAGGATTTACACCAATGAACCGGAGGTGTTGTACGGATATTCGGTTCCTGCTTTTCAGGGTCGGGGTACGCGTACCTGCCTTGTGGTGAAGTTCGGCATTGCCAGACGTATTGATTTCTGGGTACGGGCTGCGATAACCCGCTACACCGACCGCAATGAAGTGGGTGCCGGGCTTGATGTCACAAATGGCAACGTCAGGGCAGAACTGACTGGGCAATTATTAATAAAATTATAGATATTTCTACGTTTTTATCTTAGTTTTTACTGATTAATCACATTCTTACCAGTAGGTATGTTAAAACGATTACGTCATTTTATTAAACAAAATCCTCAATTTTATGAGACTGTTTAAGTGGAATGTCAAACGATCAGGTTTTTCTCTGTGAACCTCTGTGACTACTCTGTGAACCTCTGTGTAACAATTAATTACACAG
This sequence comes from Bacteroidales bacterium, assembly GCA_030681475.1. Lineage (GTDB taxonomy): Bacteria > Bacteroidota > Bacteroidia > Bacteroidales > FEN-979 > CAIVAT01. Next base: position 90,825 of record JAUXWT010000035.1, on the reverse strand, counting down.
AGAACCACGGAGGAGACACGGAGGACCACAGAGATCATATGAAATAAGATTATTTATGTTTTTCTGGCCGGGTATTCCCAATTCAGTTCCTCTGGTATAATTGCGATCAATCAGTTAGTTTTTTGAATAAAAGTCTTAACTATTTTATATGAGGAAAATAAAATTTCGGAAAAAATAATATATTGCGCCATTGAAGTTCATAAAGTACTTGGACCAGGACTTATTTCTGATGGGGTTTATGCAATTTTTTTAACCCTTCCATGCCATGGATGTTCATGCCTTTCGACAATTTTGATACCGTCGAGAGGTCAATATTCCCGGTCAGGCTTAGTACAGCCACCTCGTTTTTATCCTTCATCAGCATCACCATTTCATTTATTTTTCCTGAAGCGTCCTGTTTCGTCATGAATTTAATATTTTGCCTTCCCTCATTGATGGTCATCAATTCCTTATAAGTGCCACCAGGAAAAACGCCGGCAAATTCATTATATACGGAAACTGCTTTTACCATTTTTGTGGAATCGAATGCATATGTCAGTACTTTAAGGCCTGTGAGCTGTTCCATCATGCTTTTTATCTCCACCATATTGGAGTCTTTAGTTTGACCCTGTCCCATTTGCATCAACATCTGGAACATCTCTTTTGATACATTCACACTGGTAAAACCATCCTTACTGGCGTATTTTTCAAATACTTTATCAATTGGACTTTGGGCATTCAATAATAGCGGTATTATCATGAATACCATGCATACTATACCTGACAGAACTTTTTTCATAGCTATTTAGAATTAATGGACTGATTTACAATCTCGTCCGGGTTTATAATTATGGTTTGATATTGATAGAATTTTCCAAAGAGTTGCATGTTTTTCATAGCCTTATCGACCATTTGCAATCGATTAACATGTTTAAGCCCGTAATTCAGGTTGCCGGAGACTACCATAAGCGTCTCGCTGACATCAGCATAGGCGATTTCTGGATTCGGGCCGTTCTTTGTCAATGACGTATTGAACAGATCATTCTGAAAAACAAAAAAGAGACCGGCGAGCAGCAGGACACTTGCCGCGACACTGATAATAAACATCATCCTGTTCCGGTTTGGATGGATCCGGATCATAAGTTGTTCAGGCTGTTCCTCGGCAATACGTTCCATGACCTTATTGTTAAATTCCGGGTCATTGATCTCCTGACGTTGTTCCTCAACATAATAAGCGAACATAGATTGATGCGATCTCAAATGAGCGGGTACATCCTGGCCCTGAAAAAAATCCCGAAGGATCTTTTCCTCCTGAAGGCTGGTATTCCCTTCGTAGTACCTTTTTAGTATTGCTTCAATTCTGCCGGTATTCATATGTTTTCGTTTTTGTCAGCAATTCGCGAATCCGTTTTCTGGCGCGTGACAAAGCCACGCGTATTGCATTTTCATTCATATCGACCACCTCCGCGATCTCCGCAAATTCATATCCTTCTATATCTCTGAGATGCACGATCATCTGCTGCTGCTCCGGGAGTAATTTCATGGCCTTGTGAATCTCCATGATCAAGTCCGTATGATCGACCTTGACATCCTCCGGGATATTTTCGATGAACCTGCGGTGGTTCTCCATGTTTTCGACCGGGTAACGCCGGATCTTGATTCTATCCAGGCATAGATTTTTTGTCGTGATCATGGCAAGCGCCTCCACACTCCGGTATTCATCAAGTTTATCACGCCGGTTCCACAATTTTATGAACGTCTCCTGTACAACATCTTCAGCTTCCTCCGTATGATCAAGCATTCGCCTTGCAAAGCGGAAAAGTTTATTTTTGAGCGGGTAGACCTTTACCTGAAATTCGCTGAGATCCATATTGGTATGAAGACGATAAACCGTTGAAAATATTACAACAAATATAAAATAACATATTAAAAATCTGTAATCGATTACGATATCTTAGCATGGTATGCAAATTTGATTATTTTTGCAACTGCATCCAAAATAATCCAATGATTATTCACCAACAACTTATTCATTATGTTTAAAGGACATCCCAAAGGGCTCTTTGTAGCATTTTTCTCCAACATGGGCGAACGCTTCGGTTTTTACACCATGATGGCTATTCTAGTCTTGTTTCTTCAGGCCAAATATGGCTTATCAGAAGAGGAAGCGGGAAGTTATTACAGTTGGTTTTACTTTGGCATTTATGCCCTTGCCTTAGTGGGCGGGATCCTGGCCGATGTTACCAGGAAATATAAAACTGTAATTCTGGCCGGAATTGTCGTGATGTTTTCAGGATATGTTGTCATGGCATTGCCTGGCAACCCGCTGGCCATCACGTTGATAGGATTATTTACCATTGCATTTGGAAATGGGTTGTTCAAAGGGAATTTGCAGGCTGTCGTAGGTCAGCTTTACGACAATCCGAAATATTCCAAAGTACGCGACTCCGCCTTCATGATATTTTACATGGGGATCAATATCGGCGCCTTCTTTGCACCCTTTGTTGCAACCGGAATACGCAATTGGTTCCTCAAGACCCAGGGATTTCTGCATGACGGTAGTTTACCTGCCATGTGTCATGCATTTCAGAAAGGATCACTGGAGGACACGACCAAATTCCAGGAATTGGCAGATAAAGTCAGTGGCATGCATGTAGACAATCTGGGGACTTTTGCTCAGAATTATGTCGAAGCGTTTGCCATAGGGTATAATTATGCGTTTGGAATTGCTGCCGGAGCCATGGTGATATCGTTGTTGGTTTATATCATTTTCAACAAGCTATTGCCTAGTGTTGAGAAAGTTAAAAAGGTCGCAGATGCCGGTAAACCGAAAGTAAACACAAACCTTATCAGCTTTTTGCTGGGCGGCGGATTAATGATCACCACTTCGGTGATCTTTTACTTCCTGCTTAGAAATACTGTGAAGGACGCTGCTGCACTGGGTGCCGCAGTCGGATTGTTTATTGGATTTATCGCAATCATGTTCCAGATATCGACCAAGGAGGAGAGGCCACGGGTCACCTCGTTGATCATGGTCTTTATTGTCGTGATTTTCTTTTGGATGTCATTCCATCAAAACGGCCTGACACTTACCTTCTTTGCCCGCGATTATACAGTGAAAGATGTCGCACCGCTGACAAATATTTTCTTTAACCTTGAATCAATACTGGCATTTATTGGCGCAGTTGCCGGTTTCGTTATGTTATTCAGAAAAAATGTGACCCAGCGGATTGTCGGCGGGGCCATGTTCGTTGTTCTGGGTGGGCTCACCTATTATTTCATCACCACATACAACGCCTTAAACCCCATTGCTCCTGAAGTATTTCAGTCGTTCAATCCGTTGTTCATCGTTTCTTTAACCTTCCCGGTGATGGGCGTATTTGCCTGGCTGGGTAAAAAGGGCCGCGAACCCTCGGCGCCTAAAAAGATCGGGATCGGCATGATCATCGCCTCCATAGGGTTTGTGATCATTTTGGTTGCCTCCATTGGCCTTGTCTCGCCTCACGAATTGCAATTTATTGACACTGGAGGCGTTACAAAATACAACCCGGTGCCCGACACTTCACGGGTATCACCATACTGGCTAATCAACAGCTACCTGATCCTGACCATTGCAGAACTTTTTCTCAGCCCGATGGGACTATCATTTGTTTCAAAGGTTGCTCCGCCCCGGTTCCAGGGCCTCATGCAGGGAGGTTGGTTACTGGCCACTGCCGTTGGTAATAAATTCCTGTTCGTGGGCAGCACCTTCTGGGGAATTCTTGACCTGTGGCAGCTTTGGGCGATCTTTATCGTTTGCTGTATCCTTTCGGCGCTCTTCATCTTTTCGATCATGAAACGGTTGGAAGCAGCTACGAAGTAAATTTTTGCCATTTACTGGTCTTTTCCGGCGGTATTGAGACACAAAAATTGTGTCGCTGTACCGCCGGATTTTTGAATATCGAATAATGAATATCGAATAGTGAATATCGAACGTTATCCATGGGACCATCAGCGGCGTTTTAACTCCTATACGGAACACATCCGGAAAACTTTTGGGGGACGGATGCAGAAGGTGGTGGTGGATGCCGGATTTACCTGTCCAAACCGGGATGGCGCCAAAGGCACAGGCGGTTGTACTTATTGCAACAACGATGCCTTTAATCCATCTTATTGCAGCCCGGTTGAATCATTGCAATATCAGATCGGGAAAGGCATCCGGTTTCATCTGGTCCGATACCGGAGAGCTACTAAATATCTGGTTTATTTCCAACCATATAGCAACACCTATGCCCCTTTGAAAAGGTTAAAGGAGTTATACGAAGAGGCGCTTGACTTTCCAAACGTTGTCGGATTGGTGATCGGCACCCGGCCCGATTGCGTCGATGAGGAAAAATTGAATTACCTCAGGGAATTGGCTCAAAAGTATTACATCCAGATCGAATACGGGATAGAATCTTGCTACGATAAAACCCTGGAGCGGATCAACCGGCAGCATGATTATGCCTTAAGTGAAAAAATTATCAGGATGACTCATAAACTGGGGATCAAAACGGGTGCACATTTCATTTTCGGACTTCCTGGTGAATCCATGGAAGATATGCTGGCATATGCGAATAAGATTTCTACGTTACCCCTTGATTCTGTTAAATTCCACCAATTGCAGATTGTCAAGGGAACAAAAATGGAACATGAATTTGCGGCGTCACCTGACGACTTTTATCAATTCAGCCTTGAAGGTTATATAAAGTTTATCATCAAACTGGTTGAACGTCTCAACCCGGCCATTGTCATCGAACGATTCTCGGGAGAGGTCCCCCCCAGGTTCATGACATCAATTAATTGGGACCTGATAAGGTACGATGCGGTATTACGCCTGATAGAAAAGGAATTGGAAAGTCAAGATACCTGGCAGGGCAAGTACTATACGTGAATCGATACGTTTGAGGCCATAATGGCTCTTGAAATGGCTGTTTGAAGCAATTTGAACACCTTTTGCGATTCGGTTTCAGGAGTTTTAAACTGTGTAATCTCATTGATCCTCCCGCGCAGTTTAATGTATTGAAGATACCCGCCGAAATTTTTCCGAACCATTTTGCAATTGTTCATCACGACAAGCAACATGACCTCCTGATCTGTCAACGTCTTCCCGGAAACAATACTGTCAATGATCTGTTCCTGCAGTTTACGTTTTAATTCCACATTCAACAGGGGAAATTTCGTTTGATAAAACACTACCAACAGACTAAATTCTTCCTTGCTGATCACCTTTTTTTGGAGCAGTTGTTTTAACACTGTTTTTCGAAGAAGCAGCTTTTTATAAACAATCCGCTGGATCCAGGAACGAAGGCTCCGTGGTTTTTTTGATGATTTAATCAGGTTGAGAACCCTGTCTAAAATCACATCATCCGTCGATTTGGCATTGATCACTGTGACTTCAACGTTGGCAATCCTGATTCTTCCTGATTGATACAACTCAAAAAGTATGGCGCCGACCAACCCGAATTTAATTTTATGTTCCGTTGACCCAAACCATCCTTTATCATCCAGGGCAAGCAGGACAATTTTTTGAAGGAATGTAAGATCGCTTTTTTTTTCTTTTTTATCCATCAGATTACCGGTAGATTATTTCAACGATAAAAGTAAATAAAACTTCAATTCAAATGTCATCAGTTAAATGTGCCACCCAGGTAAAGTTTTGTCTTTTCCATTTTTGGGTTTTCAAATACCTCTTCTACACTGCCCTGTTCAATTACATCACCCAGATACATAAATACGACATTGTCGGCAATTCGTTTCGCCTGTCGTAGAACATGAGTAACTAAAACGATGGTGTAGTCATTTTTTAACCTGACAAAGGTCTCCTCAATAAACTGGCTTGAGATCGGATCCAAAGCAGAAGTAGGTTCATCAGCCAGAATAATTTCAGGATTAACAGCCAAACCTCTTGCCAGGCAAAGCCTTTGCTGCTGCCCGATTGAAAGGCGCGAGGCAGGTTCCCGCAGCCTGGTCCTGATTTCATCCCACAGGTTGGCTTGCTGCAGGTATTGCATAACCAGCCTGTGGGTCTCCCTTCGGTTTCTTATGCCCCTAAGTTTCAAGGCATAGGCGATGTTGTTGTAAATGGTCATGGGCAGTGGGTACGGTCGCTGAGACAGAAGGCCCATCTGTTGTCGCAACTTGTAAATATCTTCCTTCGCTTCCAGAATATTATGGTCGTCAATTCTAATCTGACCAGTGACCTTTAACTCGGGATAGAGATCTGTCAGTCTGTTGAGACATTTCAACAGTGTTGTTTTTCCGCATCCTGAAGGGCCAAGGATGACCGTAATTTTATTCTTGGGGATATCAATATTGACATCCTTAAGGATCTGAGTTTTTCCGGCAGATACATTTAAGTTCCTGATCTCTATTTTAATATCATGATCCATCCACTAATCCATCTAGAAATTTATTTTTGTTTTGTGATACCGCTTGCCAAGTCCACGGGAAAACAAACTTACGATTAATATGATTAGCGTCAACACCAACGCAGAGGCATATGCCCGGTCCTGAACCTCCGGTACCGGCGACGAAAGCAGAAAAAAGATCGACAATGGCAGGGTGGCAACAGGTTCAAGCAGACCATTTGGCAAATGGTCTGTATATCCGGCAGTGAATAAAACGGCCGCAGCATCGCCTATTCCGCGACCAAATGAAAGTAAAACCGCTGTTATAATACCCGAGAATGATTGGCGCGTAAATATTTTAAATGCAATTTCCGACTTGTTTGATCCCAACGAATATGCAGCTTCCTGAAGACCGATGGGAACCGTGCATAAAATCTCATCCATCGAACGGATCATAATCGGAAGAATGAACAGTGTTACCGTAAAGATGGCTGCTAACAACGATGTTTGAAAACCAAAAAAAATCATCAGGGAAAAACCAAATGCCCCATAAACGATCGACGGGATTCCCCAAACCAGGTCAAGCAGGAACCGGATAACACCAATGACCCTTTTATGTCTGATTAAAAACACATTAAGGTACAGGGCAACCGGCAGTCCGATGATGAAAGCCAGCAGAGTTGCGCCAAATGCGAGTGAAAGTGATCCGAGTATTGCATTCAGGATTCCGCCGCCTTTCCCATAATAGTATCCTCCTTTGGGAACCTGTGTCAGCATCTCCCAGGAAATGGATTTAAGTCCCTTTTCAAAGATGCTGTAAATGATGATGGCCAGAATAACAAGAATGAAGTAAGTTGCAAGTATCATCAGCAACTTGAAAAATTTCTCCTCTATTTTCTGAACTCGTCTCAAGGTTTAATATTTGTTGTACCTGACAATAAAGAAATGCATGACAAGATTAAAAAACAGCGAAACCACCAACAACAGCAATGCAGCGAACATCAAAGCGGAATCATACTTGGGAATTGAAAGCATCTCCCCGTAGTTATTCGCAATTAAGGCGGGTAGTGTATAACCCGGATCAAATACACCTTGTGGTAATCGGACCACATTCCCAACCACCATTAAAACAGCCATTGTTTCGCCAAAAGCCCTTGCCAGCCCAAACCCGAAAGCGGCAATGATGCCAGGCAATGCTTTTCGGAGGAGGACGTGCTTAATAGTTTGCCATTGTGTAGCCCCCAGCGACAAAGTTGCCTCCTTTAATTCGGTTGGTATTGATCTGAAAATCTCAATCAGTATGTTCAGTACAAATGGGATGATCATAATGGACAGCACGAACGAAGCGGCAAGAATGCTGTATCCCATCGTCTTGATGCCAAGCCATGGGCCAAGATACCTGGATATAAAGGGCACGATGACCAATATACCCCATAAACCATAAACCACCGAAGGAATACCGGCAAGGATATCTATTGCCGGATGCATGATGCGAAGAAAGAATTTTTTCGTGTACTGGGTCACATAAATAGCAGTCAGCAAACAAACCGGGGCTGTGATTAACATGGCCACCACGGTCACCCATATTGAACCGACAATGAACGGATAAAACCCGAATTTTCCGATCGACGGTTTCCAGGTCTTGGAAAAAATCAGATCGAAAAGTGAATGATCATGAAGTATAAGGAGAGATTTCAGATAGAGGCCGATGAATAGCAGGAATGGTAAAAAAGCAACCAGCAACAAGCTGATGATCATCCATGTTGTATTTACGGTATGCCGCTGTTCCCGGTTGAGAAGGTACATATCAGTTCAACTTTTGCAATTCTTTAACAACCTGTTCCGGCTTTATCATTACATAACCCGCTTCATGAACATATTTTTGACCATCTGTCAAAATCCATTTCAAGAAAGTCTGAACCAGTTTGTCGGTGGGTTTACCGCCCGAAACAAAATAGAGGTCGCGGGCAGGCGGGGATGGGTACTTTCCATCATTGATGGCCTGTATCACCTGGTCCATATCTCCATAAAAATCTTCGAAAGGGTCAACAATTCCATTTTCGTTGAGGTCGATCGGCACAACATCTAATCCGGTATAGGCTTTCCGGGTTGACATCTCGTATATGAAACACAGATTGTTATAGCCAATTCCTTCAGGGGTTCGCCTTACGGCATCCGCCACACCGGGATCTCCGTTCACGCCAAGGCCTTGCAAATCCTCCTGATGTTTCCCATTCATATATTTTGCCCACATTTCACCTGCGCCACAGGCATCGGAACGAGTATAAACATAGAGTTCAACACTGGAGCTGGTACTTACAGCCTCTCCCCATGTTTTAATTTTACCACTAATAAAAATATCATAGAATTTTTGGCGTGTCAGCCCCTTTTTCTTAAGATCGGCCAATACTGGATTATTCGCATTTATGGTGGGAAGAACAGCATCCATTGCCACAGCGATCCACCAGGCGCCTTTGGCTTTTTCCTCAGGGCTGATAGATTTGGAATACATTCCAAGATCAACCATTTTTGACAGGGCATCGGTCATTCCCTTTCCTGCACCACCGGCAGAAACATTTACGATAACCCTTGGGTGTAACTTCTCGAACTCCTCTGCCCACTTAACCGTAAGGGGATAGAGGGCAAAGGCCCCGGAAAGTGTGATCTTGCCCTTTAATGTACCAGCGCCTGAACCATCATGGTTGTTCCCTGACCGGTTACATGAACAAAGCCACATCAACCCGGTCAGTCCTGTAATAACAACGAAGAATATAATGTAATTTCCCCATTTCATTACGTCAGATTTTTTAAAAAGTAATTAATGATATCCTCAACGCTGATTCCTTCAGCTTCCGCTTTATAATTTCTAACGATACGGTGACGCAGTACCGATGTTGCCACTGCCCGCACATCTTCAATGTCGGGTGAATATTTCCCATTTAGCACGGCATGACACTTCGCTCCTAAAATAAGGTATTGTGATGCCCGCGGACCGGCACCCCAGGTCAGGTATTCATTTGCCCACGGATTCGCTTTAGCTGTTTTTGGCCTTGTTGAAGCGACCAGGTTGACCGCAAAGTGAAACACATTATCGGGTACCGGAACCTTGCGGATAAGATTCTGAAAAAAGAGGATCTCCTCTGACGTTAAAACTACCGATGGGATTGTGGTTTTTTCGGTCGTTGTTGCTTTAACAATGCTGATCTCCTCTTCAAATGAAGGATAATCGAGCCAGATGTTAAACATAAATCTGTCGAGTTGGGCTTCAGGCAACGGGTATGTACCTTCCTGTTCAATAGGATTCTGCGTTGCAAGAACGAAAAAAGGTTCAACAAGGTGATAACTTGTGCCTGCAACTGTTACCGCTTTTTCCTGCATGGCTTCAAGTAAGGCCGATTGTGTTTTGGGCGGTGTACGGTTGATCTCATCCGCCAGGATGATGTTGGCAAACACGGGTCCTTTGATAAAGCGAAAATGTCGGTTTTCATCCAGTATCTCAGTACCGATGATATCAGACGGCATCAAATCGGGGGTAAACTGGATCCGGCTGTAACTGAGTCCCAATGCCTTAGATAACGTATTTACCATAAGCGTTTTAGCCAATCCGGGCACGCCTACAAGCAGGCAATGCCCTTTACAGAAAATGGCAATAAGCAAATTTTTAACTACCTCATCCTGGCCAACAATTACTTTGGCTATTTCTGATTTTAACAGGTCATATTTATTTACAAGTGCATCTACTGCCTCAACATCTGAAGAAAATTGCATGATATTACGATTTAGTTTTTAATCCATTTTCGCTGAAACGAACAATAGCGAAAATCGTCCATAATGGAAATGTAGGTTGAATTCATTTTATTTGTGATCCATTCATCAATTATATCCTGTTTTTTCTTTTCAAGAGCCATCTGCTGAATTCGTGAATAGTCCTCCTCAAGGTCAGCCTGATGTGGCTTTGTCCGCGACTTGAGGAAATATATCCGGTAGTCCTGCTTACCACGATCATTAGTAATTACCGGAGCAGACACTTCGCCCTCTTTCAGTTTATCTATAATGAAAAAAACTTTGGCATCAATCTGGTTGGCTTCAAACTTGCTGTTGCCGCTAACAGGGTTGATCATCAATCCTCCACTGTTTTTCCCGGGATCATCGGAAAATTGAATCACGGCAACATCATAGGTTGTTTTATTATTCATGATCAGGGCTGCCACACTGTCGAGAAATATCTTTGCCTTGTTCAGATTTACCGGGGAGACCTTGGTCTGAACGAGAATATGTCGGACATTGATGTATTCACCCCTGCGTTCAATCATCTGGATCAGGTGGTAACCATCCTCAGTTTCAACGATGTCGGAAACTTCGGCCGGTTTGAGCCGGAAAGCAGCCGCTTCGAATTCAGGCCTCATTTCACCCCGCTTGAACATGCCGAGGTCTCCGCCTTGTTTTGAAGAACCCGGATCCTCGGAATACAATACAGCCAGGGTACTGAAATCATCGCCCTTTGTAATCCGTTCTTTAAAGTTTTTAAGTTTATCTTTTGCCTCCTGCTTTTCGGACTCACCGATGGCGGGTTGCTTCACGATCACACCTATCTCGAACTCTGAATTGATGAGTGGGATACTGTCTTTCGGAATTTTTCTAAAAAATGACTTCACTTCCGATGGCGTGACGGAAACATCTTTGGTAATTTTCTGTTGCGCCTGTTCAGTCAGCATTTGCTCCTTTATCACATCCCTGAGTTCGTTTTTTATCTCAAGCAACGACTTGCCAAAGTGTTCTTCCAGCCGGTCGGGCGTGCCAGCCTGAGCGATGAAATAACGCATTCTGCGGTCCATTTCAAGTTCAACCTGGGAATCGGTCACTGTAATACTATCAACCTGTGATTGATGCAACAACAGCTTCTGAAAAAGCAAGCCTTCAAATATCTGACATTTTAATTTCGGCGCAGTTCCCTGAATATTGCCCTGGCTTCTGATCTGCAAATATTGGTTTTCAATATCCGATTTAAGGATAACGTTCCCTCCAACGATACCAACAACACCATCAATGACCGTGTCCTGCTGAACCTGAGCATTGAGGGCGCCGGTAAGGAATAAAATCAGATAAAATGAACACAGAATAATTCGAAGGATTTTCATAACTATTTTTTTGGGCATTGTATTGCCTTAATATATCTCTATAACGTTTTTCTTTTGCGCCTCGGAGTAAATAGCTTCCTGCATACGGTAAATAAGATCAATCTTTCTTTTATTGCGGATAATGTCGCGAATCCGTTGTTTTTCCAGATTCAGCGGTGAAACGCTTTCCTTGATCTTAAAATCCTTTAATCGAACCAGATAAACATACATGGAGTCCTGATATTCGAATTCCCGGTGGTTTTTTAAAAATTCCTCCTGGTTGTATGTTTTAATGGGAACCTGCTTTAATACATCATTGAAAAGCAACCAGTTTTCACTATCAAGAAAATAATCCTCCGCATGTTTTTCACACAATCCGGCTAACCTGTTTTTATCATCCGGGTCGCCGGAACTCATTAATTTTTTCATTTGTTTAATGATGGACGATTTCATAGGTAGCTTAACATACTGCATTTGCACAATATTGTCCTTCAACAGAAAACTTTGTTGATTGGCATCATAATAATTCTGCGTCTCCTCTTCTGTCACGAGCGTATCCAACTTTTGACGGACCAATGTATTTTCATAGGCATAGACGGTAAGCGAGTTTTTATAATCTTCGAGCTGTTTCGTAAAATCCATCTCAGAATCAGTCAGGTTATTTTGTGCCTGATGGAGAATGAGTTTCTGACGAACCCAACTGTCGATGAAACTCCGTGTAAGTACCAGGCTGTCTTTGGCAGCGGTTCCTGCAGCAACAACCCCTTTCAGTTCAGATTCATAAAGGTAATTGTCATAAACCCGTGCCAGTACCCGCTCGTTTTTTTTTTTGAACAAGGTTGAGCAGGACGAAACAACGATTAGGATCAGCAGGATGAGTGGGCGGTTCAATGCAGATTATTTTATTTTTGCAAGCACTGAATTATTCACCTCAACCGGATATTTTACCCTGAGTGATGCAATCCACTCTTTTTCAAGATAATTCTGATAATCAGCCGTTATGAGCCCTCTGGCTTCATTAAGTTCCTTTATTTCAGGTTTCAATAACTTTCTGGCATATATAAAAACCGTTGTTCCCTTGTCAATGATGTCGTTTGAAAAACCAGGTGTCCAGTTGATCGAATCGATCAATTTATTTTCCTTCCGCGAAAATTTTCCACTTTCGGTGGAGAGTATTTGCAGTGAATCTTTGTTTATTTCCTTGAGAAGGTCATTGTCGGACAAACCTGATTTAATAAAATTTTTAACTTTTTGAACTGCCTTAGCATCATTCACGGTGTAGATTGTGGCATCGAGCCGGGTGTCCCATGTATAATTACTCTTATTTTTTTGATAAAATGCTTCTAACCCCACTGTATCTTTCACTGCTTTTGACCAAACCTTCTGATCAGTGAGATCAAAAAGAAGAATACCATCCCGGTACTCACCCATGAGCGTTTTGAATTCGGGATATTTTTGTTCTAGCTGAGAATTCTCCCATTTCAGCAAACTCTCATCCAGAAACTCATTGTACTTTTTATCAACATAGGCTTCGATGCTCTGTTTTTCCTGCTTCCGTTGGGTTGATGCCAGGTATTCGGCAAAATCGGTCTGTCGGAATGTCATATTTCCAACTTTAAAGATCATTCCAGCAAGTTCATTAGCCTGTGAGGCTTTCCATTTTCCGATGAAAATGCTGTCGGTCACAATCTTGTAAAAGTCTTTCAGGGCCGGGCGATTTTCGGTCACGCCATACTCACTCCTTATCCTTGCAATCACAACCTGACGGGTTTGATCGCCCCGTGCGTCTTTCATGATCCTCTGTTTCAGTTCGGCCTTCTCTTCATCAAAAGGCTTCTGGGTTTTACGTTCGATTAATTTCACGATATGCCAGCCGTAGGAGGTAAGGATTGGTTTTGTATAGTCGCCGACATTGTTCAGAGAATAAATTGCATCAACAAACTCAGGTACCATACGGTTTACACCAAAAGCAGGAAGTATTCCTCCTTTTGCTGCCGAACCTTTGTCCTCCGAATAGGACTTCACGAGATCCTCAAATACCTCCCCATCCGTCAATTTCGCGTAAACCGAATCAATCCTTTTTTGAATAGCCACAGAATCTTCGTGCATGGCATTTTTTGGAATTGCAAGAAAGATATGCGCCACGGTGACCTTACCAAGGGCCGGTCGGCGGGCAGTGACCTTAATAAGATGATACCCATATTCGGTGCGGACGGGCATGGAAACGTTCCCGATCTCTGTATTCCAGGCGCCATTTTCAAATGCGTAAACCATATCAAATACTGCAAAAAAGCCAAGATCGCCTCTATTCCCTTTAAGAAAAGTGTGCTGTTGTGTCGCCTCACGGTCTTTGGCTGACGGATCTTCGGAGAATTCAACAGCGACGGACTCAAAGGAGGCGCCATTCATAATTTTTTCTCTGGCGGCCATTGCTTTTTTAAATGCAGCCAGGGTGTCGGCAGGGCTGGCGTCGGGGGTCAACCTGAAAAAGATGTGGCTTGCACGGAGATCGGTTTTCTCACGTTCATATGCTTCCTTAATCAGACGATCAAGCGTGGCCTCATCCGTAAAATAAGGTTTTGCCAATTGGTCCCTATACCCATTCAATTCTGTTTTAAATGTTGTTATCGTGTCAAGTCCAAGTTCCTCAGCCTGTTTAACCTTCAATTTAAAATTTATAAAAAGATCGAGGTATTCATCCAGTGACTTTTTATCAATGGTTTCGCCTTTAACATTGTTCTTTTGATAGATATTCATAAATTCGCTGACATAGATCTGTTTGCCCGCGATGGTCATCAGAACTTCATCATTGGTAACCTGAGCTGTTGAGGTCAGAAATGCAGCAAGCATAAAAACCGTCAATAAAAGTTTTCCTTTCAAGCTATTCATTGTGTGAGGTATTAGTTTGACAATTAGACTAACGTTTAGAATTCTATTTAATTTTTTCATGCAACTATTTAACGACTATAATTCGGCGCCTCACTGATGATGGTAACGTCGTGCGGGTGGCCTTCAACGACTCCGGCGGCGCTGATCTTGATAAACTTCGCTTTTTGCAGGATCTCGATTGTTTGTGACCCGGTATAACCCATGCCTGCTCTCAACCCACCAACCATCTGGTAAATCACCTCCGACAATGATCCTTTATATGGCACTCTCCCGACAATTCCCTCTGGAACGAGTTTTTTTATATCCTCTTCCACATCCTGGAAATAACGATCTTTTGAGCCTTGTTGCATGGCTTCAATGGATCCCATCCCCCTGTAGGTTTTAAACTTCCGGCCTTCGAAAATTACAGTCTCGCCAGGTGATTCATCTACTCCGGCAAAAAGCGATCCTGCCATGATGGAGTGGGCTCCTGCGGCGAGGGCTTTAACGATATCGCCTGTGTAGCGGATCCCGCCATCAGCAATGGCAGGAATGCCCGTATCTTTCAAGGCTGCAGCAACATCATAAATAGCGGATAATTGCGGGACACCAATCCCGGCGATGATACGTGTTGTGCATATGGACCCGGGGCCGATCCCGATCTTAACCCCATCGACACCTGCTTTCGCCAGTTCTTTGGCAGCCTCGCCGGTCCCGATATTTCCAACGATCAGGTCAACATCAGGA
Source organism: Bacteroidales bacterium (assembly GCA_030681475.1). Taxonomy (GTDB): domain Bacteria; phylum Bacteroidota; class Bacteroidia; order Bacteroidales; family FEN-979; genus CAIVAT01. The sequence continues at coordinate 75,746 of JAUXWT010000035.1, read as the reverse complement.
TAGGCTTGCTTTACGCGTTTAGCCATCTCAATAACACCTCGGGAATGCCCGTGTGCGGTATCGATCACGATGGCATCGACATTTTCGCGTACCAATGCCGCAACGCGGTCAAGTGTGTCTGACGTTACTCCAACCCCTGCAGCAACACGCAACCGACCAAGGCTGTCTTTGCATGCGTTCGGTCGCGCTTTCACCTTCAGGATGTCCTTATAGGTAATAAGCCCGATCAGTTTATTGCTTTTATCAACGACAGGGAGTTTTTCAATTTTGTGTTGCTGGAGTATAGCCTCGGCTTGCTCAAAATCGGTAAATTCACTGATCGTGATTACGGTTTTGGTCATCACTTCTGTGACCGGCCTCATGTGGTCGCGTTCGAAACGCAGATCACGATTGGTTACAATGCCAACCAGCTCGTTACCGTTATTGATAACCGGGATACCGCCAATGCTGAACTCCTTCATCATAACGAGGGCATCTCCGACCAGCGCATGTTCCAAAAGGGTAACCGGCTGAAGTATCATTCCATTTTCAGCTCGTTTGACCTTTCTCACCTGTAACGCCTGGTCCTCAACAGACATATTTTTATGTAGAACGCCGATTCCACCTTCCTGCGCCATGGCAATTGCCATCCGTGATTCGGTAACAGTATCCATGGCCGCCGAAACAACCGGTATATTCAGCTTAATATTTCTGGAAAATAAAGTGGAAATATCGGTTTCACGCGGCAACACTTCAGAATAGGCCGGAACGAGCAACACATCGTCATATGTCAACCCTTCTCCCCGAAATTTATCTGAATATAGGAACATATGCGTTTTAATTTAAGTGTGCAAATGTACGAAATTTATTATTCAAATACGCCATATAAATCGCTCTCCAAATAGGAAGGAAATTTCTTCTCCTTGCCTGATTTTGGAAGGGATCAACGATGATTTAATGAATTGCAGGAAGTAAGAATAGTTTAAATTTATGGATACAACTCCCTATGACATTCCGTGCAAAAATAGGTCTTCCAATTGTCCTTGATATCAATGGGATGTTGAAATTCCATCAGGTTATCTACAGTGGAGTACTGGATTTTACCGGTTGGCCCCTGTGCAATGATGGTGTGGCATAAGTCACAATCCTTGGAGATAGCTTTTCCTTTGTCACTTTTATGCCTGTCGGAATGACACCGGAAACAACCGTCAGATTCAAGGTGTCCGATATGGTTCAGATAATTTTTGGATGAAGCCCGCATAAAAGGAAATACATTTAGCGAAAACTCTTTCAGAATACCGGTAATGGCCTGGTCGATCAGCGGCCTTTGGGAACTGAAAACTAAAGGAAGGTCCATTCTGTAAAAGTTTATAATGCTGTCGCGGATGTAAGTTATGGCCGAATCCTTGTCGGTAAACGGGCCTTTGAGGACATTCATGGCCACCTTTTTTATGTAAGGAAGTTCTTTTGGGATTTCACCGGAAATCATAGCATTGTTCACAAACACCATCGGCGATTTATACGCATGCGAAGGTCGGTTGTGGCAGTCCATGCAATCCATGACCCGATGTTGCAAAGTATCAATTGCTTTTTGATCAAGCATGTTGTCTGTATCATGAAATATCTGGACATCTCCGGTTTTAAGGTTGGTGTATTTCACCCATGGAATTGTTTCCCTGTCTTTGGTTGAAGCAATATACTCAATACGTATGTCCGAATTGATATGCCAGTGAATTCCTTCGATCAGCCCCATGGCGCTGTAATTCGGGCCCACCCGCATCAGCAGGGAATAGTTAAATTCTGTGTTGAGTGAATCGGTGATATACGACCTTTGCGTACGCAGTTTGCGTGCATAAAATTTTTGAGGCCAGTGACACCGTTCACATGTTTCACGTGCCGGCCGCAAATTCTGGATCGGTGTTTCGATGGGCTGGGGATATTTGTGAAACATGACGGAATAGACCTGGTACAAACCCGAGAGTTTGGATTTCACATACCAGCCCGCGCCTTCACCCACATGACATTCGACACAGGCAACCCTGGCGTGCGGCGAATGGGCATATGTAACATATTCGGGTTCCATTACTTTATGGCACAACCTGCCGCAGAAATCAACCGACTCGGTATATGTAAAGGCTTCATAGCTGCCAACGGCAGATACGATCAGGAACAGGAAGATAAAAACGGAGACAACCACCAATTTCTGGCGCTGGCGGGGAACATTCATGTCAAGAACCGGCCAAAGTTTGTCGGGATCATGCGTTTTTCGACGGTTAATGTACATTCCGATCGGAATCATCAGCAACCCGATAACCATGATGGCAGGAAGGATGATGTATGTAAAAATCCCGGTGTAGGGGTTCGGATGTTCTGTAAACAAATCCTGAATAAATGAGACAAGAATCAGGATAAAACTGTTAACCGATATAATAAAGCCCGTAATGCTGATCCAGTTGGAAATGGATTTTGGTAGTTTCATATGTCTATAATTTAGAATGTTTCTATCTAACCTCTTGGAAATGACCCGATAAAATTAGGACTAATTTTCACAAATAAAAATTCGTCTGCAACATTTATAAAGAAAATAAACTGGACATTTAACATTTCGTACATTTGAAACCTCGATTGCCATGAAAAAAAATCTGCTTCTATTATCCATGTTCATCTCATCGTTGCCTGTCGTTGCCCAGGTAATTCCAGACCAGTCAATATGGATTTGAGCCTGCCAATCACCAGGATTCGGTTATGGTTTACGGCAACAGTTATCTGAAAAAGAAATTTCCGGAATTGGATTATATCCTTGAAGCCATTATCACCGGTGAATAAAAACCAGATGCTCTACAAAGACGTTTTCCTGTTTTCGCACTTTTGAAATTGTACGCTGAAACATCTTATTTTATTGAGTTGGTTTTTTAATGGGTGTCCTGTGAGTAGCAGGGTACAATCCGCTCTGTGGCTCTGTCTCTGTGTCTGTGGAATAAAAAAATTAATCCGGAAATCAGGTTATTTTGAAGTATAAGTTGTCTTTACAGTGATGTAACCAGGATAGGTGAGTTCAGCGCCAGCGACAATAACGGTGGGTTTTAATCTGATTTTAAAGCGTGATGGCTTGTTGCCGAAACCCGTCAGGTTCATGCAGAAATTTAGCATGGCGCCGGAGGATTCTCCGGAAAGCACATTTTTTAAATTGAGCCCGACCTCTACAGGGATGTTCACTGAACCAAACCCCGGGATTGCAATGGGTTTATTCAGGATCCCGGAAGTCATCTGGATATCATCAATATAAAGGATCCAATCAAGCCGGTTAAGACCCGCTTCCCTGGCATTAGGGTTCAGAACGTCAAGGTAAATCACGAGGGAGAGTGGGAAAACCGGACTGGCAAACCCACCAAAAATACGTCCCATATCACTTATGGTCAAATCGCTGACCGATTTGATATGTTGAAGTTCCACACCGGCCAGATTAATATTATCAACCGAACTGATGCGAAAATCGCATTTTGCCAGGTTGGAAGCTTTTTGTGCCTGCTTTGCAACATCGCAGCCCGAAAAAGAAATAAAAAGAACAATTAACCAAACAGATTGAACTAATATTTTGCGAAAACAGGACATAGTATGTTGTATGACAATGAAATGGTGAATCCTTATTCGTCAGCCGGAATTTTTATCTGGTGAGCGTAAAAGTTCCGGTTTCACGATGGGTGACTCCCGGAAAATGTTTGCTTTCAAAAACCACGATATAGGTATATGCTTCTGGTGGAGCTTCTCTCCCTTTGATAAGTCCGTTCCATCCTGTTTTGATGTCATTTGATTCAAATATCAGCTCTCCCCATCGGTTAAAGACCTGCATGTTATACATAACGATTTCGCTGCCCACCGGTCTGAACTCATCATTCAACCCATCCCCGTTCGGGGTAAAAGCATTCGGAAACCAGATCAGCAACGGGCAATCACGAATGCTGAGATTGGTCGTAACAACGCTGTCGCAACCCGTGACCATTTTAAGGGTGTCAAGGTAAATCCCGTTGTCATACCTCAATGCATTCTGGGCCCAGTATGATAGTCCTTTGCAAATCGTTGTGTCAACAACAGCCTGGGCATTGCTATACACCGTAACTTTAATGGTATCAAAGGCACCGCAACTCCATGAATTAATTGCATGAACCCAATATATACCGGTAGTATCAACAGTGATGGCGCGGGTTGATGCTCCGTTTGACCAGAAGTACAGGTAATTGCCACCCCCGGCATCCAGCACGGTGTTCCTTCCCTGGCACAGGAACCGGTCATTTCCAAGGGAAATAGTCGGTTTGGGTTTCACCTCGATATTTTTGCAAAGTGACGACTGGTCCGGATAGCCGTCATTAATTGTCAGCATGATGTTATAATTGCCCGGATCCGGATAAATAATGGGAGGAGGATCAGGCCCTGAATAAAATGGGGTTGATACGGACGAGCAAGATGGAAAAAACATTTGTGTTAACGAAGAACTGCCATAGTTTGCCACGAAGGCGTAGAGCGTGTCACCTTGTCTGACAAATTCAGATATTCCGTACGGCTTATTTAAAATTCCGTTATTTTCAATGATATAACCGGTCACTGGTCCTCCAAGTCCTTTGGGAAAATTCAGGTGCACAATACATTTATCGGATTCAATGACATAATTGGTAATAAAACCATTGACTGACCCACATTCATTGATCAGGGTTATTCCGGCATTCTGGTTTAATCCGGTTATGGCTGGCATGTTCGTCCAGACAGGGGCGGGGTTCTTAAGCGATGGGCCAAAATAAATCCGGCTCAACGTGCTGCTGCCAGCGTTGCATATGAAAGCATACCAGTTATTATTTTCCGTGGCAAGGACAATGCTGGAGGGTCCCTGACCGGTGTACCCAAGATTGATTACCAGCGGATCATTGCCAAGTCCTTGTGTGAAATCAAGACGGGACAGGCTGTTACCCGCAATATCGGTAAAAAAACCTACCCATTCAGTTCCCTGCAGGGTTAAGGTCAAACCGGAGATGGTAATGGCGTTCGACAAGTAAATTACGGAGGGAACCGGCGTGTTCAACGGAGAATCACCGAAATCCAAACGCACCAGTTTATTGCCGTTTGCAACAAAACCATACCATGTTCCATTATCTTTTTTAACCTGGATGCCTCTTACCTGGTCAGTAAGGACGCCAAAATTCCCAAGGTCGGTAGTTGTCAATGGAAATTGGGTCAAGGTGTTCCCGTAGAAACACCGGATCACTTTTGAATTCCCTGAACTTGTTGTAAAGGTATAATACTCAGATCCATTCTGGACGATGGTGACAAAACGAGGTGCGTTGAGTTTCTGGAGGGGATTGCCCATATTTATCCCATCCGGTTCATCTGTGGCATTGCCGGTGCAAAAACTCCATTTATAGGAAATTGCTGAAGCCGGCTGGACATTGGTAATGATGACCGGTTTGTCTTCACAGATTGTATCCGGGATCGAAAAACCGGCATTTTGACCTATACACCATCCTGAAAGAACACTCAGAAATAAAAACGGTAAACATCCTTTTTTCATGGTCAATTCTTTCATCCTTCCCTCAGATTCCTCGTGTGCCAATGCGATGATGAACAGCGCTGATTTTCATCGAAGGAGTGTAACTGTGCCTTTGTTGCTTGTCGTCATTTTTTTATCATCCTCATAGAAGATCACCCATATATAGTCCCCTTCAGGGCATATCTCATCCTTTATCCTGCCATCCCAGCTATCAAGGATATTTGTGGTCGCAAATACCACCTGTCCCCAACGATTGAAAATCTGCAAGTTGAATTTTGTGATGTTCTCAGGCGGAAGTCCAAGGATTTTGAAATAGTCATTTAAACCGTCTCCATTAGGTGTAAAAGCATTGGGGATGTAAGGCACTACGTAAACGGTGATTTCGTCGGTAAACTCCTCCCCGCTGCACAACGTACAAACTGCCCGATAGGTCGTGGTGTACAGGGGAGAAACCACGAGGGATTGCTGGTCAGATAAAAACTCCGTGCCCTCATACCAGCGGTAGGAGATCTTATCGCCCGGGGTAATCGGCTCCATGTAATATGGAATCTGGGTCACCTCATAAGTATCAGATGAAGTTGGTACAAATCGCCAGCCTTCCTGGCTGACACTGAAAGAGGTGGAATTTCTGTTTTGATTCGGGAGTGTATCGCAACTATAGCCAATATCATTTTGTATGCCGATAGTGCATTTATTATCCCAATCCAAACAAACTGGTTTATTATAAATGTGAATTTCGATGGTATCGCCTTCAATTAAAACGATCTGGAATGTAACTGATGCGGCATTGCATCCAAACATGGGGCATTGGCACCACATGACAACAAGCTTTCGGTTCGGGGCTTCACCCACCGTCTGATAATAGATATAGGGGCTGCCGGCCTGGATCGGGTTATAATCTTCCATGGCGCCAAGTATGCAATCCTTCGGACTATCCGTACTAGCGCTCGGAAGACGAATATTGCGCGTGGCTCCCCAGTTTGGCTGATGGGTAAAACTGATCCACCCGTTCTCGCCTATCGAAAAACTGGTATGACTTTCTCCATAAAACGTAAAAGGGAAACCGATACTAAACGGCCCTTCTACCCTGTTATCAAGTGTATTAACCCCATTTGCCAGCAAACCGAATTCAGCGGCAAGGGTAACCGGAACACCAGGGTTGATGGTGTCGTCTTTCCCCGCCGAAAACTGGGAAAAAGTCTTTCCCGGAAGAAGCAGGAAAAGGAGAAGAAAAAAAGGTATAATGTAGTTTCGATATTTACGCATCAACGACGGCAGATTAAGTTCTTGCTTCGAACAATATTTTCACTTCTGACTTTTCTAAGCAAATATCCGGTTTTTAACTGAAATAATTTTACTTTTGTTGCTCCGAAAGACCTTCTGTAAAATAAACGATAATTATTCTCCAAAATTTTAACTTGTTATGAAAAAAGATAGCGCGGTATTCAAGGTCATCAAGGATGAGTTGCATCGCCAAACAAGCGGTCTCGAGTTGATTGCCTCCGAGAACTTTGTGAGTGATCAGGTGTTAAAGGCCATGGGCTCCTGTCTGACCAACAAATATGCCGAAGGGTATCCAGGGAAACGGTATTATGGTGGTTGTCAATACGTTGACGTCACTGAACAATTGGCCATTGACCGGGCCAAGGAGTTATTCAACGCCGCATGGGTCAACGTACAACCCCATTCCGGGGCCCAGGCCAATATGGCTGTGCTGATGACCTGTTTGAAACCGGGCGACACCTTTATGGGGCTTGATCTTTCCCATGGAGGTCATTTGTCGCACGGTTCACCGGTAAATTCATCGGGCATATTATATAAGGCGGTTGCCTACGAGGTGGAGCAGGAAACAGGCATGATCAATTATGACAAAATGGAGGAGAAGGCGCTGGCCATCAAACCAAAACTGATCATTGCCGGAGCATCCGCCTACTCGCGTGACTGGGATTACAAACGGATGCGAAGCATTGCCGATCAAATTGGCGCCCTACTGCTCGCCGACATTGCCCACCCGGCCGGGCTGATCGCCCGCGGTCTGCTCAACGACCCTGTCCCCTATTGTCATATCGTGACCACCACGACACACAAAACCCTGCGTGGGCCGCGTGGTGGGATGATCCTGATGGGCAAGGACTTTGAAAATCCCTGGAAACTCACCACCCCTAAAGGAGAGATCAAAATGATGTCGCAACTGCTTGACTCGGCTGTATTCCCCGGAATCCAGGGCGGACCGCTGGAACATGTGATCGCTGCCAAGGCTGTTTCGTTTTTCGAAGCCCTGTCGGACGGCTATATGGATTATGTGCTGCAGGTCAAGAAAAATGCGAATGCCATGGCAAATGCGTTCACCGACAAAGGTTATCATGTTATTTCGGGTGGAACCGACAATCACCTGATGCTCATTGATTTGCGGACAAAGTTCCCCGGCATCACCGGGAAACAAGTAGAAAATACCCTTGTAAAAGCAGATATCACGGTAAATAAAAACATGGTTCCGTTCGACAGCCGGTCTCCGTTCCAAACTTCAGGGTTGCGGGTGGGTACGCCTGCCATTACAACCCGTGGATTAAAGGAAAAACATATGGCAAAGATCGTTAGTCTTGTTGATGAAGTCATCAGCGACATCGAAAACGAAGCCAAAATGGTCAAAGTGCGTACAAAAGTGAATGAAATGATGGCGGAATTTCCGTTGTTTGCATACTAAATTGTGATTGAGTGATTGAGTGATTGAGTGATGAAGATATTCACTCAATCACTCAATCACTCAATCACTCAATTTCTTTGATATGAAGACATTATACCTGATGCGACATGCAAAATCCTCCTGGGAGGAACCGGGAGTTTCGGATGTCAACCGGCCACTGATCCCCAGAGGCATCAAAAAGACTCAGTTGATCGTTGATTTTCTTCTGAAAAGGGATACATCGATTGACCTTATTATTTCGAGTCCGGCAGTTCGCGCATACGAGACTGCCAAAATAGTCGCCACAGGTTTGAACTACCCGGTAAAGAAGATCAAAACTGATCGAAAAATATACGATGGTTATTATGACCGTATCCTCGACATTATCTACGGTACATCCAACGATCTGAACTCCCTGATGATATTCGGTCATAATCCGACCATCACAAACCTGGCAAACCTGTTTTTACATCCCGGGATTGATAACATGCCCACCTCCTGTGTTGTTTGCCTGTCATTCAACACCGAAAAGTGGGAAGATATCCCGTCAATAGAGGCAATCCAGGAGTTTATCGTATTTCCAAAAATGTTGAAGAATCCATGAGTTCCAAAAAGACTGTCCCCATCCTCGACCGCGATCCCAACTGGCTCCATTTCAACGGACGGGTATTGCAGGAAGCAGCCGATCAGCGCAATCCGCTGTTGGAGCGGTTGAAATTCCTGGGGATATTCTCAAACAACCGTGACGAATTTTTTCGTGTCCGGGTAGCCACACTCAACCGGATGCTTAAAGTGGAAAGGGTCCATTACGATACCCCGGTTAAGCCAAAAAAAGCGCTGAAAGATATCAGCATACTGGTACAGGCACAAGAACGTGAATTCGTGAAGATCTATGAAAATATAGTGAATGATCTCCGGCTTCATAATATATTCATTATCGATGAAACCCAGCTTTCGGAATCTCAGGGAAAATTCGTACGTAAATATTTCCGGGAGCAGGTGCGTGGTGTCTTATTCCCAATTATGATCAGCAGTTTACGCGACATCTCATCACTCCGCGACAAATCAATATATCTGGCCATCACCATCGGGCGTAAAGATAAAACGTTGAAGGACAACTACGCGCTGATCGAACTGCCTACGAAGACCATATCTCGTTTCCTGATCTTGCCGACCGAAGCGGAGAAACGTTACATCATCCTGCTCGACGACATCATCAGGTACTGTCTTTCCGAAATATTCTCCATTTTCGGATACGACACGTTTTCCGCTTATACGGTAAAGATTACCCGTGATGCTGAAATTGACATAGATACAGATGTCTCCAAGAGTTTCCTCGATGTGATGACCGAGAGCCTGAAACAAAGGAAACGTGGGATACCCGTACGCTTTGTTTATGACAAGTCGATTCCTGAAATTTTATTGAAGAGCCTCACCAAACGCCTGGAGATCACCAAAGACGATCCGATCAGAGGTGGGGGGCGGTATCATAATTTTAAGGATTTCATGGGATTTCCAAACCTCGGCCACCGTGAACTTGAGTACCCGCCATTTGTACCATTGATGCACAAAGATTTGCCGGTGAACAGGAGCATCCTTTCGTCAATAAGGCAGAAAGATATCCTGCTTCATTATCCATACCAATCGTTTCAATACATCGTTGACCTGATGCGCGAAGCCTCCATTGATCCGAAAGTCAGGTCAATAAAAATGACCATTTACAGGGCGGCAAAAAACTCCAGTGTCATCAATGCGCTGATCAACGCTGCCAGGAATGGCAAATATGTGACGGTTTTCATGGAACTACAGGCAAGGTTTGATGAAGAGGCAAACATTTACTGGACTGAAAAGCTGCGTGAAGAGGGAGTGAAGGTCATATACAGCATCCCCGGGTTCAAGGTTCACGGCAAACTGATCCTGATACGCAGAAAAGAGCACAACAGGGATTTCTTCTATGCGTTTATCGGAACCGGGAATTTCAACGAGGATACAGCCAAAGTTTATTCCGATGTCAGCTTACTCACAGCCGATCAAAAGATCTGTAACGATGTGGTAAACTCATTTCACCTCATCGAAGAGAGCTACCGTCCCTATAAGTTTAAATCGCTGATCGTGGCTCCCCTTCACATGCGCAATTTCTATATCAGGATGTTGAACAGTGAGATTCGCAACGCAAAAGCAGGAAAGGAGGCATGGGCCATCATCAAACTGAACAGCCTCGTTGATGGAACCATGGTGAAAAAACTTTATAAAGCCAGTCAGGCCGGGGTGAAAATCAAACTCATTATCAGGGGGATCTGTACACTCGTTCCGGGAATCCCCGGTCTGAGTGAAAACATTGAAGCAATCAGTATTGTTGACCGGTTCCTGGAACATGCCCGGATCATTGTTTTCTGCAATGGTGGTGACAATAAATTTTACATCACATCGGCCGACTGGATGGTACGTAATTTTGATAACCGCATCGAGGTCGCAACACCCATCAATGATCCGGAAATCCAGAAGCAACTGATGAAAATACTTGAAATTCAAATGGCAGATAATGTCAAAGCCAGGGTGATTGGTCCCGGAGAACAAAACACATATAAAAAAATCAACGGTCCGGATATACAATCCCAGGTTGAGATATACAACTATTTAAAATTACAGGTGTAAAATCAATGGCTGTTCTAAGGCTGATCTTTCGGATACTCATCAACAAGTTCTTCCTGACAACGGTGGCATTTGTGATATGGATGGTGTTTTTTGACAGCAACAACATGTTGATCCGTAACGATTTACAAAACAAATTAGATCAATTGAACACTGAAAAACGATTCTATCTCCAGGAGATCAGGAAGGACTCTATCCTTACCCGCCAGTTAATGACCGACAGCGCTCATCTGGAGAAGTTTGCCCGCGAACGGTACCTTATGAAAAAGGAGAAAGAAGACCTTTTCTTGGTCATTGATACTACTGCGGATCAACATCAATAATGACTTTTACCTGCTTTAGCATTTGTTCACGCTGCAACTTCTCAATTTCCATGACCATTCTTTCCTTCATTGCACTTGGTGAAACCCCTCGTTCCATCTTGAAAATGATATGCTTGATAAAATAGTTCATGATCCTTGATACGATAGGGAATTCAGGACCAAGGATCCGTTTTCCGAAAACTTTGCGGAGCGACTTTGCCAGCTTATCTGCCGCCATGTTCAGAAACTCAGGATCTTTATGCTTCAACTTTAAAAGTACCAATCGTGTATATGGAGGATACTTGAATTTGTGTCGCTCAGCCATTTGTTTTTTAAACATCGCCAGGTAATCATTTTTTACCACATCTATGATCACAGGATGATTGGGATTATAGGTCTGAATGATTACCCTCCCTTGTTTGTATTTACGCCCCGAACGTCCGCTCACCTGCGCCATGAGCTGGAAACCGCGTTCGGCTGCCCTGAAATCCGGATAGCTCAGCATATTATCGGCATTCAGAATGCAGACCAGGCTGACATTGTCAAAATCAAGTCCTTTGGTCACCATTTGTGTACCTACCAGAATATCTATTTTACGAGCCTCAAAATCGCCGATCAAATGCTGAAGCGAATGTTTGGTTCGTGTAGTATCAAGATCCATGCGTGCAATCCGGGCTTTGGGAAAGATAAGTCCAAGTTCCTCCTCCACTTTTTCGGTGCCAAACCCTTTCATTTTTATATTTACACCGGTGCATTCAGGACATTTATCAGGGATCCGCGACACATAACCACAATAATGACAACGCAACTGATTGATTTTCTTATGATATACGAGCGTTACGTCACAGTTTTTACATGCAGGCATCCAATGGCACAGGTCACATTCCAGGCGAAGGGAAAATCCCCGCCGGTTTTGGAAAAGTATGGCTTGTTCCCCATTTCCAAGCGCTGTTTCGATCAATTTCAGCAACACTGAAGAAAAATGACTTTTCATCAAGCCGAGACGCAGCGATTCCTTAACGTTAACGATCTGGATTTGCGGCATTTCCATATTTCCGAACCGTTCAAAAAGTTCTATCAGCGCATATTTCCCCTGCATCGCGTTACTGTAGCTTTCAACCGAAGGGGTGGCAGAGCCCAGCAATGTTTTTGCGCCATGAAGGTGCGCTAAGTAGATGGCAGCATCTCGCCCGCTGTAACGCGGGGCCGGATCCATCTGTTTGAAAGAGGGATCATGCTCCTCATCTACGACGACCAATCCCAAATTTGAAAATGGTAAAAACAGCGAAGATCGTGCTCCAAGAATGATATCATATTGCTTTTCGGCAATTTGCCCGGTATTGGCTCTGTGAAGAACTGCATTCCAGATCTCTACCCGTTCATGCATGTTGAACCGCGAATGATACACCCCTACCCTGTCGCCAAAATATTTTCGCAGCCGTGTGATTATCTGAGTTGTAAGCGCTATTTCGGGCAACATGAACAGCGCTTGTTTTCCCTGGTCTATGACATCACGGATTAGTTTAATATACAACTCAGTCTTTCCGCTGGAAGTAACCCCATGCAACAACACGACATCTTTGGTCTCAAACTCCTTCCGGATTTTCTCCAATGCCTGCTGCTGCCCCGCTGTAAGTTCAATTTGTTCGGAGTCCATCTCCTGTCCGGCCGTTTCAAACCTGCTCACGAGTTTATAATAAATCTCAAACACCCCCTTGCCAACGAGGATATCAAGCTGAGCAGAAGTACCCTTCGATTTATTAATAAGATCGTGGCGTTTTACATCCTTTACCTCGCCAAATCCATACTCCGAAATCCGGATGAACGTTATGACAATCGCGAGCTGTTTTTTAGCCCGCTTCTCCAGTTGATCGAATATCACCTTCAGGGCTTCTTCGTCTTCGGCATATTCAGGCATAAACCTCACAAATGCTTCACGTTTTGGCTTATAAGGGTCATTGAGTTCTTCTTCGGGAACAATGATCCCTTTTTCGATAAGGGTTTTAATGACCGGGATGGTCTTTTGCTGGTCTATTATTTTAGCGACCTCAGAAATGGCTATGCTTTTGCGGTTGTGCAACGCTTCAACCAGTAGCAATTCTTTCTCGGTCAGTCCAGAAAGATCGTCCGGTAGTACCGCGCTTAAGGATATTTTTGATTCGCTTGCCAGTTTGAAGGCCGATGGCAGGGCCGCGTTCATCACCTCTCCCGGGTGACAAAGATAATAACCGGCCAGCCAATCCCAGAAAGCACGTTGTACATGAGTAACAATGGGAGTTTCATCAAGAATCGAGAGAATATACTTCGGGATATGGGCAGTTGGTGGATGTTCATGTACCTTGATGACCAGTGCAGTATATATTTTCCTCGCCCCGAATTGCACCACCACGCGTATGCCCTCCTGAACCTGCTCATTCAGTTCAAATGGAACACGATACGTGAATGTTCCTCCAACCGGGAGGGGCAATAAAACATCGGCAAACAGGGTGGTTCGTTCCAATAAATGATCCGTTAATGTTTTACAAAGCAAGGATGCGGGACATTTCCAGCAATTCCTTGTTGATATCTTTATGGTGTTTAATGGCCTGATCAAAAGGAGTATAGACCACCTCCTTATTTATAATTCCGGCCATTTCACCGCGATGTCCTTCCAATAACCCATTCACGGCATAATATCCCAGGGAACTCGCCAGCACCCTGTCGAACGAGGTTGGAGAGCCTCCGCGTTGAATATGACCAAGAATGGTAACACGGGTTTCAATATGCGGCAGTTTTTCCTTCACCATCCGGGCAATATCGTATGCGCCACCCATATCATCTCCCTCCGCCACAATAACGATTCCGGAAGTTTTGCTTTTGCGCCAATCGTGTTTGAGCAACCTGGTAATATTATCGATGTAGGTGATGGTTTCGGGAACAAGGATAAACTCTGCGCCACATGAAATACCGCTGCGCAAGGCAATGAATCCTGCATCGCGCCCCATCACTTCGATAAAAAACAGACGGTCATGCGACGAAGCTGTATCACGGATCTTATCGGCGGCTTCAACAACAGTATTTAAAGCGGTGTCGTACCCAATGGTTGCATCGGTCCCATAAAGATCGTTGTCGATGGTGCCGGGCAACCCAATGACCGGAAAATCAAACTCGTTATCAAAAATGGCCGCCCCGGTAAAAGTACCGTTTCCGCCAATGGCCACCAGCGCGTCAATTTTGTTCTCCCTGAGATTGTTGTACGCCTTAAGTCTTCCGTCGTACTCCAGGAATCTTTTGCTACGCGCGGTTTTCAGGATTGTGCCCCCCCGCTGGATAATGTTCGACACAGAGTGGCTGTACATCTGTTCGATCTGGTTATCGATCAGCCCTTCATAGCCCCGGAAGATGCCGAAAACATCAAGCCCGCTAAAAATTGCTGTACGCACTACCGCCCTGATGGCGGCATTCATTCCCGGCGAATCTCCGCCGGAGGTCATTACACCGATTCTGGTTATATGTGGCATGGGTTGTTGGGCTTAGGCATTATTAGTGGACGGGGGGACGGGGGGACGAGAGGACGGGGGGACGGGTTTCCATATATTGCATCTTACCATTTGCATATTGCATTTTGCATTTTACTATGAGATTAAAAAAGTCCTTTAACCGCAAAGTTCGCTAAGTGTCTCGCAGAGTTTGCAAAGTGTACACTACTGAATATCTGATCTTTGTGTCCTTCGTGTAAAAACTTTGAGTCCTTTGTGGTTATACTTTTCATCTTTTGAGACACCCTCATAAAATTATTGTTGTAGATGCTTTTCCAAAAGCCTAATAATTCAATGGTATTCCTATTGCATATCCAGTTTTGGATAATACTATCTGTGTGCTGCGAATCATTGTGCCGGACAGGCGGACAGGCGGACAAGCGGACAGGTTTCCATATATTGCATCTTACCATTTGCATTTTGCATTTTGTGTTTTACAATGATCTTACAAAAGTAGAACTTGCAAATAAACCTACTCCGCCTTAATATCAGTTTCCCCATACCCCTTCTTCCCGGCAAAAAGATCAAACTTCAAAAACCTGCATTCCAGCGGGCCGTTGAATACCGCGATCCTTCGGGAGGGCCGCAACCCGATAAATTTTATGGTTTCCAGGTCCGATGAGATCAGCCAGGCCGTAAATCCGGCATATTTCCGTTTCAGGGTATCGCCGATCATTTTATAAAACACAAGCGAATCTTCTATCTGAAGCCGCTCATCGTAAGGCGGGTTTGAGATAATGAATCCCTTGTCAAACGGAGGTTCTGATTCTTCAAATGTTTTAACTTCCAGCGTGATCTCCTCATAAAGGTTGGTAAACCGGAGGTTTTCACGGGCAGATTCAATGGCGCGCGGCGCCCGGTCGGCGCCATGCAGTTTTACCTTTAAATCAGTAATGAGTTCGTTTGAATCAACTTTGACCTTTTCCCACAGCTCCGCATCAAAATCCCGCCATTTCATAAACCCCCATTCCTCCCGGAAATAACCGGAGGGCATATTTTTTGCAAGCATGGCAGCCTCGATCAGCAAGGTCGCTGATCCGCACATCGGGTCGAACAATGGTTTGACGCCATCCCATTCCGAAAGTTTCACAAGGCCGGCGGCAAGTACTTCGTTGATAGGCGCCGGACCAGTGCTTTGCCGGTACCCGCGACGATGAAGTGATTGCCCGGATGAATCGAGCGCAACCGTGCAGGAATCCTTGAACAGGTGTACATTTACCTTCAAATCAGGATTTTCCAGATCCACAGAGGGGCGCTTGCCGGTTTTATCCCGCAACCGGTCCACAATGGCATCTTTAGACCGTTGTGCGACAAATTGAGAATTTGTGAAAACCGTGTAAGAAATTACCGCATCAATGGCAATGGAATGTTCCGCGTCCACTAAATCTTCCCAGGGGAATTCATAAATTTTTTCGTAAAGATCCTTTTGTTCAAGGATCTCAAAGTGGAACAATGGTTTTAGTATCCTCAGTACAGTCCGGCAGGCATAATTGACTTTGTACATTGTTTCCGTATCGCCCGTAAAGGAAACTGCACGGTTCAGTTTCATCATACCGGTCGCTCCAAGTGTCCCTAATTCCTGCATCAATACATCCTCAAGACCGGAAATTGTTTTGGCGATCAATGGAAAATTCATCTCTTTTGTCACTTTTTCCTTGTGTTATTACCTCTTTGCAGATATCCTAATTTTTTGGAAAGTTACGATTATTTTAAATTCTTACCTTTGAAAAAAAATCAATGTTCATGTACCTCCGCCTCCTTTTGTTCCTGTTGATTTTTCCTTTGATCACCGCAAATTGCTTCGCCCAGGGTTCATTTTCAGTTTCAGGAAGGGTGGTTGATTCTAAAACAAGGGGATCCCTGGCATTCGTAAACATTGTTATAAATAACAGCAATACCGGGGGAACAACCGACATCGACGGTAAATTCAAGCTCCATTCGACAAAACCGGTTCAAACCATCAGGTTGACTTACGTTGGGTATGAACCGATGACTGTCGAGATAACAGACCAGTCCAGGGATCTTATTATCAAAATGATACAGAAGGAGATCGATCTGCAGGAGGTAGAGATCCTTCCGGGTATCAACCCTGCCCACCGCATCATCCGCAATGTTATTGATAACCGTAACATCAATGATCCGGAAAAAGTAAGTTCTTTTTCTTATACGGCCTATGATAAAACCGTTTTTACCGTGGATATGGATACCACCATCCGCAATGATTTTTCAGCTCTGGTTGACACCTCGATGGTTCAAGGTACCAGTGGCATCGGGTTAAACTTTGAGATAAAAGCCGACTCGGTGCCAACGGATTCTACCATGAAGGACTCAACAGCACGATTAATCGAAAAGTTGATCAGCAACCAGTACCTGTTCCTCATGGAAAATGTGACCAGGCGAAAATTCATGGCTCCCGACAAGAACTACAACAAAGTGATCGCAACTAAGATGTCGGGTTTTAAAGACCCCATCCTTGTATTCCTTGCCACGCAGATCCAGTCATTTTCGTTTTACAAACCCATCATCTCGATCATGATGAAGGATTATATCAATCCGATAGGGAGCGGGAGTCTCAATAAGTATTTTTTCAAAATCGAAGATACCACGTATAAAGGTAAGGATACCGTTTTTATTCTGTCTTTCAGACCCAGGAAAGGGACAAATTTCGATGGCATGAAAGGAGTTATTTCCATCAACACCCACAATTGGGGTATTCAGAATGTCACCGCCGAACCCTATCCGAACACGGGTGGGATCATGATCAGGATCAACCAGCTTTACGAGCTTATAGACGGAGAGCAGTGGTTTCCGGTTCAGCTCAATACCGACGTGGCTTTCAACAATATGCGTGTCGGAAAATACAAAGCGGTAGGCAGTGGCCGGAGCTATATTCGCGACATTGTCCTGAACCCCGAACTTGTGCGACGTGAATTCAATCATCTTGATGTTGAGGTCGATAAGGATGCCACCTCGCGGAGTGAACCGTTCTGGAACCAATACCGCGTTGACAGTTTAACCCGGAAAGACCGTCAGACCTACAGGGTACTCGATAGTGTCGGAGAGGCCAACAACTTCGATAAAATGGCCAAAACACTCCAAACCCTGCTTACCGGACGCATTCCATGGGGCCCCATCGACATAGATATTAACCGGTTTCTTAACTACAACACTTACGAGGGACTTGTAGTGGGTGCAGGTCTACATACCAATGATCACCTGTCGGATTGGTTTAAAATCGGAGGATTTTATCAATATGCATTTGGGATTTCCACTTCAAAATACGGGGGTGATGTAAGGTTTCTGGTAAACCGGCGTCACGATGTGACCATGACCGCCTCCGGCTTTTACGACCTTGTTGAGTCCGGAGGCGTGAGTTTTCCCGCAGACTATGAATCAATCCTCGCTGGTAACTTCAGGCAACTGATGCTGAAGAAACTCGACCGGACACAACAGTTTGACTTTTCCATGGGATTCAGGGCTTTAAAATATATGTTATTCAATATAGGGATATCCAATGATTTTAAGAAAACGACCACCATTGATCTGGTATCAGCAGATGGAAATACCATATTGTTCCATGACCAATTCCGGTTCACCAACATTACGGCCGGGTTCAAATGGGCCTATGGAGAAAAATTCATTCAGACGGTTAACAACAAAATTTCCCTGGGCACAAAATATCCGGTGATATGGATTCAATACACAAGAGGAGTAAAAAACCTGTTGCGGGGTGAATATGACTATGACCGGTTCGATTTAAAAATACGTAAAACATTTAATATCAAATATCTTGGAAAACTGACCCTACAGATCAACGGAGGATTTATTGATCAGCCTGTTCCGGCATGCAACCTTTACTATGCACCGGCTAGTTACCGGTTGATATCTTTGTACGCACCCAACAGTTTTGCCACCATGCGAAGCAATGAATTTCTTTCAAATAAATATGCATCCATCTATATTTATCACGACTTTGGCTACCTGCTTTTCAAGGGGAAGAAATGGTTTCATCCTGAATTTGCCCTCAGCCAGAATGTCGGCTTCGGCTGGCTCGATCACAAACCCAGGTATAGTTATAACTCCATCAACCCCAGGGAAATGAAACTGGGCTATTATGAATCCGGGTTGCTGATAAACAACCTCATCAACCTTCGGATTTATACCATTGGAATTGGCGCATTTTACCGGTGGGGCCCCTATTCATTCGAAAATGTCGGTAATAATTTTGCCGGAAAAATTTCAATGCTATTCCCCTTTTAATTCGATTATTTATTTACATTTGTGCATATTAATTCCGACAAGAAATAATCATGGACGATAACAATACTCCCCATTCCCCTGATGAATCAGAAGATCAAAAAAATTCCACCCGCCGAAACTTTCTGAAAAACCTTGGGTTGGCTGGTGTTGGCGTTGCCACTGGTGCAGCCGCGCTATATTCCGGTCACATTTTTGAGGCCAAGAAAGAGGTCTCCGGCGATCAGAAAGTGTTACTCACGCAAGATGGAAAGTTGGTTCAGGTGGATTCACTTGAGATCAAAGCGCTGGAAAAAACAGGTGAAGAGCTCCTGATATCCCAGGGACGGGAGGGTATTCCCGGACGGCGCTGGGTGTTGGTAATTGATCTTTCGAAATGCCGCAACGCACGTAAATGCATCTCTGCATGTCAGGATGCACACCAGTTGCGACCGGAGCAATACCACGTGAATGTACTTCAAATGAAGGATGCTCCGGGTACAGCGCCTTACAACATGCCGAAGCACTGCCAGCATTGCGATAATCCGCCTTGCGTTTCGGTATGTCCGGTTGACGCTACCTACAAACGACCCGATGGCATCGTACTTATTGATAATGACCGTTGTATCGGTTGCCGCTTTTGCATGGCCGCATGTCCTTACTCAGCCCGTATATTCAACTGGATAGAACCTAAGGATGCTGCCAGTCACCAGGGAAAGGATTATAATGTGGAACTGAATGTTCCCCAAAAACTGGGCACCATCTCCAAATGCCTTTTCAGCGCCGACCGGCTCAGAGAGGGTAAATTGCCTTATTGCGTTGAAGCTTGCCCCAACGGTGTTTATTACTTCGGCGATGAAAACGAAGATGCTGTGACCAACGGCACCACCAAGGAAACAGTCAGGTTAAGCAAACTTCTTCGCGACAATGGAGGCTATCAGTTGATGCCTGAGCTGGGAACCAAGCCGCGCGTGTATTACCTGCCACCTAAAAACCGTCTGTTCCCGTTTGAAGAGGCCGGCGATGCAACTCCTGAAAAAGCATGATGACCATGGATGACAATCAATTTACCTTCGACAAAATCACCAGCGATCTTACTCATCATATCAGGATCAATAAAGGATTCCTGATCTGGATGGGTTTTCTGACCGTGTCGCTGATGGTCTGTCTTTATGCCTATTCGATCCAACTTAGGACCGGATTGGGGGTGGCCGGTATCCGCGACTATGTTACCTGGGGAATGTACCTGGCGAACTTTGTCTTTTTCGTGGCAGCCAGCCTCATCGGAATGCTTATCAGCGCAGTGCTTGGTCTGATCGGTATGAAATGGCTAACCCCGATTACCCGGATTGCAGAGACGATTGCCGTTGCCTTTGCCGCTGTTGCCGGACTGGTCATTGTTTCCGACATGGGTCGCCCTGAACGCCTGGTCTATGTTTTTCTTTACGGACGGCCACAATCACCTATCCTTTGGGATGTCACAGTAATTACAACATATTTGGTACTGAGCTTGCTGTTATTGTTCCTGCCACTTATTGCAGATATGGCCATCATTCACCGGAAAGTTGACAGGTTGCCATCCTGGCTTAAGCCAATTTACAAAGTTCTATCATTGAATTTCACTGATAACCCGCAACAGAATAAGATCATTAACCGGGCTATTCGTACACTGCTTATCTTGCTGATTCCGGCTGCGCTTTCGATCCATACGGTCACTTCATGGTTGTTTGCAGTTACCTCACGGGCAGGTTGGGACAGTACGGTTTTTGGGCCCTATTTTGTTTCGGGCGCTTTTGTTGCAGGTTCTGCCGCCGTCATCATCGCGATGTTCTTCTTCCGAAAAAACTATAAACTGCAAAATTATCTCACCGATTTGCACTTCAACAACATGGGAAAAGTGCTTGCCACAGTTTCCCTGGTTTATCTCTATTTCAACATCAACGAGTTCCTGGTACCGGGATATAAACTGAAACGTGCCGATGCTGTTCACCTGCATGAACTTTTTGCCGGTAAAGACACACTGCTTTTTTGGGTAGTCCAGATTGGCGGACTGATCCTTCCCATTCTCTTCATGCTCTTCCATCGTTTCCGTAAACCACTGCCAATCATGCTTATATCCGTGGCAGTGCTTATTGCGGCATGGTTTAAAAGATATATCATTGTGATCCCCACCCAGGAACATCCCTTTCTTCCCATTCAGCATGTACCGCAAAACTTTGTTCATTATTCACCGACGTTGATCGAGACAATGATTACGATCGCCCCGTTCATACTTGTGCTCATCATCATCACCCTTATTTCAAAATTTTTTCCGGTCATCCCGCTGCATGAAACTGCCAGGGAAAAAGGCATTGAACATTTTAAATTTGATTAACCAAGAAATAATCAAGGAACCATGCGTTTTATAAACCTATTCATTATCCTCTACGTCTGTTCCATCGGAATGACTGTTTCCGCTCAAACCTGGGTGGTTCCCGATGATCAAAAAACGGTGGTAGCCCCATTTCTTTTCACTCCTGAAATGCAAAAACAGGGCGAACAGATCTACCTGAAAAACTGCCAGTCGTGCCACGGCCTCATGGGGAAGGACAATTGGGCGAAACTCACACCGCCACCCGGCGATTTGTCAAAAGAATTGGCTCAGAAACAGCCCGATGGTGAACTGTTTTACCGTATCACGGTTGGTAAAGCGCCAATGCCCGAATTTCGCAATATCCTGTCGGAAGATGAACGTTGGTGGGTCATCGCCTATATGCGTTCTTACAACCCTAAATACATTCAACCAAACCCGGCAACCAAAGCCTCATTTGCCGGCAGAATTGTTACCCTGGACATGAAATACGACGATCTGGGGAAAAAAGTTGTTGTTACCGCCAACGAAGAATTGAAAGATGGCCAATCAGTCCATGCAGCCGGAGTCGAAGTTGCACTGTTTGTAAAGCGATTTTTTGGCAAGTTGCAGGTAGGAGAACTTAAAACTACGAACGACAAGGGCCTTGCCATCTTTGAATTTCCTGCCGATCTGCCTGGTAATAAGGAAGGTTATGTTGAGGTTTCAGCCATGGTCAATGATCCAAAAAACATCATGAAAACCACCGGTGCAATTGCAACCCTTGCCATTGGCAAACCAACCGACATGCCCAGTCTGACCGAAGGCCGAGCATGGTGGGCAACCCGTGGAAAGGCCCCGGTTTGGATAATTCTCACCTATACACTATCAGTGATCATTGTGTGGGGATTTATATTCTATATTGTATATTCGATCCTGAAAATAAGGAAAGTGAAAAAAATTAACCTTTAAAATAATCAGGAATTACCAGATACTAAAAAAGGAAAGAATGAAACAATTGTCAACCATTGGGAGAATTCTGTTTGCCATACCATTCGGCATCATGGGGCTGAATCACTTCCTGATGTATAATTATTATGTTGGGATGGTGAGTTCATTTATCCCGGGAGGAGGCTTTACGGTAATCCTCACCGGGTTGGCTCTGATTGCTGCATGCATAGCCATCGTATCAAAAAAATTCATTCAAATTGCCTGTCTTCTCCTTGCCTTGTTGCTGTTAATTTTTATCTGCACCATCCATATCCCCGGACTGTTCGAGCCTGCCTCCGCAAATATGGCGCTGATTGAATTACTGAAAGATACATCACTACTCGGAGGATCGTTGATGATCGCGGGCATTTATAAAGAAGACGATCATGGTTAATTTGGGATTTGGAGAATTGAAGATTTGAAAATGCTATATTAATTACCGTTATTATGAAAAGTAAAATTATTTATTCTGGCATATTCTTTATAATTATAGCGGTCATTCTTAGCTTTCCGGTGTTCGCTCAACTTGACGGGGCTGAAGAGGAAGTTGGAATTGTGGAGCAGCTCGACACCATTATTCCTGCGAATCTGATCTTTACAAATGAATTGGGGCAATCTGTTCAACTTAAATCACTGATTACTAAGCCAACAATTCTTATCCCGGTCTATTATGACTGTCCGGGAATTTGTCCGCAATTGCTGTCAGGAGTTTCTGATGTCATTGAAAAAATGGGGATGGAACTGGGCAAAGATTACCAGGTGATCACTTTCAGCTTCAATGAAGACGACACTCCGGCCGTTTCGGTCGAGAAGAAAAAAAACTTTTTAAGGGAACACAGCAGGCCGCGCGCTGTCCATTGGGATTACCTGACTGGCGACAGCGCCAACATCTATTCGTTGATTCATACTATCGGCTACAAATTCACCCGTGCAGGAAATGATTTTATGCATCCTTCATGCATTTTGATTCTGAGTCCTCAGGGAAAAGTAACCCGCTACCTGTATGGCACCTCCTTTCTTGTGTTTGATGTAAAAATGGCCATTGTCGAAGCTCAGAAAGGTTTGTCGAGACCAACGATTAACCGTGTACTTGAATATTGTTTCAGTTATGACCCCGAAGGTCGGAAATACACCTTGCAGGTTACTAAAATTGCTGCCACCGTGATCATTTTCTTTGCACTTACATTATTTATCATTCTCATAATCCGGTCGTCCCGGAAGAAATCAAAAACACAAAACACATAATATGACAGAAGAAAAGACTCACCATCCTGAGCCAAGTTACCTCGTTGATACGGGCAAATATAAAGGCCTGATGGCCTGGCTTACATCAACTGACCACAAGCGGATCGGGTTGATGTATATGTATGCCATCATGGTGTTCTTCAGCGTTGGAGTTATCTTAGGCGTATTGATGCGGATGGAACTCTACTGGCCGGGTCAGCAGATCTACGGTCCGCAGGCCTACAACGGAATATTCACGATTCATGGCATCATCATGATTTTTACCGTTGTAATTCCCGGATTGGCCGCAGTTTTTGGAAATTTCTCCTTGCCATTGATGATTGGCGCCAAGGATGTTGCCTTCCCTAGGTTAAACCTGTTTTCGTTCTATCTCTACGTGCTTGGCGCTGCGATCGCACTTGCTTCACAATTCATGGGCAACGGTCCACCAGATACGGGATGGACGTTTTATGCACCCTACAGCATCCAAACTCAAACCAACGTGGTTGCGGCAGTGTTTGGGGCATTTGTGCTCGGATTCTCTTCCATCCTCACAGGATTGAATTTTATCGTGACCATGCACCGCATGCGCGCGCCAGGCATGACATTTTTCAAAATGCCCCTCTTTCCATGGTCACTTTACGCTACTGCCTGGATACAGGTTCTTGCCACTCCGATCGTCGGGATAACCTTGCTAATGATCATTGCTGAGAGGTGGCTGCGGATCGGCTTCTTCGATCCATCCCTGGGTGGTGACCCGATATTATATCAACATTTGTTCTGGATATATTCCCATCCTGCTGTCTATATCATGATCTTGCCGGCAATGGGGGTCATCACCGAGATCATTCCCACGTTCGCGCTACGGAGGATTTTCGGATATAAAGCCATTGCAATCTCCAGCCTGGCTATTGCCTCGGTTGGGTATTTCGTTTGGGCACATCATATGTATACCTCCGGGATGAGTACAACCGCCCGCTGGGTCTTCTCCTTGCTTACTTTCCTGGTTGCTGTTCCCAGCGCCATTAAAGTTTTTAACTGGGTGACCACCATGTACAAAGGCTCCATTTCAGTTAAGCCACCGTTTTTATTTGCCCTCGGATTTATCTTTCTCTTTATGATCGGAGGTATGACTGGCCTATCACTTGGCGCACTGGCTACGAACATTCATGTTCATGATACCGCCTATGTGGTTGCCCATTTCCATTACATCGTTTTTGGCGGGGTGGGATTTGCCTTTTTTGCCGCCATATATTACTGGTATCCAAAGATGTATGGTCGCATGTATAATATAAAAATGGCCAACTGGTCATTCGTATTCCTTTTTACCGGATTCAATCTGCTCTATTTCCCTCAATTTATCATCGGGATGATGGGCATGCCTCGAAGATACTTCGACTATTTACCCCAGTTTACATTCGGACATCAACTTTCATTCTGGGGCGGGATTTTGCTGGTCATCGGATTTGTAATTATGTTGATCACCCTTTTCAGTAAAAAAGGCGCCAAAGCGCCGGATAATCCATGGGGAGGAAGAACCTTTGAATGGAACATCCCTTCCCCTCCGCCGGTTGAGAATTTTGATATCATGCCGGAATTGGGAGTAAATGAAGGGCCATACGATTATAAATAGTGAAATGGTGAAAAATCATAAATCGTAAATCGTAACTTGAAATATGGAACATCGCGACGACATTGGTGCAAAATTAGGAATGTGGTTATTTATATTTACCGAGATACTCCTCTTTGGCGGATTATTTCTTGTTTATGCGATCATGCGCAGCAGTTATCCCGACGAATTCCATCAGGCAGCTCACCATCTGAATGCCTTTATCGGGACGATCAACACTGTTGTTCTTTTGCTAAGCAGCGCTACAGTGGCAATGTCGATCACTGCGATACAAAAAGGAAATAAAAAACTGGCTGTGATCCTCTTGTTTATTACCCTTTTGTGTGCAGCGGCGTTCATGGTCAATAAATATTTTGAATGGGGTCATAAAATTCACATCGGCCTTTACCCTGGCTCCGACCTGATGGTTACGCTAAGCCATGGACAGGTCATGTTTTTCAGCCTCTACTATTTTATGACTGGGTTACACATGTTCCATCTTGTTGTTGGCGGAATCATACTGACCATTGTAATGATCAAGGTTAAAAAAGGTACAATAAATGCCGACCGCTATGTTCTATTGGAAAACGGAGGTCTTTACTGGCATCTGGTCGACTTGATCTGGATTTTTTTATTTCCGCTATTGTACCTCATAACATAAGAGGTCGCGACATTGAGAAGTCTTAAATTCAATCGTAAATCGTCTAATCGTAAATCGTAAATTCTAAAAAAAATGCATCCCGAAACCGTCCATATCACCCCCTATCGTTCGCATGCGTGGGTTCTGATCACGCTGCTAACTTTTACAGTCATCACAGTTACCGTGACTTGGATTGATTTATCGGCGCTCACAGTGTTTATTGCCCTGCTGATCGCCTCGGTAAAATCCTTCATTGTACTTACATACTTCATGCACCTGAAATATGAATCAACGTTGTTTCGTGTATTTGTATTCATCGTATTATTTATTTATGTGTTGGTCATTTTATTTACGTTGGCTGATTATGCGTATAGGTAAACAGGTGGACATGGGGACAAGGGGACAAGGGGACAAGGGGACAAGGGGACAAAGGGACAAGGGGACAAGGGGACAAGGGGACAAGGGGACAAGGGGACAAGGGGACTGGCGGATTGGTGGCTGGGTGGGAGGCTTAATGTGGCTGGCGGAATAAAAATCGTAATTCATAATTCGTAATTCGTAATTCAAAAATATGGGTGCTTCAAATTTTGTTGAAGGTGTAGATCTGGCCTTTAAAATCATTTTCGGGATAAGTCTGTTTTTCCTTGTAGGGATTACAACGGTGATGCTCTATTTCGTTTATCGCTACAACCGTAAAAGACATCCGCAGGCTGTCCAGATCAAGGACAACAACTTTCTGGAATTTACATGGATTACCGTCCCGCTGATCCTGGTACTGCTCATGTTTTATTATGGATATGTTGCCTTTAGTCCAATGAGGAATGTTCCCAAAGATGCCATTCCAATAACAGTGATTGGGAAAATGTGGGTCTGGACATTTGAATACGAAGGTGGTAAACAATCACCTGTACTGGTTGTTCCCTTAAACAAAGCGGTAAAACTGAATCTCCATAGCGACGATGTTATTCACAGTTTGTACATACCTGCATTTCGGATCAAAGAGGATGTCGTGCCGGGAAAAAAGAATTACATGTGGTTCATCGCCCAGCAACCGGGCGAATATGACGTGTTATGTACTGTGTATTGCGGATTGCGTCACTCATACATGGAAACCAAAACACGGGTGGTCTCCGAGGAAGAATACGCGGCCTGGCTCAAAGCATTACCGGAAAAATCAGCCGAACCGGATGGCCTTGTGATATTGAAGAAAAATGCGTGTACCGGTTGCCATTCCATTGATGGGTCCAAGATTGTGAGCACCTCATTTAAAGGACTTTATGGAAAAACGGAGAAGGTGGTAACCAATGGAACTGAACGATCGATTACCGTGGATGACGAGTATATCATGACATCCGTTTATGATCCCGACAAAGACCTGGTGGTTGGATATCCCAAAGGACTTATGAAAACCTATCGGGGCATTGTTACCGAAGATGAAATGAACAAGGTCATCGACTATCTTAAAACCATCAAATAAATACGGCCAAACTTTTGCACCCCTCCATTTTCCGGATAATTCTTTCTTTAACAAGGTTCCCTGTATCGTTGGCTGTTACCTTTACTGCATTTACAGCCCTGGTCCTCAGCTCTGTCGAACTCACTCCTGAATCCTTCATTTCAATTGCCGGGATCTTTTTACTGGCTTCTGGGGCGTCAGCATTTAATCAATACCAGGAATGGCCATACGACGAGAAGATGGAACGCACCCGAAAACGCCCGCTTCCTTCGCGACGAATTACCACGGCAGAAGCATTAAGGTATTCCATGTTCTTCATTTTAGGCGGTATGATGATCCTGCTTTATTATGCCCCGCCGGTCGTTTTTATCCTCGGATTTATCAATCTGATATGGTACAACGGCATTTACACTTATCTGAAACGAAAAACAGCCTTTGCAGTGGTGCCCGGGGCGCTGACCGGAGCCATCCCCATTTTCATGGGATGGTCGGCCGGTGGCGGTTCGCTGCTTGACCCTGAAGCAATATTCCTTGCCTTTTTCCTGTTCATATGGCAGATGCCCCATTTCTGGATGCTGACCCTCAAATATGGCCACGAATACCGGAAGGCAGGATTTCCGGCGCTGAGCGACTTTTTTAGCGAATTCCAGATCAAAACAATTGTGATGGTATGGATGAGCGCATCGTCAGGCGCTTCAATTATGTTGGTTTATTTTAAGATACTGCATCTTCCAGCCCTGGGATATGCGATCATCGGCATGAATATTCTATTGCTGCTGCTCATGGCCTGGCAACTCTTCATGGCCAGGGTCATGCGGTACCGCCTTATATTTATTGCAGCCAACCTTTTTCTGATGATCGTTATGATTTCGCTGATCGTTGACCGGTTGATTACCACGTGATGAATTTAAAATAGTCGTAATTTTACCAATGAAATTATCGCACCTTACTTATTAATATTGTTGTTATGAATGGAGAAAAAATTACATTAATTAACGGGAAACTAAACGTACCCGACAACCCGGTAATCCCTTTTATCGAAGGCGATGGAACCGGGCCCGATATCTGGCGCTCCAGCGTGCGCGTGCTGGACGCTGCAGTAGAAAAATCTTATAGCGGCAAACGTAAAATTGACTGGCGTGAAGTGCTGGCAGGCGAAAAGGCTTTCCATCAAACAGGAGAATGGCTCCCGCAGGAAACCCTGGATGTGATCCGTGAATACCTGGTAGCCATCAAAGGACCGCTGACAACCCCGGTTGGCGGTGGTATCCGCTCGCTTAACGTAGCGCTGCGCCAGATCCTTGATCTTTACGCATGCGTTCGCCCGATTCGATATTTTACAGGAGTCCCTTCTCCGGTTAAACGGCCTGAGACCACTGATATGGTCATTTTCCGCGAGAACTCTGAAGATATTTATGCAGGCATTGAATGGATGCAGGGAACGCCCGAAGTTGAAAAAGTGATCAGGTTTCTTACCACAGAGATGGGCGTTAAAAAAATACGGTTCCCCGAGACCTCCTCGATCGGGATAAAACCCGTGTCGAAAGAAGGTACCGAGCGCCTGGTCAGGGCTGCCATCCTTTTTGCCATCACCAATAAAAAACCATCCGTTACGCTGGTGCACAAGGGGAACATCATGAAATTCACCGAAGGGCAGTTCAAGCAGTGGGGCTATGAACTGGCTGAACGCGAATTTGGCGACAAGGTATTTACCTGGATGACCTACGACATGATCAAAGCAAATGAGGGGGAAACTGCGGCGGAGACTGCCCAAAAAGAGGCAATTTCAAAGGGGAAAATCATTATCAAAGATGTTATTGCAGATGCTTTCCTACAGCAAATCCTCACCCGTCCGGCTGAATACTCCGTAATTGCAACATTAAACCTAAATGGCGACTACATCTCTGATGCGCTTGCTGCCATCGTGGGAGGTATAGGTATTGCTCCGGGAGCCAACATCAACTATGTTACTGGTCATGCAGTTTTTGAAGCGACACATGGTACAGCGCCTAAATACGCCGGGAAAGACCAGGTAAATCCGGGATCGGTTATCCTGTCCGGGGTAATGATGCTTGAATACATGGGATGGAATGAGGCAGCCCGAATGATCGTTAAAGGTCTTGAAGGAGCGATCGCGAAGAAAAGGGTAACCTATGACTTTGAACGGTTGATGGATGGAGCAACAAAACTCAAATGTTCGGAATTCGGCACAGAGATCATTGCGAACATGTAAATACTAGTAGAATGTCGGGCATTCCATCGGACCACCACCGCCCCGGCGGCTACCGGAGCCTGGAATATATCCGCCGCCGCCGCCGCCGCCAAAGATTGACAGTTTATCAAATTCCAAAATCAGGCTTATTTCATGGGCGCCACCGGTACCCTGTAGCGCTCCGGAAATCTGCAGGTCATAACTGTACATAAACTTAATGTTCATGTCTTCATAAAAGGAATATTTGTATCCTGCCACCAGCGCCATGGAACTGTTGACAACTCCCGTCATGGTTGATTTAAACCAACCGCCAACATAAATATTGAATTTCAGCAGGTTAAGTCCAATCTGAAGCGAGTTCAGGTTTGCCTGATTCTGATAAATCCCCCCAATATTTACCTTTAACGGTTCGTCATTTGACCGTGACATCATTGAAGATCCAACCGGACCGGTAGCGATGATCAGATCGAACTGACCAACCCATTTCCGTGGATAGGGCGCTGAACCAGTCGAAAGAAAACTGACGTCCGGTTTAAAGATATGATCAACCCCCAAACCAATGTTCCCGCTGATATTACCTCCGGGATTGATGAATTGCAAAACGCCGCCAACACCAAAATCAGGTACGACACGCTTGCTGGCATCCGGAGGAATAAAGGTGGAAAGGTAAACATTACCGTACTTTGGATCGAGCTGACTGGCAAACACAAGATCATCCCAATTTACCCTGCGCTGCATAATGCCTGCTTTGATCCCCATCTGGGTGACCATGAAACTGGATATGGGAATCCGCACCCCTATCGTGAGCGCTGCGCCGAAATTGTTGATCAAACCAACGCCAGGGGTATCCTGGTTGATCATGATCCCGAGGCCACCTGATCCGGGAAGATTCCTGTCACCAAGGTCAGCAGAGAAGAAATAGGACTTGAATGGAATCGGAAGACTTGGCCATTGATTCCGATACAGAAACCGTGCCCTGACGCCGGTGTTAATGCCGGTATAGGCAGGATTATAGTAGATCGGTGTGCTGAAATACTGCGAATAGTTCATGTCCTGACAATGCGCATCCGGAACAATCCCAAGTAAACTCAGAACCACAAGTATCGGATATATATATCTGTTTTTCATTGAGAATGTAGTTAGCGATTATCGGATTAAAGAGACTGTTCCCATGGTTTTATTCGAGCCACCCACGCCAATATCAGATCCCTCCCATTGCGAATCATCAACAAAAGATGCGTTGATCTTCCACATGTAGTTTCCTTGTGGCATTAACACCCCCTGGTGAGTACCATCCCAACCTTCGGTTGGCATACCTTTATCATCGAGCTTTGTGGATTCCCACATCAAATGCCCCCATATATCAAACACAGAAACATGATACTGTTTAAGGTTAATCCCGACCGGCTGAAACAGCCGTACTCCAAGATTTGTCCCTGATGGTGAAAAGGCATTTGGAACATACAATCCCTTAAATAATAATTCGTACTTATAATAGGTTGTATCGGAACAATCGAACTCATTCATCGAAATCAACCGTATGGAATAGGTGCCATCTTCGGTGAAGAGTGCAACCGGATTTTCTTCCGTCGAAAATTTTCCATTCCCGAAACTCCAGGAGTAGCTGTTCGCGCCGGTGGAAACGTTGTTGATTTTCACCTGGCCCTGCTTACCATTGTAACCGTTAACAACAGTAAAAGCGCTCACAGGAGTAATGTTAACCTTAACAGTCGAGTCAACCGTATCGATACAATTATAATGATCTCTTACGATCATCCTGATGGAGAAATCTCCGGCAATGGGATACCTGTAACTTGGATTCTTCAGGTTGGAAGTATCTTTCATGGTCGTTGGATCTCCGAAGAACCAGCGCCAGAAACCAAATGTTGTGTCTGATTTCACCGATTTGTCCGTGAAGAAAGTCGGATCACCGATACAGGCAACAGAATTATCGTATTTCGCTACCGGGAGCCCGTAGATTCGGGTAGGTTTGGTCAATGAGTCCTTGCACCCGAATTTATTCTTTACAATGAGCTTTACATTATAGATGCCGGCAGTGTCATAAATATGACTTGGATTTTTAACCCTTGAAGTATCCGTTGGTTTTGCACCGAAGGTCCAATTCCATTTTGAGACACCCACTCCGAAGGTTTTTGAGGTATCCCTGAAAAGTGATATCTGGTTCAAACAAACAGGCACGTTGGAGAAATACGGAAGTGGTGTGGGACGCACCTTAACCGTGCTGATCAAACTGTCGACGATGTTGGTTCCGTCAACCAAAGCCCATATCTTCAATTTCACCGGATAGGTACCACTATCGGCATAAGTATGCATTACAGGAGAGGTATGCTTTGTATAGGTGGTATCCTTGCCATCTCCCCAATACCATCTCCACTGATTTATGAGTGCAACCGGCAATGAAGTATCAGAGAAAGCAATCTTATTCCTGGCACATAATGTATCAAGGTAAGTGAATCCTGCGGCTATGCATGGAAAACGCTGCACCATTCTGGAAATACTGTCGATACATGAACCGCCGTTGGTAACAATCAGCCGGACCTTATAAATACCCGGATTGGCATAGTAGTGTGCAGGGTTCTGCAGGGAGGATGTATTGTCGGGGCTGGGCGGATCACCAAAGTCCCATGACCAGTTTTGTATTGCCCCAGTGCCTGGATCCACGGTTGCATCAGTGAATTGGATCGTATCATGGCAGGGTGTTGAGATAAAACTGAACAAAGGTTTGGGCGGTGCGTTTACTTTAACTTCACGATACACACTGTCAACACAATTATCCGTGTTGTAGGCTTTCATCTTTACAATATAGGTATTCGGACCTCCCATGAACGTATGCGTTGGGGCATATAATTGCGATGAGTTGGCAGGGCCTGAAGTCGGATCACCAAAATTCCATCTGACGGAATAAAGCGTATCTCCAGGAGTGAGAACCAATGGCGTGAACTGAGTCGGATAACCCTGGCATACCGTATCAAACCTGTAGGAGAATGTAAACCCGGGTTTCACAAAAACACTGTCAACAATGGTATCCTTGCACCCATAGGTATCCGTAACGATCAGACTGACCCCATAGTTCATATTCGGCACCGAGAAGGTATGCGAAGGATTTGCTATGTTGGAGGTATATCCGGGTTCAAAGGTCCATAATCGATTGGCAATCGTAGATGCTGTTGCAGTGGAGATATCCTGGAAATCAACCTTTCCTGCCGGGCAGAAATATGAAACAGAAGTAAAATTGGCTACTGGTGCAGGTCGTGAAATCACCGGGATGGTCACAGAGTCCTCACAATTGGCCAAGTTGGTCACAACAAGCCGTACCTGGTACGTCCCGGCCGTTGTGTAAACATGTGCCGGGTTTTGTATTGTAACAATGGGTGAACCATCGCCAAAGTCCCAGCTCCAGCTTTTTAAACCACTGCCCGGGGCGATCGACATGTCGGTAAATTGTGTTTCAGAATTCACGCATGAAGCGGTGTACTGGAACATCGCCGTGGGTTTCGGATTCACAACAAGCGGGATGATCGTATCTTTTTTACACTGATTTGAGTTGGTTACCTGGAGTTTTACGTTGTAGGTTCCCTGGCCGTAATATGTATGTGTCGGATTCTGCATCGTGGAGGTATTGTTGCCGCCACTGGGAGGATCGCCAAAATTCCAGGCCCATGCAATGATGGTTCCTGAAGGTGTGGTTGAAGCGTCAGTAAACATTGTCGGGCTTGCCATGCAGGAGGTATCAGCCGAGAATATTGCCACGGGAGCGGCGTTCACAGTAACCGTTTTACCACCTACCACGCTGTCGTTGCAACCATTGGCATTGGTGACCATCAAACGTACAATATGCGGACCGCCGGTGGTAAAGGTGTGTGTCGGGTTCTGTGTGGTTGAGGTATTGTTGGCGCCGGAAGCGGGGTCGCCGAAATTCCACAGCCAGGTTGTAATGGAGGATCCTCCGTTTGTTTGAGACAGGTCAGTAAACTGAAGCGGTGTCAAAGCACAACTGGTCGACGGGAAACTGAAATTGGCAAGCGGACGGAACCCGATCTGAACAGGAGTGATCTTCTGGGCAGTGCAGTTATCTGAGGTTGTAATGGTCAGTTTAACATTGTAAGTGCCCCCATTTGTAAATTTATGCTTGACATTTTGATTGGCGGGGAAATTAACAGTGACGATGGTTCCGTCATCAAAATCCCACACCCATTTGTTGATCGATCCATGAGGGGTCGATGATAAATCTGTAAATTGAACTGAATCTCCCGCGCAATTGGGCGATGAATAACTGAATGAAGAAACAGGTTTACCAAGGACAAGTACTGCCTTTGTGGTATCTTTGACACATCCCTGGTTGCTCGTTACTTTCAGTTTTACATTGAAATTACCGGTTGTGGCATACATATGGGTCGGAGCGCTGGCTGTAGAGGTCTGGCCATCCCCGAAATCCCACAAATAGCCAACAATTGAAGCTGCTGGTGTTGACATGTCAGTAAAGGTGGTCAGTGAATTCAGGCAAGCTGTATCTGCCCGGAAATTGGCAAACGGTCTGGCATTGACAACCACCTGAGGCCGTGGTAATAAAGTATCCTTACAACCATTGCCGTTGGTCACAATGAGGGTGATGTTAAAAGTATTGGCTGTGGAGAACTGATGTGTCGGGTGTTGAACCGATGAGTTGTTGTTTACGCCCGAAGCCGGGTCGCCAAAATTCCAACTCCAGCTTTGAATGCTTCCTCCTCCGTTGGTCTGAGACAAATCGGTGAACTGTACGGGTTGATTGTCGCAGGTGATATTTGAATGAGAGAAGTTTGCAATGGGCGTCGGTACGCTCGTTACCGTCTTTTCAATAAAGTTGACACATCCCGTTGTGGTGGTTACCGTTAACCGGACAATGTGCGTGGTGGCTGTTCCCAAAAATACGTGCGTAATATTTGGAGGATTCGGGAAATTGATGGGTGCGATGACCGAACCATCCCCGAAATCCCACTGCCAGGTTTGAATATAGGATGAAAAGCCTGTTGGCACAAAAGACTGGTTAAAGAAATTCACCGGGTTACCCACGCAACTTGCCGGAGAGAAGGAAAAATCCGCCACCGGTTTGGGGTTTACGGTGATCGTTCGCGTTACCGTATGTGAGCAACCATTGTCGTTTACAACCGTGAGTGTGACGACATAATTACCATAGGCAAGGTAAATATGCTGAGGGCTGGCTTGGGTTGACACCCCGCCATCACCAAAGTTCCATGCATACGATATGAAACTGCCACCGGTTGAATTTGCGACCGAAGTATTGGTAAATGTGGTGGGATTTCCTTCACATGCATTTGTATTCGTAAAATTTGCAACCGGAAGTGCATTGACCGTAATGGGAGGTCCGGAATAAGTATTTACACAGCCATTGGTGCTGGTTACTGTCAGGGTAACGGTAAACGGACTTACCCCTATGAAGTTGTGTGTTGGATTCTGCACTACGGAAGTATTCAATGCTCCTGACAAAGGATCGCCAAAATTCCATAACCAGCTTAAGATGCTTCCTCCGCCGTTGGTTTGCGACTGGTTGGTAAACTGTACCGGCTGTCCGTAGCACGTTGTGGGTGAAACGCTGTAATTTGCAATAGGGGAAGGTATGCTGTTAACCGTTTTAACAATGAATGCCGTACATCCATTGTTGGTTGTCACCGTTAACTTTACGTTATGGGTCGTTGCCGTTCCAAGGAATGTATAGGTAACATCGGGGTTGGCAGGGAAATTGATAATTAATGGAGTTGATCCATCATCAAAATCCCACTCCCAGGTCTGAATAGCTTCCGTAAACCCTGACGGGATAAAGGACAAATCGTCAAATGATACCGGGTTCCCGACACAAGTTGCAGGCGAGAAGGTAAAAGCAGCGACTGGATTTGGGTGAACGGTGACCGGTTTGGTAACAGAGTGGATACATCCATTTGAATTGACGATGGTCAGCGTGACCTGGAATATCCCATAAGTTGAATAAGTATGGGCAGGGGATGACAATGCGGAAATGCCGCCATCTCCGAAAGCCCAGCTATACGTTGCAATTGTCGTGAGCAATGGAGTAGTTGAAGCATTGGTAAACTGCATCACCTTGCCTTCACAGGCAACTGAAGTTGTAAAATTGGCTACCGGTAAAGCGTTAACTATAATATCGTGAGTTATTGTGTGACTACATCCGTTTGAGTTGGTCACCTTTAAAGAAACCGTTTTTGTGCCTGCTGTGGCGTATATGTGGGCGGGATTCTGAAGGGTACTTGTGGTCAGGTCGCCAAAATTCCACAACCATGAAACGATGGCGCCACCTCCGTTTGTCTGGGAAAGGGAGCTGTTAAACTGAACAGACTGAGGAGTGGCACAGGAGAAAGTACCGGCCATGACCTCGAATTCAGCAACGGGCGAGGCAATCTGTTGAACATTGATCGTTTTCGATGCCGAGCAGCCCCGGTTCGTCGTGACGGTAAGTGTAACAGGATATCCTGTCGAACTGAATGTAGGATAAGTATATGAAGGAGTAGGTGTACCGGTTGCGGTGCCAATGCCATCGCCAAAATCCCATTGCCATGCTACGATAACGTCATTATATGGAAGCGGGACGAATGATTGGCTGGTGAACTGGATTGCCTGGCCGAAACATGTCGGGGAGGAAAAGATAAAATTGCAGGTTGGCTTTGGAATAATGGTCACCGTTTGTTGTTTTGACTTACTGCAACCGTTGGTGTCGGTAAGTGTCAGAGTGACGATATAATTTCCGACGGCGCCATAGAGGTTGGAGACGCTGCCTGAAGCTGTCGAAGTGTTTCCATCCCCGAAATTCCATAGCCAGGTATAGTTGGCTGGCGGTAATGTGACCGGGTTTGTTGTAAAGTTAACCGTTTGATCAAGGCACACATTGTTATTAAAGGTAAAGTCGACAGGGATCGGCGGATTGATCGGTACTGGAATCTGTTTCACCGGGCTGGGACAGCTTTGCAGATTTTCCCATGCCTGCAGGGTTACATTATATGTTGATTTACCTCCCAACGAAACTGGTGTAAAAGCATGCGTAGGATTCTTTAATGTGGAAGTGTTATTTGGTCCTGAAAGGGGATCATCAAAATTCCAGAGCCATTTGAAGATGGTTCCCGGCGGGGTGGAGTTGGCGTACGATTGATCCATAAAATAGACAAGTTGTCCGTCACAAGCCTGTCCCTGGTGCATCAGGGAGGGGTCGCTGAACCAGGTAAAGTTAGCTGCCGGAGCATCGTAAATTGTCACCCACAATGAAAAAGAGACCTCAAGTGGAGTACCCTGGTTAAGTATCCTGGTAACGTAATATGGACCCGGTCCCAGGTAAGTGTGAGTCGGAGATGCAGGAACACTGGGAGGGACGAAAATTTGTATCGGTGTACCATCGCCAAAATCCCAATGTTCGGTGGTGATCAACCCGCCCGGAGGACAGGGAACAAACAAAACAGGAACATTTTGACATTGATTTGGCGGATTTGCCGTAAAACACGCCGCTGGAGGCGCTCCTAAAACCACTTCATGTTCCACTACCGTTGAACATCCCGTAACCATATCGATGCCGGTACAGGTTGCTATGTAACTGCCAGGTCCGGGGTAGGTGTGGGTAATTGGTGACCCGAACCCGTTTGTTCCATCGCCGAATGTCCAGTGAACATTATTACCAACATTCTGGGCAGGATTGATCTGAGCAGTAAATATCTGGATATATGCAGTAGCGCCTTGAACAGCAGTGAAATCAATGTCAGGATGCGGGTTAACAACAAGCGGGTTGGTGGTCAATGTTTTTGTATGTGAACATCCTGCCTGGTTTGTTACGGTGAGGGTAACCTGATAGCTGCCTGGTCCTGAAAACAGATGAGTAGGATTTGGGTCGGTGGATGTATTGCTCGGAGACAAAGGATCATTGAAATTCCAAAGGTAAGTGGCAATCGGGGTACCGGTCAGTGGCGAACTCATGTTTGTAAACTGAACAATATCGCCGGTACAGGATAAAATCGGATAGGAAAAATCAGCCTTTGGGGAAGGTTGGGCCTGAACAGGGATCGCAACCGTTATATGTTCACAACCGTTGCTGTTCCTGACTTTCAAGGTCACGTTGTGTATTAAAAGATCAGTGAACACATGCGTTACCGGATTGGGCGGCGGGTTTGTCACACTGTTAAAATGATCCGTTGATCCATCGTCCCAATACCACCACCAGTCAGTAATGTTTCCAATGCTAGCTAATGAATTGTCGGTAAAGGTAGCTGGCAAATTCACACACGCCTGTGCATACGAAAAGGCTGCAACCGGCATCGTGTTCGGCACGTTTATGGTGATTGTCGTATTCTCTTCACAATTCTTCGTGTTGATCAGTGTAAGGGTCACAACGATACCATTTGCCGGGACAGTATAGATATGGGTGGTAGTCAGTGGGGGAGTAATGAAACCATCGGGGTTTTCAAAAAGTTCAAATGTTCCGTCGCCAAAATCCCATCTAATATAACGCAGTAAAACGCCAGTTGTGGGTATTTGAGTTACCAGACTGCCGACAGCGCTAAAAGAAAATGGCTGAATCAGGCAATTTGGCGTGGTTGGTGATGCAATAACCGGGATTGGTTTAAATTTATCAGGATCTACATAAACAAAATCGATAATTTCATCCGTCCAGATCCTGCCTGTGATTGTTTTTGAAACAATCAATTTGGTAGCATAGGTCTTACCTGGGGTTGCCGGATACAGGATTTTTACGACACTATTGTTTGGTCCTATCGGAGTGATATCTGTATTTACCCACGTAACTGGGACAGGTGGATTATATTCACCCCACCACCATTCATAAGTGATCAATGGATCTGCGGGCGGGTAATTCCCGTTTCCTGTTGCTGTAAAAGTAACTTCATTATAATAACATCCATGATCTTTATCCGGTTCGTAGTAAAAATAGGCAGCAAGCATGGGTTTTACCAAAACATTCATTGAAGTGGCAACAACAGGCAGACAAGGGTTGCCGGAGATCCCCTCACTGAGATCAATTTTATAATCACCAGGGGTATTCCACAGTTGGTTCAGTATGTTTGTTGATGAGATTCCAACAACAGTCCCTCCCGGAACTGTAGTAACCACCCATGAATATGTATGACCTGTTATCAGGGGTGTGGTGTATTGCACCGGGTTTACATTTGCGCCAACTACATCGGGTCCTGTTATTACCGGATTAGTGTCCGGACATGGTTGGGCAATTACCCCAGCGCCAGTTGATAGGAAAAATACCGAGAGAAAAAGAAGGCGTATCAATCGATGGAACATATGGATAGAATTTATGGATGTTTACGCTCTGTTTAGTTATACTTAAATATACGACAAAAGTTTCACTAAAAAAGTTGCCTGTAAGGTATCAATCAACTCATAATAGAATCGCTCTATTCCCGAACCAACAAAGTTAATACAATATTAACAAATTACAACATGCAGAGACAACCATAACACTTTTTATTTTGTCATACTAAACATGCGCTATGTATAATGCTGCGGTTAAAATTTATTATTTGTAATGTTTTTAAATTATAATTCCTGATTGTCAATTAATTAAATGATATATTTGAATATTAAATTAATTTAGTATTTTTCTGCTGATCAATATAAAGATATCATTTTTTTTTTGAGTGATTTGATATTAACTTAATCCTTGTATTTTTGCACTTACCAATCCGAAACTTATGAAAAAGTCATCCCTTGCCACAACCCTTATTTTCTTCATCGCCCTGTTTGTGATTTCTGCCTGTACCGAAGAAAAAAAAGTCGATCCGTGTAACGGAACCGGTGTGTTGAACGTGGAGAATAAACTTGATTCCACCATATCCGTTAAAATAATGGAGACCCATAACACCATGAGCATTGGCAGGGATTTCACCCTCCCCTTCACATTACCTGGCAATCAGCCATACAAACTTACCATCGACGGACCACAGTACCATAAAGATACAACTATTATGGTCCTGTTTTGTGACAATAAACTGCTTATAGTTACAAAATAGCCTGTTCATTGATCAAACCGAAGTTTACTGAAATAAAAAACGAGCCGCTTGTTATTGGTTTCCATGGCAATATTTTTAATTTCCTGATAACCAAAACTCAGAAAATAATTTCCATACCAATGGAGAAGCGTGCCTTTGTTTTCAGAAAGTAGTTTATCTTCAGGATAAAACAGATCAATTGCAGTAAAGTCCAATTTTTCAACCACCCTGTTCTCCTGGATTATCTTTGACCCGATCTTTCCATCGCTGACATAACATAACACAAGGTTATTAACAGATGGGTATATTATGACCTTCGGCGACAAATCGAATGACACCATGTTCCTTATTTCAATGTAGTTATCCCAAAGCAACTTGCCTTCCAGATCGAATCCGGCTACAACTGCATCATAAAACCGATACCCGTCAAATACTGAATAATTATTGGTATATGGCCGTCCATAAAAATCAAAATCAGTAAAGCTCTCCGTATGATATTGTGGCGAAAAAAATTCGGCCGTCAGGATGTATTGATCGTTATAAAAAAAGATATCATGCAGCAGTACCGAATAATCCAGGGAATATTCGGACAATGATTTATTCTTCCTGAGGGCCTTCTTCTTCAGGTTCATCATATCCTCTTCACCAACAATTGAACTGGCATTCTGCAATTCAAGAAAATTATAATAACTGATCGATTTTTGGGAGCCGTTTTGTATTGTACTGGCAAAAAAACCTGTTGAAACCTCTACCGGCCGGTTTTTATTTGTTGAGTTTGGCAATCCTTGGCCATAACTGCCAAGCAGCATTGCGGAACCGTTATTGAGGCCGGTCCCCTGGACCCGGGTCAACGTGCGTTCGCCTGACTGTGTTCCAATGAGTGACTCATGTTTGATCGAACCATTCGTATCGTATTGAACAAGGTAATACTCATTTATTTTTTTTGAGATCTGTCTGCCCACGATGGCCGAAATAAATAATGAAGAAGTGTCGGGTTGCATCCAAAGTAGAGTTATCCGGTTTCCCACGCCAAGTGAAAAGGGTCTGGTTATTCCTTGCTTCAATTCCATATTCACGATTTTCCCAGCCTGATCCTTGATATTGACCCCGAGCCATGCACGCCCTTTCTGAACACTAAACGCATCCACAACCGACCCTGGCTCAAGTATGCCGTTGTTGAGGATCATCGTGCCGGTACTTTGTACGATGCGAAGTATCTCGAAGGAATTTTCAGGATTTTTTGATTTACTGCCCTGTACAAATAATAACGCCAAAGTGTCAGTTCCATCACGATTGTACCGGTAATCATGTTCACTGTTCATTGGAACATTGTTTACCCATTTCTGTTGAAAATTCGTATCATAACAGGTAAAATACCAATTAATTTTCCCGTCGACGGTAGGTTCCTGACTTCTGAAAAACAGGATTAACCCGTTGACCCCGCAAGGAATGATCCGGTATGTTTCATTTGCCGAACGGGTTGGGATTTCAATGCGCAACGGGTTATCAGGATAATTACTCCCGACAGATTGCTGTGACAATACTGTTATTCCGTAGAATACTACCAGGCTGAAAAGGAGGAGGGTGAATCGCCACATGCAGACAATTGTTCTGACTCACAAATTTAGAAAAAAAAGGTCACCTTGAATACGGGTGACCTTTTCATAAAAGAATTTATTATTACCTGATGATCAGTTTCCTGACCTGGGTAATTTTTGAAGCTGGCGAGTAAGCCTGCACAAAATATATGCCAGGGGATAGTGAATACAGATTCAGCGAATATTTCAGCAGATCGGTGGTTGCTTCTAAAACAGTTGTACCTATCACTGAAATTACACGGATTTCCTTACTCCCTCCCTTGGTGAATGTTAACGAACATTTTCCAGTAGCAGGATTCGGATTAACTGAGAAATCAACATCGTCGGAGATCTTTTCATTGATCCCGATAAGAAGGTCACCAGTGATCACGATATCATCAAGTTCCCACGTTGAAGATTCTGTGGCGGTTGATGTATATTTAAATCCAATGTAAACCTGGGATCCGTTCGTTCCGCTGATATTAATACTGCCTGAAGGTGTCCACACCCAATTTCCGGGTGACCAGGTGGCGGTCAATGGCGACCATGTAAAATCATTCGGGTTAGTTAACCCGTCATAATCGTTGGAAATGAGCGCCTCCAATGCCGGTCCGGTATATTTGTAAGCAGACTGGAAAGTGAGCGCTTCGTTGATGTAATTGTTGAAATTCATGGCAGGAGAGATAAGCCAGTCTTCATTCACATTCGATGTTACCTGGAATCCGCTGACTTTGCCACAAGGGCCGTTGTTGATTCCATGGATGGAGTCAATTACCCAAACCTGTGAGCCGGTGACATTTTTCAC
Source organism: Bacteroidales bacterium (assembly GCA_030681475.1). Lineage (GTDB taxonomy): Bacteria > Bacteroidota > Bacteroidia > Bacteroidales > FEN-979 > CAIVAT01. The sequence goes on along the minus strand of JAUXWT010000035.1, from coordinate 33,973 downwards.
GATCCAGTTGGAAAAGTTATAATTTGAAAAATGGATGCTGTCAATGATAACGGTGTTTGTGGTGGTAGCTGTTGCGCTTGGGGCAGTTCCGTCAGTTTTGTAGTTAATCAATGCCCCCGAATTGGTATATGGGAATATTTTAAAATAGTACTGTTTGTTTGCCGGTAAGTTCCCAAATACCGCGCTTTGGACACCTTGAAGTACATTAAGCGCACCCAAACCGTCTGCCAGGTTCGGGTCATTCGAAACGGGAGTACCATCAACAGGAGCAACAATATTGTTCTGGTCGCTCGCCAGGATCAGATAAGCGCCGGGGAGCTGTGCTCCGACAGCATCCGTCCATGCCAGGTTGATAGTAAAGGGTGAAGGGGTTGCTGTATAGTTAGTCGGGTAATTTGTCGGTTCAGGTAATGGACCACCGCCAAAGGCTGTCCACGAAACATTGTCAACTGTGACCTGTCCGGAGGCAGTACTGTCTGCTTGTTTAAACATAAGTACAAAACTACCCGGAGCATTCACTAAGATCGGACCGGAATTATGTACAATCGACGTGTCTCCATTACCCCCCGGACTGGTAACATTTCCTACCACGAGGTTATTAACATAAACATTAAGGTTAACGGCCGTAGAATATCCTTGTTTGTAATCAAAGCTTAAGGTACCACAACCATTTAACAATGTTCCGGAAACCACCTTTCCGGTTGGATTCCTGGCCTTTCCTAAACAAGGAGAAGGCGCTGTAATAGCCCTGTCACTTCTGCATTGGGAATAACTCCAGGTTGAGCCATCCTGACCAATGAATGTTCCATTGGAATAGGTACCTGAGGTACCAACATAGTTATTGAAGTTCTCTAATCCCTGTCCGTATGTTGAAATAACAGAGAAGAACATGATCAACATAAATAATGAAAGTAATTGTTTTTTCATAGATGATTAAATTAAGATTGGTTATTGAATAATCAGTTTCTGTGTGCTGACATAACCGGTTTTGTGATCATTTACCTGAATGAGATAAATACCTTTTGCTATGTCGGACAGGTTAAAAACATTTTCCGTTGTATCAGTTACTCGTGATTCTACAAGGCTACCAACACCTGAAAATATTTGAATTTCAAAAGAAGCACCACTTTCAATGATGATCGAAAAGTTGCCACTGTTTGCAGGATTCGGGACGACGGAAAAGTTTGGTTTCGATAACCGGGTTGAAATTCCGGCAGCACCTACCTGAATAAATGCAGGTTTATACTTTACACTTTTCCCGGCATCATTCCTCACGGTAAGCGTCACATCATAGGCGCCCATGATGTTGTAAGATATCGGAGGAGGTGTTTGACCTGAAAAGGTCTCCGGATAACCACGCTCAAATTCCCAGAACCAGGAGGTGATGTCACCCAGGGAAGCATCAGTAAATATGACAGATTGCCCCAGGATAACGGCAGAGTCACTGGCGATAAAATTGGCAACCGGCAGGTATGCACATCCTGCAAGCGGAGAGGCCCACAGTGAATCGCCCGATGAAGTCATAGCCTGGTATTCAATGGCATGGCGCCAATTGGCAGGCAACAAGTTGTTGGAATTCGGATCACAGAGTTCAAGTGTGGGTCCCTTTCCGTTGGCCATTGTATCCCATGGCAATATTGGCAGATAATAAACTGAATCAACCACAAATCCGAAAAGATCTTTTAAAACCACTGGCTCGCCGCCATTGCTGAGCGCTGAGCCGGCATTCCACTGAAACGATGGCACACCATACGTAGCAGTGATGAGGGAGGCGCTCTTGCTCACCATTACATAAGCATGCGGGTTGAGTAACACCGCCGGAAAAGTAAACTCAATTCCTTTGCTGAAATAAAAACCGGCCAGGTCAACTGACTGGGCGCCATTGTTGTATAATTCAATAAATTCAAGGGAATCTGTTCCGCCAAGCGGCGACCTGTAGTTGATCTCTGTGATAACGATCGGGGCATTGGTAGGCCCGATCACATGAATATAGGCTGCCTTGCAGGTCGTATTCTGGCCCCATTCGTTCGATGCGGTCAGACAGACCGTATAATCACCTGCGAAATTATAGGCTATCCCGGTCGGATTTTGCAGGGTTGAAGTAGCCGGTGTTCCTCCGTTGAAAGACCAGTTCCATGCAGTGGGACAAAATTGGGTTGAATCGAAGAAATTTATTGCCTCGCCAACCATGAGGTTCACCTTGCTGGCTGAGAAATCAGGCAACGGCGCCACTACACCGCAAAGTGTACTGAAAGACACATCGGCGCCATAGGCGGTACCGGTTGTGTTTGTGGCATATGCCCTGAGATGGTATGTCGTGCCGGGCTGAAGTCCCGTCATGTTGCTGACAAAGGGGCCCAAAGTACCTGGTTCAACCGTGTGAGCTCCGGCGATCGTTGGGTTAATGCCGGTACCCCAACACAATCCGCGAGCTGAAATTGCCGAACCTCCGGTATTTGTGACATTGCCACCGCCAGTGGCAGAATTAAACGAGATGTTGTTAACGACCGTGCTTGTAGATACAGATGGCAATCCCGGTCCTGACGGCGTAAGGGGAGTGTCTGAGTTGGTAAGTGTAACCACATCCCGGCGCAGGGCTGTGGTTGTGTTAGCCCCGCTTGGCCATATTCCGCTTGCACTTGTGTTGAAAGCAAAGATGGTGTTATCAGGGTTACGGGACTCTACCCGGCGAACGCCGTTCGGATTATTTGCGCCAATTGGTATCACCGCAGGGTAATCTCCTGCAACGGCTGTTCCTGATTGCATGTAAATATCGTTGACCGGGGCGGGAAGTTCCGAGTTGGAGGGTTGTGTGGGGATTGATGGCATGATCATGTAGGAAAACAACGGGTCGCCGGTTCCGGAAACATTGTCATACATCAGCATGTATTTTCCGTTTGATGCTGCCAGTGAACTTCCCTTGACAAAACAGCCATCATCGGTGGTTACCGGGGTTCGCTCTGAAACAGCAATATCAAGAGCTGTAAGCGTCTTCGTTCCGACAAAAAGAGGTGAACCCGGCATGGATCCTCCTGTGACAACCCAACCAAGCCTGATATTGTGCTGCTGCCCGGCATCAAACCGTGAAGCATTGCCGGTGGGTTGAATAAAGACCCAAAACGGGCCGCTGCTTCCGCTGCCATCTGTCGTAAAATAGGAAGTAAGATTTGTTGTTCCGGTAAATGTTGTTCCATTCCATGCATTACCGGCGCCATAAACTGTTCCGGCCTCGGTGACCAGTCCTACTCCCGGTTTTATATCATACGTTGTATTTGCCGTTAAACCATCAATTTGTAAACAAACAGCAAAGGCAGTTCTGGCATTGTTGGTGGAAGATGCAGTTTTGCTTCCAAAATACATCGGAACGACCAGTTCGGTTACTGTTTGACTGAACCCGTTAAAAGTAAAAAGACAAATAATCAGGAGTATGGATCCAAAAAATACACTTCGATACTTCATAGATTTAACCTTTGTAAATCTTAAAGGAATTAATCTACAAAAATGATAAAAATTTTTGGATTTTTACCGCTAACTTATTAACAGTCGTTTTATTTATCTTTCACCTCTTCAAAATCAACATCCGTCACTTCATCGTTGCCAGAACCTTGTTGATCCGGTTGGGGTTGACCTTCATTGAAGGGTTGACCTTCCTGGGGGCCTGCCTGAGAAGAGTTTTTGTACATCTCTTCACTGGCGGTCTGCCAGATTGAATTCAGATTGGCCATGGCAGCATCGATAGCTGTAAGATCCCTGTTTTTATGGGCGCTTTTAAGTTCTTCCACGGCTTTTTCAATCAATTCCTTTTTATCGGAAGGAAGTTTATCGCCAAACTCCTTAAGTTGCTTTTCTGTCTGAAATACCAGACTGTCTGCCTGATTCAGCTTATCAACCTCCTCCTTTATCTTTTTGTCGTCATCTGCATTGGCCTGAGCTTCATCCCGCATGCGGCGAATGTCTTCATCCGAAAGCCCTGATGATGCTTCAATTCTGATTTGCTGAGATTTTCCGGTAGCTTTGTCCTTTGCCGTTACGTGCAAAATACCGTTCGCATCAATATCGAATGTCACCTCAACCTGGGGAGTTCCACGTTGTGCCGGGGGGATGCCATCGAGGTGGAACCTGCCAATGCTCTTATTCTGGTTGGCCATGGGACGTTCTCCCTGCAAGATATGAATCTCCACCGAGGTTTGGCCGTCAGCAGCGGTCGAAAACACTTCCGACTTCCGCGTAGGGATCGTTGTATTTGATTCTATTAGCCGAGTCATCACACTGCCAAGGGTTTCAATACCCAGCGACAACGGAGTTACGTCGAGCAGAAGCACATCCTTCACTTCTCCGGTAAGAACACCGCCCTGGATAGCTGCGCCAATGGCAACAACTTCATCTGGGTTTACGCCTTTTGAAGGTTCTTTGCCAAATAGATCACGTACGAGCTTTTGCACTGCCGGAATTCGTGTGGAACCGCCCACGAGGATCACCTCATCCACATCAGATGGCTTCAATCCTGCATCCTGCAGCGCTTTCTTGCAGGGAGGAATGGTGGATTGGATCAGGCTGTCTGTCAGTTGTTCAAACTTTGCACGGCTGATCTTTTTCACAAGGTGCTTGGGAACTCCATCAACCGGCATAATGTAAGGGAGGTTGATCTCCGTTTCCATCGAACTTGACAACTCTATCTTTGCCTTTTCGGCAGCTTCTTTTAACCGCTGAAGGGCCATCGGATCTTTCCGCAGGTCCAAACCTTCGTCTTTCTGGAATTCATCAGCAAGCCAGTCAATGATGACATGGTCGAGGTCATCTCCTCCAAGGTGCGTATTTCCGTTGGTCGATTTGACTTCAAAAACACCCTCTCCCAACTCCAGGATCGATATGTCAAATGTTCCGCCTCCAAGATCGAACACGGCGACCTTGATATCTTTATGCTTTTTATCAAGACCATACGCAAGGGCTGCTGCAGTTGGTTCATTGATGATCCGTTTTACCGTAAGTCCGGCTATCTCTCCGGCCTCCTTGGTAGCCTGTCGCTGCGAATCACTGAAATACGCCGGAACCGTGATCACCGCTTCCTTCACTTCCTGGCCAAGATAATCTTCGGCTGTTTTCTTCATTTTTTGAAGAACCATCGCACTTATTTCCTGGGGGGTATATAATTTGCCGGTGATATCAACCCTTGGCGTATTGTTTTCTCCCTTCGCCACCTTAAACGGTACACGCTTAATCTCTTTTTGCACCTGATCCCAGGTTTCGCCCATAAAGCGCTTGATGGAAAAAACTGTGTTTTTAGGATTGGTGATTGCCTGCCGCTTGGCCGGATCGCCTACTTTGCGCTCACCGCTTTCGGTAAACCCGACAACCGACGGGGTAGTGCGTCTCCCTTCGCTGTTGGGAATGACAACGGGTTCGTTACCTTCCATCACAGCCACACAGGAGTTGGTGGTTCCAAGATCTATTCCAATAATTTTTGCCATATTAAATCTCCTTATTATAAAATATAATTTCTTCAGAATTTATATCTGAATTGTCAATCATTGTACCAAAATCGATTTTGTGTCAGGAGGGTGACAAAAAGACAGGAAATACAGATGGCGAAATGGTGAAATGGTGAAATGGTGAAAATTTAAAAGCCGAGGTGAAGGGTTGCAGGGTTGACTTTTAACTCTTTTTTTGTAAGGTCACTGACACCCAGGGTATCCACTGACTTTGTGAATCTTGCTGAAAACAGGCCGATCCCGTTAACTATATTTGTATAGGCGGGACGTTCCTGCACGAGCGACAGGGAAGGTTTAGTGACATCAATATAGGTATTGAGCTCCGGCGCGGCAACTGAAAAGATAAATTGGCAGTGATGCGCAACACGGCGTGAGACAAGGTAACTTGAATCTATTTTCCGGCCTACAAGGGTGTAAAAATTATCACTTGGAAAATAGAGGTCGAATTGCTGTGAGATGGAGGCATCAGTTGGTTGGATATCGCTGAACAGCGTCCAGTCGACCGATTTCAGATAGAGGCTGTCGGGTTTTATCTTCAATGCTTCCTGGTAATAGAAACGGATCAGCAACTGATATCGTTTTCCATTCCCGTTCTTTGCGGTCGTCCATTTCACCCGGAAGGTCTTGCCGGGAGGGAAACTTATATTCCCGTTCGGCATGGCTATTTCAAAATCTCGTACCAAAACCGTTTGTGATGTAATCTCTTTGCCGGATTTTCTGTTTTTGATGTACAATTTATAACTATAATTTTCATTAAGCTTGGTGCGCGTAAAGTACATCAGTTGGTCGGGATAGTAAAAGGTCGAATCTCCGGCCTGTTTATTATGTATGGTAATGGTGTCGCAACGCAGAGAGTCGATCAGGGCAGCCTGTGAATAAACAACCAGCCACACATCGAGTTTATCTGGATAGGTGCTGGAATCGGGCACTTTGGAAAATTGCAAGGCATCGCCTTCCCCTAGAAAAGCTTTGGTGATCTTGATAAACGTGGTATCCCTACTCTGGTCAAGCAGTCCGTAAACAACAGTAATATCTCTCCATTCAGCATTGACATTCAAATCTTTATTGCAGGAAAGAACAACAGGCAGAAGCAAGGAAAGGAGTGCCATGAATCGTAAAAAGCGCATGCTTATAATTATTGGTATTTGGCAAAATTACGTAAAAAAATCGTAGTTTTGCTTTCAAATAGATTTTATGTCAACAACCGTCTCTTTCCGGAATGTGACCAAGGTCACCACCCATGTCCTTCAGGAAATGAAATTAAAGGGTGAAAAAATTGCCATGTTAACGGCCTATGATTACTCATTTGCAAGAATACTTGACAGTACCGGCATTGACGTAATTCTGGTGGGCGATTCTGCTTCGAATGTCATGGCAGGTCATACTTCAACCCTGCCGATCACTTTGAATGAGATGATCTATCATGGAGTATCGGTGGTAAGGGCAGTAAAACGGGCGCTGGTTATTGTTGACCTGCCATTCGGAACCTACCAGGGGAATTCCAAGGAGGCATTGAATTCAGCCATACGTATCATGAAGGAGACCGGGGCTGATGCTGTAAAGCTGGAAGGCGGCAAAGAGATTCTCGAATCTGTTGATCGCATATTATCGGCAGGGATTCCAGTGATCGGGCACCTGGGACTTACACCACAATCGATTCACAAATTCGGAACATATGTTGTACGTGCAACCAGTGAGGAAGAAGCCACAAAGTTACTTTCGGATGCGCATATATTAGAGAATGCAGGGTGTTTTGCCATCGTATTGGAAAAAATCCCCGCCATGCTGGGCGCCAAAGTGACAAGGGAGGTTAAAATACCAATTATAGGAATTGGCGCCGGACAGGAGGTTGACGGACAGGTTCTTGTTTTACATGACATGTTGGGGATCACGATGGACTTTTCGCCACGTTTTCTAAGACGCTATGCAAACCTGTCGGAAGAGATATGCAATGCAGTAAACACTTATATCCAGGATGTGAAAACGCTCGACTTTCCCAATGAAAAAGAACAGTATTGATCGGGATATTTTATATGAAGACAACCACCTGATCATTCTGAATAAAAGACCTTCTGATATTGTTCAGGGAGATAAAACCGGGGATACACCACTGAGTGAAATTCTCAAAGATTATATCAAACACCAGTACGACAAACCGGGTGAAGTATTCCTTGGCGTGGTTCACAGGCTGGACCGGCCGGTAAGCGGCGTTTTAATATTTGCACGGACATCGAAGGCGCTTTCACGCCTCAACATCATGCTCCGTGATGGCCATATCAATAAAACCTATTGGGCCGTTGTTAAGAACTTGCCGCCACAAACAGAGGCCCATCTCGTCCAATATCTTACCCGGAATTCAGAAAAAAACAAGACATTCGTATATGACAAGCCGGTAACAGGCGCTCAGAAAGCAGAGTTGATTTACCGGGTGATCAATAAAAGCGATGGATATTACCTCCTTGAAGTGAATCTGCTCACCGGGCGCCATCATCAGATCAGGGCACAGCTTGCAAAAATGGGTTGTCCGGTCAAAGGCGATCTTAAATATGGGTATCCCAGGTCAAATCATGGGGGTTTTATTCATCTTCATGCCCGTGAAATCGAGTTCCTTCATCCGGTAAAGAAGGAAATGTTAAAAATTACCGCAACTCCTCCGTCCGATAACCTTTGGGATTTTTTTACCGCGAATTGCCGCCCGGATTCCAAAACATTATGATGAACCAGATCGAAACATCACCGGATACAACCCTTACGCTGCAAAGCGCTGTATTTCCACAACCGGTTTATGTTAAAACTATTTTCAGTTCCAGTGAGCTCCGGCCAACTGATTTCCAAATTACCCACGCACATAAAACGCAACCTGACTGGATGCCGGCAATCCTGGTTTTATGTTTTATTTTGCTTGCCTGGGGCAGGGTTTTTTACCCTAAAAGGATCCGACAGATCCTCCGGGCTCCATTTTCCAAACGTTTTATCAACCAACTCACCCGCGACGGGAATCTTTTTGTGGAACGCATCACGATCGCACTCGGGTTTATCTATTTTCTGACCTTCTCCCTGTTTCTGTATGAATTCAACGAACAAATCCTTGGATTCACGTTTCATGGAATGTCCGGAATCTCCTTGTATCTGCTGATCATCATGTTTGTTATCGGCATGCAGGTCGTCAAGGTGGCCTTGATACATATGCTGGGAATAATTTTTAAAACCAGGGAAATCACCGGCAATTATCTGCTTAACCTCCTGATCTTCGGCTTGATTTCGGGGCCTTTATTACTTATGCTGATAACCCTTATTATTTACCTTAACTCTGTAATTCTGTTATATATAACGATTTCTGTTTTTATTCTGCTCTTTATATTTAGGTTCGTGCGAGGTTTTTTTATCGGAATGGCGTTGACCAGGTTTTCGTATTTATTTTTATTTGTTTATCTTTGCAGCCTCGAAATTTTACCCCTGCTGGTTCTGATTAAATTTTTGCTTAACCTTACACAGGACTCGGGAACGTAGGTATTTCACAAGTTTGAACGCAAATACGGTATGACCTTGAAAATAAAGAATATCCTTGTTTCCCAGCCTCAGCCTATCGATTTTGAGAAATCACCTTATGGTGAGATCGCACGTAAATTCAATGTCAACTTCACTTTCCGTAAGTTTTTTAACATTGACGGCATTCCTGCAAAGGATTTCCGCCGGGATAAGGTTAATATTCTGGAATGCACCGCTGTAATTTTCACATCCCGCAACGCTGTTGACCATTTTTTCAGGATATGCAAGGAGATGCGGATTGAAGTGCCGGAAAGCATGAAGTATTTCAGCATATCGGAATCGACTGCATACTACCTGCAGAAGTATGTTCAGTTCAGGAAACGAAAGATTTTTCACAGCAAAGAAAATTATGCCTACCTCATCGAACTGGTAAAAAAACATAAGAGTGAAAAATTCCTGCTGCCTTGTTCTGATATCCATAAACAGGAGATTCCAACCATGCTGGAAGAGAACAAGATCAACTATAAAAAAGCAATTATATACCGTACGCTGGCCAGTGATCTTTCTGATGTTAACATCAAAAACTATGATTTGCTGATTTTCTTCAGTCCTTCAGGTATTAAATCACTGCTGAAAAATTTCCCTGATTATGTTCAGGGTGAAACTGCCATTGGCGCCTTTGGAACATCAACACATAAAGCTGTGAGAGATTCAGGACTTATCCTCCACCTTGAAGCGCCCACCAAGGCCGCAGCCTCGATGACTACAGCCATTGAATTGTTTCTTCAAAACGAAGCTAAAAAGAAATAATCACAGTTTTCATTTTTATCCCGTTTTTTTGCATCTGATCCGGGATTTCACGGCAAAACATGACACAATCATTCAGCAAAGATGAGCGCCTATGCAACCACCGGCTGATTACCACGCTTTTTTCAAAGGGACACACATTTCACCTGAAACCATTTCGTATCAAATGGTTGCGGCAGTCGCTGGAGGGGATATCACCGGCACAGGTATTGATGAGTGTTCCAAAGTATAATTTTCATCATGCAGTCGAGCGAAATCTGCTACGACGCAGAATGAAAGAAGCATACAGATTAAATAAGGCGGTTCTTTATGATCACCTCCTTGAAACAGGAACTCAAATTATCTTCAGTATTACCTATACTGCTAAAGAAATAGTTGATTACAGGCACATCGAAGCAAAAATAATTTTACTTTTACACCGTTTAATTGAAGAGAATGAAAAAGTTACTGGGTAGTTTTTTCATTTTATTGATTCGGTTTTACCAGGGAGCCATCTCACCTTATCTTATGCCATCCTGTCGTTTTTCACCCAGTTGTTCGGCTTATGGTATTGACGCTGTTGCGAAATACGGGCCTTTTCGTGGCGGATGGATGGCGTTGAAACGGATCGGAAGATGCCATCCATGGGGGGGGAGTGGGTATGATCCGGTACCGTGAGAAATGGCGAAATGGCGAAATAGCGAAATAGCGAAATGGCGAAATGGCGAAATGGCGAAATGGCGAAATATTGAATATTGAAATAATAGAGAAGGATGAAAAAAATTAAGGGATTTATATTACTGATATTTATTTGTGGATCGGTTGGAGCGGGAGTGATGGCGCAGGCGCCAAACCAGCAGGGATTTGAGATCATGAAAAACCTTGATATCTATTCCAATGTGATCAAGGAATTAAATCAGGATTATGTGGATGAGATCAATCCGGGGGAGTTGACACAAACCGGCATCGAAGCCATGCTTGAGTCGCTTGATCCATATACAAATTTCATTCCTGAATCACAGATCGAGGATTATAAATTCATTACGACCGGACAATATGGCGGAATCGGATCACTCATCCATCAGCAGGGCGACTACATTGTCATCTCTGAGCCTTATGAAAACTCTCCTGCTGTCAAGGCAGGGCTCAAGGCAGGTGATAAAATCCTGGAAGTCAACGGGAAAGAGGCCAAGGGCAAAACATATGAAGATGTAAGTTCAATCCTGAAAGGGCAGGCCGGAACCACTGTAAATGTCCTGATTCAGCGTGACGGGGAAACCAAGCCCTTTGAAAAGACGATCACAAGAGAAAATATTAAAATTGATAACATTCCCTATGCCGGAATTGTCGGGCAGAATATCGGATACATCAAACTGACAGGATTTACACAAAATGCTGCCAAGGAATTGAAACAGTCTTTTGTAAAACTGAAGGAGGGCGCTGAACTCAAAGGAGCTATCATCGATTTACGTGGTAATGGCGGGGGGTTATTGAATGAAGCGGTAGATATTGCCAATATTTTTGTGGAACGTGGTCAGGAGATCGTGAGCACAAAAGGGAAAATGGCAGCGAAAAACCGTACACACTATACCATGAACCCGCCTGTTGATTTAAATATCCCTGTTGTAATTCTCGTAGATCGCTCAAGCGCTTCAGCCAGTGAAATCCTGGCGGGTTCGCTGCAGGACCTCGATCGTGCCGTAATTATCGGTCAACGTACCTTCGGCAAGGGTCTTGTGCAAAATGTCGTTCCGCTTTCCTACAACGCCCAGATGAAGATCACCGTCGCCAAATACTACATCCTCAGCGGGCGCTGTATCCAGGCTATCGATTATGAACATAAAAAGAAAGACGGCTCATTCGGCAAGGTCCCTGACTCGCTGATCAGGGCTTTTAAAACAAAGATTGGACGCACAGTCTATGACGGTGGGGGGATCAGTCCCGACCTGATCACCAAACCGAGGAAATTCAGCAATCTTGCCATGGCTCTTTACGGCAAATACTTCATTTTCAATTTTGCTACAGACTTTGCGCGTAAATATCCCTCTATCATTCAAGCCGATAAATTTGAAATCAACGATACAATTTATAATAGTTTTCTCGAATACATCCAGGATAAGGACTATTCTTATAAGACCAAAAGTGAACAGGCGCTTGAAGACCTGAAAAACATTGCCTTAAAAGAGAATTACTTCGATGCCATTAAGGATGAGTATGACCATCTGAAGATCCGAATGGAGAAGGACAAGCAGGAGGATTTAAAAAAATACAGGTCTCAGATCAAGGAGCTTCTGAAGCTGGAAATTATAACCAGATACTATTACCAAAAAGGGAAAATAATAGCAGCATTGCAACATGATCCGGAACTTCAGGATGCGATCGCAACGATCAACGACACTGAAAAATACTCAGCTATCCTTGCCGGAAAATATGTGCAGCCAAAGCCGGAAATCCCTGAGAAGGTTGAGGATGACGAAGAAAGCCCAGTTGAATAAAACCAAAATATGAAACAAATCACACACTCCTTCGACTACCAGATTTTTGATTCGCACCTTGAATTACCCGTATCCGACCAGGAATTACTCGAAAAAGCCAAAGAGGCCATTGCCGGCTCTTATGCTCCATATTCACATTACCACGTTGGGGCAGCAGTGAAACTTGCAAACGGCCAGATCGTCACCGGCAGCAATCAGGAAAACATGTCGTTTCCGGCCGGACTTTGCGCCGAAAGAGTAGCTGTGTTTGCTGCCATGGCAAATTTTCCGGGAGTTCCGGTTGACGCCATTGCTATCAGTGCAGTTTCCGATGATTTTGAAGTTTCCGAACCGGTTCCTCCCTGTGGAATCTGCCGGCAGGCCATCGTGGAATTTGAGATGAAGTTCAACAACAAAATACGCATCATCCTGGGTGGAAAAACCGGAAAGGTATTTGTATTTCATGGGATGGGAAACCTGCTGCCATTGGCCTTTCATGAGAAAGGACTTGCGAAATAACTCAATTTTTATTCAATCTTAACCGTAAAGAAACCACTATGAAAATCCCTTATTCCAGCTTTCTGCTCCTGCTCCTGATTCCTCTTATGTCAATGAAAGGAGATAAGCCGGCATACAAGATCTTCAATGCCAAAGGAAATACCGTCGATTATGACGCGCTCTTTAAAGCTGCTAAAAAATCGGATATTATTTTCTTTGGAGAGCTTCATAAAAACCCTGTTGTTCACTGGCTGGAATTTGAACTCACCAGAGACCTGTTTGCAGAAAAAGGCAACAACCTTGTGCTTGGCGCTGAAATGTTTGAAGTTGACAATCAACTGCTGATCAATGAGTACCTTTCAAAAATGATTCGCAAAAAGGACTTTGAGGCGGAGGCAAAACTCTGGCCAAACTATAAAACCGATTACGCTTCTATTGTCGATTTTGCCCGCGAGAAAGGAATAAAATTAATTGCGACAAACATACCACGGCGCTTTGCTGCGCTGGTGAATATAAAGGGTTTTGAAGGACTGGACAGTATCAATGCCGTGGAGCGTGGCATGATCGCACCGCTGCCGATAAAATATCCCGATACGCTGGAATGTTATGCAAGTATTGTTAAAAACATCGGAGACGGGATGCCTGCCCACATGACAACAAACATAGGCAAAGCCCAGGCAATTAAAGACGCAACCATGGCTCATTTCCTGATGAAAAACGGCGCTTTGGAGGGAAAAACCATGCTTCATTTCAACGGGGCCTACCACAGCGACAACTATGAGAGCATGGTTTGGTATGTAAAGCAAGCGATCCGGAAGACCAGCTTTGATCTTAAAATATTGACAATTAGCTGTCTGGAGCAGGAAAACATTGACACGATTTCAAAGAAGGATGCTGCAAAAGCGGATTTCATCATCGTAATTCCTTCCTCGATGCCTGGGGCGGAAAGAAAATAAATACCCTCACAGGTTTTGGTTAATCAAGCGAAGGTTCTGACTTATGCGAATGTATAATACGCGTTGATCAGGAAATTCCACAGGGTCACCACCATGGTTGCCACAACTTTCGAAACATAAAAATTCACTTTGAACCTTCCTGTCATGGCCCAGATGATCAACAGATTGATGACCAGGCCGATCAGGGCAATAAAAAAAAAGCGGGTGAATTCAAGCACGATGTTAGGATTCGTACTTTGAAAGGTCCATATCCGGTTTAAAAAATAGTTGGTTGTTGCAGCAAGTATAAAGCCAAAGGTATTGGCCACATATTTTTGAATTTTCAGGATCTCTTTGCAAACAGCCGTTGTACCGAAATCGACAAAAACACCTGAAAACCCTACCAGGCAAAACTTGATGAACTTAAGTAAAAAGGCCTCGGTAAAAAAAGACTGAAGCAGCATAGAAAAAGATTGTCGTTTTATTTTTCACGCATCCCGCAGCACATGTCACACGTTACGCGTCATGTTTTAAAGTTGTATGACCAACACTTCATTCTTCCCTTCACGAATCACCTCAACATTCACAGTCATGCCATGCTTCAGTTTCTGCAAGCGCGCCATGTATTCATAAATATTACCCACGACCATGCCATTAATACCGGTGATGATATCCCCTTTTTTCATTCCCCCTTTATCGGCTGGTCCCTCTTTGGTAACGCCGTCGATGCGTAACCCTTTTTTTTCAGTGCCGGCAAAATCGGGCATGATTCCGAGGGTCACTTTTAATCGCCGACCAGAGCGACCGGCTTGTTCTTTTTTCCCAGACTCCTTAAATGTCAATGCTTTCGGGAGGTTATCCACCGCCAGGATGATGCTGGTGGCAAAATCGCCAATCTCTTTAGCTGCATCGAAATCAAGTTTCTCCGTATCATCAAACGGGGTATGATAATCCAGATGAACACCGGTATTGAGATAAAACACAGGGATGTCGGAAGAATAAAAAGCGGCATGGTCTGATGGGCCAAAGCCGTCGGGAGCATGAGTGACGGCAAATGACAGGTTGGCCTCCAAGGGTTTCAGGATGGAGTCTGCCTCTGCAGAAGTACCGGTACCACTAATGGAAATTGCATTTTTTTCCTTGTCAAAACGGCCAACCATATCAAAGTTGAACATGGTTTTAATCTTTTTCAGTTCAACAGGGGGGTGGGTTGTAAAGTACTTTGATCCGATCAAACCAATCTCCTCTGCGCTGAAAGTGACAAAGATAATGCTTCGTTTGATCTTTCCTTTTTCCGCTGCCAGCCGGTTGGCCAGCGCCATAACCATGGCAGCGCCTGAGGCATTGTCATCGGCCCCGTTGTGAACCGCGTTTGTATCGGGCATGCGTGACCCTGTACCCGGTCCGCCAAAACCAAGATGATCATAGTGTCCGCCAATAACAAGGTACTCGTCTTTTAATACCGGGTCACTGCCTTCGAGTAATGCCATTACGTTTGCCGTTTTCTCGCGCCGCTGAATCACATCAGTATTTCCATTCAGGGTTAAACCGGTGTAAAAACTTTGCGGTGTCTTTATTGCAATAATAGCACGGTCAAGACTGTCAATAGTAATCCCTGTCCTCTTCAGCATCTTGTTTGCAAGGTCGCGGGTGACGCTGAGAATAGGAATACCGGCTGTAACCTCATTGTTCTCCACCACCAGGGGCATCAGTTTATCTTCTTTTTCAAACCCTTTGGGTGAGATCAATAAAACACCAGCAGCGCCTTTATCCTTGGCAGTCAACACCTTACTGCGGACATCACTGTAAGGAATGAATTTACTGTCAGCATTATCCAGATCGGGATCAGCCCGGAAAATAATAACCCATTTACCCTTTACGTCCACACCTTTGTAGTCGTTCCATTTAAGACTGTCAATGTCAATATCAAATCCATATCCTGCAAATACCACCGGTGCATTGACTTTGGCGCTGCTTGAAAATGAAAGCGGTATGAAATCTTTCGTTACATCAGCATTGAATCCATCAAATGAGAGGGTATTCTTTTCGCCCAACGTCACATCAGCAACAACTTCAAACCACTGAAAGCCATTCTCTCCCAACGGCTTGAGTCCGGCTGCCTTAAAATGACCGAGAATGTAGTTCGCGGCAACATTGATCTCAGGCGTACCAGGTTTGCGCCCCTTGAGGGAGTCGGAGGCCAGGAATTGGACATACTCATGAAGATCTTGTGCTGATATCACCCCTTTCTGCGAAAAACCGGGAGTTGTCAAAAAAACCAGCAGCAAAAAAGACAGGAAGATTCGTTTCATAAGGTTATTTTATTGAATGTAAACAATGTAAGCAATGCACGCAATGCAAACAATGCAAGGTCATGCATAAACAATATTAATTCCAATCACTCAATCACTCCTTTAATAATCCCCCCACCAAGCACCAAATCGTCATCATAAAAAACAGCGGATTGCCCCGGCGTGATCGAATCGCTAGGGTGAAAAAAAGTGACTTTCACATCGCCGTTTTCCATGGGTTCGATCCTTGCTTCACGATCTTGTTGCGATGAACGTATCTTTGCGGTACATTCCATGGTTTTGGTCAATCCCGGAAGTGCAACCCAGTTCAGGTCTGAAACAATAAATGTCGCATTGAATGTTTCCTCGCGAACACCCACGATGACCTTATTTTCCTCTTTATTCAAACCGATCACGTAGAGCGGTTCCGACCAAGCGATGCCCAAACCTTTACGTTGGCCGATCGTATAGTTCCATATTCCATTATGTTTTCCCAGCACGGTTCCCTGAGAATTCACAATATCTCCCGGGCGATCTTCAACTTCAAGCAGATCTTTGTAATCGCCGCTGTAGAAATCCTGGCTCTCTTCAAGATCTTCGATGGTGATCCCCACTTTGCGTGCGAGTTCCTTGATCTCAGGTTTTCTGAACCGTCCGATCGGGAGCAGGGCCTGCGACAACTGATCCTGCGACAACCTGTGAATGAAATAGGTTTGATCCTTTTTCAGATCAGCCGCTTTTTTAAGTACATACCGTTGATATTTCTCATTAAACTCAACACTGGCGTAATGCCCTGTCGCGAAAAAGTCAAAATCGATACCACCTTTCCTGGCCATGGTAGGCAACATGCCGAATTTAATGAGCTGGTTGCATTGTATGCATGGGTTAGGGGTACGTCCGGCCAGGTATTCCGACTTAAAATAATCAAGCACGGCTTGTTTGTATTCAGCGGAGCAGTTGAACACATGATAAGGAATATCCAGCTTTTTAGCCACTTCGCGGGCTTCATGGATCTCCTCCTCCTCGTCGGAGCCATAACAGGCATGTTTTCCCGTTGATTTATATTGTCCGTCCCAGATCGCCATGGTGACACCAATCACTTCATAGCCTTGCTCCTTTAAAAGGTATGCGGCAACCGAAGAATCAACGCCTCCACTCAAACCCACGATTACGTTTGGTCTCTTGGTCAAAATAAAAATTTTTGGTAAAAAAAGAATGAGCGCAAAGTTAGCAATTATTTGGTTTCGGGGACTTTGAACCGCTCACCTGTATTTTCGATCATCCTTCGCTCCCACTCCTTCCCATATCCGGGTTGAGCCGGCTTTTTCGGGACTCCTTTGTCATGGCCATTGTCGCGTAACTGAAATCCGTCGGTTTGCTTCACATTGCCATCGATGTATTTCATAAAGAGGTAATGGTAAAAGTCATTCCATTTGTTAACGAGCAGGTTCCCGGTAAACACCGAATAATCTGTAATATAATCGTATCCCCGTGAAGGATTTTCCTTGTAAAGTACAGACGCTTTGGCATCCACGATCTCTGTTTCCCTGATCAGCCGGTTTTCCAATTCTGACTGGTATTTTTCTATCTCAGGATGGATCAGATCATAACGCGTGTAGGTCCAATTATTGACCTGGCTGAAAGTCCAGAAAGCTGAATTCTGCGACCAGGCGATCATCGAACCGTTCCCGGCAGCATAACTTTGGGGAATTTCCCGGATGCCGCAATACATCGGTGCATAAACGCATCCATCGGCATCATCCACACCAAACCAATAGATACCGCCAACCGGGTCGGGTAACCAGTTTCGCGATTGTGCAACAAAACTATACCCGGTCTGCTGGGTGGCAATGGCCCTTTCATTAAGATACAATACACTGTCCACGGTAAATTCCAGCGGACGCCAGCGATAGGGCAAGTGAAAAGGCCCGGCGCCCAGGTCATGCCTCATATCAAGCGGAGTATCCTCGAAATGATCGCGCATCATGGCCATGACATCCTGAAGGGTCACCGGTGAATCCGGTTTCACCCACAAGGGCAACCGGTTGGAGACATAACCATTCGGGTTTGCTCCTTCATAACTGAACCGTGAATGATGCAAAAACTGTCCTTGTGCATAACGGGTATATTCAGGATTATCGCGGATCGATTTATTTACTTTCCTGAAAAATGACCACACGCGGGCATCGCAGAAACGGGCGCCACCGAAATTCAACGGATTATAAACATCCGAAAAACTGAAATCGGCATCATTGCCCTTGTAAAAGGCATGGCTCTTTGCGAAACTGATCACATCAGGCGCGTGATACACCGTTTGCTTCAGGTTATTCCAGTCGTTGGTTTTCTGAAAGGGGAACGTTGTGATCCTGGCTTGGTTGGCGTGGCCGCTCACATAGCCGTCAGGGATCAACCGGGCAACCCATACAGCGCCTTTTTCATACTTTCCCTTCCCGATGATCTCCATGATCCAGGCTTCATTGGCATCTGAGATTGAAAATGATTCTCCGCCTGATGCATAGCCATACTGTTCGACCAGTCCGGTGATGACCCTGATCATCTCCCTGGCTGTTTTTGATCTTTGGAGGCCGATCTTCATCAGGGAGCCATAATCAAGAAAGGATCCGGGCTGGCTTGCCAGAGAGTCCAGGCCGCCAAATGTCGTCTCGCCGATAGACACCTGGTGCTCATTCATGAATTGCACCACCGAGTATGTATGTGCCACCTCGGGAATAATGCCCAGGAAACTTCCGTTCTCATAATGATAAACCGCGCACCTGTCGCCGGGTTGGTGATCAGCGGCAGGAAAGAAGGCGATCGCCCCGTATCGAACATGTGAATCGGCGGCATAGGTGATCATCACCGAGCCATCCTTGCTGGCGCCTTTGGTTACGATGAGGTTGGTGCAGGCATAAGTGCGAAAAACGGCTGATGACAATATCAGGAGGAGGACCAGGTGTGACAAGGGCTTGTTCATTCTTGTTTTTTTTATTGCAAAAATACAAGAATTATCCGATGTGACTATTTACCCCGGTTCTGCATCATTAATTCAACAGGCAACGTACAGGTCTTGCGTGCACTTTAAGATCGTAATCCTTGGAGGTATAGGTCCACATCCAGGAGAGACCCCGGGAAAAGGGCTTTGTTGTGGTACCTGTGTCCGTATGTGAAGATGTGTAAAATGTCGCGAACAACGATCCTCCTGCCCATCCGCCACCGACATAGTAATAACCGCCGGAAATAACTGTCATACCAAAAAGATCGATTCCGTTGCCACCACTATACCACCCGCTGGTCGATTTTAAATTGCTCCCAACATCCATTCCTCTTTCACCTGTCATTGTCCATATCGGATCACCGATACCGTACCCGCTGTCAACGGCTCCTTCAAGAACCTGCCAATCAACGTCAGAAGGCACATGCCATCCCGGCGGACATATTCCCTGTGTACCCTCTTCCATGGTATATTGCATCAATTCTTCCCACATATACAAGCCGCCATAACGTGCACATTCAGCCGGATCATTAACTAAACAATACTTTTCGATAATGTTATTGTCAAGCTGGCTTTGCGGGGCATTAATCTTTATGCCGACATTTAAATTTTCCTTGAGCCAGCATTGGCTGAATACCTGGATAGTATTGTATGTCTGGCCTTCATAAGTCACTGTCGGAATCCCGGGGCAAGGTACGTTCGTGGCAAGCTGGAACACATAATCCTTATCTGCCAGAGGAGTATCGGCAAACCCCGATTCAAGATCATCCGTATAGCCGATAAGCATTAACTCATCGCCCAGGCTGAACCAGAATCCCGGCAATGCAGGAACACTTTTTATCTGGCTTACCATATTTTCCCATCCCTGGTATTCTAAAATGCATTGTCCAATACGGCCCTGACCCTCGTTTAGCACTTTGATCGTTCTGGTCTCGCCCTTCCAGCTGATGTTGACCAGAAAAATCTTACCCCCCGCTGCCGGCATAAACAAAAACGAATGAACCCCCTGCCCCAATATTTTTTCAGAGTGAATGAGTTCTTGCCCAAGGATATCAGTAACAGTTATATGCACATTGTCTCTTTCAGGAATAGATATTTTAAACCTGGTTTGGTCGTAAACAGGATTCGGGTAGTTCTGAATTACGCTGAACCCATGGAGAAAATGCCTCTCCGCATTGACACCGGCAACATTTAACACAAGTACAGTATCCGGAAAATTTAAAATTGTATCCACACCTTTTGTGAGATTCTTTACTTTAACACCGGACAGTTGTTTATATACATTGTTGTTATTACCGGTAAAGGTCAATGTCAACGCTACTTGTCCTGTAACGTTCGTGATCAGGACAGTAGCCAAAAACGGAATGATGTAAATGATTTTTTTCATACGGCGCTGATTTAAAACTAAGATGTAAAATTAATTTCAGGCCGGCATTTTCTTTTGTAGAACGGTTGTAAACTTGTTGTAAAGTATTTTGCAAAGACATCATTCCCCGGAACAACAGGGTGAATAGGCCATGGGTTATACCGGTTTCCTTTTCACCGGCATCGTCATGCAACGGGCGCCTCCGCCACCGCGAGACAATTCGCTGCCCTCGATCGTGATCACACACTTTTTATGTGTACTGATATCTGCCTTGCCTTTGATGACTGACTTTGCCGTGATGATCTCAAAACCATGATTTGACAATTCTTCCAGTGTGTAGGAGTTTCTAGCGTAACCTATCACTTTCCCGGGCGCTATGGCAAAAAAATTGGCGCCGGAATGCCACTGTTCGCGTTGTTGTGTCCAGGGATCCGCAGTTCCGCCGCAGATAACCGGTTCAAGGTCAAAGCCCAGGTTATTCAAACCCGTCAGGAGGTTCTCTTCATTGAAGATATTGACCACTTTGCCGTTTTCCATAATGATATGAACGGTTTGCAATTTATTGGGTCTGAGGATCACAGGCTCATAAACCATGCATTTATCGCGGTCGAGCATGGTAAAGACCATGTCGAGGTGAATGAATGACTCCGGTTTAAATGGGAGCTCCTGAACAAAGATATGCTTCGATATTCTTTCTTTTTTATACCATGCCAGCAGAAAATCAATTCCCTGGGATGTGGTACGTGCACCAGTACCTACAAGCAAAACATCTTCCCGTGCAACGATCACGTCTCCGCCCTCAATGGTGATGTTCGGTCCATGGGGCCAGTGTACCGGATTGATGGTTTCGATGCCGAAATTGGGATGGTGACTGAATATACTCTCCATGATGATCGACTCACGTTCACGAACCACACTGGCCATCTTTGAAATAATAACGTTGTTTGACAGGCATACGGCTGCGTCGCGCATAAAAAAGAAATTATGAAGGGGCATCAGTTCATAACGTCCTTTACTCAGGAATTTGGTAAGATTGTCCTTCTCCATCAGCACCCCTTCGATCAGGGCGCTTGACAGCATTTCAGACGGCAGTTCCAATAAATAATCACGGATATCTCCGGTGTTTTCGTTACGACAAATATTGCTGATCAACTCCTCCCTTGCGGCTGGTTGTTCAATGACCTCCTGCAGCAAATCCCTGACCTCGCATGTTTGTGAAACTTTAGAAAGAACCTCCTGCAACTGTTTATATTCAAACAAGCCAATGTTCAGGTTGAGGATATCACTGTACAGCGCCCTTTCCGCATTCTCAGGGGTCATGTTTTCCACTTCGGCGCCGGGTGTGTGGATGATCACGGATTCCAGTTCCCCGATTTCTGAACGGATATCAACAGATAACTTTTGTGGCATAGCTGACGCTTTTCTGCAAAATTAGCATTTACCTTGGTGGGCTGCCGGTTTTTTTTAGTATTAGTTTTTTCACCACAATAGACGCAATAGGTCACAATAGGGAGGAACAGTAGAAAAGTAGTAATTTCGCAGTTCCTAAGGAAACAGCAGAATATATAAATGGAGGAGCAGAAACAGAAAATCACCTTGTCGGGGTTGCAAAAGCTTTTCAAGCTTTACAGCTACATCAAACCTTATAAATACGAATACGCCCTGGGAATGTTATTCCTGTTGGGATCGTCAGGAGCAACCCTGGTTTTTCCGAAATTACTGGGAACATTGGTTGACCTGGGAAATCAGGGAAAACTTGCCCAGGAAATTGACCGGATCGCGCTGATACTGGCAGGTGTCCTCGTGGCCCAGTCGGTCTTTTCCTATTTCAGGATTTACTTGTTCGTGCATGTTGCTGAAAAGACCCTGGCCGATCTGCGCCAAAGTACCTTCAACCATCTGATCCGGTTGCCGATGAAATTCTTTCAGCATCGCAGGGTAGGAGAACTCAACAGCCGGATATCTTCAGACATAACTTTGCTACAGGATGCCCTGACAAGCACGCTTGCTGAGTTCATGCGCCAGTTGATCATCATCATCGGCGGAGTAACCCTGTTGTTGTTAACCTCTTTCAAACTGACACTTTTTATGCTTGCGATCGTCCCGGTGATCATGATCCTGGTGGTCTTTTTCGGACGGTATATCCGGAAGTTAAGCAAACAGGCGCAAAGCCAGGTGGCCGATTCCAACACGATCGTAGAGGAGACCTTGCAAGGGATTCAAAGCGTGAAAGCCTTTACGAACGAATTTTTTGAAATGGCCCGATATCGTGACAAAACCATTGATATAGCCAATACCGGCATCAAAAACGGCAAACTGCGCGGGGCCTTTTCATCCTTTACCATCCTTGGCCTTTTCGGCGCCATGACCGCGGTGATATGGAAGGGGTCTGCCCTGCTGGCATCCGGTGAACTCGCCACAGGCGAACTCTTCTCTTTTGTACTTTATTCCATGTTCATTGGCGGTACCATTGGAGGTATGGCTGATGTGTTCGCCCGTGTACAAAAATTCATAGGGGCCACCGAGGATCTGCTTGAGGTATTTAATGAACCCGTGGAGGAGGTACAGGAAATTTCGACACTGACCGCTGATCAGGTTTTGCATGGCAGCATCCATTTCGATCAGGTTGGTTTTTACTATCCTTCGCGCCCGGAAAGCCAGGTTCTTTCTGATGTCAACATATTCATCAAATCCGACACGATGGTTGCGTTGGTGGGCCCAAGCGGCGCAGGTAAATCAACTTTTGTTTCGTTGCTGCTCAGGCTTTACGATCCCGTATCTGGACAGATTCTCTTTGACGGGACTAACAGCCGGGATATTCCGATTTCTGCCTTGCGAAGCCAGATGGCGATCGTTCCACAGGATATATTCCTCTTTGGCGGTACGATACGGGAGAATATTGTTTATGGAAAACCCGGCTCCACCGATGAAATGGTCATGGAAGCCTCACGAAAAGCAAATGCATGGGAATTTATAAGCCAGTTTCCGGAAGGATTGGATACGCTTGTTGGTGAACGTGGCACACAACTGTCGGGTGGGCAACGCCAGCGGGTGGCCATTGCCCGTGCCGTTCTCAAAAACCCTAAGATACTGATCCTGGATGAAGCCACCTCATCACTTGACTCTGAATCTGAACGGCTGGTACAGGATGCTCTTGAAAAGCTGATGAAGGGCCGGACTTCCATTGTCATTGCCCATCGCCTCTCAACCATACGACAGGCTGACCATATCCTGGTGCTGGACAATGGTAAAATTGTTGAACAGGGCACGCATGAACAACTGCTTCAGGTTGAGGATGGTTTATACCGAAATCTGAGTGGGTTGCAGTTTGCCGGATAATCAATTGTCTGGCACCGCCCTCATCATAGGATTGCTCCTGATGATAAACACAGCTAATTTAAAATTTATCCCGCCAATCACCTGTTTCAACGACTATTTTTCCGGTTGACCGATTTGTTGTGGTCATAAACCTGAATTTGCGTTATATTTATAACAGTTAAAGTAAATACCACCCAGCCATGAAAACAAAAAGAACCGACCTGATGAAAATCTTCATTCGAATCATTATTATCCTTCTCCTCGCAATAATTCCAATCCTGTTATTGGCACAGACCGGGGAGGCACAGTTGGTCGACAAGCGTCCTGATCCTCAGGAAACCATGACCAGATTTCCTGAAACCCCGTATGCCAGCCAGCGGTATGTTCGTGCAGCCGACCCTGGCATTGCAGCCATGGTCAACGCAATAAATGCGGATACACTCAGGGCAACCTTGCAGGAGATGCAGGCCTGGGGATCTCGGTTTTTAATGAACGATAATAAGAAGGAGATTGCCATTTCTCTCCTGAGCAAGTTCCAGTCATACGGGTATACCAATGTAAAACTCGATTCGTTTTACCTCGTTATCCTGAATTGGAATGGTTTGTCCGACAGTTCCTGGCAATACAATGTGGTTTGTACCCTCCCGGGTTCTTCAGCCCCGGAGGAGATCTATGTAGTGGGAGGACATTGGGATTCCATCTGTTTGCCCGACCCGGTTAATGATGCTCCCGGTGTGGATGACAACGGTACAGCCGTAGCCGCAACGTTGGAAATAGCACGGGTGATGAAACTGTTCAATTACCAGCCCGAGGCAACAATTCAATTTACGCTATTTGCGGCGGAAGAACTGGGGCTTTTCGGATCAAGAGATGCCGCATCAAAGGCACGCATGGCAGGTACTGACATCCGCTACATGCTCAACATGGATATGATCTCCAATAATCCTGCGAACATCGCGGAAGTGAAGATATACCAATATTACGGCTTCGAATGGGCCGGGTTTGTTGCTGCGGAAGCAACTGAAAGCTATACAGACCTCGCGGCAGTTATCCCTCAGAATCTCGTCAATAGCGGCTCCGACTCATTTCCGTACTGGCTTGAAGGTTTTCCTTCCACCTATTTTGAAGAGATCGTGTTCAGCCCGAACTGGCACAAACCTTCCGACACACTTGGAAACTGCAATGTTCCTTACCTGAAAAAGGTGACCGGGGGCGCTCTCGCCACGCTTGCCGAACAGCAATTGCTGCCCTATCCACAAAATCTGTGGGCTCAATCCGGCACTGATGAGATCACACTGACATGGGGGCCAACCAGGAATGCTTTTGTGAAGGGCTTTAACGTTTATCGCTCAGAGAATTCCGGGACAGGTTTTCAAAAGGTCAATTCAACCCCGGTTGCTGATTCCGTTTATTACGATATACCTGCCTTGCTTAATAAACAGTACTATTATGTCATCACGACTGTGAATGACTCTCTCCATGAAAGCGCCTGGTCAAACGAAGTAATCGGGGCGCGTTTCAATTTCTGCGACAGTTTACTGGTCATTGCAAATGTAAAGGGTAATAAAACCACACCTGACAGTGTTCTTGCGTTTTACCAGTCAGTGCTGGATACAATTCCATATAAATGGATCGATATCAATGCGGAACAAAAGGTTAGCCTTGATGAATTTTCCCGTTATCGCTCTATCCTTTGGTTGTCAAATACCCTCGAATTCGAATCGTTGACGTATGAAATGGCACTGGGAATTTTTTCATTCATGGAAAATGGTGGCAACCTGCTGTTTTCGGGTTTCAGTCCGAGCCGTTTCTGGATTAACGACAGCTTCACTTACCCGTTATTTATCCCTGAAACAACACTTTTCCACCGGTTATTCAAAGTTGATAGTGTCGATAGAAAGTTACAAAGCATGCTATTCAGGGCCAATTCCGTCGCCCCGGGTTACGATACACTTAATATCGACCCGCTGAAGTACATGGATAAAAGTTTTCCGGGACAGATCTACAATGTGGATGTCTTTGCTCCGTCAGACGAAGCCATTGTGATCTACCGATTTGATTCCCATTTTGATTCAACCACTTCCATGGGAAAAATGAAGCACAAACCGGTCGGAATTGAATACATGGGCGCTGACCATAAGAGCATCCTGCTCAGTTTTCCTTTATATTACCTCGACACCACCGATGCCCGTGAATTCTTGCACTATGTTGTCACAAAGAAATTCGGAAATCCTGTTGGCATATTACAAACGCCTCTATCTGACCCATTTGCCTTGCAGGTATTTCCCAATCCCGTGAAAGAAAGCTTCAATATCACCTTTACACTTGCGCAGCCCGGACCGGTAAAGCTGACCCTTTTATCTCCCCGTGGACAACCTGTCGTGACCTGGGTTGACAGAAGACTTGAGCGTGGCACTCATTGGTTCAGGTTTGGCACTGCCTCATTGACTCCAGGTTTATACGGGGTTTTACTGCAGCAAGGGGGTGCAACAGCAGTCCGGAAGATCATTCTGGTCAGGTAGAATGAATAGGTTCCTGAAAAAAGAGTGACATTTTTTTGCTCTTTTTTTAGTTTGAATTGCCCCTGGCTTTAGCCAGAGGGTTAGGATTGCGATCTACAACTGGGCTTTAGCCCAAAAATCCGTATAAGAATCATTACTTACGTAAATGTTTTGGGCTAAAGCCCTGATTTTGCGTGCCTTTGACCCCCGGCCTTCAGGCCGGGGCAATTCATTGCATACTTTACAAACCGATGACTTTTTTTATTTATAGAAACCAACACACCTTCCCCTGCACTTTTCCGCTTGATCCAATATTTTCCGGCGTGGACCTATGGTTTATTCCAGTTCCTTGATGGATTTGCGGATGATCTCTACCGCTTCATGGATCTGCTCTTCGGTGATCACCAAAGGCGGGGCAAAGCGGATGATATGTCCGTGGGTCGGTTTGGCCAGCAATCCGTTGTCACGCATCTTCATGCAAACATCCCATGCGGTTTTACCATTCACAGGTTTGATAATGATGGCGTTGAGCAATCCTTTGCCACGCACTAGTTCGATGTACGGAGAATTGATCTTTCGGAGTTCCTCACGAAAGATGGCGCCAAGTTTTTCTGCATTTTCGGCAAGTTTTTCATCGCGTACAACCTCCAGGGCTGCCATGGCAACTTTTGCGGCAACAGGGTTACCGCCAAATGTTGATCCATGTTCTCCCGGATGGATGCAAAGCATGATGTGATCATCGGCAAGTACGGCTGAAATAGGGTAAACTCCACCAGAAAGCGCCTTTCCAAGAATAAGCACATCCGGTTTAACGCCTTCCCAGTCGCAGGCCAGCAAACGTCCCGTGCGCGCGATACCGGTTTGAACCTCATCGGCGATGAACAGTACATTTTTTGCTTTACAAAGGTCGTAGGCCTTCTTCAGGTATCCTTCATCAGGCACAAAAACGCCGGCTTCACCCTGGATCGGTTCAACAAGAAAACCTGCTACATTCGGGTCCTCCAGCGATTTAGCCAGGGCGTTAAGATCGTTGTAAGGAATAGATTCAAAACCAGGGGTAAACGGCCCGAAGTCTTTGCGGGCATCGGGATCATTGGACATGGAGATGACCGTGATTGTCCGGCCATGGAAGTTATCCCGGCAACAGATGATCTTTGCCTTGTCTTCAGGAATGCCCTTCACGGTATAACCCCACTTACGTGTAAGTTTAATGGCGGTTTCATCTCCTTCGGCGCCTGAATTCATCGGGAGTACACGCTGATATCCAAAATATTCAGTGATAAACTTTTCGTAAACACCCAAAACATTGTTGTAAAAGGCGCGCGAAGTAAGTTCAAGCGTCTGTGCCTGCTCGATCATCGCTCCGATAATTTTCGGATGGCAATGGCCCTGGTTGACTGCTGAATAGGCTGATAAAAAGTCATAATAACGCTTGCCTTCAACGTCCCACATAAAGACGCCTTTTCCTTTGGCAAGTACTACTGGTAATGGATGGTAATTATGCGCCCCGTACTTGTCTTCGAGGTCAATCGCCATCTGGGAGGTTTTTACTTCTGTCATAAGGGTATAATATTAGGCGTTAGGTTACTTTTTAATCACAAAAGTGCCTGTATTCAACAATTTCTTACCGGAAACCAAACGGAAGTAATATGCGCCATTGATAAGGGTGTTCACCGGAACCGAATTGGCCCGCTTTGAAAGCTCATAGGAGCCTACTTGTTTTCCTTCAGCATTGTAAACCTCAAGTGCGCCATTCTTCACCTCTTTGCTCAGGTTGAGGTGCAGAATATCTGACGCCGGATTCGGATATGCACTTACGGTGACTTCTGGCATCAGAACCTGTTGGATCCCGGCAGGATAGTCGAGGGTAAGTTCATCAACATACATTGTGCTTCCAGGCTGACCAACGCCACCCATAAAGTTGAATAGGTTGAATCCAGCGCTGGATACAACCAGCAATGTCATGGTATCAATTGTACCGCTGCCCGTGTAATTTACCGGGATATCGAATTGGGTATAGGTATTCACCGCGTTGCGCTGCACCATTTTTCCATATCCGATGGTATCACGCTTTTTAGCCGTTGAGTTCCATTTCGAAAGCAATATTATTGCAGCACAGGAGTCGCCATTTACCGGTTCAAATTTATAATATCCTTTGAAACGCATGGGTTTGCAACCAGCACATGGTTTACCCAGAATGGCCCGAACACCTGCAAAGTCCAACTGGGCTGTTCCGATCATCCCGGGAATGAATATCGTTACCGGACCCAAGGGAAAATTTGCCGAAACGGCTTTGGCAGCAAAAGTACCGGAATATTTATCCGTCGTTTTAATAACGGTAACAGGACCAGGGCCTCCCGCGGTTTGAGGAACGGCTGCCAGGGAATTCAATGTTGATAACCAGTTATCGGCAGGACCTGTTCCGATATCATCATAGTTTAGGGTGGCGCTGATCACAACATTATACCAGTTTTCAAAATTTCCGTTGGGGATATTTGACTGTGAAAAGGCAGCATTCATTACAAATGCAAAAATTACGATCGTAAGTATATGTTTCATGGTTTTTAGTTTTAATTTTTATGTGTTAAGTGTTAAGTTTTAAGTATTAAGTAATGGTTGATACGGTAGCCCGTCACGTGTCACCTGTCACGCGTCACGTTTTAAATTTTATAAATCACCTGAACCTGCGTCATCCTTGGTGGTTCAATGGTTAGCGGCCTCAATGAAAATTCAGTATCTAAAAGGTTGTTAACGATCACAGAAAACTTGAAGCTGTTTAATGCGTAGCTGATCCGGTAGTCGACAATAAAAGTACCTTTCTTGTGGTCTTCCCGGTACTTTTTAATTCCGGTTTTCACACCAAACATCTGTCCATCGAGAATTTCGTAGAAAAACTTGTCGATGTTCTTCATGTAACTGTAATACCGGCCGTTAAAACCGGTGGAGAATTGCTTCCATGTTACCTGAACATCAGCTTTTAATAAACCCTGAACGCGGTATTTGAGTATATGATCGGTGGTGTCGGATGATGTGGTAAGATATGTCAATGAATTATTTGCATTGTTAGGGTTCACATAGAAAACATGGTTTGGGTCAAGCGCTTGAGGAATTGCGTAGGTGTAACCTAAAATAAAGGATAGTTTCAGGTTTCTTGTGAGGTCTCCCTCTCCTGCTATGGATGCATCGATTCCGTATATTCGCGCAGGTCCGGTGTTGAAAAATTTAAAGCCCACATCTTTACTCGGATTGGGATTCAATCCCCAATAACCAAAATTAAACTCAACATAGTTTTCATAATTCTCATAAAATCCGGCGATATCAAACATGCCACCAAATTTTCCAAATTTGAATAACTGCCTGAAACCCAATTCATAAGAAATACTTGACTCCGGAGCTAATGAAGGATTGGGATAAAACCCGAAATTTCCCGATGTTGTGGTGATATATCTTTCGCCGATACTTGGCACTCGGTATCCCTGGCCGACCGAAAGGCGTAGAAATGTTGCCCTTGCTGCCTGGAGATTAAGCCCTGCCCGAAAAACAGGTTTGCTTTCGGTCAGGTCGGCAAGGTTGTAATATTCATATCGTCCACCCAACAATACCGACAACCGTTTGAAGAATTTCTTCTCCAACTGTGCATAGAGTGCAAAATTTTCAGCAGTATAGTTTCCATTATCGCCAAGCGTTGTCGTTCCATCAGGAGCCAGTTTACCTGAAAACACCTTACCGAAGGAATAACTGTAGATATTCATGATCCCGGTCACCAGCATCAGATCTCCTGCCTTTTTGAATTTATGGGTAAACTGGTATTCATTAAACAGGGTGACACAAAGCGAACTCTGATTGTACAATCCATCGGTATTCAGGTAGTAAATCCTGTTCTTTAAAGAATGAATATCACCATTCTTCGCGTAATATTTGAGAAATGGGTCAACATAAAATGTAAACGTTTTGAATCGCGACAAAGATCCAGGGAATGAGCGGTACAGGTTTGTATCTGAATCATACCAGAAATATGTTTCGGCATTTTCCTGAAACATGAAATTGCCATTTATTCCATATGACAGCCCTTCCACCTTTTTAGACCGGACCCTGGAGTTGAAAAAAAGTTTCACACGATTGTTGTACTGCCCCTTGTTAAAAATGGAATCCGCCACTTTTCCTTCGGGTGTACCGCCGATATATCCCTCGTCTTTATAAAAACTTGCGCCACCGGTAACATCAATGTTGTCGAACTTTTGAGCATGAGTGAGTGTGATCCCGTAAACCATGGGGTTCATTCCTGTCCATGGGGTTGCATATTTACGTTCTGGCTTGCTATATACACCCAGGAAGGTGATAATTTTTGTCACAGGTTCATCCTTAGGCCATGCAGTTCTGACATTGATGGCGCCATTGATCGCGGAAGAACCAAACACCACCGAAGATGCACCTTTTACAACCTCGATCTGTTCAACATCATCAATGGGAAGTAGCGCCCAGTCAGGACGGCCGGCATCTCCGCGGAGCAGCGGAATCTCATCGACCATGACCATCACCCGCGAACCAAGTCCCGAGCTAAAGCCGCTGCCAGCACGGATTTGAGGTTCATTATTCACGATGGTAATGCCGGGCATCTTGTCAACCGCCTTGTCAGCGCCGGACAAGTTACCGATCTCAATACTTTTCGCCTTTATCACTTCTATGGAGGAGATTGATTCCTGGATTTTCTGCGCATATTTGGAAGCTGAAACGACAATGGTACTCAACTCCTGTGAGGTATTAACCAGTTTCAGATCAAGAATATACGTTTTTCTACCATCAACATGTATGTGCTTTTCCATTTTCTCATAACCAACCGAGGAGATGAACAGGTCATACTCGCCAGCGGTTAATTCCAGGCGAAAGGCTCCGTTACTCTCTGAAAAAGTTCCCGTTGCCTGACCCTTGACACCAATGTTGACATATGGCAGCGGGTCGGCAGTATTCTCATCTGTCACCTTTCCTTTAACCACCGAAACCTGAGCCAGCGTTGTCAAGTGGATTAATGATAAAGAAAAGAGTACAATATATGTGAGTAAGGTTTGCTTCATTCAAATGAGTTTAACAGGCAAAAATACAAAATAAATTTTACGATCCTACGATTGTTTCTATTTAGAAATCGCTCCTGTATTGGTATTCAATGATTTATAACCGATAGATGGGGATAAAACAAGCGGTCCGAGCCCAAGCCGGGGCCATTTTTCATCAATTGAATCAATGGTCTCATCATCCATAACGATCACATTAGGCCAATCACGATGGAAGTCATCAAAATCCGGTTTTTTACTTGTAGCATCCATAAAAAGGGCAGGATGTTTTACCCCGGGCGCATTCTCTATGTAAAAACAATCCCGGACGGGATCAAGGTTGTTGGCTGAAATCCATACAATCCGCGAAAGGGATGCAAGGTCACAGTTGTCATCAACGAAAAGGATGAATTTGACATTGACAAACAGTTCCTTCGTTACCAGATCTGATGCGATCTGACGAATATGTTGCTTCTTCGACTTTTTAACAGCAATGATCACCAGAGATATGTCCTGCATTAACAAGTCAGTCCTGATGTCTTTGATTTCGGGGAATAAGTTTCTGATGGTGGAGACCCCACCCCCGGCCCCGGCCCCTGCGGGGGAGGGGGGGGCGTTCGTGGGTAATTCTTGCGGGAGCTTTGTTGTAGCATCGATTCCCATTTTGCTGCCGTAGGCATACCGGCTGCTGGCGTGGTCAAGGATGTCAACCGGGCCGCGAAGAAAATGAATATCTGTTACCGGATCTACATTTTCGGAGATGTATCGTACCAGCGCCCGATAATCGGTGAGTTTGACACCGGGGTCAGTCACAGCCATGATCTTGTTGAACATCATCTGTCCCGCTCCCCATAGTGAGTTCATGATCTTTATTGCCTGCCCGGGATACTCCTTTTTAATGCTCACCAGCGTGATGTTATGAAATACACCTTCGACAGGCATGTGCATGTCGATGATTTCAGGGGCGACAGTCATCCTGATGGGCATCAGAAATATCCTCTCGGTCGCCTTGCCGATCCACTTATCCTCCTGCGGTGGTATGCCTACAATGGTAGCGGGATAGATGGCATTTTTCTGGTGGGTGATGCAGGTAACATGGAATCGCGGAAAATAATCAGCAAGGGAATAGAAGCCGGTATGGTCGCCAAAGGGGCCTTCGAGGATTAATTCTTCAGCCGGATCAACATATCCTTCGATGACAAAATCAACATCTGCTGGCACTTCCAATTCGTTGGTCAGACATTTTACCATTTCGACTCTTTTCTTTCGTAAAAATCCGGCAAGCAGGTATTCATCCAGATTTTCAGGGAGCGGAGCGGTTGCGGCATAGGTATATACCGGATCACCGCCTAAAGTGACCGTAACAGGCATCTGCTTTCCGATAGATTGATATTTATGATAATGGCTGGCAGATCCTTTGTGCAGGTGCCAGTGCATCCCGGTCATGTCGGGCGAAAAAACCTGCATACGGTACATTCCTAGGTTTCTGATGCCGGTAACAGCATCTTTGGTATGCACACCCGGCAAAGTGATAAAAGGCCCGCCATCGGCAGGCCAGCAAGTAAGTACCGGAAGTTTCGTGAGATCAGGGTTCTTCATCACAACCTCCTGGCAAATCCCGCGCCTGTTCAACGATTTTGGCATCCAGGAGGCCACCTCCTTCAACGCCGGCAGCATCTTCAGTTTATCAATGAACCTTGCCTTTGGCCCGAGGAACTCCTTCATCAACTTTACAAGGTCATTCTCAAAGTCTTGCAGATTATTCACCCCCAAAGCAAGGCAAATTCGACGATCGGAGGCAAACGAGTTGATCAGCAAAGGAAACTCGGTTCCTGTATTCTCAAACAGCAAAGCCTTGCCCCCGTTTTTTACCATCCGGTCGGCTATCTCTGTGATCTCGAGGTGCGGCGAAACAAATTCCCTGATGCGGTCCAACTCCCCATTTGATTCAAGGATAGAAATAAATTGGGAGAGAGACTTGAAGGGCATGGAGAGGGAGGTTTATGCGAATGATGGGTATGCGAATGACGAATGAGGGCAACTCATTTGCAGGCCTTTAGATTGGATCAATTGAATGCGCTACTCTCAAATTTGGACGGTTCTTTGTCGTTATATTTCGATGGGCACTTTAGCAGCAGACTTTTGGCCATAAACTCATCACCCTGCATTGAACCAACGATAACGACCCGTTCAGATTTTTCAAAATCCTGGGGCTTGGCATTGTTGTAAATAACCTTTTTCTCCACCCCCTTTTCATCAATCAGGTAAAACGAAAACTGGTTGGCGTTTTGCTGTGCATCGTATTCAATTGGTTTTGTGAGATTAAGCTTGCCGATGATGTGCAACTCTTTGCCCTGCTTTTGGGCGGCCTCCGTAAAATCGGAGTAGGTGCTCGAATCGCTCATGGTGGAGATCACAACCGCCACCGCGACGACCAGGATCAGGATTATTATAATATGTATGGTTTTCATTTATTTTCATGTGTTAATTTTTCTTCAACTTCTTTCTCCAGTTTTCTCAGCTTCCTGTCCATGGTGAACAGATAGACAATTATTCCGATCAGGATGACTGACAGAACTGCGACAACTACAAATATTTTTCCGTATGATTCCATAAGATGAAAATTCAAATGTTAAAACGCAAATGGCAAAATGCAAAACTTCGATATTCGTTATTCGAAATTCATTATTGAGTCCCCTCCGAAAAGGGGGTTTATAATAAATCGAAAAAATTAATGCTGATCAATAAAAATAGTGCAATGGAAAAATTACTGCTCCAAATTCGCT
>JAUXWT010000030.1 GCA_030681475.1 Bacteroidales bacterium | reverse complement strand
CGGTTGCCCACTTTTTTCCCATTCATCTACTTTGACAAACATTGCCGCTGCCTTCGGTGTTTTCATGATACCCTGATTTTTGCCGCAAAGGTAAACCGGGTAGGGCTATCGGCAAAGATGGGGTTGGTAGGGTGGATACGTCGAGTCAAGTGAAACAGTTGTTGTCAGCGTATGGATTACCCAAGATGATTCAATGCGATGTATGCCATAGTAGTAAAAAATAACACTGCCGTTAAAATGAACAGGTTTCATTTTGAAAATCAGGTTCCAAGTGGGTGGCAACTACCTTGTTATAATTGGTTGAAATGGATTAATCGAAATATTATAAAACCATTAATAAAGAAAGGAGGTCATATCCGGTTAAAAAACAGACGAATAAATCTATTCACCATTATGGACGTATAATCCACATTATCAAACTATTCTAAAAAAACAATTATGAAACGAATCTTCTTTACTACAATTTTAATTGCTTGTTTCGTAGCAATAGCAGGCATGCAGGGAATAGCGCAAACCTCTTATGCGAAAGTCACGGTATATACTAACTCCCAGCAGTATGTTTATGGTACTTTGCAGCTAGACAGATTACAGCCAACATATGCAAATATTTGGAGTATGCCCTTTTCTTTTCAGGCTGATGAAGGACAGATAGTCGACGGAGGCTATATGTACCAAAGATGGATTTTATTAGCGTACCCTATCCCACAGACAGGAACTCTATACGAATTGGTGGAGACGGCTTATGGTCAGAGTGTTAACTCTCGTTCATATGCTCCTCTTGATTGGCCATTATATGTGATACTACCAGGCAATGACTTTAGAAGTCAGGGTGGCCAATAATTAAATGTAGTCGTGCCATTTAATGAGAAAAGTCATTCAGAATAATCATACGGAATCTGTTCATTCAAAATCGATTGTCTTCTGAATATGAACCAGGAAACCGGAATTATCAAGAAGAGATTTTTCCGGTTTCCTTGCATTCTTAGCAAACCTATACATGATATAAAATATATGTATTCGTAAGGAAATTAGCACATATGTTTGAAATTTTATTTATTCTGTATTACCTTTGTTTTATATATTCCGAAGTGTTGCATCTACTCCCAGGATTTACATATTGGTGTGTCAAATCATCTCTCGCAAAATGATTCATAGCCAGAAATATAAGTTCGGTCTGCCAACCTATAAATAACATTTAATAAGCTTTCATTATGAAAAAAACTTACCTTTTGTTACCGATCCTTTTAATGGTCTCTTTTGATCTGAAAGCTCAAGATCCACAGCACAAAGCAATTTATTCTGACCCTTCAGGCCGTGTCGGCAGCTACATGCTTCCAATCCGGTCGGGACTTAAAACTGACCCGTCGATGACACCTCAGAAGCGGAATATATTTAGTTCCTCCACTTCCATATGGAAGTGGGATACCATTTTCTGTTACAAAACGTCATCGGGTGATATTCCCTTTCAACGCGTTTCCCGTACGTATAATTCATTGGGTGAGGTTCTTACACAATTAACTGAGCGCCGGCAGGACAGTTTCATCTGGGAAAATTTTTCCAGAGAGACCTTTACATATGATTCAGCGGGCAATTGGCTAACCTATTTAGCTGAAGCATGGCAAAACAATGCATGGGCGAATTTTATGAAACAGACTTCAAGCTATAATTCAAATGGTGACATGGTGGATTGGAAACGTGAAATTTGGCAATCAACTTTTTGGGCGAAATGGGGCCATTATGCTTGGCACTTTAATTCCAATGGATTAAATGATACCCTCTTGAGTCAGGGGGGGCAGGACAGTCTCTGGGTTAATTCGTCACTCTGGATCCCCACTTATGATACAAATGGTTATGTGATAAGCTCATTAACCCAAACTTGGGCAAACAATAGTTGGGCTGTTTCCCAACTTACCACCAATACCAATGATTCAATGGGCAATTGTCTTACGGAACTTACTCAGAACTGGCAAAATGCTGCATGGGTAAATAATTCATTAGGTATTGCTACCTATGACTCAGCCGGAAACTATTTGTCATCCACAAGCCAATTATGGCAAAATAACGCATGGGTAAATGCAAATTTCTATTCTCTTACCTACGATTCAGCAGGTAATTGGCTTACCCGATTAAGACAAAACTGGTCGGGTAATGCCTGGGTAAACTCCGACCAGTTTCTTTATGTCTATGATGTAAGCAATAACATGCTCTCCTCTACTTTCCAAAATTGGAACTCTTCCTTCTGGCAAAATACATATAGGGAACAATACACCTATGATTCATCCGGCAACTCTCTGACCGGTAAGTGGTTGAAGTGGTATAACGGGAATTGGCATCCTGACAATGGAAGTCTTTATGTATTTGCTGATCACCAGATTGATAGCAAAGTCAATTTGCAGGATGTTTATCGGTATTCCGCAGATGTGGATTCGGTACTGGTTTTCACCGAACCTGCCAAATCATTTATAGCGATCAGGCTCTATCCCAATCCTGCCCGTTCAATCGTGTATGTTACTTCGCCCGTTGCATCAACCAATTCGTACGGTTCACTTACCCTATATGACCTTCGCAGCCAGCTCGTTTTATCGAAACAGTTGGTAAATGAAACAACAGGGATTGATGTCAGTGGACTGAAACCGGGTGTTTATTTTGTGAAATATAGCGACAATCGGATGACAAGGGTTTTGAAATTCGTGAAGGATTAAGTGACTGTTTAAAACTGTTTTTAAATCCCTGTAGGGATTTCATATGGGTAGAAAAACGGGCAAAGATGCATTATTTCGTCCCGTACGGGACGAAATAGCTTTTAAAAAATTCGCCTGCTACCCGTATATTGTGCCTACAGCACAGGTTGCATTTTGAAATACAATCGGATTAAGAAATGCAAACAGGCTCTAAGATTATTGCCCATAACAAACATTTTTCAAAAATGCCGCGGCCAGCTCGTTTTATCGAAACAGTTGGTAAATGAAACAACCGGGATAGATGTCAGGGGCTTGAAACCGTGTGTTTATTTTGTGAGATATAGCGACAATCGGATGACCAGGGTTATGAAGTTGGTTAAGGATTAGGAGCCATGCCAGCCTGATCAAGGGAAACCTCTTCGCTGCTTTTGCGAATCCTTGGCGTGCCTTTGCGGGGTACTTGCCATCAGAAAATCCCGAATTGATGTAACAAAGCCTGAAGCCTCCTCAAAAGTATGTTTTGCATCTTCATTCATATTTCAATGCCATCTCTGCATACGTTTTTGAAAATAGGGAGTTTTGAGTGAGGAAAACTATCTTCCGACACCGGATTTGTTGATATAAAAACATCATGTTCAAGCCCGATACTGAATTTAATATCAGATAGTCGTTCAATTTCAGTAAATGGGGATTCCATGTCAGAAAGGACGATCAATAAATCAATATCTGAATTCTGGTTAGCAATGCCCTTGGCATGGGAACAATAAAGAATTACCTTTTTTAATTTCCGGCCATAGATGCTCCTCGCTCTTTCCTTAAAACTGGAAAGAATCGGCATTATGTTTTCCGACGATTTAGGTAAAATCTTTTGCATCCGGCTTTTTTTGCAAAGATAATCCAAACTCCTGACAGGTGGTAAATTCAAGTATCACAGCAGTTTCTTCCCTTTGTCGGTCTGGCGGTAAAGTTGAAAACAGCTATGGGGTTAGAATTACACTTCTCGAACTTCCTTTTTTTAGTACCCCTTCACAGGATTTCAGCGAAAAATGCTAAATCCAAAAATTGTGGTGTGCAAAATGGTGTGTAAAATAAACATGCAAAATAATAATTATGTCCTGCAATTCAATTGCTTATAAATTTGAAGCTCCTGAATACAGGTGAATTT
Organism: Bacteroidales bacterium; assembly: GCA_030681475.1. Lineage (GTDB taxonomy): Bacteria > Bacteroidota > Bacteroidia > Bacteroidales > FEN-979 > CAIVAT01. The sequence continues at coordinate 580 of JAUXWT010000030.1, read as the reverse complement.
CTTCCAAAAAAAATATTTTTTTTCCTCTTGTTTGGCGAATTTCTTCCGTCAATATTTACAGCCGGAAACTAAAAACATCAATTTATGAAAAAGATCTTGGCCCCTATTCGGTCAATTATGGTGTAACTCTCACGGTGGATATTGACGACAGGGAATGGGGTGTTTAGATTGAATCGGACAATAATGCAATTGTGGATGTTTGGATAGAATGATGGTTAGGTTAAATGGTTTTCAAGATTACCAACTGTATCATTAATACTCTGTTGCTGGATTTCACAATCGCAAAATACAAATTGTCATAGTTTATTAAGATTTTCAGCCTATGCTTGTTTTTTTAAGTTCGATGGGGAACAAGGTTCAAAGTCGGACGGATAGGTAATCTGATCCTAATCCTCACTTTAAAACAGATAAATCAACTCATACAATATACATCAAATAATCATGTGAATCAAGAGTTAAAAATCAAATAAATAAAAGCTGCAGCCAATTTGCCAAATACATGAACAAGAAGGCCTTTGGCTGATCGTACTTTATTCGCTCTTTGAAAATCTGTTTTTTCTATCAACCAATTGAACCATCC
>JAUXWT010000029.1 GCA_030681475.1 Bacteroidales bacterium | reverse complement strand
AAATATATAGTAATATTTTATAAAAACCCAATTTTACCCCCCCCCCCCCATTTATTTATATATATGATTATCAGTATTTTAAAATTTGGGGGCTTATCTGTGTGCAAACACCTTATTACTGTACCTATCCCTTACATATACTCGATTGTTCTTAATTTCAGCGCTTTGCGTTTCCGGTAATGGCCTGCTGGGGAAGCCGGAATTTTTCAGTTTTGAAGCAAAGTATTGCGAGAGGTCACTGATCCTCCAAAAAAAATCCGGTGAGATGGATGAACTAAGAGACTGTTTATATTATTCTGTGAGGGAAACGATTTACGAATGACCAAGATTTACGAATGACGAATGAAATGACGATTTTGGAATGTTGATTTACGAATAAAGTGCGCCGGCCTGACCCAATAATCCAAGCTATCCCTTAATTCCAAATTCGTCAATCTGAATTCGAAAATTCATTCGTCATTCGTAAATCTTGTTCATTCATCATTCCCACCAATCAGCGCCTCATTTTATTATTAAGATCTTCCCGTTTTGCCGGCGATTGTTTTCTACAACCCTATAAAAATATATTCCCGGCGACAGATTTCTGGTATCCATCGTAATTTCCGTGTGCCCGGGTAACAGGACTTCTTCTGCCACCGGTTTACCAAAGAGATCATAAAGGGTGATCTTTGTATCTCTTTCGGGCAAAGCGCCTGCGAACCGGAAGGTAAGACGGTTTGCGGCTGGGTTGGGATAGAAACAGAATTCTCTGGTTTCCACCGGATCGTCCATCCCCGTGATGATCCCGTTTTCATCTGTTTTTACAAGGTATACATCTTGTTGTCCTGGCCCGGCGGATGTATATCCACAGATGACATATCCCTGGTCGCCTGTGGGTTGCACGCAGTTACCCACGGCAGATAAAACTCCCGGATAACGGCGTGTCCATAATGTATCACCGGAATCATTGATTTTCAACAACAGTAAATTCCAGATTAAGGGGTAACCGCTGTCGCAAACACCGCCAATGATGAAATTTCCATCGTAGGTTTTCTCAATCCATCGCCCTTCATTCCAAGTGTTTGCCACTGTTATTTCTTTCATCCAGATTGATGAACCGTTCTGATCTGTTCGCAACAGCCCGACATTTGAATAGGGACCTTGGTTATTGAAGCAAACAAGATACCCGTGATCATTTGTCTCAACCAGTGTCTGGGCCGTCATGCCGGGATACGATTTTGCCCAAAGGGTATCACCGTTTTGATTGATTTTTACAATTAGGCTTCCTGGGTCGGTTACAACATTGTCGGTAATGACCCCGGTATAACCACAGATGATGTAATTCCCATCAAAGGTCTGCCGGACGCATAACCCCCGGCTTACCGTTAACCCGGAGTAGGTATTCTGCCATTGCAGGTTGCCGAGTGAATCGGTTTTGATCCAATAGACACTTTCGAACTGGGTGCCAAGGCTTCTCGTGTATCCGCATAGGATGAACCCATGATCTGTAGTTTTTTGAAGTGAATAACCCTCCTCTTCATCAATGCCTCCAAATGTTTTTTGCCATGAGAACACTCCTTGCTGGTCAACCTTCAACAGCAAAAGGTCACCTGACAGTACACCACAAATCACAAACCCTCCATCATCATCCTCAATTACATCACGTCCCATTCCATATCCAGATCCCAGATTAAAGTATTGCTTCGTCCAGAGTGTATCACCTGCCGGATCCGTCCGGATGAGATAAATCGCAGGACCGGGTCCAAAACTATAAGTGTATCCGACAATGATATATCCTTCATCTGTGGTTTGCCTGACGGCAAAACCTTCATCTACCCAGCTTCCGCCATAACTCTTTTCAAAGGTGTTGGTGGCCGGCAAATGAAACCCAATAAGTGTAACAAATAACATAAGAGTGAATCTTTTCATTTTCAGGTAGTTATTTGATGATGATTAGTTTGCCTGTTTGAGTGAATAACCGGTTCGTAAACAAGTAAGAATAAAAACCAGCCGGGAGAGGTACGGTAAGATTGGTTCCCGGTAACACCACCTCATTGGACCCTGAAAGTTATGGCCCTTAGGAATCTTCTTATGGCATCTCTGAAACAATTTTTATATATGTCGCTTTCAATACAAATATATAGTAATAATGGATAAAAACCTAATTTTACCCCACTATTTATTTAATTGATTATCAGCTTTATAAAATTTATTTGCTTTTTGTCTGCGCAGATACCCGTCTTCCCTATTAAACCCGTACTTATGTCCTTGATTCGTCTTTATTCAAGGCTTTTGCGTTTGGGAAAAAACCAACTGGTCAAGACTTAAATTTTCCGTTTCGAGGCACTGTATTGCAAGATGTTACTGATCCTCAAAAAAAATCCGGTGAGATGGATGAACTATGAGACTATTAAAATTATTCTGCGGGGTAAACGATTTACGAATGAATAAGAGTTAAGGTAAACTGTGCATCTCCGGCTTTTCCTCCAACTCCTCAACCGTCTTTCTCGCAGCAGCAAGACGTATCTGTATGTTCTTCTCCACAAGCCTGGTGGTGGCCCATTTTTCTATCCTGTGATGCAGCGGTACCAGCAAGGATGCGATGAAAACAAGCGCCAGCAACATCAGGAAAGGGGTGTGGTGGGTTATCCGCTCTAAAAAGGGATGCAATAGCAGGTTGAAGAATTCAAATACGATCAGCAGGGCAACGACACCAAAAAACCTGATCAGCTTTGCGTTGGTGATAAAACTTCGGCTGAGTATTAGGTAAAGTAGGCTAAAACTCAGAATGCCAAATGCGATCAATGCGAATTGGATATTCTGTTTCCGTTGCGTTTCCTCTTCCGATATCTTTGCCTGCTCATCAATATCCTTCAACCTTTGCGAGAAGCTGAGATTCTGGAACTCCGTGATCCTTTTTTGATTGATGACAGAATCTTTATAGGCGATCTGGATCAGGGCATAGTGATAGGAACTGTCTTTGTTTCCCTCATGACCATAGATCTTCTGCAACAACTCGGCTGAAGACGCAATTCCAATCAGGTTGGCGCTCTCTTTGGCAATAACAATATTTTCGAGGGCTATCTTCTTGGGATCTGCGAAATTTGCCCTGTTTAACAGGTAGTTGCAATATTTGTTGCCAATAAGCAGGTACAGGGGCTACATGTTTTTTGCTTCGCAAAGCTTCAATGCCTTTTTGTAATAAGCATCCGCCAGATCAAAATCGCCCTTGAGTTCATAGGCACGTGCAAACTGAGACAACGCCTGTGCATAACCGATTAAATCAGGCCGGTATGAATTTCCCTCATCGGCTTTTTGCAGGTAAAACAGCGCTGAATCCGGCTTTCGCATTCCGTTATAAGCTGTTCCGTAAAACATGCTGCGGAATAAAATATAATGCTTGCGATCTCCGATGGTGGCATCATGTTTTCGCAGATACTCAACCGCCCGGTAATAATTTTCATTCCAGGCATATATACCGGCAATATTGAGATTTATCCTTGCTTTTCGAAAATCATCCTTAGCCCAGTCCAGCCCTTTTAAGGCATAAACCAGCGCAAAATTATGATCGCCCCTGAAAAGATGTTTGTTGCTGATGGCTACATTCACATCACTTAACAAGGAGTCCCTGTTAAGTCTTTTGGCAATGGCATACATCTCTTTTTGTGCCCATTCGCAACTGTCAAACAGCCCATTGGAAATAAAATACCTGTCGAGACTGTAATACCCATAAAACTTTTTTTCCGGTGTTTTGGCTTTGGCAACTATTTGCCTTGCCGTATCCACAGGAAAATATACATAAAACTGCGCCGAACCGTAGGTTCCAAAAAGGAATACGAAGACGAAAAGAAAAATCGGTTTCATGTTTGAATTAATCAATGTATGGCAATTCTGCTGCAAAATACAAAAAAACAACGATCGCCTGTCCAATTGTCCGCCTGTCCGCCTGTCCCCCACATCACCAAAATTTCTACCTTTGCACCCACCGTACCAATCAACCCGACTTGAAATTCCGTAAATCTCATCTGATCCTTCTTAGCCTGTTCAGCGGCGCATTGCTGGCGCTTGGATGGCCGGAACGAGGATTCCCGGGGTTGCTGTTCATCGGATTTGTCCCGTTGCTGATAATAGAGGAACGGATAAGCAGGCATCCCGGGGATTTCATCAAATTCAGCCCGCTTTTCTATTCTTACCCGGGATTTCTGGTATGGAACCTGCTCACCACCTGGTGGATCGTGAATTCCACGCTGGTCGGGGCGCTGCTGGCCATCGTTCTGAATTCGCTCTTCATGGCCATCGTTTTTCAGGCTTTTCACTTTACCCGAAAGAAACTCAACAACCAACTGGCTGGCTACACAGCCCTCGTCTCCTATTGGATCGCCTTTGAATACCTCCACCTGAACTGGGACCTCAACTGGCCATGGCTCAACCTTGGAAACGGATTTGCATCGTACTACAAATGGGTGCAGTGGTACGAATTCACCGGGGCGATGGGTGGAACGTTGTGGATACTGGTTGGGAATCTTATGGTCTTTCTTCTGATAATCAAAATCAAAATCAAAAATCAAAAATCAAAAACCGGCGTAGCCGGCATACTTCAAACTTCAAAATTCGTTGTTCAATATTCGATATTCATTTTCTTATGGCTCGCCATCCCGATCATCCTATCAATGATTATCTACTCAAGCTACAAAGAACCATCCAATCCGGTGAATATCGTCGTCGTGCAACCAAACATCGACCCTTATTCCGAGCAGTACAGCCTGCCTCCGCCGGTGGTGATCGGAAGGATCATGGAGCTGGCCTCGCCAGCGCTCGACAGCAACACTAACTTCCTGGTGGCTCCCGAATCGGCCATCCAGGAAAACATGTGGGAAAACGAACTCTCCTCATTTTCCAGCATCCAGTTGCTGAAGGAGGCTATTCCCCCCTATCCGGGACTGAATATGCTGATCGGGGGATCAACGTATTACCAGTTAGCCCCTGATGAACCACTCCAACGCTGGAGCAGGAAATTCACCGATACCGACGGCCACTATTATGCTTACAATACAGCCATTCTCATAAACAGCAGGGATTCATTGCAATTGTACCACAAATCAAAACTGACCCCCGGGGTGGAAATTCTTCCATCGTTCAAAGGTTTCAAATGGCTTGAAAATTATGCCATCGACCTTGGTGGAACGGTGGGGAGCCTGGGCATGGATTCAGTCCGGAAGGTTTATACGACCGTAAACACGGTAAAAGTGGGGCCTGCCATCTGTTATGAATCCATTTTCGGTGACTTTTTCTCAGCGTTTGTCAGGAATGGGGCGCAGATCATGATCATCATCACCAACGACGGTTGGTGGGGCAACACCGGTGGTTACCGGCAGCATTATGCATTTGCCCATCTGCGCGCCATCGAGACCCGCCGCAGCATTGCGCGTTCGGCAAACACCGGTATTTCAGCCTTCATTGACCAGCGGGGCGATGCCCGGCAGGCAACGAATTACTGGGTTCCCGCTGTAATCAAGGGAACTTTGAATGCAAACGATAAACTGACTTTCTATGTTATGCATGGTGACTTCATTGCCAGATATTTATCGTATCTTGCAGCGCTGATGATTAGCGCCGCCATTGTGATGGCTGTAAAGAAAAAGTACTTCTGATGAATAAAACAGCAAACACCAAATACCCAATCAACCACCTGGCTATAAACCGATGGAGCCCCAGGGCATTTCTTGACAAACCGGTGGAACCGGAAAAACTGATCAGCCTGTTTGAAGCTGCCCGCTGGTCGGCTTCCGGCGGCAACGAGCAGCCCTGGCGGTTCATCGCGGGCATTGATCATGATGAAACATGGCAGAAAATATTCTCGACGCTTGATCCGGGAAACCAGGAATGGAACCAACACGTTCCTGTTCTGATCATTGCGGTCGGCAACAGGATATCCTCCTGGGATGGCAAAGAAAGCGGTTATTTCCAGTACGATACAGGCCAGGCGGTTGCACACCTCACTATCGAGGCGATGAACCAGGGATTGCATGTGCACCAGATGGGTGGATTTTCAAAAGAAAAAGCCAGTGAGATCTTTGAGATCCCCGACGATTTTCAACCACTTACAGCGATCGCCGTCGGTTACATCGGCGATCCGGAAACGCTGTCAGAAAAACTCAGACAACGTGAACTCCAGGAACGTACAAGAAAAAACCTCAGCGAGATCGTCTTCAGCAGCCGATTCGGAGAACCATCACCTTTAATAAACAGTAAATAGATTCAACTCGTAATGGTGTCTCAAAAGGCTATATCTTAAGAATAACCGCAGAGTCGCAGAGACGCAAAGTGCTCATTATCAATTCTATTTTCTCTGCGTCTTCGCGCCTCTGCGGTAAATTAGAAGCTTTTAAACACCCGCAGGATTACACAGAAAGACTCAATGAAATATACATCCCTGTTTATCGTCGCACTGGCCCTTCTTACAGGAAGCTGCAACCAACCTGTCAAACATGAAACCTCAAAACAGGATTCTCTTGTAACCAGACCAAGGGTGGCCATCCCGGATTTTAATGCCGACTCTGCCTATTTATCAGTTAAAACACAAGTGGATTTCGGTCCGCGGGTACCCAACACACCGGCGCACGACAAATGTGCAGCTTACCTGATCAGCACGTTGAAGACTTATACGGAACATGTGACCGTTCAGAAAGGAGAGGTGTATGCCTATAATAAAACGACTTTGAAATTCCAGAATATCATTGCAAGCTGGAAGCCTGAGACCAACAACCGGATCCTGCTGTGTGCGCATTGGGACTCCCGTCCATATGCCGATCACGATCCCGACCCGAAAAACTGGCGCAAGCCTGTTGATGGCGCAAATGACGGCGCCAGTGGTGTTGGTGTGCTTATGGAAGTGGCCCGCCAGTTGAAATTGAATATACCCGGGATCGGCATCGACATTATTTTCTTCGACGTGGAGGATTATGGACCGCCTCAGGATGAAACAAAAGGTAATTCGGAACATTTTTGGGGGCAGGGATCTGCCTATTGGGCCAATAATCCCCATAAAACCGATTATTTCGCCAAATATGGCATCCTGCTCGACATGGTCGGAGCAAAAAATGCAACATTCCTGATGGAGGGAGTTTCCATGCAATATGCCGCAGATATCGTGAAATTGGTTTGGTCTGCCGGAAACCGGATCGGCTATTCATCCTATTTCCTCTATGAAAACGGGGGGTTCATCACAGATGATCATGTGCCCATCAACAAGATCAGGAATATTCCGACCATCGATCTGATCCACCTCGACAACAATAGTGAAACCGGATTTTTCCCCTATTGGCATACCGTTGGAGATACGTTCGATAAAATTGATAAAAACACCCTCAAAGTAGTTGGACAGACCCTGCTGACCGTAATATTCGAAGAGCCGGGTATAAATTAACATAACTGCTTCGGACCTGTCCCCCGCGCCAACATATCCATGGGTCATTAATCCTGGAGGTTCTCAAAATCATACAATTAAATAACAGATTTTATTGAGTGTTGAATTACTCAACAGGTGTTGTGAAAATATACAGCGCCACCAAACCACCTGATCATGTGATCTTTAACCCTGGTTCAATGAAATACTGTTGAATAATTAAACACTTGACACTGTAAGTTTTTTCATCGTTTTATTTTCTAATTTATTAAAATACAACACGATACGTCGTGTTTTTTTGTTTGGTACAGGTTTTGAATAATAAACAGCCGTGATCTCATCCAATTCAGATCAGGTATGGGCAGATCAATAATAATTAATCAAGTTAAATCTTACAGCAATGAAAAACAAGGTATTCTTATTCATCGGGTTATTCTTGTTCTTTTACAGCGAAACAAGTTTTTGCAGAAGCAGTGAAAGAACAATAAAAGGAACTAAGGACGTTGCTGAACATTCCTTCCGTGTTTTCAGCACTCCGGATTTGTACCAATATACAGCCACGTGGGCAGGCGAGTATTGTAAGCTTCACCCGGAGATGAACATTGAGGTTGTCCGCGTGGATGACTTCAGTCAATCAACAGTATTAACAAGCGGCACTGACCTGTCATTTATTTCAGATAAGTATTTTGCAGGCCTTGATGATAAAGCCATCTGGAAAATGGTAATTGGCCATGAAGCTGTAGTTCCATTTGTCAGTTCTAAAAATCCCTTCATGGACAGGCTTTATTCGAACGGGGTTTCATCAGGCGAATTTTCTAAAACCATCAGCCATCCGGTAGAACAAACCTGGGGTATGCTCCTGGGAAACAAGCAGACGGACCCTGTACGTTTCTATCTGGTCAATGACCGGTCAATCTTTTCAAATGTAGCCCGGTACCTGAAAACAAGTGAAGCTGTGTTGGACGGTGCCGGGAGGGGAACCAGGGATGAAATTATTTCATCTGTACAAAAAGATCCTTTTGGCATTGGTTTTTGCTATTTGAACGACTTGCTGGGTCCTGCCAATCAAAAAATCGTTGAGAACATCAAATTGCTTCCCATTGATAAAAACAGTAACGGACAGATGGATTATTTCGAGAAGATCTATGGCGACCTGAATGCGTTCACACGTGGTGTCTGGATCGGAAAGTACCCCAAGGATTTATGCAGGGCCATTTATTCCGTCTCTTCGGTGAAACCATCAAATAAAAGTGAACTTGCATTTCTTACCTGGGTTATAACCGACGGCCAGCGATTCCTCTATCCCGTGGGTTATAAAAATTTTGCTTACAGCGCAAGGCAAGCGGAAAAAGCAGCCCTGTTAACCGGCAGTCAGCCATTGTTGGCAAAATCATCAACTTCAGGAATATTTACCGGCAAACTAAATTCAGTTTCCCTGTTTGCCTTGGTATTACTTGCTTTGATACCATTTGTCATCGTATTCATGATCGCCGACGCTTTGAAAAGGGATAAACGGCAAAAACAGGCTGAAATGTTGAACCTTAACGCTGTACCGCCGGCAGTGTTTGATGTAAGTTCTGTCAAGGTACCGCAAGGTCTCTATTTTAATAAGACACACATGTGGGCCTTCATGGAAAAAAACGGCCTTGTCAGGGTCGGGATAGATGATTTCCTTCAACATACCACAGGTCCACTGACCGGCATAAAAATGAAAAATCCCGGGGAGAGGGTAAAAATGGGCGACCAGGTCCTTTCCATCATCCAATGCGGCAAGCAATTAAGGATCAACGCCCCGGTTTCGGGAATGATCATGGCTCAGAACACAGACCTGTTAACAAATTCCTCCGCATTAAATTCATCTCCTTATTCCGATGGCTGGATTTATATCATTGAACCTGCAAACTGGTTGCGTGAGACCCGGTTTTTGACCATGGCAGGCCAATACAGGGAGTGGTTAAAAAAGGAGTTTGTCCGGTTAAAGGATTTCATTGCAGAAACATTAAAATCCAACAACCCTGAATTTGCCCATGTTATCCTTCAGGACGGCGGCGAACTCAGGGATGGCGTACTTTCAGAACTCGGTCCCAAGGAGTGGGAAGATTTCCAGGTCAATTTTATTGACAGGTCCAGATAGATCCCGATTAGTTAAATTCATAATAATCACTAACCTAAAATCATACTTTATGGCTATCAACCGACGAGGCTTTCTAAAAACGCTGGGAGTTGCCGGAATATCACTGACTGTGGGTAAAAGTTTTGGTGCGGCACGGGAAGAAAAGAACGCAGTGGAATTCAACGGTATTCTCTATGATTCAACACTCTGCTCTGGCTGCCAGAGCTGTGAATATGCCTGTTCTGACAAATACGAATTACCGTACCCGACTGACGCACCGGTACCGGGAGTTGTGAGAACAACATCTGATAAGCAACGTGTTGCCGTGAATGCTTACAACACGTCAAAAGGACCGCAGCATATCAGGAAGGCATGCAACCACTGTAATGAACCTGCCTGTGCATCGGCATGCCTCACAAAGGCCATGTTGAAAACCGATGAAGGTCCGGTGATCTGGCGGGAGGAGAAATGCATGGGTTGCAGGTCCTGCATGATATCCTGTCCGTTCGACATCCCGAAATTTGAATTCGACAGCCCGAATCCAAAAATTCAGAAATGCAGGATGTGTTATGAGGAACTGATGAAGGGGGACGTACCGGCTTGCGTTGAGGTCTGTCCGCAGGAAGCGCTCACGTTCGGGAAAAGGAAAGATCTAATTGAACTTGCCAGGACCCGGATCTACGCTGAACCGGAAAAATACAACCACAACATTTACGGGGAACATGAAGTCGGGGGAACGGGCCTGTTGTATCTTGCTTCGGTGCCGTTTGAAGAACTGGGTTTAAGAAAGGATCTCGGAACGACTTCGTATCCTGAATACAACAAGACTTTTCTCTACTCAGTGCCTGCCGTGCTGATCCTTTGGCCTGCTTTTCTGCTGGGCCTTCACAATTCTTTCAAAGAACGAAGGAGCAACATTCTTAAGGGAAAGGAGGACGGTCATGAAGAGTGAACAAAGTACAGGTTTTTTAAAATTCATCTTGCGTGAATTAAAACCCAAGGGGAAAATCATCACACCCTTCAATATTATTTCCGCACTGACCATTCTTGTCGCGGCAGTGATCCTGGTATTTCGTTTCAAGGATGGACTGGGTTCGGTCATTCATGGCTCCCAGGATGCGCCATGGGGGCTCTGGATCAATTTTAATGTCATTACCGGGGTGGCATTTGCCGGGGGAGGATTTGTCGTAACCTTTATGGTGTACATCCTCGGACTGGAAAAATACCGCCCGATCGTCAGGGCTACCGTACTATATGCGCTTCTTTCCTATATGTTTTACGCGGGGGCGCTGTTGCTTGACCTCGGACGCCCCTGGAAAGTAATCAACCCGATCATTGGCAACTCATTCGGGATCAGTTCGGTACTATTTCTTGTTGCTTGGCACTTCCTGCTTTATATGGGTTCGTTATTTGCCGAATTCTTTCCGACCATAGCGGAGTGGGCAAACCTGAAGCGACTTCGCAAAGTATTTGCTTCCATGACCCTGGCGGCGGTCATTTTTGGGATCGCCCTCTCAACCCTGCACCAATCCGGCCTGGGGGCACTATTCCTTATGGCAAAGCCAAAGATCCATCCCTTGTGGTATTCCGAGTTCATCCCTATACTATTTTTCATATCCAGCATTTTTGCCGGGCTTTCACTGGTAATTATCATGGAAACGATAAACCAGAAGGTTTTCTGGCGGAATATGTCGTTCATGCATAAGAGTTCGCACAGGAATATTGTCCTGGGACTTGCCAGGGTGTCTGCCGTCAGCATGTTTGTCTATTTCTTTATGACAATACTGGTCTTCCTGCACGGCAAAAACCTCGCCTACCTGAATACTTCGTGGGGATACTGGTATATGATGGAAATACTGGGTTTTGTACTACTTCCTTGCATGATGTTCCTTTACGGGTACAGGCAGCGTCAACTTACGGCTGTTCGCATTGCGGCAATAATGTCTGTCGTAGGCATAATATTGAACCGGATGAATGTTTCGACTATTGCCTACCAATGGTATGCCCATTCAATTCATTTTCCCACGTGGATGGAGATTGTTGTAAGCGTGGCAGTAATATTCGTTCAGATCCTGGTTTTCCGCTGGATTATCAGAAGAATGCCGGTGTACCGCGAATCACCTTCGTGGGTAACCGGTGAAGAACAAAAAAAGTCGTTCAAACAAAAAGAAGAAAGGAGAAAAAAATGGATGGTTTCAGCAGGATAGATATTTTCGACACAAAGGGAGTCGAATATATTTTTGTCGTTTGTTATTTGTTGATCCTGATAGGCTTCTGGAAATTTTCGTCCAAGCAGGTAAGGCCGTTGAAACAGGTGAAGCGGATACTGGAAAATTTATCGGTCAATATCCTGAGAATTCCGCAGGGGATATTATATAACAGGAATCACACCTGGTCTCACCTTGAAGAAAGCGGTACCGCCAAAGTCGGGTTGGATGATCTGTTACAGCATATTACCGGGGAGGTGCAATTCAGCAACCTGAAGAGGCCGGGAGAAAAGATCATGAAGGGTGAACTGCTTACCGAGCTCACACAGGGAGGCAAACATCTCAGGATAACCTCCCCGATATCAGGCGAGATCAGGGACACTAATTCAGAACTTGAAGACAACCCGGAGCTCTTGAATGAGGACCCTTACGCGAAAGGATGGCTGTACAGGATCAAGCCGTCGAACTGGATCGCCGAAACAAGGGCATGTTATCTTGCTGAAGAAGCGACAAACTGGTCGAAGGAAGAGCTTCAGCGGTTCAAGGATTTCCTGGCCGTTTCGATGAAAAAATATTCTTCCGGGTCCCCCATGGTCATCCTGCAGGATGGTGGTGAATTACGAGACAACACACTTTCGCAGTTACCCATGGAAGTTTGGCAGGATTTCCAGCAGGATTTCCTGGAACACACCTCATGAGAGACACAAAAGCATTGGTGATTTATCAATGGTTTTTTGTATCTTTCCGGCCTGACAGGCGAGTTGTTCACCAAGAGGTTTTCTGACATGGCCTTATTCAGCAACATCCAAAAATTCCTGCCAAGGACCAAGACTCTGAAAAAGTATCTCGGGTTCCGGACTTCGATCTACGGGCAGGTGATCTATGTCATTACCATATTGTCAGGATTGCTTTTCGCATCGTTCGGGATCATTTTCAGATCGGTAAACGAGGATTATATGAAAAATGTTGTCCGGCAAAACGGGAACAACATCGGGCTGCTCGTCGAAGGGGCGTTATACCGGTCTATGCTTGCAAACGATAAAGTTGCCCTGCAAAGTACACTCGACATCATCAACACCATGGCGGGAATTGATGACGTGAACATGTACGATGCTAACAACAACCTGGTCTATTCCTCCTTTTCCGCTTCATCGGAAGGACACAACAATCCGAATTGCAAGATGTGCCACCAGGATATTAAAACGATGTTTCCCCGCAAAGAAAAAGCTTATCGAATCATCGATGTTGACAGCGAATGCAAGATGAGCAATAGGGACACCAGTTACAGGCACCTGTTGATCAGGTCTCCGATCTTAAATGATAAATCATGCTATCAAAGTTCATGTCATGCCCATAAGGCAAGCGATGATGTGCTCGGCTACCTTGTCATCAGGATCCCGCTGGAAAACCTTGATGCGGCGCTCAGCAAATCTCTCAGGGATTTTTTCCTGTTGGCGACATTAATGACTTTTTTGCTTGTTGCCTTTTTGATCTGGTTCACAAGGAAACAAATTAAAAAGCCACTGACGGCGATAATCAAAGCCAGCGAATCTGTTACAAAAGGGGACAAGAGTACGAGGCTGCAGATAACGGAAAATCAACTTGACGATATGCGCATGGTTTCCCAGGCATTAAATGACATGCTCGACAACCTGGAGGCAGCCTCGGTTGAGTTGCAGAACTGGTCGCAACAGCTCGAATACAAGGTCCAGCAAAAAACCGAGGAACTGGGGGGCGTACAAAACGAACTGATACAAATTGAGCGGATCGCTTCTCTCGGAAAATTATCATTATCCGTTGCCCACGAGATCAACAACCCCCTGTCCGGAATATTGACCTATTCAAAGCTGGCTTACAAACAATTGAGCAACCTTGATCTCGATGAATCAAAAAAGGAGTCCATTTTACGCCATTTAAAACTGATCGAATCCGAAACAAAAAGATGCGGGGATATTGTGAAGGGATTACTGGATTTTTCACGGACAGACCAAAATCATTTTATTTCCAGGCACCTCTATGAAATTCTTGACGAAACTTATGATCTGATGGCTCACCCTATGCAGATTGCCAACATCCATTTTATCAAAGATTTCAACGCCTCATCTGACTTGATCCATTGCAGCCCGAACCAGATAAAACAGGCATGTGTGGCCATACTTGTCAATGCCTCTGAAGCGGTACTCGAAAACGGGGAGATCATTCTGAGGACATCCAATCCGGACGACATGACTATAAAACTTGAGATCATTGACAACGGGTTGGGAATTGACCCGGAAGACCTCTCCCATATTCTGGAACCCTTCTTTTCAACAAAGCGGAATATAAGCGGGATTGGTCTCGGATTGGCCATTGTCCATGGAATCGTGCAAAGCCACAGAGGAAATATCGATGTAAAATCTGAACTGGGAAAAGGCACAATCGTTTCAATAACCCTGCCTTTGATGACTGTTAATGAAACACATGATAAAGTTATTGAAGAAACCATCCCCTAAAGTCCTGGCGGAGAACTCATTAACCGCAAGGATTCATAAGTTCCGGTCTTCCATTTACGGCCAGGTGGTCTATATCATAACCATCCTGGCAGTTTTCCTTTTTGTATCGTTTGGGATCATTTTTAAATCGATCAACGAAGAATATATGAAAAGTTCTATCAGGCAGACCGGAAACAACGTTGGTTTACTGGTGGAAGGAGCATTGTACCGGTCAATGCTTGAAAATGATAATATGGCTCTGCAGAAGATGCTCAATATCATTAATAAAATGCCCAACATCAAGGATGTAAACATCTATGACAGTGAAGACAATCTTGTTTATACCTCCTTTTCTGCAGATTCTGCCGGCCATAACAATCCCAATTGTAAAGATTGTCATACAAATCTAAACGTATTGTTTCCCAGGAAAGAAAAAGGCTTCAGGATCGTGGATGTCAACAATGAATGTAAAATGAACAAAAAGCGCGACAACTGCAGGCACCTCCTGATAAGGTCTCCAATAATAAATGAACCATCATGTTATCAAAGTTCCTGTCACGCACACCCGGCCAGTGAAGATGTCCTGGGCTATTTTGTGATAAAAATCCCCTTGGAACAACTGGATGCAGGTCTCGAAAAATCGTACATCCTGGCATCATTTTCGACACTTTTATTGCTGGTATTAATAATCTTCTTTACAAGGATAAAAGTAAAGAAACCATTGACAGCAATCATAGAGGCGAGTGAAGCCGTTGCCGGCGGAGACACGAGTACAAGGTTGGCAATTACCCCCGGCCAGCTTGACGACCTGCGGATGGTCTCCCAGGCATTCAACAACATGCTTGATAAACTTCAGTCAGCAAACGAAGAGTTGCACAACTGGTCACAACAATTGGAATTCAAGGTTCAGAAAAAGTCGGAAGAACTTGGAAAAGTCCAGAACGAACTGATCCATATTGAAAAGATAGCATCCCTTGGGAAACTTTCATTATCCGTGGCCCACGAAATCAACAACCCGTTGTCCGGCATTTTGATCTATACAAAACTGGTACATAAACAACTGACACAGGAAGGGTGGGATCCCGCAAAAAAGGATACAATCCTGAAACATTTAAAGCTCATTGAAACCGAAACCAAGCGGTGCGGAGATATTGTCAAAGGATTGCTGGATTTTTCACGAAAGGACCAGGCTGACTTTGAGGAATGTCACCTGCATGAAATTTTACACGAAACATATATTCTGATGTCCCATTCGATCATCATCTCAGGAATTATTTTTTTGAAGAATTTTTCTGCCGGTTCTGATCTGGTCTATTGCTGTCCGAACCAGATTAAACAAGCTTGTGTGGCCATACTGGTAAATGCATACGAGGCTGTTTCTGAAAACGGGGAGATCATCATGAATACATGGAATCCGGATGATCAAACCATTCAACTGGAAATTACCGACAATGGCTCAGGAATTGCATCGAACGACATGCCGCATGTTTTTGAACCATTCTTTTCAACAAAACAAAATGTAAGCGGAATTGGCCTGGGACTCGCAATTGTTCACGGAATTATTCAAAGCCACAAAGGTTCCGTGGAAGTCAGATCAGTGCCCGGAAAGGGAACGACCCTCTCCATCAAATTACCCCTGAAAAGGATAAAAGGAGAATAAAATGTCAAGACAGATTTCATTATTGATCGTTGATGATGAAGAATCCGTAAGAGATTCCTTGTCCAACTGGTTTATTGAAGATGGTTACCGTGTTGAGTGTGCCGAAAATGCAAAGAAAACACTTTCAATGCTTGATTCCGGTGATTTTGACATCATCCTGGCTGATATAAAAATGCCCGGGATGGACGGACTTGAAATGCTGCGAAGGATAAAATCCCTGAATAAAGATGCGGTCGTGATCATGATGACCGCCTTCGCGACCGTGGATACTGCGGTACAGGCTTTAAAAGACGGAGCGTTCGACTATATTACCAAGCCCTTTGATCCGGATGACCTTTCACACCTGATAAGGAATGCCACAAAACAAATTTTCCTTGCCGAAGAGAATGATGTATTGAGGAACAAGGTCATCGCCCTGGAAAACGTGGAAGATCTTATCGGGAAAAGCAAGCCGATGATGAAGGTGCTGAAACAGGTTGAACATGTCGCACAGTCCGATTCTTCAGTAATCATTACAGGGGAGAGCGGAACAGGTAAAGAGCTCATTGCCAAAGCGATTCATTCCAATTCACAGCGCAAGTTCTTTCCCCTTGTCAGCGTGCATTGTGGCGCCCTGACTGAGAGCTTGCTGGAGAGTGAACTCTTCGGACACGAAAAAGGGGCGTTTACCGGAGCCATGTATAACCGGAAAGGGCGGTTTGAAATGGCCGACGGCGGTACCATTTTTCTTGATGAAATTGCAACTATTTCTTCAAAAATGCAGGTAGAATTGTTACGGGTACTGGAATCCAAAAATTTCATCCGGGTGGGCGGGAATAAAGAGATCAGGTCAGATTTCAGGGTCATTTGCGCCACTAACAGGGATTTGAAAAGCATGGTGGAGAAGGGTACTTTCCGTGAAGATCTGTATTACCGGTTGAACGTGGTGAATATTCATATTCCGCCTTTGCGTGAAAGAATTGAAGATATTCCCCTTCTTGTGGATTATTTCATTAAAAAGTATTGTACTACGATGAACCGGCCTCAAATAACGATTGATACTGCTGCCTTGAAAAGACTGGAGGAGTTTGATTTCCCGGGAAATGTCCGCGAGCTTGAGAACATGATCGAGCGGGCAATTGTCATCGGCAACGGGAAGGAGGTCAGGCTGAAAGATCTCCCCCTTGGTAAAGATCTGATCGACAGTACTGTTGAAAGTCTCGATGACCATGAAAAAATTCATGTCAACCAGATTCTCAATAAATACCGATGGAACATTTCCCGGTCGGCAAAAGCGCTGCAGGTGGACAGGGTGACCCTGTACAAGAAGATCAAGAAATACGGATTGAAACCTTCAGGTTAACGATCCAATCAGATCTGCATCAATCCAATTAAGTCCTCCTGAATGAACCAACCGAGCATAATATTAATACCTTTTGGATATTTTGAAAATGATTTTCTGAAGAAGATCGCAGATGATGTCGGCCGTGAATATCTTTTACCGGTAAGGATCAGGGACGGACATCTTGATCTGAGTGAATTCCATGATCCTGTCAGGCGGCAGTACAATGGAAATGCTTTGCTGAAGGTTGTGGATTCGCAATTCTCTGCCGGTTCGCTGAAAACCCTTGGGTTGTTCAGTGTGGATATTTCGATCCCCATCCTGACCTATATTTTTGGCCAGGCCTATTTAAACGGACGGACGGGAATAGCATCCCTCTACAGGTTCAACAATGAGCGTTACGGCATGAAGAAGGATGAACAACTGCTGCTGGACCGTTTCAGAAAAGAGGTAATTCACGAACTTGGGCACACCTTCGGCCTGATCCATTGCCATGTTCCGGACTGTGTAATGAGATCCAGCACCTACGTCGAAGACATTGATCAGAAAAGCGCCCATCTTTGCTTCCGATGCCGGGAAACACTGGGATCTTCGACGGAATTAACAAACATGCCCTCAAATTAGCTTCTTACAGCAATTCATTCGCCAGGTTAGCCAGCTCCGACCGCTCCCCTTTTTCCAACCGGATATGCGCATAAATATCATGTTTTTTCACCTTGTCGATCAGGGTGGAGAGGCCATTGGACTGTGCATCGAGATAGGGCGTGTCAATTTGGTATATATCCCCGGTGAAAATGATCTTTGTATTTTCCCCGGCCCGGGTGATGATGGTCTTTATTTCGTGCGGAGTCAGGTTCTGAGCCTCATCCACAATGAAGCACACATTTGATATGCTTCGCCCCCTGATGTAAGCCAATGGGGTGATCACCAGTTTGTCATTTTCCACCGCGTCGGAGAGAACTTTGTACTCCTTGTCCTTTTCACTATACTGGCTCTGGATGAACTTCAGGTTATCCCACAGCGGCTGCATATAGGGGTCAAGTTTCGATTTGATATCCCCCGGAAGGAAGCCAAGGTCCTTGTTGCTCAGTGGTACGATTGGCCTGGCCAGGTAGATCTGTTTGAAGTTACGCTTTTGCTCAAGCGCACCGGCCAACGCGAGCAGTGTTTTACCGGTTCCGGCAATGCCCTGCATCGTAACCAGTTTTACATTGGGGTTTAAGATCGCATGAAGGGCAAACACCTGTTCGGCATTGCGCGGATTTATTTTGTAGCATCCCCTTTTTTCGATCTTTTCAATTCTTTCTGTCAGCGGGTTATAAAAAGCCAGCACAGAACTTTTTCCGTTCTTGAGAATGAAATAGTTGTTCGGGATTGGATTCTTTATTCCAACATCCTCCGGCAGACACCAACCTGCCTCGTAAATGATGTCGATGATCGTTTTATCAATTCCCTCGATCATGGTTTTTCCCGAGTATAATCCCTCCACATCCTTGATCTTGCCCGTTTCAAAATCCTCTGCGGAGATGTTGAGCGATTTGGCCTTCAGGCGCAGGTTCACATCTTTTGAAACAAGGATGACCTTTTTCTCGGGGTTTTCCGCCATCATCACCAGCGCGGCATTCAGGATGCGGTGGTCGGGTTTGTTTTCTCCAAACACCTTAACGGCATCGAGTTCGCTCTGTTCATTCATCACCACCTTGAACTTGCCTCCCTTGGGCATCTTCAGGGAGATCCATTTGGTCAAGGTGGCTTTATTCGACAACTTGTCGATGATCCGGATAAATTCACGGGCTTCGAAGTTGATGGTGTCGTTGCCTTTTTTAAAATTGTCGAGCTCCTCCAGTACAGTGATCGGGATGGCTACATCGTTGTCTTCAAAGCTGCGGATGGCACTGTGGTTGTAGAGGATTACAGAGGTGTCGAGTACGAAGATCTTCTTCGTTTTAATCGTTTTTTTCAGCATTGGGGAGGATTTAGTGCACCCAAAAGTAAGGGAAGAATAGCCGCATCATGTAACCCTTGCAGGAAAGATATAAACAGTGCGTTGTTAAAGTAACTTTGTCAATTCATCAACTCATTTCGAGCTCGATCGTCATGTCGTGAGGCGCCGTATTGTTCCCCCCGAGATAGGGAAACAGTTTGAAACAAAGGTTCGGGTCGCGATTGATGTTGTCCATTCTGACAGTTACATCATTCACGGTGATGAAATAACCATTGTCCTTGCATTCGATCTTGCCGGTAATGGTATCCTGAACATGCACCGATTTGATGAATACCGAAGTGGCCCTGGGATCCTCCTTCTTTTCATCATAGGTGTACCCGTAAAGATTTATCATGCCCTCGTTCACAAAATCGGGTACCCATGCAAGACGCACCGAGTTATTGTGATGATTCGTGCCAAAGCCAATCCCGGCCAGCTTGTTGAGGTCGTAATCATCCTGGTTGCGGGGAGGAGCCCACCAGCACTCCTTGCGAAACACGAAGCGCAGCGACAAAGTGTTGATCTTCCACCCGATAGCTCCGATCCTTTCAAAGATACTGATGGAAGCGTAGTGATTTCCCTTTTTAATACGATAGAATCTCATGGTTTTCAGTTTTTTCAATTATACATTCAACGTTGATATACAAAAAAATTACCCTAATTTTATGCACCCGTAAATTTACAAAAAATCAGTACAATATATGGTGCAACCAACAAAGAAACTATTTCTTCTCGATGCCATGGCCCTGATCTACCGGGCCTATTTCGCCTTCAATAAAAATCCAAGGATGAGTTCCAAAGGGGTGAACACCTCCGCCATCTTCGGGTTTGCCAATGTGCTTCTTGATCTGCTTAAAAAGGAAAAACCGACTCATGTTGGCGTGGCATTCGATACCATGGCCCCCACAATTCGGGAGGCAGGTTTTGAAGCTTATAAAGCCAACCGCCAGGAGACCCCTGAGGATATTGTCAATTCCATTCCATACATTCACGAACTTATTGAAGGTTTTAACATTCCAACCTTGTATGTAGCTGGTTACGAGGCCGATGATGTGATTGGCACTCTGGCGAAAAAAGCCGAAAAACATGGATTCGAGACCTACATGATGACTCCGGATAAAGATTTCGGACAACTGGTAAGTGACCGGATCTTCATTTACAAACCCGGAAAATTCGGAAGTGATATTGAAATCATGGGCGTAAAGGAGGTATGTGAAAAATTCAGCATCAGGCGTCCCGAACAGGTCATTGACATGCTTGGTTTGTGGGGCGATGCATCCGATAACATTCCGGGAATCCCCGGGGTTGGAGAGGTGACCGCAAAAAAACTGCTCGCCGAATTTGATTCCGTGGAGAACCTCATCGCCAATGCAGATAAGATAAGCAATGAAAAACTCCGGCAGAAGGTTATCGAATTTAAGGATCAGGCCATGATGTCGAAAAAACTGGCCACGATCATCCTGGATGTCCCCATCGAATTCGACGAAACCAAACTGATCATGGATCGTCCTGATGAAGCCCGGCTTAAAAAGCTCTTTGATGAACTGGAGTTCAGGACTTTTGCACAACGACTGTCTGTGTTTTTATCGTTGAAACCGGAAGAAGATACTAAAGTCAGCAGTCGACAGGCTACAGTCAGCAGTCAGCAGTCAACAGTCGGCAGTCGAAGTAAAGCAGGCAGTCAGGCAGGGGTAACTGACCTGTTTTCGGGAGCGCCGGATTCCTTTGGTGCAGGTCGGGAGAGTCGGAATGACGAGTTACAAATGACGGGTGACGAATTAAGTACCATTGCAACAACGCCTCACAAATATCATCTCGTTGATTCTCCTGAAACACTGGCCAGCCTTATTGCGAACCTAGAAAAACAAGAATCTTTTTGTTTCGATACCGAGACAACCGGCGTCAACCCCAATACCGCGGAACTCGTCGGAATTTCCTTTTCATGGCAACCTTATAAAGCATATTACGTTCCGCTACCGGAAATCTACGATGACGCGCTGGCCATCGTTGCTGCCTTTAAACCGGTGTTGGAAAATCAGAAGATCCGAAAGATCGGCCAGAACCTGAAATTTGATATTTCGATCCTGAAATGGTATGATGTCGTGGTGAAAGGGCCGCTGTTCGACACCATGCTGGCGCATTATCTCATCCAGCCCGACATGCGGCACGGCATGGACCTGCTCGCTGAAACGTACCTGAATTACAAACCGGTAGCTATCGAAGAACTCATCGGGAAAAAAGGCCAGGACCAGCTCAGCATGCGTTCGGTGGATATTGAAACCATAAAGGAATATGCCGCTGAAGATGCAGATGTGACCTTCCGGCTAAAGCAGGTTTTTGAGCCCCTGCTCCGGGAAACCGACACCCTTGAACTGTTTGACAAGATCGAGGCGCCCCTGATCCCGGTACTTGCCTCCATGGAGGCCGAGGGTGTAAGGATTGATCCGTTGACCCTGAACGATTATTCTGCCGATCTCGAAAAAGAGATCAGGATCCTTGAATCCTCCATTCACGAAGATGCCGGTATCAAATTCAATGTTTCATCTCCAAAACAACTTGGCGAAATCCTGTTTGATAAATTGAGGATCGTTGAAAACCCGAAACAAACTAAAACAAAGCAATACAGCACCAGTGAAGATGTACTGTCGAAACTGGCGCAAAAAAATCCCATCGTAAACAAAATCCTGGAATACAGGTCGCTGACCAAGCTAAAGTCAACCTATGTTGATGTCCTTCCCACACTGATCAACCCCCGCGATGGCCGGGTTCATACCTCTTACAACCAGGCGGTAGCCGCAACCGGCCGTTTAAGCTCAAACAACCCGAACCTTCAGAATATTCCGATCAGGACTGAAAAGGGACGCGAGATCAGGAAGGCATTTGTACCACGTAATGACAACTATGTGCTGTTATCTGCCGACTATTCACAGATCGAACTTCGCATTATTGCCCACCTGAGCCGGGATGCGGGGATGATCGAGGATTTCAACCAGGGCCTTGATATCCATGCAGCCACGGCAGCCAAAGTTTACGGAATTCCACTGAGCGAAGTGACCCTGGAGATGCGGCGCAATGCCAAAATGGTCAACTTCGGGATTATCTATGGAATTTCGGCGTTCGGGTTATCCGAACGGCTTAATATTGCGCGAAAAGAGGCTGCTGAAATTATTCATCAGTACTTTTTGAAATATCCGGGTATCAAGTCATACATGGACGCTACCATTGAATCGGCCCGACAGCTTGGCTATGTGGAAACCATGATGAAACGTCGCCGCTATCTGCGCGATATCAATTCTGGTAATGCCACCATCCGCAGTTTTGCCGAGCGTAATGCCATCAACGCACCCATCCAGGGAACTGCCGCCGATATGATCAAGATCGCGATGATCGATATTTTCAACGAAATGGAACGGCTGCAACTGAAATCGCGGATGATACTCCAGGTTCACGATGAATTGGTGTTTGATGTGCATAAAGATGAAACTGAAACGCTCAAACCTGTGATCATGCGGGGTATGCAAAACGCGATTCCCCTGGATGTTCCGGTATTGGTGGATATGAATACGGGGGGGAACTGGCTGGAGGCGCATTGAAATAGCGAAATAGCGAAATAGCGAAATAGCGAAATGGTGAAATAGCGAAATGGTGAAATAGCGAAATGGTGAAATGGTGAAATCTGAAAATTTGGAGATATGACGTATAAAAATGACAGCCGAACGGTGATGACGCTTGACGCGGGGGGTACTAATATGGTATTCAGCGCGGTACAGGCTGAACAGGAGATACTGGATCACTTTGTTCTCCCGGCAAAAGCTGAATCCCTTGAAGTATTGCTGAAAACCATCATCGAGGGTTTCCGCCATGTTGAAAATAAGCTGGTGGATAAGCCGGTGGCCATCAGTTTTGCTTTTCCGGGCCCGGCCGATTATGAGAACGGAATTATCGGCGACCTGCAAAACCTGCCATTTTTTAAAGGAGGAGTCGCTCTTGGTCCCATGTTGCAGGAAACGTTTGGCATCCCGGTATTCATTAACAACGATGGAGACCTGTTTGCCTATGGGGAAGCCATTGCAGGACTACTCCCTGAAATCAACAAAAAACTTGAAGAGGCAGGGAATCCCAAACGATACAGAAACCTTTTCGGAGTGACCTTCGGTACCGGGTTCGGCGGCGGAATTGTTACTCGTAACGGCTTGCTTTTTGGTGATAACAGCTCAGGTGGGGAGATCAACCGGATGCGAAACCGCACCTTTAAACACTGGGATGCAGAAGAGAGTGTAAGTATCCGCGGGATCAAGCGTGAATATGCAAATAACACAGGTGTGAATATGGCCTCCTGCCCCGAGCCAAGAGATATTTTTGAGATCGGGATGGGCAGGGTAAAGGGAGATCAGCCAGCCGCGATCCAGGCATTTGAGGCCTTCGCAAGAGATGCCGCCGATGCCATTGCCAATGCCGTCACCCTGTTGGATGGACTTGTGGTCATTGGCGGGGGATTATCCGGAGCATATCCCCTTTTTCTTCAAAAGCTGGTTGACGAGATGAATTATCCATTTGATACCATGTCGGGTCATTCCCTTGACAGAATGGAAGTTGTTGCATATAACCTTGAAAATGAATCTGGTTTGACATCATTCCTGAAATCATCTTCTGTTGAGATCCCGGTTCCGTTCACAAACCAAAGCCTGACTTTCGATCCAGATAAAAAAATCGGAGTGGGGATATCCCGGCTTGGAACCTCCAGAGCGGTTTCTATCGGGGCTTATGCTTTTGCGCTCGCCAGGTTAGATGGTTAATTACGCTGCATTATGTTCATTCTGTTTTTTTTACACTAAGAAATAACATATATATAAGTATATCTGAAAATATATTTTTCATACATTTGCGTCGTGTTTTTCTATTCACTAAAATTCATCAAATCCATCCTTATGAAAAAAGCATTACTTTCTCTTGTATTCATTTCGGCCACAATTTTTATGATGGCCCAAACCACACCCCGCGAAATGGTTGTGGTTGAAGTAGGTACCGGTACATGGTGTACCTATTGCCCCGGCGCCGCCATGGGCGTTGACGATCTCCTTGCAAATGGTAAAAAAGTCGCAGTTGTCGAAAATCATAATGGCGATACTTATGCCAATGCATACTCCAATGCACGCAATTCGCTGTATAACATCACCGGGTATCCAACGGCAACTTTCGACGGGAACCAGGCAGTGGTTGGCGGAAGCTATACCGTTTCGATGTACCCTAACTACCTTCCCAAGTACAATTCCGCCATTGCGGTAGCATCGCCTGTTGAAATGGATATGACCGAAACACACACCGGGCTTGATTATACAATTACCTTTACCATTACAAAACTCGGTACCGTAACCGCCACCAATGTGAGACTTAATTTTGCAGTTACCCAGTCACATATCATGCAAAATTGGCAAGGGCAGACTCACCTGGAGCATGTTAACCGCCTGATGGTACCTGATCAGAACGGAACATTGATCGACTTTACCAGCGGCCCGGTTCAAACAGTGGTTCTTAATTTTTCGATGCTGCCGGCCTGGCCTCTTGAAGATTGCGAATTCGTTGCCTGGTTGCAAAATCTTGATGCCGGACAGGGAAACATCACAGGGGGTACAGTTAAAAAATGGACCACCTTTCAGGGGCTGAAACGTGGCGTGATTGATCTTGTGCCCGAATTTTCAGCTTCTGCCACCTCGATCAATGCCGGCGAACTGGTCACCTTTACCAATGAAACGACCGGGGGCTACATCGGTGTTCCGGAAACTTATCAATGGACATTCCCGGGCGGCGCTCCTGCAACCTCCACCCAGAAGAATCCAGTGGTTACTTATGATATTTGCGGCACTTATGACGTCATGCTTATCGTTGATCGTGGAAGCCAGATTGATACAATTACCAAAACTGCATATATTCAGGTTGCTCCGGTCATTAACGTAGTTGCTAATCCTGATACCATGGTATGCTGGTACCAGACCATTACCTTAGACGCAACTACGCCGGGCGCAGTTTCATATTTGTGGACTCCAGGTGGCGCAACTACGCCAACCATTGATGTTACATATGCTCAATATGGCATCGGGGCACACAACTTCAATGTCCTCGTTGACATGGGCGCCTGCCAGGATTCAAAAACCATCTCCACCTACCTGGATGCCTGCACACGGATCGGTGAAAAATCAAAGGATGTTTCCATCTCCGTGTTCCCAAACCCAAGTCATGGTGAGTTTACTTTAGAGATGAATGCATCTCAAAGCGTTGTTGCCGATCTGAGTATCACAAACAACCTGGGTATATCGGTTTATACCGAAACAGATGTGCCCATCAACGGTAAAACCTTGAAAAACCTGAACCTTTCTGGACTTGGTTCCGGGCTCTATCTTCTTAACATTCAGAATGGAGAAATGAAAATCAGCCAGAAAATCCTGATCAAATAGAACTCCTGTCAATCAGGATTCTTTATCTGAGAGGCTGTCCAAAGGGATGGCCTTTCTCTTTTTTCCTCTTACACTGTTAATTATCATATTATTTGTAGTTTTGTGTAGCAAAAAATGCATCATCATGAAAAAAACAATTGCCGGACTCCTTGCCTTCCTCCTGGTTGTCACGTTATTCGCGGGTAATGTTGAAAAAGTGTTTACTTTTTCCCAGGTTAACATTGCGCAGCACGGGCTATATCAGTCTGTTACGCTCGACAATACCATGCTTGCCGGGCTCCATGGCGAGCCCATGTTACCCTACCACCAAATTGCCATGATGCTGCCTCCGGGAGAAAAGGCCATCTCCATTAAAATTGTTGGCGAATCGCTCACACCGATCCCTGGAACCTATTTATTGTATCCTCAACAATGGATGCAACCCATCTCGAAAATACCGGATGGAATATTTATTAAAAATGAACAGATCTATCTTTCAGATATCAATTATCCTGCCATCCCAACAGGTAACCTGATCAATTCCTATTTGAATGGCTATGCATTTGCCCTGTCAACATTTACACCGGTGATCTATAACCCTGCAAAACAGACCTTATCATATTATCAAAAAGTAACTGTACAAATCGCGACCGAAAAGGATATTAACGCCAGTAACGCACTTAAAAACCTCACTGCTTCGAAAAGCGCATTGAAAAGAGTCCGGTCCTTTGCGCAGAACCCCGGGATGATGGATCAATACCCGGTCAAAACTGCCCTGAAAACAAACTACCAAATACTCATTGTTACCCCGGCCCTGTTTCAGAACGGATTTCAGGATCTGGTGAATTATTACAACGGGAAGGGCCTTATAACGCAGATCGCCACCATCGAATCAATCGGATCGGTGACCGGACAGGATTTACCCGAAAAAATGCGGAACTATATCATCAGTGAGTACCAGAACAACGGCATTGAACAGGTGATCCTGGGGGGCGATGCCGAAGTTGTCCCTTACAGGGGGTTTTACTGCTATGTTTTCTCAGGATCAGGCTACGTGGATTACAATATTCCCGCCGACATTTACTTTTCAGCGCTCGACGGTACCTGGAATACCAATGGCAACAACAAATGGGGTGAACCCGGCGAAGACGATCTGCTGCCGGAACTCTCCGTGGGACGGATGTCGTTCAGCAATGCCGGTGAACTTGCAAAGATGGTACACAAATCTGTCTCCTACCAGGGCAACCCTGTGGCTGAGGAGATGACGAAACCTTTCCTCGTTTCAGAATTCCTTTATGATCCCCCTTTAACCTATGGTTCGGACTATCTTGAGCTTTTAGTTGATGATCATAATGACAACGGATATTTTACGTATGGCATTCCATCGGCACAAAACAACATTACGAGATTATATGATGCTGCGGGATATAACTGGGGTGTCGGACAGTTGCTTGCAGGGATCAATGCAGGAAAATCATTCATTCATCATTGCGGTCATGCCAATGCCACCTATATGATGCGGCTTTCAAACTGGGATATTACAAATCAGAATTTTTCGCAGGTTAACGGGGTTAGCCACAATTACCAGCTAATGTACACCCATGGATGTATCTGTGGCGCCTTTGATGAATCGGATTGCATTGCCGAATTATCTACCTCTATCGATAACTTTCTTGTTGGCGGGATATTCAACTCCCGCTATGGTTGGTTCAACGAGGGTACAACCGAAGGTCCTTCGGCTCACCTTCATCGTGAATTTGTAAGCGCCCTGTATAACCCGGATCCCGAACAGGCATGTGCAGAACTTGGCTCGGCGCACACCATGTCAAAGATCAAAACTGCGCCTTGGGTTGGCCTCCCCGGAGAATATGAACCCGGAGCCCAGCGCTGGTGCCATTATGATTGCAATGTCCTGGGTGATCCTGCCCTCAAAGTATGGATTGACAATCCAATCGTGGGAACCCCTGAAATTACCGCTGCCCTCACATGTTCCCTGTCACCGAATCCTTGCAAGGACCGTGTTGCCCTCTCAGTGTCTCTGGTAAATGCCTCCGATGTAACTGTGAAGGTATTGAACTCCCTTGGGCTACAGATTTACACCATCACCTATCCCGGTTTGTTGTCTGGTAATCATTCATTTGCATTTGATGCATCGAATTTGACGCAGGGTCTTTTCTATTTTCAGTTCAGTACCAAAGATGCTTCCACTGTAAAAAAGCTGATGGTGATCCGATAAAATCTGTTATTTTTTTAACAATATTCTCTATTATTTAATCATTTTTTCTATTTTTGTCCCACCTAACACCCTGTCAGGGTGATAGACTTTGACAGGGCCCTCCTGCATTGAAACCTTTAAAATCAGACTCATGAGAAAATTCTTCTTTTTCATTGTTATGTTACTGATTGCAACAACAAGCACAATTGCGCAGCAGTTTATTTACCCTGATATCGTGGGAAAACCTGGTTTTGACCTGGTTGATTCAAAACTTACTTCTGTCAGGGTGAACTTTACCGTACCTGGTTTTTCTCTTGAAGACCAGGAAGTTCAAGGGATAAATATGAAATATATCAACCTTCCGGGTACATTTCTGTTCAATGAGGAGGGCATGCCAAATTTACCGGGAAAAGGAAAATATATCGCTATACCACAAGGTTCCACTCCGAAACTGAGGGTCATTACAACGTTTACTGAAATCATTCACAATGTGGAAATTGTACCTGCCCCCCGCATTCCGCTTGACAACGACAATCGCCCGGTTGATTATGTCAAAAACATGCAGGTATATTCCAAAAACGAATTTTATCCGGCATCACCCGTAACCATTTCTGAAGTTACGCAAATCCGTGGCGTTGATGCGATCATCCTGGGAATTACACCATTTCAATACAACCCGGTGACTAAAGACCTGCTGGTTTATAAAGATATTCAGGTTAAAATCACTTTCGAAGGCGGTAACGGCCATTTTGGTAATGATGCCTTTCGCAGCGCCTGGTGGGATCCGATCTTACAGGATAACCTGCTCAATTACACCTCGCTGCCTGTTGTAAACTACAACGCACGTTTGCAGACTTATGGAAAGGCGCCATTGACCGATGAATGTGAGTATATTATCCTCACACCCACCGGCCCTGATTTTCTTGCCTGGGCCGACACCATCCGTAAATTCCGCACCGAACAAGGTGTGCTGACCAAGGTGTTCACGGTTGACCAGGTTGGCGGTAACACCGTTACAGCCATTGAAGCTTTCATCAACAACGCGTATAACACCTGGACTATTAAACCTGTGGCGTGCCTGATCTTAGGTGACTATGGCACAGACGGCGCCAAGAACATCATCTCGCATTTATATACCCACCCGGCATCTTACCCCAGTTTTGCATCCGACAATAAATATGCTGATGTAAATAACGATGAGATGCCTGATGTGGTTTTTTCCAGGATCACCGCCAATGATGCCACCCAATTGGAGATCATGGTGACCAAATTTCTGAATTATGAACGAAACCCGCCTGTCAACCCGCGTTTTTATGATAAACCCATCACCGCACTGGGTTGGCAGACCGAAAGATGGTTTCAGCTTTGTTCGGAAGTTGTGGGAGGGTATTTTAAAAATGTCCACGGAAAAAATCCCCGCCGGATCAATAAAATATACTCCGGAACCCCTGGCACAGTTTGGTCAACTGCTACCAATACCAATACGATGGTCAACTATTTCGGTCCGAATGGCTTGAATTACATTCCTTCATCCCCGGCAACCCTCGGTGGATGGGATGGCGGTACCGCTACCCATGTCAACCAGGCCATCGACTCAGGCGCTTTCATGCTTCAGCACCGCGATCACGGTGAATATTTCGGCTGGGGGGAGCCTTCATATAAGATCGCAAATATTAATCAATTGACAAACACTGACCTTACTTTCGTCTTCTCAATCAACTGTCAAACCGGGGCTTACCAGCGTTCCAGCGAGTGCTTCGGGGAACATTTTCACCGGTATTTCAAAAACGGCCATAACTCCGGCGCACTTGGACTGGTTTGTCCGAGCGAAGTATCCTACTCCTTTGTCAACGATACCTTCGTGTGGGGAATGTATGACAACATGTGGCCCGATTTCATGCCGGCAGAAGGAACAAACCCTGCTTCACGTGGCGTATTGCCGGCATTCGGGTGTGCCGCCGGGAAATATTTTCTGAAACAATCCAACTGGCCATACAACGGTGGCGACAAGCTGGTCACCTACCGGTTATTCCATATGTTTGGAGATGCTTTCCAGGTATTATACACCGAAATTCCTCAACCACTTACCGTTACACATGATCTCGAGATCAATTACGGCGACACGACCTTTGCCATTCAAACCAACGACAGCGCTTTCATCGCATTGACTTGTGATGATCAGATCCTTGCCACAGGATACGGCAGCGCAAGCGGACCTGTAAACCTTACGATACCTCTGATTCCTGTAGGTTCGCAAGTCAAGGTTACTGTCACCAAACATAATTTTTACCGTTATACAGACTTTGTTCCTGTGACCACCATGGCACTTCAGGCTAATTTCTCTGCAAGCGCAACCAACCTGTGCATTGAAACTGCTGTTGATTTTACTGATTTGTCTTCCGGCGATCCCATCAGTTGGGCATGGATATTCCAGGGCGGCACACCGGGAACATCCACCGACCAGAATCCTACCGGAATTACCTATAACCAACCGGGTAATCATGATGTAACATTAACAGTCTCCAAAGCAACCGGCGATCCTGTTACAATGATCAAGACAGCCTATATCAAGGTTACCAATATGCCTGTTGCCGATTTCCAGGATGCTGCAGGATGCCCGGGATTACCGGTGGCTTTTACCGATCAAACCAATGCCAACGGCGGAACCATCACCAACCGGACATGGAACTTCGGTGATCCGAATTCAGGAAGCAATAACACCTCATACGATCAAAATCCGACCCATACATATAACGACCCCGGAACCTATATCGTTTCCCTGGAAGTGAAAACAAATGGAGTGTGCACGGATATTAAAATGAAAGAGGTTGTTATCAACTCAACCCCTTCAGCAGCAGTCATACCGCAGGGTGAAACCAGCATTTGCAAAGATGTTACCGGAATGATATATACCACCGATGGCGCAACAGGGGCAACTACCTATAACTGGCTCCTTGAGCCTGAAGGATGCGGAACCATTACCGGAAACGGCCCAACCGGATCGCTGACACTAACACCAGGATTTACTGGCGCCTTCACGATCAGGGTACAGGGTGAAAATGAATGTGGCCATGGTGTTTTCTCCGAAGAATTACCTGTTGCCGTCATCGAGGCTCCTGCAATTCCTGAAAAACCATCCGGCGCCGACAGTCTGGATGTGAATAAAACTGCTCAGAGTAATTTCACCGTGGCAGAGGTTCCCGGGGCACTCACCTATGCATGGATGCTCGCACCTGAAATCGCCGGAACCATAATCGGTTCGGGGGGGACTGGCACGGTGGTTTGGAACAATACCTATCGCGGACTGACATCCGTAACGGTTAAAGCTATAAATGCCTGTGGTGAGAGCGTTGCCTCAGAAGAAAAGACCCTGAATTTATACTCCACCCTCGGATTAAGTGAAAACAACGGGATCGGTATTTCCATTTCACCCAACCCGAATGATGGCAAATTCAGTCTCGATATCACTTCAACTATTGTTTCAAAAATCAGTCTGACTGTTTACAACACATTAGGAATCGTTGTTTATACTGATAATGATATCAGATTCAATGGTAAACTACACCGGAACCTCGACCTTTCAAATTTATCAAAAGGCGTTTACCGCCTTAAAGTTGAGGGAAAGGGTGTTTCGAATACAATCAACGTTGTGATCGGGAAGTAAAACCTGCATTGTTATCTGTTTACCGCTTTCATGGCTTGTGGGGCGTAACTTTGTCCGGAAGCAATGCCAGGTGGTATTGCATTACTGAGTTGAGTCATCTGTACAACTTTTTGCCTTTGCAAGTTCATCAAGCCTATCGAGTAGAATAAGGTTTTTGGCCAAATTTTCACCCTGAAACCGTGGATGATTCTGACGATAGTCACCTTCATTAAAATCTTTGTCACTCCTGAACCTGCCAGTCAGGAAACACCTTGTTCTGTTTTTCATAATTGTTATATCTTGCTTCCAATTTTTGAAATTTACTTATTCTTTTTCTGTTTTTTTTCAGGCAGGGCATTAAAGGTAATCCTGATCAATTCACTGATCCATTTCCGGTCTTCAATACGGTGGCCACTCAGTTCCTTTTTGTACATGCGCCCGCCATAAATACTGAATATTTCGACAATGATATTTCCTATGGATTTTACCCCTTTTGCATCGATGTTAAAAATCCCTGGGGTGGGATTGGGAAAGATGCGGAACCATGGCCTTTCCTTGCCATCACGATCATATTCCGTTGATGAAATTTCGGGTGTGACCGGATGAGAAGGAAGATTGCAAAACTGGCTGTTTGTGGTAATGTAACCATGCATATAACCTCCGCTATGCACAGAGGTTCCCTGAAGATATACGATATTCAAACCGGCGATCAGGGTGGCGCTGCCTCCGTTGTTAACAGTAAAGGTTGTCAGACTACCCGCAACAGTGAGGGTTTGTTCAGCATTGAAGCATTCGGTTTGTCCGGTTGATATGATGCCTGTGATGGAAGTATTGACAGGAACAGTTATCACCGACATAACAACTGTATTGGAAGAAGCCGGGTTGCCGGATGTGCAGATAGCATTGGAGGTAAGCACGCAGATGACCTCATCATTGTTTTCGGGAATAAACGCGTAGATTTCGTCTGAAGCCCCATTAACTATATTTCCGTTGACTTTCCAGTGAAATGACGGGCTTGTCCCGCTATTAATACCTGAAGCAATAAATGTAACTTCTGTACCCTGTGCAACGGGATTTCCCGAAGGGGTGACAGATACGGAAACCGGCAACAGGGGATTTACGGTTGTTGTTATATTTTTAGTATCGGTGCAGCCATTGGAGTTGGTCACCGTGACGGTATATGTCCCGCCTGTTGAAACGTTGATTGCGGCAGTAGTTGCCGAATTCGACCAGAGATAACCTGTCCCGCCTGAAGCGGTGAGGGTTACCGACCCGCCCTGACAGAAAGTTGTGGGGCCGCCGGGGGTGATGACCGCAGTGGGGGATGTTGCCGGGGTACAGGTGCCATGAACGGAAATATTATCCAGGTATAAATTATTCCCCCAATCACTCACACCCCGAAAAAGAAATCTATTGGTGTTTGCCGGCAGAGAGTAGCTCTTCGAAGCCCACTGACCTGAGGTTGGGAAAAAGGGTTCATAAACCTGGCCTCCGGTATTCAAAGGGCCGGTTGATCCGCCAAGCCAGGTGTATAGCAGCGAATAAGATACTCCGGCGTTGCTGGAGACCCAGAGTTCAAGCAAATCTACCTGGCCGGAATAAGTTGCATAGGCATGGTCAAAAGTGACAACAGGATCTGTAAGACCACTCAAATTCAGGACTGGCGAGATAAGATCAAATGAATTACCACCAGTGACGTTGTAAAAATCTGTAAAAGCAGATCCTGAACCATTGCCAAATGCGCTTACAGTCCCACTCCGGCACCATGGTTTTTGGGCGATTGACCAGCATATCGGAGGAAATGCAGGAGATTCAAAATTTGTGATATCCGGGAAGCTGTTGAGCCCCACACAAAAGGTTGTTGCTGAAGAACTTGTGCCGACGGAATAGGTTGGGGTCGGAAAACTGTTCCTCCGCCTGGGATCGCATTCCCAGCCGAGTAGGTTCCTGATGGTGTACCGAAGATGTTCACTGTGTTAAAGGCCACCAGAACGTTGTTGTTTGCCGCATTTTTTATCCACGACAGGTCAACCTGGGAAGTGCCTGAAGCCTGGGCTAAAAATCCAGAAGGCGGATGTGGTGTTGTTAAAGGGATCCAGGAGACCTGAATATTGGGCCGTTTTTCATCCGGCACACCCGGATTGAGCGGGGGTGTTTCATATTGCTGCCAACTTTCATGTTTATTTGGATGATAGGTCCATGCAAATACGGGATTGCTTGGAGCCCCGTTTCCTCCATAATTGGCTTCACACAGCACCAACAGATTATATCCTCCGGTGCTGATATATACAAAATCGGCGATATCAATGGTATGCCATCCCGTGGATGGGAAACTGCCTGTACCATTGTACACCAGAGTTGCACCGTTGATCATGTTATTCCAGGAAGTGGCATACAATGAAGCATCCGTTGTGCGTTTCAAAAAGATTTTCATTGGACAGTTTTCAATGTCTCCTGTAACTACGTTCCATCCAAGATGGGTGATAATACCGGAATTGCCAATCTCCCCTGAAGTATATAATGCGGCAGATCGGGAATATCCTCCCCAGAGATTAAATGGATAGGGTTGTGAATCCGTGCCTGTCCCGATAGTGACAACAGTCTGGGCGGCCATATCCTGGATCAAGAGGCAGTATATTAAAAGGATTATAATTTTTTTCATCGTTAATCAGTTTCATGGATATGATGCACTCATCCGGAAAGGGAAATTGACAGGCATGAAAGATCAGTTATTTCACTTTATTTTGAACAAAGTTAGCGGTGAGAGAACTAATAATCAATTGCGGATTGATGAGGGGATCGGACAGGTCGTATCCAATGTGTTAATTAATGGTAATTAAAATCTTTCTAAATAAGAAATGTATTTGGTATGTTGGTTTGTAGTATTTTTGCATATGAAAAAGTTTGGTTTTTGAGCTGATGACCGCCTAAGTATTGGCAGGTTATTTTCAGGATTTAACTTTTACTGCACATTACTCACTAATTTAAAAAAACATGAAAAATTTATTCAAATACAGTTTCGGGCAATTACTTATGATAATGGCGCTCATTTTATTGATCTCCTCTAACATACAGGCCACTGTTTATACTCTTGATCTGGCTTTATCAGGCCAGAAAGAAGTTCCGGCAAATCCTTCGACAGCCACCGGAATCTTAATTGGTACTTATAACGATGCCACCAATGTTCTGAATTTTTCGCTGATGTTCAACGGTTTGTCTGCACCGGTAACAGCAGCACATTTTCACGGCCCCGCGGCTCCGGGATCAAACGCTGGTGTCCAGATTCCACTTGTGGGATTTCCGACGGGCGTCACCTCCGGTACTTATACCAATACATTTACATTGACGCCTGAGCAGGAATCCCAGTTGTTGTGTGGAATGTGGTATGTTAACATTCATACTGCCTTTTTTCCGGGTGGAGAGATAAGGTCGCAGTTAAAGGAAGGAATAACTTCAGGAAACATTTCAACACTCGATGTGGCTTTAACAGGACAAAAATCAGTTCCTGCAAATCCATCAGTAGGAACAGGTACATTGATCGGAACTTTCAACCATGCCACCGATATGCTTACTTTTACCATATTGTTTAATGGTTTGACTGGGACCTCAACCGCAGCACATTTCCATGGACCTGCTCCGGCCGGTGTAAATGCCGGCGTTCTTATTCTTTTAGCCGGATTTCCTACGAGCGTGACCTCCGGCATGTATTCCAATTCATACATGTTGACACCCACGCAAAAAACCCAGTTACTTGCAGGATTATTATATGTTAATATTCACAGCAATATATTCCCTGGCGGAGAAATACGGGGACAGTTAACCGAAGGAACGCTGACCGGTAATTGTCCCGCAAATATTCCGACACTGTCGCAATGGTCATTGATCATTCTTGGCTTGTTGTTTTTAGCAATAGGTATGACCTTCATTTACAGAAGACAACATTCTTTCGCATTCGCAGGTGGCGAGATGAGTTCAGGCGTTAATGCTTCCATCTTTGACAGATCATTATTCGCAAAAATATTCGCTGTCTTATCAGGACTTTCATTACTCGTGTTATTCGCATCATTCTTGTACAGTGGAAATGTAACCGTTGCTGATACCATCGGAGTGATTACCAGTTCGGCCATCGTTGCATTTATAGTCCAATTACTTATATTAATTCAAAGACGCCAGGACGCAAAGGATTAAATAGCAATAAGGCTATTGTTCGTGTCTTTGCGTCTTAGCGGTGAAAAGTAATATTTGAGTAAATCAGGACTCGGGTTTACCTTTTTCTTGGGGATGAAGAATTAGCCGGTGATGATCTCACAGCGGTTTTATCTTCTGACTTTTTTCTGCGTATCTCTTTTCCGGAGTTGGTTCTGTCAACGCTGCGATCAATACCTGATGATTGCGGACTCCCGGCAGATCTGACACTGGAGCCGTGTTCCCTGACCGGCTGAGGATTATTGCCGGGTTGCCTGGTGACTCTGGTGTTTTGGTCTGTTGACCGTTTTTCCATGCCGGAATCGCGGGTATGTTTCATGGTGGGATCGGTTGCCCGTTGAATTTTCAAATCTGATCTGGCATTTTCAACCGTACGATACTTTGCAGGACGGACATTATCCCTGTCAATGGTCACACTGGGGCGATATACATTTACCCGGTTATCACGGGCTACCCGGTTTTCGGGTTTGTTCGAGTCGACCAACTGCATTTTACGCACCCTTTTATTCAGGTGTCTTTCAACATCCCTGATCCTGGGACCATTGAACCAGCCACCATTGCGGTGATTATTGTTGTCATAATAAACGTTGGTGATATTGGTGATATTGGTGACCTGAACCGGCTGGTTATAGATGTACGTGTGCCAGTTTCCGGTGCAAAAATGGCGACGGGGGACAAAGGTCCACCAGGAATGAGGGGCACGCCAGCTCGAGTGGACATTGACGTAGATATTCGGACCCATCGGAGCCCAGGCCCAGAGATCATTATAGGTGCCCCAGGTAACCCATGCAGGCGCCCACTCACTTCCGGGTACCCACATCCAGCCGAGGTAATCATCAAAGAACCATCTTCCATAATGGAAGGCAGCCCAACCCCAGCGATAGTCTGAAACCCACATCCATCCCAGGTCGGTGTAAACCCAATTTCCTCTTGTGGCATATGGCCTGAAATTTTCCTGATCATTCAGGTAGGGCCTCCAGATATAACCGTAGTCCGGGGTGTTTATCCAATCACCGTAAGGTAAAAGCTCATCGTAAAATGTCCTTACAGAGATGGTTACATCCATATTATCATAATCGTGGCCTTTAACACAGATTGTCGTCGTCATCATGAAGGCCAGAATAAAAATCATCTTTTTCATGGCAGTAGGATTTTAAGTGTTATTGATCATTGCTGTTTCGAATAGTTTAGGGCGCCAAACTATAAGGTCAATAACAATCCGCGTGCCAGAATATTATTTCTGAAAAGAATCATTACCTTTGTTAGGTCGTTTAGGGAACGGATCCAAGGTTCTTTCGTCATGAATCCTCATTATTAAAAATGTCATCAGCAGTGTTCTTTGTCCGTTCAATATCTGGTGACAAGAATGATACTGTAAGGTAATCAAAAATGAATTATAATAAAGTATAAATTTACCAAGCATGGAAAGAGTGATCCGGGTTCTCATCATTACTACATTGTTGAGTCTGTGTTTTGTTCAATGTTACGCCCAGGCAGGCATAAACACTGATGGCAGTACTCCTGATCCTTCGGCAGGGCTGGATGTAAAATTCATCAACAAAGGATTCCTGCCACCGAGGATGTCCCAGTCTGGCAGAAATGCCATTCAGAATCCGGCAGCCGGGTTGATTATTTTCAATACCACAACCCGGAGGATCGATGTTTTCGACGGAACTGATTGGTATGCCCTGGGTAAAGAGACGCCCGACCTGACGGATTATGACGGGAATGCATATCCTGTTGTCAGGATCGGGAATAAACAATGGATGGCCCGGAACTTAAGGGCAATTCATTATGCCAACGGCACTCCCATTGTCAATGCCATGGTATATAGCGGAGACACATCGGATATCGCTGCATATGGACTGCTTTATAACTGGAACGCCATCATGCACCTGGAGGCAAGCAGTAATCTGAATCCGAGCGGGGTGCAGGGCGTTTGTCCGGGCGGTTGGCATCTGCCCAGCGAAAACGAATGGCTTGAGTTACTTGGATATTATGGTGGAACAAGCGCTGCGGGAGGACCCCTCAAAGAGGCTAGTTACTTTCACTGGGCTCAACCAAACACAGGCGCTTCAAATGTCAGCGGGCTCACCCTGCAACCCGGGGGTTACGCTGTTTTTGCAGGAGGGCAACTCGTATACGGTGAAAAACAATTCAACGGCAATTACTGGTCATGCACCGAATATGATGTTAACCGTGCCTATGATTTTTCATTTTATTATGATTACTCCGGCGTTTATCATGTGAACAATTCGAAAGGAATGTATTTCTCCGTGCGGTGTGTGAAGAACTGAGGTGCGGTCTTACTTCCAGCAATGATGGGTGACTTCATTATTGTTTTTAATGAGTTTCCGGAGAAACCCAACAGTTTTTCTAGGATTTCGGGTAAAATTGTCGTATATTTGCATAACGGTCATTTATGCAGTTATTGAGTTTTGATTAGCTTTTTTACATTAGATCAGCTTTTTTAATATTCGATTAAAGTTTTTGAAGCGTCAGGCTGACCGTTCCTGACGCTTTCCTTTTTATTCGATTATAATCGTCCCTATCTGGGTTGTCTGCCCTGCAACAACTCCTGCACCGGGAATTATTTTTTCTATATGCCCGGCATTCGGGAAGAATTTCACATTATAAATTCCCGGCAAAACTGCTGCTATAAGGAACTGCCCGTTGATCTGGTTTATGTAAGTTCCTGAAGTATCTGTCGCATTGGTTGCCTCCACATAATATGCGCCGGCAACAGGATAAATGGTTCCCGTGATGCTTCCGACGGAAGTTTGCAGGTATCCGGTCACCACCGGTTTGAGCATATATTTTCCGTTCCCGGTTTCATGAACTGACTTTTCAGTATTAAAATCGAGTACCAGGTGGTAAACACCGCCGGCAATCATTGGCTGGGAATCCATTTTTACTTTATATCCGGAGGTCTGTCCCGAAGGTGTCTGGAGCTCATAAGTATTCCCGTCAACCACTACGGTGTTATTTGTCCCAAGGATCAAACGCAATTCGCTAATAGTGCAGGGAGTCAGAACTATACCATTGATCAGGGCGAGTGAATTACCATTGGTAAAACTCAATAGATTGTAAACGCCTGTATTGTCAAGCGCTAAAGGAGTCCAGCCATTACCCAGGTTTGCCTCCAGTCCAATGACTTCAACATTTACCGCATCGTATCCTGACGGAGCATCAACCATTTTTACGGAAAGGACCGGGTTTCCGGCGGGAGGCGGTGTGGAATTATCCTTATTACATCCGCCGCCGGAAATAAGGAATACCAATGCTGTGAGCATTGTAAGTGCCGAAATTAATTTTCTTGTTTTAAACATTTTATCAGAGATTAAATTACGCTTCTGGCGGAACAGTTGTGAATGAGATTTCACAATACAAAACTGAGGCCATTAATTTAGGAGTGTGTTACACAACTTTGGAAACAAGTTACATCATTCACACATTGCCTAAAAGATTGTGCTTTTTTTGCTTAAGATGTTTGAAGTGAGAAGGAGGCATTTTTCAAGGCTGTTCCGGGTTGGGAATCGACACTGAATAAACTGATCACCTTAATCACTGGATTTTAAAATCCCCGTAACACGGCAAGTTTTTTAACTTTGCCGTGTGACAAAAAAGAGGTTGAAAAATGGTACTGATACAACGTACAGGCAAAAGAACAATCCACTGCCAAAGATCAGCCTGGCCATTATTGTCCTGCTTGGCGCTGTAATATATTCCAATTCATTCGACTGTTCCTTCCATTTTGATGGCCTACGGCATATCGTGCATAACAGCGCGATCAGGGGCCTCTCGGACGTCACAACCTGGTGGAACTATAATCCCAACCGTCCGGTAAGCATTTTTTCCATCGTTCTCAATTATCATTTCTTCAACCTCGACGTCAGATACTGGCATCTTGTCAACCTCTTCATTCATCTCATCAATGCCTTGCTGGTGCGGTGGTTCACCCTGCTGATCCTCTCTTCCCCTGCGTTGCGCGACAGGCCGATCGTAAAACATAAAGAGGCGATCGCCCTGGTTACGGCATTGCTGTTTGTGTCCCATCCCCTGGCTACACAGTCGGTGACCTATGTCATACAGCGCATGACCTCTCTGGCTGCCTTGTTCTATCTCCTTTCACTGGCCCTTTATATGAAGGGCAGGCTGGCAGGAAAGGGAAGCCGCATAAGCTATCTTTTATTTTCAGGGTCAGTGGTTTCTGCCATCCTGGCCATGCTGAGCAAAGAAAATGCCTATACGCTTCCCCTGGCAGTTATCCTCATGGAATTGTTCTTTTTCCAGGATCAGAAATTCTCCGTTAATTTAAGGAACTACCGTGTGATCGCACTCCTTGCTGCGTGCCTTGCGGTGACGGGGGTTGTCCTGGTGAAATTTCCGTTAAGTATCTTCAATCCGATTCAGTCAATGTCGGGGCACGTTGTTACAATCACCCCATTGAAATACCTGTTCACCCAATTCAGCGTCATTGTCAAGTACATTCAACTGTTAATTCTGCCGGCCAACCTGCACCTGGAGTATGATTTTCCGATCTCGGACAGTTTTCTCCAGCCCGCCACCCTCTTCAGCTTCCTGTTCCTGTCATCCCTGGTGTTCCTGGCTGTCTATTTGTTTAAGAAAGAGCGGATCATCTCCTTCGGGATATTATGGTTCTTTTTGACATTATCGATCGAATCGGGCATTATCCCAATCCATGATGTGATCGTTGAACACCGGACCTACCTGCCCTCCGTTGGCTTTTTCCTGATCCTCAGCACAGGTATCTACAGCCTGTTGTGGAACCGGCGCAGGTTCATGGCGATCGTGGTGTGGTCGCTGCTGATCGTTTCATGGTCATTCCTGACCTATAAAAGGAACCCCGTTTGGACGGATGAGATTACCCTGATGAGCGATAACATAGAAAAGGCCCCGGCCTTTGCACGGCCTTACAGCAACCGGGGTGTTGCTTACTGGAAACAGAAGGAGTATGACAAGGCCATTGCCGATTTCTCCCGGGCGATAGAACTCAACCCGGAATACCAGGATGCATTCTACAACCGGGGCGTGGTATTTGAAGAGGTGGGGGCGTATGACAGGGCGGTGGACGATTACTCCCGGGTGATTGCGCTTGACAATAATCATATCAAAGCATATTACAACCGCGGTGTCGCATACTATCGTCTCGGCGGGTTCACCAAGGCGATCGATGACTATTCCCGGGCCATTGGGATCAACCCGGAGTATGCCGATGCATGGAACAACCGCGGCGTTGTTTACGTTAATCTCAGGGAATATGACAAGGCCATTGCCGATTTTTCCAGGGCTATTGAGATCCGTCCGGAATATACCGATGCTTTTTCTAATCGTGGCGCAACCTTCTTCAATCTCGGAGAGTATGAAAAGGCGGTAGCCGATTACGACCGGGCGCTGGAGATCGACCCTGAATTCACCCAGGCCATGATCAACCGCGAGATTGCATACAGGAACCTGGAAAATAAAAATCCCGGCAGCGGAAGGAAACCGAATTAATCAATTTCGCAATGTGTGAAATATGTAAGAATTTCTGAAAATTTTGCAACGCTTTGGGAGTTAAACAACCCGACCTTTGTGTTATAAATAACACGCTATGAAAAAAGTTAAACTGTTCATCTCGATTGCATTGATCCTGTTTTATTTGCTGGGTTTGTCATCTTGTATAGCCCCTCCCCGGGGATTTTCCGGTAAGGGCACCCCAAAAGGATGGAATAAGAATTCAAAAAATCCCCATCATCCAAAATCAACAAACCCTGGTAAAGGGCATCACAAGAATAAATGATGAAAACATAACCGGCATTTACCGGTTTTTTACCCTTTGGAGGGGAAAGGTGGAAAAAAAGCTTGCTTTGAACAGGGAGCTCAGTTTGTGAAAAGCGCAAATTTGATTGCCGAATAGATTAACTTTGTGCAATAACCATACGATAATTCTATTTATTATGATGCAGATTCTTGTACCAGTTGATTTTGAGCCCCAGTCGCTCATCGCCCTGGAACAG
Organism: Bacteroidales bacterium; assembly: GCA_030681475.1. Taxonomy (GTDB): domain Bacteria; phylum Bacteroidota; class Bacteroidia; order Bacteroidales; family FEN-979; genus CAIVAT01. The sequence goes on along the minus strand of JAUXWT010000029.1, from coordinate 14,797 downwards.
TCCTACAACCTGGCGCGCCTGCTCCCGGCTGAAATCGTGCTGCTCTATGTCTATGATCCGCCTGCCGGCATAAGATCCCTGTTCGGTGCGTCGCATGATGAAGAGATCCTGGAAAAACTAGAGGAGAGACTTAACGAACTCGCTGTTAAAGTGAAGGTCGAAACCGGGTTGCGGGTATCAACCATGCTGGAAACTGGACAGGTTTATTCAAAAATCATGGAAACTGCCGATAAGATCCATGCCCAGTTCATCATCATGGGTACGCACAGTCAACCCGAACTTCCCGGAAATTCTGCCGGAGTGCTGGGAGCTAACAGTTCAAGGGTGTTGCGCTCGACCAAATGCCCGGTGATCACGATCAATGCCAGGCATCATTACGAAGGTTGCAGGAACATACTGCTTCCCCTGGACCTTACAACCGAAAGCAGGCAAAAGGTGAACTGGGGAATCAAAATTGCCAAAATATACGGCGCCGGGATAAAAGTAGTTTCAGGGTTCTGGAGTAAAAATGACCCTGCCGTTCACAGCAGGCTCAAATTCCTGGCCGGACAGGTCAAACAATTTATCGAGCAGGAAGGCATCAGGTGCATGGCCGAAATTGTTGAGGATGTTGAAAATGAGAAAGCGCTCATCCCCACCGTGCTGAACTATGCGGAAAAACAGGGTGATATCGACCTTATCATGATCATGACCCAGCAGGAAGCGGGCATGATAGAGTTCTTCGTGGGATCCCGCGCCCAGGAATTCGTGCGTCTTTCGCCTATTCCGGTCATGTCGATCGCGCCGAAAGAGCTGGGTTTCGTCTCCATTTTCAACTGAGCCGGGCAGGCCGGATCGTGCCTTTAATTACCTCACCCCCTGCAGAGGGGAGAGATACTTTGGGTTAATCCCCGGTCGCTTGCGGCGAGTAGATTCATTATTCAGGAATGTTGTACAGCCTGCAAATCTCTTTGTACGACATGTTTTTCAGCTCCTGTTCGCTCCTGTATCCGGGTGTCCCTGATTTTAATGCAGTGATGGTTCCGGGTATGGCGACAAACCGGAACTTGTTGCCGGTGGTGAGCGGCGGCGCAAACATATCGGAGGTGAATTCAATGCTTCCGTACTGGTGGATCAGGAAGCTCCAGTTCGCTCCGACAGCAAAGGCAGGCAAGGGACGTACCGAAGTTCCATCGTAAACATCACCGGCCAGCCAGGCATAGGCGAGCACGACGCCGTCCTCAACTATCCCCTGGGTCAGATCGGGGGCAGTGGCGGCGAAATACCAGTCACCCGAACCGCCCGACCAGGCTGTGGGCGAGAACCATTCAGAATAATAGACCGCGGCATTTTGTCCGGCGGGTCCCTGGGGTCCCTGAGGCCCTTCCTTTTGGCATCCTGCAATTACAAGGGCCGAAATGGCTGCAAATAGAATTAATGACCTGAATTCTGTTTTCATTTTATCGGTATTTATTGGTTATGTATTGGTGAGGTAATGAGTTCATTTGAAAAATCTGTGAAGGCTGGTCAAGGCAGGCGTTTTCCCCACCTTATATCCTGCCTGGATTCATTCTCCCGGCATACAAATATAAGAATTGGAAACATATTCACATCCCCTTCTTGATTTTATTCAATGGAAGAAGACACCAAAAAACAATGGTAAACTCTCCCCAAGAGCAAAAGAAAAGGAATTCGCCAACATTACTTACAGGCAATGTTCTTGAATTTAAAAAAAAAGGCCACCATAAATTGGCAGCCCCTATATTTATAATTTTCTATTTAATTATTTGGTCACTGTTAATCTTCTTCCAAATGATTTTTCTCCGACAACCATTCTTGCAATATAAGTACCGGCAGGCATACCGGAAGCATCCCATGTGATTTGATGGTTTCCAGCTTTTACCTGACCCTTTACCAATCCTGCTACTTTATCTCCATGGATGTTATAAATGGAAATTTCTACCTCCGTGTCAGAGGATAAGTTATAGCTAATCTGAGTACTCCCGGCAAAAGGATTTGGAGCGTTGACAAAAATAACGGCATCTTCGGCAACCTTGGTTGATACGTTTGCTTTTTCCTTTTTACTGCCGCCAGATCCAATTTTAAAAGCATACATTTTAGATACATTACCTGTTCCGGGTACTCCAACTCCACCGCTTCCTGTTCCCACACCAAAATTAGCATATCCGGTTCCCCAATATACATTGCCATCAACTATTGCAGCACCTGAATTTACAGATGCACCACTTTCAAATGACCATAAAATATTTCCATTTGAAGCATCGAATGCGTACATGCTGCCGGTAGCGTTTGTAGCTCCACCGAAGACCACTCCATTTGCCAATGATACAGGGCCTTGATTTGAAGCCAAAGCGCCAGTTGGGTAAGGACTAAAAGGAGGTGGCTGAGTTCCGATGGCATCCCAGACCAATGCGCCGGTTTCAGCATTCAATGCCGCCCACTTTCCTCCGTGAATCACCGTTCCATTCAATAAATGATCTTCTTTATATCCATTGTTTGAAATAGCAGTATATATTCTATTCCCATCAGTAGCGGAGCCCCATTGTAATCCACCGGTTGTTCCACCAGGTCCTACTTGCGTAGCCCACACGATATTACCATTATCAGGATTTAATGCCCAATAGATTCCACTTTTTTGTCCAATTCCAAGTAAATCAACATTATTAGGAGTTTTAAACAAGGCCGGGCCCTGGCCAAAATCGTAATCCGGACTATCAGTTTCCGGGCAATTTTCAGGATTAAACGGTGGAAAAGGAAGCAAACATGAAACTGTCCATGCATCCACGGGCAATACTTTAGTACCCCATTTGATTCTGCCGGTAGTCATATCCAAAGAAAGTACCGCGTCAAACCAATTATCAGCGCTGCCTGGAACAGCTGCAATACAGGCAAGTATATCTTCAACCGGAGGGAGATTGCCATTTATATCCTTTGCTAAACAAGCCTCTACTGCTGCTGGAACACTATAATTGTTTCCGGTAGAAATATATACAGAATTTCGGCTTGGGTCGACTACCGGTGTGCTTCCCCAAACGGCATTTCCTGAAAAACCTGTTGTGGCTGGATCAGGGCTGGTATAGGTTTTCCATAAAACGGCTCCTGTATTAACATTCAATTTCACTAAACTTCCACGAAAAGAGCAACATACATAACCCGGAATAAATGCGGCAAGTGCTTCTTCCAGAGAAGAGACGCCAACATAAATTGAATTTCCATGAATCATTGGTGAACTTGTGATAATAGCTGCAAAATGTTCCTCTACTACGGTTGACCACATAGTGGCTCCGGTGTTTCTGTTAACTTTGTTCAGGTTGCCTCCCCAGTCCGGGAAATAGATAGCATTATCATCAACGCTTGGGGTAGCAGAAATATCGCTGGTCTTTGCCTCGCTTAAAAAACTCGGTAAGCGAAATGAATTGTTGGAGCTGATGTTTGAATTACCTTATCTGAAAATTGAATTGCTGGTCAGTAAGGGGATTGCTCACCGTGAAACGGCCTCAAATTATCTCAAACTACTGGAATAAGATGAGTCTTGACAGACCTCTGCAACATGTAAAAAAAGGGGTGGTCGCATTGGATCGGCGTGGGATGGTTAAATCCATAGATGTGTTCACTAAAAGCACGTAAAAAAAAGTCGCAGCAACGACCTAATTATTATTTAGTTTTATTATAAATAAGGTTTTTTTTTGTACCTTTGTTTCAGGTTTATGAGAAAAAGGATAAAACATTCCTCTGACATTGCCGGAAACTATAAATATAGTACAAAAGCCAAATGAGTATTCTAAACAATTTATTACCAGGTAGCTGGATTAAAGGAAAGGACTCTTCGGACAGTGCACCGGCAAAGGAGGTAAACATCAAGGACAAGGGCTGGTTTGCGGCCTTGCATCGGTTTAATGATCATGTAGCCCAGCTTGTTGTATTCAACTCCAAGATACTGGTTTTTTTTATGCTTGTATTTTTTGTGTACCTGTTATTTGCGTCGGTCACTCAGGAAGAGACATTTTCCATAAGGCAATTGAATGTACATCCATCCCTGGAGGCTAAAGGATATAACAGCGGGTTTATTGCTAAAAAAATCTCTTATAATATTGCTTCTTTGGTAAATGAAGTCCCCGACAAACTCGTTGCGATGTTCTCGTCTACAGAAGGAACTGCGAAAAATGAAATATTGTACACCAGGATCATGGGAAAATACCTGAAAAAGGAGATCAAAATTGATTTTGATGTAGATGTGGGAGGGATAAATCTTCCCCTTCATGACCTGACCAAAACAGCGCGGGGGTTACTTGGGGTGGAAGACAAAACCCTCGATGGAGACATAACCGTAGAAGACAGCCTGATCATTATGACGATTGGTTTTAATTCTAAGGGAATTAACAAGAGTTATCAAAGCAAAAAATATATGTATGTTCCCAGGGATACAATCAACATGATCGATGTGATTGACAGCATGACATTTTATGCGGCCAAATTCGTGTTGAAGCAATACGATCCGTTAGTCACCCTGCTGATTGATTATAATCCCCGGGAAGAATACTCAGCTAAAACCATTAAATGGCATACGAATATCTATACTGAAACAGAAAGACTTCATGTCCTGAAAGAAATGTATCTCAATGAAAAAAAAGACAAGGAACTGGCAATATGGGCACATGCAATATCCGGCGCATTTTATTCTGAAAAACATACCCGCCATAAAGAGAACCCGGAAATTATTTCATTAGCAATACATCATTTCGAAAAGGCGGTTGAAATGGATGCTTCTTTTATTGATATTGTGGGCTTTGATTTAGCAAATATGTATTCAAAGACAGAGGATGACAACAATAAAAATAATGTTATAAAGACGTATAAAAAAATGATCAAATCGGCTCCGGGTAATATCCAGATTCATTTTCTATTATTAACAATTTATTCAGACCAGAATAATATGGATGCCTATTTTAAGGAACTGGAGGCTGCATTTCAGAATGGTTTGTATATAACTGAAGCAAGTATGGAGTGGAGCATATACACGACATTCAAGAACCAGGCTCAATTTAAAGCGCTGGTAAAGAAATACAACGAAAAAAATAAACCACTGTATTAACCTGTTAACAATTTCCATCATGGCACGGACAAAATATTTATCGATGGTTTTCATTTTTTGCAGCTTATTTGCCTTCGCGGCACAAAAAGCGGAAAACAAAACCAATAATGAACATGAAATTAATTTAGAAGGCAAAAATACCTTAGCAAATGCAAGAATGCCGGCAGCAGCAGTTGACCCATGGTTTGAAAAAATCCTTTCACTGAACCAGGCAAGGATTGGCAATTCCGGGCAGATTGTGTTGGTTACTAATAAAGCCATAGAATCGGACCAGGCACTTATCAGGACGTTCGAAAAAAAGAATGGCCAATGGGTTGAAAAGTTTACTACAACCGCAGGCACTATTGGCTGGGCTGGATTTGCCCCGTACACAAAGAAAAGAGAGGGGGATGGAAAAACACCCACCGGTGTTTTTTACCTGGGTCCTGTATATGGTTATCCGGGAGTAAAGGTTTCGACAAAAATGGAATATTGGGTAGCCTCTGCAAATGACTACTGGATTGATGCGGTAACATCTAAACAATATAACCGATGGGTAACGAGCAACATCGCCCCCAGTGTTTCACATGAGGAGATGAAAAGGGCGGATGATAAATATAAATACGGTATTGCCGTGCAATATAATATGGATCAGGTCAAAGGCAAAGGCAGCGTGATTACTGTTCATGTGTTAGTCGGCAATAAAAATACTTCAGGCTGCATTGCTGTTCCTGTAATGAAATTGATTGAGATCATCGGATGGCTTGATCCTGTAAAAAAACCCCTGATCATTATGGGCACCGTGGATGAATTGGATACAAGTCCGGTTTCAGGACCCGCATTAGACAAAAATGATAAATACATATGGAAAAAAGAACAATATACACCAGCGGTAAATTAACCCGGATTAACAACATTTTAATTCTTATTTTCCTGGGTGGGCTCATTCTGTGGGTTTCGTCCTGCAAACCAACCAAGAGCGCAGCTGATATGGACAGACATACGACAGAAACATCCAAACTTCTAGCCCGTATTCTTAAACTCAACGAATCAGGGATCGGAAATTCGGAACAGATCATACTTGTCACGAACGACGACATCCATTCGAAAAACGTTACGATACAAACCTTTGAAAAAGGCATCGGCGGTCATTGGACAAAAATGTTTGCCGACATCCCGGGTACCATTGGCAGGAATGGTTTTTCACCCTTTAATCAAAAGCGAGAAGGAGATAATGCCTCACCTACCGGAATTTTTAACCTGGGACCAGTTTTCGGGTACGTGGAAAAGATTGCAACCAAAATGGACTACCGCCAGGCTACTGACAAGGACTTCTGGATTGATGACCCCGAATCAGACGATTACAATACATGGGTTACCATGGACACTCCGCCAGCCGTAAGTCATGAAAGGATGAAACTGAACAATGATCTTTACAAACTTGGCATTGTGGTGCAATATAATACCAAACAGGTGGTAAAAGGCAATGGGAGTGCCATATTCGTCCATATTCAAGGCGGGCCGGGATCTCCGACAGCCGGCTGTGTAGCCATGCCGGAAATCAACCTTGAAAACATTATTCAATGGCTCCGGCCCAATAAAAAGCCTTTGATCATCATGGGAACGGTTTCTGAACTCGAATATAATACATTGTAGCAAAGGTATGGTATCAGGCTGGTTTCAAAAGGTGGAAAAACCGGCGGACAGACCTCCCTGCTTTTTCAATCATTTCCTTCTTTGGGGAATTTTTCAAGCATATCCCTGATGGCATCTTTATGAACCAGGAAATCCATCATCTGCAGTTTCAGGTATGAGAAGAGAAATTCTTTCTGGGTGTACCGCGTCCCCTTCCATGGAAAGGATTCGGGAGGAACGCCCATATAATGGTTCATGATGTTCTTCACTGTAGAGACGACCTGCGCTTCATCCCATGCATTCGTGTTTTTGATCAATCCGTAATTTTTCAGACACCAATACCACATTGCCTTCCGTGAACATCAAAGAAAATGCTGATGCATTTGATTTTGAAGTGGCCGCCCCGGGATTTTCAAAAGATGAGTTCAGGATTGAACTGAACAATGACCTGTTGACGATTTCGTCGGAAAAGAAGTTGGAAAACGAAACCGATGAAGGCGAAAATTTCACAAGAAAGGAATTCAGGTTTCAATCATTCAGCCGCTCATTTACTTTGCCAAATACCGTAAACAGTTATAAAATCGGGGCTAAATATGAGAACGGCATCCTGAAAGTTTCCATTCCGAAAAAGGAAGAAGCGAAACCCAAACCGGCGAAGGGTGGTCAGATGCTCCGGTTTTTCCAGGTTTTACAGTAAAACATCGGATCGAAAATGGAAAAATCACAATATATTGTGATTTTATTTGACATCTTGAATATATTAACTACTTTTGCTAATAAAATCACATTAAAATGTTAGCTGTACATCTTGGGGAAACTATAAAAGAAAGAAGAAAAGAGTTGTCCATAACTCAGCCGCACCTGGCTGAATTGGCAAATGTGAGTATAAATACTTTGTATAAACTTGAACGAGGTCAAGGCAATCCGTCATTGGAGGTACTGAACAAATTAACAGAAGTGTTGGGCATGGCACTGACCCTGCGCGTAAAACGAAGTACAGAATAAATGAGGAGAGCGGAAGTATTTAACAATGGCATACTTGCAGGTTTTCTTATTGAAGAAGATTCGAATCATTATGTGTTCCGGTATGATGATGCATACTTTGCCGACCCGGATAAACAGGCCATAAGCTTAACCCTTCTAAAATCTCAGCAGGAATACCACAGCGAGTTCTTGTTTCCATTGTTCAGCAATATGGTGGCAGAAGGAACCAATTTAGCAATACAGTGCAGATACTTAAAGATAGATGAGCGGGATATCTTGAGCTTGCTGGGAGCGACAGCAGGAAACGATACCATAGGAGCCGTGACAATAAAACTGATCGAAAAGAAATGAACCTGGACGAAATAAAATATTGCCCGTGTACATTAGCGAAAGGCTTTGACAAATATAGTCCTGCTGCATTAAGACTTTTGTTTGATCGAAAAAAAGCAAATCATATATTAGATTTCAATGCACCAACAGTAGATGAAGAAGCGGCTGAAAAGCTAAGGCAGAATAGCACGACAATTTCTATCAGCGGAGCTCAGTTTAAACAATCGTTGGCGCTTGAAAGAAATAAACTCCGGCTGACCGAACAGGGCGAAAAGGGGAGATATATTCTGAAGCCAAGACCCGTCAGACCACCTTTCGGAAAAGCAGAAGAATTACCGGCAAACGAGCACCTGACAATGCAAATTGCCAAACAGGCATACGGAATCGTTATTGCAGATTGTGCATTGGTGTTCTTTAAAAACGGTGAGCCCGCATACATTACTAAGCGATTTGACTATGCATCAGACGGAAGAAAAATAACACAGGAAGATTTTGCCTCAATTTACGGCAAATCAAAAGAAAAAGACGGTGAAAGTTACAGAAACTACGGCAGCTATGAAGATATTGCCACCAGTATGAAAAAGTATGTTATGGCTTACGCGGTGGAGGTAGAAAAATATTTTGAACGAATTGTATTCAATTATTTGTTTAGTAATGGAGATGCGAATCTTAAAAATTTCGCGCTGCAACAGACCAAAAGTGGTGATTACTTGCTGAGTCCGGCGTATGATTTGATGGACACCTCCATACATATTCCGACCGATTCGTTTTTCGCACTCAGCGATGGATTATTTTCCAACGACTATGAAACGGAGAGTTTTAAAGCGTTGGGCTTTTATGCTTACGATGATTTTTTTGAGTTTGGTTTGCGAATTGGAATGCTGGAGAGCCGTTTAAGAACCATATTGGATAAATACCGAATCAAAAATCAAAAGGTCATGACATTGACCCGATCTTCTTTTTTAACAGAACCGATTAAAGAAGTATATCTGCATCATTATACCGACCGTTTGCAAATGCTGAATAATTCATTTTCCCGGAAAATATGAGATGCGTTGAGCATCCCGTAGATGAAAAACAGTTTGTCCCCGTCGATCAGAATGTCAAGGGAATCTTGGGACCATTCGTCAGATTGAACCAACGGATTTTCGAACAACTGTCATTGAAATCAGATTGAAGATCGTTATTCATTGATCAATTCGGATTGAAAAAGGAAAGGAATATAATAACAATGCAATAAAGTATAACTTTGCATATGGCATTCTCAGGTATGATAAATGTTAAAACAGTTTCTTAAAAAATGAAGAATTAATTACTCTTAAGATGAAGATAGTAATCAGGGTCACATTCATACTAAGCCTTGCAATGAATTCATACAATGGATTCTCACAAACGGACATTTTTGAGTTGATGGAACGTACCGGTTTAACCCTGCAACAAACAGAACATTGGGCAGATGGTTATTTTGAGAAAGTTGGCACGGGGCAGGGAAGTGGATTTAAACAATACCAACGCTGGTTGTATGAGAGAAGATTTCATATTGATGATAATGGCTTTTACATCACACCTGATGCAGAAGATAAAGCCTATTATGAGGCCACCAGGAAAATGGGCAACAAAAGCAGTAGTTCCTCCGGCTGGATGGAGCTTGGTCCTCAGAACTGGACTTACACGAGCGGGTGGAACCCTGGTGTCGGAAGGATTACCTCTGTTGCAGTTCATCCATCTGATCAAACCATCATATATGTAAGTTCTCCTGGCGGCGGAATCTGGAAAAGTACGACAAGCGGCAGTTCATGGACTCCACTGATAGATTTTGACAATTCCTCGTGGATGAATGTTTTTCACTTATGTATTGACCCTGGCAATACAAGCACTCTTTACGCCTCGCTTAGCTCCGGTGGCGTCTTGAAATCAACCAATGCCGGCTTGAACTGGAGTACGACAGGCAGTGGTCCGAGTGGAGCAAAACAGGTAAAAGTACATCCTTCAAATTCCAATATCGTTTTCTGTGCAGCCAGTAACGGTATCTGGCGGTCAACTAATGGAGGAGCGACCTGGACACAGGTTGAAACCTCCACCAAAGAGGATATTGAATTCAATCCGTCAAACCCTGTGATTATGTACGCTTCAGGATCGAGTGGTACCAGTTGTGTCTGGCGTTCAGCAGATAATGGAATGACATGGACAGCCATCAGCAGTGCAAATGGTATTACGAATACCGGACGTACTTTGTTAGCTTGTTCGCCCAACAACCCTAATGTTGTCTATGCCGTTCAGGCTAATGGAAGTCTTTTCGGCAGAATGTATAAATCCATAGACGCAGGTCTTACTTATATAACCACTGTAATCGGTAATCCTACTTCGGGAACCAACTATTTTGGATACGAGTCCACGGGAACCGGCACAACAGGCCAGGCTACATACGATATGGCTATCTGTGTAAATCCACTTGATGTCAACGAGGTGCATATTGCCGGTATTATTTGCTGGAAATCTGTTAATGGCGGGACATCGTTTGTAGCGAGTACAGTTTGGTCGTATCCCAACTCAACCGGATATAACCACGCCGACGTTCATGCTTTAGAATGGATAAATGGCACGATTTATTCAGGCAGTGACGGAGGTATATATAAAAGCGTGAATAATGCCAATGATTGGACCGACCTGTCGGCAGGACTGGGCATCAGGCAGTTTTACAGAATTTCGTGTTCCAAAACCAATGCCAGTGTCATCACAACAGGCGCCCAGGACAATGGTTCATCCTTCAGGAGATCTGACGGAAGCTGGGTTGATTGGCTGGGTGCGGATGGAATGGACAATGTTATCAGCCCCACAAATGCAGCTATAGCTATTGGAACCAGCCAAAATGGGGCTATATATAAAACCACCAATTCCGGGACAAGCAGGATTAACCTGACGCAACCTTCAAGTGGCAACTGGGTTACGCCATTAGTGATGCATCCAACAAGTCATGACACCGTTTATGGCGGGTGGACAGGTGTTTGGAGGTCAGCTAATGGGGGTTCCAGTTGGGCAAACCTGTCGCCGACAATTACGCAAACACTTGATGTGCTGGCTGTTGCGCCTTCCAACACGAAATATATCTACACCTCAAAAGGTACTACCCTTTACAAAACCACAAACGGAGGAACATCCTGGAGTTCTGTAACTGCTCCTGCAAGCATTACTTCCATATTTGTGAGTAAATTCGATCCTTTAAAAATCTGGATTAGTTGTAATAGTACTACAAACCGGGTATTAGTATCATCTGACGGTGGTACTACATTTACTAATATTTCAATCGGGTTACCAGCAATATCTGCACGTTCCGTTGTTGTTGATGAAAATGCTGCAACAATCATTTACCTCGGAATGAACATTGGAGTTTACTACAAGGAGGACAATGCCAGCACCTGGACTGAACTTGCTTCAGGACTTCCAATGGTTGCTGTTAACGAAGTAGAAATTCAAAATTCAGGTAATAAACTCAGAGTGGCTACCTATGGCCGGGGAGTTTGGGAAACTGACCTTATTGAACCGGGTATTCTTAATCCTGCCGGTTTTACTGCGACCCCGGTCGGCCTGACCGGGATCGGCCTGCAATGGCAGAAGAATGTCAATAATGATAATGTTCTTCTTGCTTTCAATACCAGTGCGACTTTTGGAAGTCCGGTAAATGGAGTTGCATATTCAGCAAGTAGTTTGATTCCCGGAGGAGGAACCGTGATCTATGCGGGATCAGCTAACTCTTTTAACCAGATCAACTTGCAACCAAACACTACTTATTTTTACAAACTCTGGTCTGTTGCTGCGGGAAATACATACTCAACAGGGACGATCCAAAATGCCACAACACTCTGCAGTACGATATCTTCCCTGCCCTGGAATGAAATCTTTGTAAACAGCGAAGTTCTGCCCAACTGCTGGTCCCAGGTTGATAATTCAGGCAACGGACAGATCTGGCAGTTTGGCATCCTCACAGGGCAAACACCGAATCCAGCGCTTACAGGAAATTATGCTTACTTAAACAGTGATGGTTATGGGAGCGGGAATTCCCAGAATGCGGATATGATTTCTCCCTCATTAAATCTCACGGCATATTCTACTGTTACTTTGCAATTCAACCATTATTTTAAGTCGTACACGGGTTCATCAGGAACATTATTTTACAGTATAAATAATGGCGCCACCTGGACACTACTTAGCACGTTTACTTCCACCTCCCCGACCAATCCCACAGCATTCAATCAGGCAATCAGTGCCGTGGCCGGACAATCCCAGGTAAAATTCAAGTGGAATTATACAGGAACCTGGGGATGGTACTGGGCAGTCGACGATGTTCAGGTTACCGGGACTTGCACCTCTGTCTTGCCGGTCAGTGTTTCGATTGTAGCTTCTGCTAACCCCGTTGACGAAGGTACTCCTGTCACTTTTACCACTACTCCCGTCAATGGGGGTGCATCACCGGGATATCAATGGAGAGTAAATGGCGCCAATGCCGGAACAAACGATAATTCATTCATCTATGTTCCCCAGAATGGTGATATGGTTTCCTGTATTTTGAATTCCGAATTACCATGCACCTCAAATAATCCGGCGAATTCAAACACGATCATCATGGTGGTGAATACCGTTCCATTGACAGTAAATCTTCAAAATATTATTTTGACCGGAAACGAATGTCACGACGCCATCCAATCGATTTATGTAGCCGGAGGCGGAACCACATTTTCTATACAAAACGGAGGTAGTGCAACCATGATAGCAGGTCAGAATATCAAATATCTTCCAACAACCACAGTTCAGTCCGGAGGCTATATGTGGGGTTACATAGCTCCGGGTGGCCCCTGGTGCCAGGCTCCTTCAATACCTGCAATTGCATTGGCGGCAGATAAATTCCCCAGGACCATTGAACACTCATCCTTTAAAATCTATCCTAATCCAACTTCTGGAAATTTCATCCTTGAGTTAACCGATGAATCACCAGAGGATAAGGTCACCGTAGATATCTATGGAATTTGTGGAGAAAAAGTGTTAACTAAAGTCCTGAATGGTGAAATCAAGCATGAGTTCTTATTAACCGGGATGCCTGTCGGCATTTATTTTATCCGTGTGATTGCAGGAGCTAAAGCTGAAACTGCAAAAATCATCAAGCAGTAGGACTGCTAACAATTTCTTTCCTGATTGCTTCATAAGTGGCTCTTTATCAGGCTCCCCTTACCGCTCAAAGTTGCAACTACTCAACTTCCTTTCTGCAAATATAAAGCGTTCAATTTGTGGCATTTAAGTTATATCTTAAAGGCTGGAGCAATTGGATTGTAAGTGAAAAAGTTGATTAACCAATCTTTTTACCGGCCATCGGGCCTGGTTTAAGTGAATGAATCTCGGTAACATGAATAACAACAACAGCTATTGGTTTAGGCATTCCCATTTTTGCAGACATAGAAACAGCCATCTCATATAACTCACCTGTTTCCTGTAATTCAGGGGTCCCGATAATTCTGTATCCATCTAAAATTTCACGGTTTACTACAGCAACGGCAACTTTCGAACCTCTTTTAATATTTGCATAAGTAATACCTCCTGTCCCTTCGGTAAAAATAAGAGAATCATCAGATAAAACTCGTGTTGACCGTTTTGGTGCGATATTGGGCATCCCGTCAGCAGCGGCTGTTCCAATAAAACATTGCTGTGTAGCAATCATGTCTTTCATAGCCTGGGTAAGTGTTGCCATTTTTTTAGATTTTAAATTTATACTTTATGACACTAGTTTCCTGTTAAACTAAATTGATTTTCAACTGTATATGGTTTTGTTATTTGAAATCCTGATTGATTTTGTTCGCCAATAAGTCTTTAAAAGACATATTTTCGAGCCGGGAGACGCTTAAAATCTGCAGTATTTCGTAGATTGACAGAGTGCTCTTTATTTTGGATTTTACCTTCAAATTAACAGCCTTATTTTTTAAAATCCGGTTCCCATTTCAGACTTATACCAGTAACTTCATATGAAGAATAAAACCCCAATGAAAATTTCTTACTTCTGATGCGATGAATTTCGGGGATTAAGATACCACATAGTGCCCCTATTGCTGTGCCAGCCATAACATCGGACGGAAAATGCCTGAGTGCTTTCACCCTGAAATATCCCAAAATAAGCGGAGGAATTGTCGCTGCGGCATATAACAGGTATTTTTTATTTCCTAATTCAGGATTGTAATCGCAGAATACTTTTACCATAAAAAAACTGGATGCTGCGACAGTGGCGACATGTCCGCTGTAGAGTGAGTTCCTGTTATCCCCTGATTTTCTCTCTTCATATGTGAGTTGATCATAATAAGTAACAGGGCGCAATCTGTTTTGAAAAGTTGGTCCCAAAAAACTCCATTCGTAAATATTTGTTGTGATAGACATAACTTCCATATACATCAGCAGCACATCAAGCCAATCATGCCTGATCTGTTTATCAAACAACAGGAAAACCGGAAGAAGAATACTACCAATCATTGTATAATCTGAATAATGTCCGTAAGCATCAATTTTTGAAGGGTCGAGTTTTAGTGCCCATGCATCAAGACTGTTTAAGATCCTTGAGTTCAATGCCTCCATTTCTACCAGAGACACCTCTTCTTTGTTTAATATCAGACATCCAAGACCTACTGTTGAAAATCAGGGAGTAAGCGATTGATTAACGTAAAAAGAAAATCCGTTAATTTGCAGTATGGGACAACTATTGCTACCATTATTTCCAAGAGATACCGTAATGCTCACCCCGAC
>JAUXWT010000028.1 GCA_030681475.1 Bacteroidales bacterium | reverse complement strand
GAGATCGATCCCCAGAAATGGCTTACCTATGTCATCAACAACATCAACGACACTAAAGCCACACAACTCAAAGAACTACTACCCCAGTTTATAGATAAAACCCTGCTGACCTAAGATGTGGGGTTGGTAGGGCGGATACGGGGCGCCAACAACATCAAATCCCACCCTTTTATCGGTGAAATTTTCCATAAGATCATCAATTGCTCCATTTACCGGAAGAACACAATCAGCGTCAAAACCTTTATTTGAGACCCAGCCTGCATGCAGATAGATATTAAAAACTCTTTCCTTCAACGAATCATAGATAATGTTTCCCATCCTTGTTTGTTTAAATCCATACAATGTATCTTTATTAAAATCATATAATGGCTGGCGATACCTTGTAAACGCATGGTGGCCTCCGGAATAGATAAGTGCCTTTTGATCTTTTGCCACCAATTCCTTTAAAATCGTATTTGCCATGTATTCATCCGGATCATTTCCAGCAAAGCGGTCTTTTGTGCAAGGATTATACAGGCAACCCAAGTTGATAATTCTGAATTTAGTGGTGTCCGAAAGGTCACTATGATTCACTTTCCACGCAGTTTCATATAAATTGATGTATTCTTTATAACCCCAGACGGGATAATAACTAAACACGATGGAATCCGCGAGTTTCCGGTTAAAAGTAGGGGCATTGATCAGTGAATCAACTAAATGCTGATCGGAAAAAATGCCAAATTCGATTGCAAGGTTGCAGATATGATTTTTGTATAAGAGAGGAATTAGATTTGCAATCAACTCGACATCATGTTTTATCCGGTGGTACTCACCGATAAATACATAGTCGTGGTCATGAAATTTGCTTACAACATATTCTTCCGGAGTTTTCCAGTGATCTTTTAAGAAGTTCTTTAAATCCTCCTTTCTATTTTCCTGCGCATGAAGTAACCCAAAAGAGATAAGGAATAACGGTAGTAATACGATCTTTTTCATTGGATTGTCAGATTTGTATTTATTCGTCCTGAAGTATGGTCTGCAATCTTCTGAAACCGCAAAAAATAAAATTCTGAACGGTGTCAAAAGGGGTTTTATGGTTTGCCGTGACACATTTTATTTTTTCGAAGTATTTTCCAAACCGGGAGCTCATTGAATCCTCCGAATATTGGCTGATCTCAAGCCCGCTGCATTTTTTCGGCCCCTTTTCCGAGAAAGCGCCGATGACCAGAAACCCACCTTCCGGGATGCATCTGCGGACTGTGTTGATGTAGGCTTCAATTTCACTTTCCCCTGTCAGGAAGTGAAAAGCAGCCCGGTCGTGCCAGAAGTCGAACTTCCCGGTCGGGGCGAATGTTGCAATATCCTCCACGATCCATTTCACCCTCGCTGCCCTGTTGCCAAGCCGTTGTTGCGCCCGGATAAGGGCAGCCTCTGAGATATCAACGACGGTGATATCGTGATATCCTGCATCAAGCAAACAGTCGACAAAAAAACTATCTCCACCCCCGATGTCAATGATTCTGGCAGTTGTTGGAATGTTAAAAAAATTAAGGAAATCCAGCGATGTAGCGGGAACGGGCTGAAACCAGCTCACCTCGTCAGGCCGTTTCGTCCGGTAAATATCTTCCCAGTGTTGTTTACGGTCAGTCTTTCTCATTTTTCCATTCAATTGAATTGCTTCTCCATAATATGATCCTTTTTTTGTAATCAGGGTTAGGTAACTTTACCTTTGGATTAATGGTATTGATTAGTTCTTCTAATTTTTCCGCAGCACATGAAGGGGAAATGCAATTTTGTGCAACCAATGCATCAAATATCCACAAGTGACCATGGACTTCAACCTTCTTATATTCAGCAAATTCACGAAGCTTCTTATCACTGCTTAAAAGAATACCTGATGTTTTAATGGCGTAGAATAAAGCTGAACAATCTTGCTCCGATAACTGAAGCTTCTCTTTTTGTAATTTAAAATTGCTCCCAGCTCCTCTGCATCAAGGTCTGCAACAATAAAAAGTCCATTGTCCTGATATGGAGCAAACGCTTCTCTCTGATTTTCAAACAATTCTTCAAAGATCAGGGATGTTGTGTGGTATTCCCAGCCTAAGCCAAAAAAATGTGGGAGAAGTTGTAACTTAACCAGATCGATTAAAATATTCGCATCATTTACGACAATCCTCATAGAATAACAAACTCATCCCTGAATGAGGCTAACTTCTGGTTACATAAATTTGCTGCTTTGCTCATGGATATGATCTCTTCTGATGCGGCCCTGAATACTAATGACTTAAACCGGTCAGACCGTTCTTTTCCAATATATTGGCCCAATCCCTTTTCTGTTCTGTTTTTTGAAATTTGGATACAAAACTGAACAAAAGTATTTGGGGTGATGACTTCAAGGTCTTTGGCTCTTGCCATGATCGCCTGAATAGATATGCCATAAGATTCTTTCATGTTTTTCAATTCATTCAGGCTGATACTGGTTCTTTTTTGCCCAAGTTCAATCAAAAATGTTTCTTTGGGGATTAGTAATGCACCTGCAAACCTATGGCAAAGTTTCTCTATTTCCTTTTCTGACAGAGATTGATCAAATTGCAGAATCGTATGGCCTAATTCGTGTAACGCAGTAAATCGTTTACGCTCATTCTCATAGTTTTTATTAATAACAAGCACCGGAATATTGTTTCCTACCCATCCTGATAAGCCATCAAACTCAGGCGGGGCATCAGTTTCAATGACTTTAATTTCTTTATCTTCCAACATTTCAATCACATTGGGAATCGCATCGATGCCGATATTCCATCGATGAATCAGTTGACTTACGGCTTGTTCGACATCTTCTCCTTCCCTAATCGTTATATTTATCAGTGGATTAAAAAATGAAGTTTCAATATTTAAAAACTGTTCAACCTCCAGGTAGCGGGACAACGTTTCGGTGATCTCCTCTTCAAGGGCTCTGATTATTTTTATCCCCAATTTTTTCCTCTTTCTAAACGCGATTTTTGGGATGTTAACCGAATAAGGACGAGAAAAATAATCAGTTTTAACCTGCAAGGCTCGAGATAATGCGATTAATACTTTACTGTCAGGCATCATCTCGGCCTTTTCATATTTGGCAATGGCATTATAGCTTACCGAATGCTCCATTTTATTGGAAAGTTCGCGGAGAGATAGTCCTGCCAGCAATCTCGCACTTTTAATCCGTTTTGCTACAATTTCTTTCATGTCAATTGATTGAGTTGACAAATATAATTAATATTTTGTTATTGTCAACCGTTAGAAAAAAATTATCCGGATAAAACATTGTTTTTCCATTAAAATTAAACTAACTTTACCGTGTACGAAAAATTATGATCATGAAAATAAAGAAAATAATTCTTGTCGTTTTATTGTTGATCCCGGCAATGGCCTTTACGGGAGAGATATTTGGAACCATCAGCAAAAACGGGAAACCTTTTGCGAAACAACTGGTAAAAATTACTGCCAAAGATGGCACCCTGATAAAATCGGACAGTACCGACGCCTTCGGTTACTTCTCGATTACGATCGGTCAAACAGGCCAGGTAAAGCTGCACGCAGGCGGAGCCATTGCAGATATCTATTCAAATAACAGTCCGACCGCTTATAAGTTTGACCTTGTTCAAAATAAATCGACATGGCAGCTGATCAAAAAATAAAACCTGAAACAAGTAAAAAAGACCGCTGGGAAAAAGCGGATATCATTTTGCGTCCCGTGGGTGCCCTGATCACGGCGCTTACCATCGCGTTTGTAAGTTATGCCGCTTCTAATTACCTGAGCAAAAACCAGGAAAAGGAGGCGAAAACCAAACTCTACACTGAGTTAA
Source organism: Bacteroidales bacterium (assembly GCA_030681475.1). Lineage (GTDB taxonomy): Bacteria > Bacteroidota > Bacteroidia > Bacteroidales > FEN-979 > CAIVAT01. The sequence goes on along the minus strand of JAUXWT010000028.1, from coordinate 8,200 downwards.
TGACAAAACGCGAGGATTCTGAAAGCGCCCTTCGAAAGGATATGTTCAACTCCATCATGAACAATATCCTGAACGATAAGGCCAAAGTATCACTCGATGAAAAGATACTTCAGCTCGAACTGCTGACCTATAACTTTCATGAATCTCTGAACCTTATGCCACTGTTTGAATACCTGAACAGGAGCATTAATGACGAGATCAGGGATCTGGTATTAAGAAAAGCATATAAACGCAGGCTGATCAAAATGTCGAGAGCCATCATCGCTAAGCAACTATCCTCCCTAGAAACCGTTTCAAAACCGGTCACTTTTTATTATGAAGACACCTTGTTTAACTATAAAAACGGGCCCCGGTATAAGAACGACAGCACCTACAGGCTAATTATAGACGAATTACATGAACAGAATTCAACCGCATTAAATGGTAGTTTGCAGTTTTGTACATACGTGGATTCGGTTTTCAACGGAAAGGAATATGATTCCCTGCAACGGGTTATCCGGATCAAGATACTGGATTACGATACGGTTGACGCTTCTGTTAAGATCCGGCTGACCATTCAGTCGATTTATTTGGGGAAACAAACAACTTTCGAACTTCCCCGTCAAACCGAGTTTATGGTCAGTTATTTCGAGTTTCCGATGATCGACAATACACGACTCACAAACGACATGCGGCTTGCCGTGGTGTTGAACGGCATTGTAAGCGACAAATATCCAAACGCAACCGGTCAACCTGTTGGCAACCGCATCAGGATTGAATTAAAGGTGATCTATTTTCCGGGTTCACGGTCAAGCCTCAAAGAGAAGCCCTATTTTGATGATATCGTTTCAAAACTCCTGCTAAACAATTAAATGAAGTTATCCAAACAACCATTTACTGTTGACGGGGAATGGCCATTGATACTGTTTTTTGGTGCGATAACACTGTTTATTCATTTTTTAACCTTTTCAAACTTTGAATTACACCGCGACGCATACCTCTATTATGCACAGAGTGAACATCTCTCGTGGGGTTACTGGTCTGTCCCGCCATTGACCGCTCTTGTCGGCAAGATTGCCACACTGATCTTCGGGAATACGGTCTTCGGAATGCGATTTTTCCCTTCATTGATCGGAGCCGCCAACATCATCCTGATCGGACTGGTGGTCAAAGAACTGGGAGGCAGGAAAGTACCCATTACACTGGCGTGCCTTGCTTACCTTCTTTCTCCGGCCTATATGCACACCGATTTCCTGTTTCAGCCGATATGTTTTGAACATTTTTTCTGGTTGCTTTCAGGGTACCTGATCCTGGTGATGATCAAGCGAAACAAGCCCGTCATTTGGATCTGGCTTGGAATCGTGTTCGGGTTGGGGTTCCTGAACAAGTACTCCATTGTGTTCTTTTATACCGCATTTGGTATCTCCCTGTTATTCTCCCCATCCAGGATCCTGTATAAATCAAAATATTTCCTCCTTGCACTGGCAACCGGATTAGTGATCATCCTTCCCAACCTGCTCTGGCAGTACATGAATAACTGGCCCGTCATTCATCATATGGCCGAATTACGTGAAACACAACTGGTGCATGTTAAGGTATCAGATTTTATAAAAGACCAGTTCCTGATGAATGCCCAGGCGCTGTTTTTATGGTTAGGCGCACTGCTTGTGCTGCTCTTCAAAAAGGAAGAAAAGCAGTATCGTCTGTTTGCATTCATATATTTAATAGTCATCGGAATGTTGATCGTTGGCAAAGGAAAGTCATACTATACCCTGGGGGCCTATCCGGTACTGTTTGCCTTCGGCGCTTTTTTCATTGAAAAATATCTGAAAAGGTACCTGATGTACCTCTTTGGTTTCCTGGTGATCTCGATGTTTGTAGCATTTTACATATCCCTTTCATTTGATGGGATTCCTCTAATCTCCTACGAAAAAGCATTAAAGAAGGATGCTTACCGGTGGGAGGATGGGAAATATCATGACCTGTCTCAGGACATGGCCGATATGACAGGATGGAAAGAGCTAGGTGAGTCTGTACGAAAAGTTTACCTTGAACTGGGTTATGAAAACCGGGACAACTGCGATATCTTTTGTTACCACTACGGGCAGGCAGGAGCGGTGATGTTTTATGGAAAAAAAGATCATGTTCCACAGCCCATCTCATTCAACGGAAGTTTTGTCTTCTGGGCGCCCGACAGTCTGACCAAAGATTTTATGATCTGGGTCCATTCAGACAATGGAAATAACATCAACCCGGACAGCCTGCTGCCCCGTCGTTTTGAAAAAGTGACCCTGAAAACAACGATTGACAATAATAATTTCAGGGAGAACGGGACACGGATCTATCTCTGTGAAAATCCAACATCAGAATACAGAAATTACTATAAAAACCTTATTTTTGATCTAAAAAACAGATACTACAGAAAATAAGAATGATGACCCCTTCTTCCGCAAACCTCACCGACCATATCCGTTCCTCCCTCCTTGGCCTTGCCGTCGGTGATGCACTTGGCGTTCCGGTTGAGTTTAAAAGCAGGTCAACACTGAAGCAAAACCCCGTGAAGGATATGCGCGGATATGGCTCCCACGGACAGCCAGCAGGCACCTGGTCTGATGACAGTTCGCTAGCCTTCTGCCTTGCTGAGGTATTGTCGGTGGAATTTGATTTGCATAAAATTGCCAGTAACTTTGTGGATTGGAAGGAAAAGGGGTACTGGACCCCCCACGGGATTGTTTTTGATATCGGTATAGCTACCACCAAGGCGATCAATAAATTGAAGCACAGGGTCAGGCCTGACCTTGCCGGTTACACGCACCAGGAGTCATACGGGAATGGTTCGCTGATGCGAATTCTCCCCCTCCTGTTTTATATAAAGGACAAACCCTTAAATGAGCGGTTCGGATTGACAAAACTGGTGTCATCCATCACCCATGCTCAAATGCAGTGTGTTATTGGCTGCTTTTATTACCTGGAGTTCGCAAGACTCCTGATCAACCTGAAGGACAAGTTGGAAGTCTATGCCATCGTGAAAAAAACGTTCCCGAAGAACCTGGAAAGCATTGGAGTGGCTCTTGACGAGGTTGAACCTTATGACAGACTCCTGACTGATGACATCTTTACCTTAAAGGCGGAAGAAATTGAGAGTGGCGGATATGTCGTGGAAACCCTGGAAGCGTCCGTTTGGTGCCTGATGACAACCGATTCGTACACTACAGCCGTGCTGAAGGCAGTTAACCTGGGCGAGGACACAGATACAACGGCAGCGATTACGGGCGGACTGGCCGGATTGTTATACGGGTATGAACAGATACCAGGGGAATGGATTGAAGTGCTTGCCAGGAAGGATGACATTGAGGATTTGTGCAGGAGGTTTGCTTCAGGGCTCGAAAAACAGAAGAAATAGCAGATCAATTGTTTACGATTTTACCGATTCTCACCCCCCGTTCATCGGGTTTCACCCCGAACCAACCGATTTGACCTGTTCCACCCCCTCATTCTGATATATCTTTGCTTTATCAAACTCAAACAATATATCAAAATGAAAACATCAACCATCATAATTGCAGCAATCCTTACATTAAACACAGGACTTCTTTTCGCCGGAAATGAAACAACAACAGCGTCGGTTACAAACCGCAACCGGATGATTTCCCTTGCACCTTCCATGCCATTGGAAGCAACCTTTGAAGATGCAGTAACCATTGAAACGAATAATCTGATACCTGTTCTGCCGGCAGAAGCCGAGTTTAATGATACTCCCTCAGAAATGGTATCGTTCGCCGATTTAGCTCCGGTAACACCTGCGGTGGCAGATTTTGATGCCGCTGTTGAGGTGATTTGGATTGATCTTGCTACACTTGCACCCCGTACACCTGCCGAAGCCGACTTCGAATAACCCGCTATATCTTCCGTTCATTGTGTGAGGGCGTCCCAAAAGGTCGCCCTCTTTTCTTTTTCTTGCCCTCAGGGCCGGGCGGCCTCGTTAAGGATGATAGCTGCCAAATCCCGTTTTTGATATATTTGTAATTCAGGTAATAGGAACTACCTGAATTTAAACTGGAGTCGTGTGAACCTCTAAAAGAGGGGGTCGCGACAATCCATAAGCGTCGGAAAATTAAACACCTGTTTTATGCCAATATTTATGGACCGGCACGATGTGTCAGAAACGGTAACCGCTGAGAATGTGGCCCAGTTGCACCAGGAGGATTTAAAAATTCAGCATGAATTTAAATGCAGGGGATTGACCTATTGGTTTGATGAAAAAAGAAAAACGGCTTTTTGTTTGGTTGAAGCGCCTGATGAGCAGGCTATTAAAGAAATGCATAACCAGGCTCATGGTGAAGTGCCTCATGTGATCATCGAAGTAGATGCCAGCATAGTGGAGTCGTTTTTAGGCAGAATTGAAGACCCTATCAGTGCACAAAACGCCGGTTTGAATATTATCAATGACCCGGCTTTCAGAACAATTATGGCTGTAAGGCTGGAAACCATATCCTTAACAAAGAACAACCCGGCAGAGATGCGAACTGCGTTTTTGAATTCCATCATGTCTGTCGTTGACATTTCAGATCATTTTCAAGGAAGAATCGGTAAACAAAATGAGGAAAGTTTTTTAGTTTCATTTGATTCTGTTTCAAATGCTTTATCCTGTGCTTTGGAAATTCAGGCTAAATTGAAGGGATTGTCCGGTAAAATTGACAACCTCCACAACAAGATAAGAATAGGGTTAAGCGCTGGTGTGCCTGTCGCTGAAAAAAAAGCATTTTTTGAAGACACCATAAAACTGGCAGAACGGATGTGTTATATTGCAAATACAGGAATTGTGGTGTCAACCGAGGTAAGAGACTTGTACAAAAGTGAGAATTCAAATGTCTTTATTAACAACCCTTCTGTATTGGCGTTAACGCCTCAGGATGAAAAATTTCTGACTCTTTTAATGGATTTTACCGAAAAAGCATGGAGAAATACCGACCTGAAGGTTGACGATTTCAGCATACCGCTGGGTTGCAGCAAATCACAATTGTACCGTAAAATGGTTACCCTTACAGGCAAGTCCCCAAATACTTTTATAAAGGAATTTCGTTTAAACAACGCATTAAGGTTATTGAACAAAAATGCAGATAATATTTCTGAAATTGCTTTTGATACCGGATTCAACAGCCCGTCTTACTTTTCTAAATGCTTCCACAAAAGGTTTGGCCTTTTACCCTCCGAATATTTAGGTTCACGGGGGTAATGATTCTGTTTTCAGGTGAATTTAGTGGGTTGAACCAAAATTACTTCTTTTTGAACCATATGAACTGATGACTCTGATTATCACGGAGTACCTTTGTCATAAAAACAGAATCATGAAAAAGTTACAGACCATAATATTTATTTTTGCTTTATTGGCGAGCGCCGGTCAGGCACAAAAACCAAATAGCGCCGGTCAGGCAAGTTTGTTTGATCGACTTGGGGGAACAAAGGGAATTACCATGATCGTTGATGATGTAGTTGAGGCTCACATGAACAACTCAGCTATCAAAGCCCGTTTTCTCCCGTTCAAAGATCAACCCGAACGGATGGCAGTCATCAGACAACACACGATAGATTTCTTCAGCGCCGGGAGTGGCGGGCAGGTATCCTATACTGGAAGAGCGATGACTGTCACGCACAAGGGCATGAATATCAGCCCGGCCGAGTATATGTATGTTGTGGATGATATTTTACTGGTATTGGATAAGCATAAGATTGATGAAGAGTCCAAAAAAGATGTGCTCGCCATTCTCTGGTCTTTAAAAGGTATGATAATTGCAAAATAATCAGAATAAAATTTCTTAATTTAGTGGCGTAATTATCATGTCAATGAAAAAGAGACTATCCGGACTTGGCATCTTGTTTATGCTGATGCTGAAACATCCGCCCATGCCTGAATTTGCGGCGTTCCGGAAAGACTATATCGTTGAGGTTCGCTGTATATCTCTAAAACAGATCGCGTTGCAGTTCTTCCTGAATTAATATACATTATCTTACATATGGGCTGTAAAGGTTTACGGCAATTACAGCCACATGGGGTATACTGCTCACTGGGGATCAGGAATAGTGACCGGTTTTTCATTTTTTCCATGGACCTTGTCTTGTAACAGGAACAAAGGATGTACCATCAAAACGAAATAGTCCGCCCCAACCACCAAACCAAAACCGTCCTTCTCTGTCTTCAAATATACTCAATATGCCGTTGGTTATTAAACCTTCTTTTTCAGAGAAGTTCGTAAATGAATCCCCATTATAGCGATATACACCATTGTTAGTTCCAAACCAAAGGTTTCATTTTTATCTTGAAATGTCCTGCGTAAATGTTGACACAATTGTCCTTCGATAAAGAATAGCGGGTCTTTGTAGGTCGCTCGAGACGGAGAAATCCCTACGTTTTGATTTGTATCGGTTTGTCCATCACAAGAGCTAGCGAAAACAGAATAAATTAGTATCAGATATATTGACATCATTGCGCTTCTACTACTTTTGTGTTTTCTTTTTCTCATATTTAAATTTTGTTTCAGTTCCTTACGGCAGCATCTTAATACGATTTCCCCTCTTCATCGATCATCGGGACAAACATTACGGGCAGGACAGCCTCTTCCTCTATTCTGCCTTTTTTCTTGACCAGCAGGATCAATTGCTGCATATCAGAATAACCAACAGGAATGATCATTCTCCCCCCTTCTGCAAGCTGGTCTCTAAGCGGCTTAGGGATGCGGGTCGGGGCACAGGTGACCATGATTGCGTCGAAAGGGGCATGCTCAGTCCATCCCAGGTATCCGTCGCCATGTTTTATCATGATATTCCTGTATCCGAGTTGATCCAGCGTTTTACCGGCCCTGTCGGTAAGTGTTTCAAAAATGTCGATGGTATAAACCGAATCGCAAATCTCTGCAAGGACGGCTGCCTGGTACCCGGAACCCGTACCGATCTCCAGCACACGGTCAGTTGCCTTTAGCCTGAGCGCTTCGGTCATAAAGGCGACAATATAGGGCTGCGAGATGGTCTGGTTCAACCCGATTGGCAAGGGGGTGTCCTTATAGGCTTTCAGGATGAGCGATTCCGGAACAAAGCGGTGTCTCGGCACGGTCATCATCGCCTGTAAAACCCTTGAGTCGGAAATCCCCCTTGACTTTATCTGTTCATCCACCATTTTGTGGCGTTCTTCGGTGAAATCCATGGCAGAATTATTTTGGGAAACACAACCGGTCGAAACAACCATAAGGAAGATCAGTAACACTTTCATTTTGAACACTGTTATTCACGGTGAATGTTTAACAATTCAACTGCAGCACGCTGTAATTTCCATCACAAGGTCAAAAATACGAAATTTCCGTTGCATTTTACCGATATTTTGAGTGTGCTTATCGGGTGGTTCCTTTACCCGGCCGATTACATATTGACCAGCCATGCATCCTGGTATATCTTTGTATCATAAACTTATAAAACAGGCAATATGAAAACCATGACATTTATCCTCGCAGCAGTTTTCGCACTCCAGGTGAATGTTCTGTTCGCCGACAGCGATAATGTTCCGGCCTCAGGCAACAGCGAAACGACCCATATCGAGCTGACTTCGCTTGCACCTGTCACCCCGGTTGAAGTCATATTTGAAGAAGTTATCACTTCAGTTCCTGAATATAGCAGTCTGGCTCCGGTTGTTCCGGCAGAGGCCGATTTCAACGATGTGGCGCCGGTTACGGGTATCGATATGATGAGCCTTGCCCCGGTTACGCCTGCAAGCGCTGATTTCAACGATCAAGTTGATTTGACCGTCAGTATCAGCGCATTCGCCCCTTCAACCCCGGCAGTTGCCGATTTTGAATAGCGTTCATCATCCCCGATATATTTTCCGTTCCATTTAATTTGAGGGTGTCCCAAAAGGACGCCCTCCTTTCTTTTTTTTGCCCTCAAGCCGGGCGGCCTCGTTGCCGCCAAATCCCGTTAGGGATTTAATCAGGGTAGGGAATGATTGGAAGGATGATTATTTCGTCCCGTACGGGACGAGATTGAATGCGATCTCCACAAGGCTACCCATGTTAGGCGCCTAACGGCACAATGCTAATATCAGACATCCAAGACCTACTGTTGAAAATCAGGGAGTAAGCGATTGATTAACGTAAAAAGAAAATCCGTTAATTTGCAGTATGGGACAACTATTGCTACCATTATTTCCAAGAGATACCGTAATGCTCACCCCGAC
>JAUXWT010000009.1 GCA_030681475.1 Bacteroidales bacterium | reverse complement strand
CCTTTTCCTCAGGTTATCTTACCCTACAGCGCAGGGTACAGCGAATTTGGAGCAGTAATTTTTCCATTGCACTATTTTTATTGATCAGCATTAATTTTTTCGATTTATTATAAACCCCCTTTTCGGAGGGGACTCAATATTCAAATTCCTTATCCCTGAAGGAACTCATTACTACGTATGGCGGATTTCCAATAATTACATCAAACCCGTATTTTTCAAAACCTTTGCTGTGGGGATTTTCATAATTATATGTTGGTTCTTCAATAACATTTTCCTTGTTGGGATTCCTGAAATTCGGAAATACCTGAGGGAATTCTAAAAACCAATTAAATGCCTTTTCTCCTGCAATTTCTTTGTCATCGATGAGCGAGTTGCCACATTTGATATTTTCTTCAAGCGAAGTTAACTCTTTCCCTTTATTTGCTGTTTTCAACCAAAGCGAAAGCTTCGTAATTTCCACAGATTCGGGGTTGATATCGACACCAAAAATATTATTGGTTAAAATGTGTTTATCAAGTTCAAAGATCTCAAGCTGTCCAAGACGCAAATCACTCAAGTGATTATTGACCATTTGACCTTCCAGGTAAAGAAAGTCGAAAACCTGATTTAGAAAGGCGCCTGACCCACAAGCAGGGTCTAATATTTTTACTCTTCTTAACCTGTCTTTATAGGCTTCCCAAAAAATGAGTTGTGCTTCAACATTTTTATTGTAGGTAATAATGGTTGCGAATTTCCCGGTTGCTTTGTTTTTTTTCCTTTCCGTTTTTATACTTTGAATATCTTTTACTGTTAATTCCGGTAAATCATAAAAACCCAATTCTATCTTACGGTCTTCGAGCCATCCGCCAACGGCATCTTTAACGATATATCTTGTAATATATTCGGGTGTGTAAAAGATCCCTTCCTTTTTTCGTTTTCCGTTTTTCCTGATCTCCGTTTTTTCGTCGGGTGAAAGGTCTTTGCCATTACCTATTTTGGTTTTAATTTCTTCAATGTCGGTCAGTGATTGCTCAAAGATATGTCCTAAGATGTTTACATTGATATCGCTTGCAAAATCGTATTTTGAAAAGTCAACGAGCTTAAGTAAAACATCATCGTGTACTGTCAGGTTGTCCAACTCTTCATCTTTTGCGAATAAACCACCATTGAAACGATTTATGTTAAGGGGGGGATTTCCTTTATCAATGCTGTGACATAATCCTTTGAACTGTCGCCAAAGTTTGTTTTCTTCAAAATCGAATGTGTTTCTTAGTACTTCTTTTGTCTTTTTAAGTGTTTCGGAGGGTAACATCCCGGAATCTTCGCAGAAACAGACAAAAATAAAACGATCCAATATTTTTTGAGTATTATTGAAAAGTGTAAATTCATTCTGCGCGTTGTTATTCTCTTTTAAGTGTTCAAAGAGTTCTAACCGTAAAGTCTTATAATCGTTGTAGAATTCTTTTGTAATGGTTTGTTCGATCTCACGACGTTCACGATACAGCTTTTCAATAGTTGATTCCGATAATTCTGAAATCAAATGTTCCTTTTGCAGGATGTAAAAAAACCGTTTCAGGTTTTCATCTTGGGTCAGTTCAGAAACAATAAATTTTTCATAACTGCCCTGATCTAATGAATGATAAATTCGTATTTCCTTAAAGTTAGAAACGATTACCCATTTGCATTTTCCTCCTGCTTTTGAAGAATAAGAAAATGCCTGCTCTACAGGAGTTCTTTTATCATTTAACCGGTGCTGTGGTTTGTCTAAGTCCGTCAAAGCATCTTTAAGTTCAATTACAGCCCGCACATCTGACTTGATTTCACTGTCTGACATAGCAAAAAAGCCCAATGCTCCATCGGCCTTGGTAGTATCGGTTCTTGATTTATGTTCTTTTTCAAGGTTCCACTTTTGAGGGTCTTTGTATTCGTAGCCTAAAACATCTCCGAAAAAGTTGTTTAAGAAATCTGCTTGTATTGCTTCTTCCTTTGTTTTTTCAACGCGACCGCTTTCAAGCGATTTGATATAGTTTGTAATGGTCTTTCTCTTCGTTTCAATGTTTGTAATATCATCGAGGTGAAACTTGTCAAGCCTTTGCTTAAAGTACTTATCTTCAAATATATTTTGATGGGTCATTATTAACTTCTTATATAAAATTGCATTCTCAAAATTAGTGAAATTAATCTAACTACAATTCTTGCTCCGCGAAAAGGTCATTCTGTGTTCAACGTTCATGTTTAACCAATCTTGTTTTTCATTTAACAACAAAATGATTTAGATTTGCAAACAACACGCCGGTAAAACGAAGATTTTATGCAAACCAGACTATACCAGGTTGCAGTACTGTGCATTGTATTGTCCGCCACGGCGAATGCCCAGGAAGTATTGCAATGGCGCGGGGCTGACCGTACGGGTTGTTATCAGGATACGAATCTTTTAAAAAGCTGGCCTGAAACCGGCCCGGACCTGTTATGGGAATTTGACGGACTTGGCAACGGTTACGGCTCCCCTGTGATAACGAATTCCGCCATCTTTGTAAACGGTGAGATCGATACGGTGAGTTATCTTTTTGCCCTCGACCGATCGGGGAAGTTGCGGTGGAAGTCACCCATCGGCAGGGAATGGACAATGAATTACCCCGGCTCGCGCAATACACCGACCATTGCGACCGACCTGGTGTATGTTACGGCCGGAATGGGAACCATCGCCTGTCTTGAGGCTGAAAACGGAAAAACACGATGGTCAGTCGATATGGTGCGTGATTTTCACGCCCCGATGACCCGGTTTGGGTTCTCCGAAGCCTTGGCAGTGAGCGGAGATGCCGTTTTTTTTTCCCCCGGCAACACTGACAGCAACGTGGTTGCACTGGACCGTTTTACCGGCAACATCAAATGGATCTGCAAAGGGCTGGGACAGATGACCTCCTATTGCTCTCCGGCGATCATCACCCTCCCCGACCGGGAGATCATGGTCACCTTTTCAAAAAGCGCCTTGCTCGGCATCGACACCAAAGATGGCGCCCTCCTGTGGTCTCACCAACAGGATGGCGACGGTGATGTGCACGTCAACACCCCGCTTTATGAAAATGGTTATATTTATTATATCACCGGTGATGGTAACGGGTCGGTGAAACTGAAATTATCGCCAGACGGGAAAGAGATTGAAGAAGTTTGGCGAAATGGTGAAATGGTGAAATAATCAGGGATTATGAAAACAAGCATATTGTTTTATGGTCTTTTTTTATTCCTTGCTTCGGGCCTGGTGGCGCAGGAGCTGACGCTTGATCAGATCATGGACAAATATTATGAAGCCGGGAATTTTAAGAAACTCAGCCGGGTGAATTCCATCATCATGACCGGTTTCATGCTTCAGAAACGGCTCTCATTCCGTCTGGCCGGTGGAAAAGAGATCACTGTGGAAAATTTTTTCAGGGATTATCGTAAAGTAGATGGAATACCCTTTGCCTTTACCGTTGCAACCAGCTACGCCGGACGGGAAAATGAGATCCAGTTCGGGTCTGTTGAACTGAACAAACCGGTTGACTTGAAGATATTCAGCATGGCTGAAGAGTGAAGCGTGACAAATGACAAGTGACAAATGACAAGTGACAAGTGACAAGTGACAAGTGACTGCCGACACTTGACACGCCACGAAAGTGTAACGTATTATACAGATCTGCGTCATATGTTCTTCCAGAGAAATTATTCATCCATATTAAAATTAAGGAGGTTTTTATGAAAAAAGTGATATTTGGTTTTATCTTCCTGCTTTTACTGGCAGCGACATCAATTGCCCAGGAGGGCATGTGGTTGCTTACGCAAACCGATCAGTTGGACCTGAGTAAAAAGGGACTGGCGATCCAGACAAGCGATCTTTACAACAAAGACAAACCGGCGTTATACAGCGCAATTCTGCAGGTGGGCGGTGGTACGGGTTCATTCGTTTCTCCTGACGGACTGGTCCTTACCAACCATCACGTAGCTTTTACCGCGCTTCAGCGGGCATCGTCGACCAGCGCCAACTACCTGACAGATGGTTTTCTGGCCCGCACGCGGAATGAGGAGATCAAGGCTCCCGGTTACAGGGCTTTGATGGTAGTTGAGATCAGGGATGTTACCGGCGAAGTGTCTGAGGCTGCAAAAGGGATCACCGATCCCACTGAAAAAGACAAAAAGGTCAATGCTAAAATTGCATCGATGACCGATCTTATCGAGAAGGATAAAAAAGACATCAAAGCCCGCATTGCCGAAATGTTTAATGGCAAGCAGTATATGCTGTTCGTTTACAAGGAGTTCAAAGATATGCGTATTGTTTACGCCCCGCCCTCGTCAATTGGCAACTACGGAGGGGAAACCGATAACTGGATGTGGCCACGGCATACCGGCGATTTTTCATTTCTCCGCATATATGCCGCCCCGGATGGAACAGGCGCCGAATATGATGCACAGAACATTCCCTATAAGCCAAAGGTTTGGCTTCGTACCACCCGGGATAACCTGAAAGAGAATGATTTTACTTTTATCATGGGCTTTCCCGGGTTTACAACCCGTTACCGAACATCTACATCAGTGCACTGGAACCAGGAGTACAATTATCCGTTTTCGATCAGGAACTATAGCGAGATTATCGAATTGTGCGATGAACTCACCGGTAAAGATCCATCGGGACAATTAAAGGTTGCCAGTCTGACCAAGGGGCTTGCCAATGCCATGAAAAATTATCAGGGTAAGCTCGAAGGAATGAAAAAGACCAATTTTCTCCAGAAGAAGCTCGACTTCGAAAAGGAATTTCTTTCATGGGCCAACAGTAACCCGGCAAACAAGGAAAAATACAGTACGATCCTGTCAAGGGAAAAAGAACAGTATAAGATGCTTGGCAACACGAAAGGCCGCGACAACGTTTACAGTAATTTCCAGGGGCTTGCCGGACTGCAGCTAAGCATGGCAATGCAGATCTACTACATTGCAAAAGAGATGGAAAAGCCTGAAGGTGAACGGCAGCCAGGGCTTACGGAGGAATCGATCATGGAAGGCCAGGAAGAGTTGCAATATGTTTATGCCGACTATTATGAGCCGGTAGATAAAGCACTGCTCGTACGAGCGCTGAAAATGGCCGGCTCCCTTGCACCCGGACAGCGCATCGCAGGCCTGGAATATATTCTCAGTGATGATATGCACACCATTGATCAGTTTGCCGACAATGCCGTAGCAACATCCAGGCTGAATGACCTTGAATTTGTAAAGTCACTTTACAAGAGATCTTCCAAAGATATTGAGGCGCTGAACGACCCGTTCATTAAAATGGCGGTTCAGCTTTATCCCCTGGGAGAGGAGCTCCAGAATACCAACCGGGTTTTTGCAGCTAATGTCACCGATATCCGAAAGGAATATCTCGATGCGCTGTTTGCCTGGAAAGGAAAAAATCTCTATCCCGATGCCAATGGCACCATCCGTTTTACCTCCGGAAGGATCAAAGGCTATAAGCCACGAAATGCTGTTTGGTACGACCCCTTTACTTCACTGAAGGGTGTGGTTGAAAAAAATACCGGTATCGAGCCATTTGATGCACCGGAAGGTTTGGTGGCCCTGTCCGACAAAAGGGATTTCGGTAACTGGATGGACCCGGTACTCAAAGATGTACCTTTAGCCTTTCTGTCAACCTGCGACATCACCGGAGGCAACAGCGGCAGTCCGGTAATGAATGCCAAAGGTGAACTGATCGGAGTTGTATTCGATGGCAATTACGAAGCGATGATCAGCGACTGGCAGTACGATCCTGAACTTCAGCGGGCCATTTCGTGCGACATCCGGTATGTGCTGTATATTACACAGAAGTTCGGAAATGCCGGTTTCTTAGTTGAGGAGATGCAGGCGGTGCGGTAGTACGTTTTACGCTCAATGCCGGCACAGCCCCTGAATGGTGTGAAACACGTCGTGCAGTTCATCCAGGTTATGAATAAGGGTTTTATCATCCGCCTTTTTGATCACCAGTTGATTTAAGATAGCTGCTCCTTTTATCAGGTCTCCGATCGCTTTTTTAATTTCGGGGTCATCAAGGGCAGCGGGCATCTTTTCGGTTTGCAGTGCTTTTGCCTTTGCAAGAAATTCTCCGGAGCGCTCGCGTATGGGTTTCAGGTTTCCCTCCTCGGAGGGGTGAAAAGTCTGCGACATCACACCGTGGAAGGTGATCAATTCTTTCCAGGTCTCTTTTGCAACGGTTCTCAGCAATGGACTTATGAGCGCCTCCCGGTAATTATTGTCAACAGCCTCCCAGTTGACGGCGTCAATTAGGGCGGCAAGATAATCTCCCCGCTTATTCTGATACTTCAGGTAATATGCATGTTCCCATACATCAATGCAGAGGATGGGTACCCCGCGTTCGGGCGAAACATCCATGATGGGATTGTCCTGGTTTGGAGATGAACTGACCGCCAGTTTCAGGTCGGTTGTTACATAAAGCCATGCCCAGCCTGATCCGAAACGGGTTGCACCTGCTTTGTTCAACAGTTTCTTCAGGCTGTCAAGGGAGCCGAAAGTTACGTTAACGGCTTTTCCAACTTCGCTACCGGCGTTAAAAGGATTGTTAAGGGACAAGATACGCCAAAACAGGGAGTGGTTGTAATGCCCGCCGGCATTGTTGCGGATAGCATTGTCAAACTCGCCGGCATACAACATCAGTTCATCCAGGGAATATTTCTCATAGTTGTTTTCTTTTACCGCCGCGTTGAGATTTTTGACATAGCCGGCATGATGCTTTGAATGATGGATTTCCATAGTTTGTGCATCCACCGCCGGTTCCAGGGCATTATATGCGTAGGGCAATTTTGGCAGTTCAAAAGGATAGTTTTGTGCTGTCAACTTCGGAGTAAATCCTGCCAATAAAAATATTATTGCAAGGGGAAAAATGTATGAATTGGTTTTCATGGCTATTCCAATTTAGTAAACCTGTTATGAGAAAATCATTATTTGGTACAAATCTAAATAATATTTTTGATTAAAGCTCAATTTATGGAAAGCAAAATATTTTTCCGGAAAACCTTTAGCCGATCAACCTTGTCACGCGTCACGCGTCACGTGTCACGTTCTTCCTCCCTTTCTCCAAAGATCACCGCCCTGTACTTGTTATAGAGAAAGGAGATGATCAGCAACAATATTCCGAGGATGACAAACACGATCGTTTTTGAAATGGTGTCCAGGTCGGTAAGGTCGTAAAAGAACAGTTTCAGGAGTGTCACGGCAAACAAGGCAATGGCCGCGATGCGGAGATGGGCTTTCTTCTTCCAGATACCCAGTGCGATCAATACCAGGGCATACACGCCAAACAGGATGCTCAATCCAAGTTTATAGGATTGTCCAGGTTTATACAGGTCCATCCAGTTAATCAACTCATTGCTGATGATGATTAAAATGGCGGTGTGCAGTACCAGCTCGAATTCCATTTTAAAATCAGGCTGAATGAAGTCTTCCTTCACATAGCGATAAATGGAATAGAGCCCCAGGCCTGCAAAAACGAATGAAATATATCGTATGCCAATGTTAAAGTTTCCCCGGTAGTAAAATTCCGACAATGATTGATTCAGGAAACTTTCGCGAAGCTCACCTATGGCGTACAAGCCCAGCGATAGAAAGAGGCCAAGGACGATCGTGTTCAATCCAAGGTTAAAGAGTCCCAGCGCCGGTTTTCTTAACCACTTGATATTGACAACGGACAGCAGGGAAAAAAACAGCAGTGAATAATTGAAGATCGAAATCGAATTATATTTTTGCAAATCCTCATTCCGGAAAAACTGAGGAACGGTAAGGTCCTGGTTTTTCGTCATCAGGGAGTCATCATACAACTGATCCCAAAAGGTCGAAATCTCATGGATGAAAGAAAAAAAGAGGACGAATAACAGAATTACCGGGATGGCAACATTCATTATTTTCAGGAGGTTTTTTCTGTTTGAGAGCGGGGATAAAAACCTTTTCAGGCTGTTAACATATTGAATGAAGCCAAAGGATATCACAAAAAATATTGAGGTCAGGAAGTTAATGTTGAATATATTTACGATCCTTGTTTCGGGTTGTTGCGGGTCATAGCTGTTATAGCCGGTTTGCCAGTCATGGATGATGCTGAAAAAAACCACAATCATCAAGGGGTAAGCCAGTAATTCATAAGCAGGAAAACTTTTGGTCCTCCCGATGAAGAAAAGCGCAGCGGCCTCTCCTGACCATAGCAGTGTAACCCAGTGTCCATCCAACTGGACTGGTATCGCGATGGTGATAAAAACCAAACCCATCCCGATCAGATAGAACAAGAGTTCCCGGTCGGTTGGCCTTCGCATCCAGATCATCACAGCAACCATAAAATGGATCAGGGCATTGCCCAGGGTGAATAACCCCCTCAGTCCTTCGCCGGTAATGTCGGAGTTGAGTGTTGTATATCCCAGTCCGAAAAAAACGCCCGAATTGGCCAAAAGACACAGGATATCTTCAGTTTTATGTTTTTCCTTTCTGATCATCCAATCGGCGAGAAAGATCAGATAAAAAGTTATAAAGAAAACCAAAATAAAAAACAGTGCGAGTCCAAAGTGTTCTGATACATCATACTTTGGCATATACCAGGTGAAGAATATGAGCCATGTGAGCAGGAATGACGAATAATAAAGTGACTTCCAGCGCCTTGTAAATGCAATGACCAGTATCCCGGTATTGATCAGTGCGATGTAGCCAAACAGGACTTGAATCTTCCCAGATTCATCGCCAAGGAGGAACGGAACGGCATAGGCGCCAACCAGTCCGATATGGGCAATAACCTGTCTGTTGTATTTTATCGATGCTCCAACGGTAAATGCTGTAAACAGTACCATCAGGATAAATGTCAGGATAAGGGGGATCAGATCGTAAAAGGAATATGCCGCATAGCTGATAAAATAGAATATGGCCATGGAACCGCTAAGCAGTACTGCGCTGTAATTTTCATATTGTTTTTTCAGCCTGAATGCAAACCCAAACAATCCAAGTCCCACCAGATAGCCTAAGAAAATCCTGGTCCATGGGCTGATCAGTTGATGATCAATGGCATACTTTGCGCCAATGCCAACCCCGATGATGGTAACGGCAATCCCGATTTTGTTGATCAGGTTTTCGCCGATGAATTTTTCAAGGTCAGACCTGAACTTCAGCTTCCGGCCGGCGGATGACGGAGTGGCCTTGGGAACCGGGCGGAATTCATGTTTGCTGATGATCTCTTCCCTGGCTGGCGCGAGTATTTCCACCATCACGGCCTCCGGACCGGCTGGCTTTACGGTAGCGGCTGGTACTGCCTGAAGACGACTGATCTCCGTATGCAGGTCAGCGATCTCTTTTTGCAATGCGTCCTGCCTGCGTAAAAGGGCCTCCGCCTTCTCCATGAGGTGTTCGATCGTTTCGGGATTTTCTTTCATGGTGCCGGTATTAAATCGTGATGTGTAATGGATTAACGATTTATTGACTCCAGGTAATTCCCAGCGAAAAAACGGGGTGATTCGCGCAGCGCTAAATTACATCAATAAAAAGGCTATGTCAAGTTAAAAGGGCCGGTACCTTCCTTCACTGAAGCTATTTTCTGTGATTGTTGCACAATAGCGTTGTGTTTTGTTACACGAAGTTAAAAGAAGGTCACACGAAGTTACACGAAGAAAATTAGGATGTTATGGAATTTGATCTTGTATCAAAAAAATCATTGGCTGTGCAATTGAAGTTCACAGACAACTCAATAGATTCACTAGCACCGATTCATGAAGCGCAGATCCTGACATATATGCGATTCTCAGGAGTAAGAACAGGATTGCTAATCAATTTTAATGTAACTGTCCTGAAAAACGGATTGAAAATATATGTTTTATAACCTTCGTGGATCTTCGTGAAATCTTCGTGGATCTTCGTGAAAGAAACTGAACAACATTTTATTGCAATACGGTCTCATTAGGGTGTCCCAACGCGGAAACCAGAAAAAAAACAATTCAGGGATGCTTTTCTGTTTGTCAAATGTACGACAAATTGAATGCGAATTCAAATATTTACAACCTTATTCCCCACCCAGGGTGACGGTTCCGTAAACCACCATCGATTTACCGGGATTGATGGTAAGATTTCCGCCACTCTGTATGGTAAGGTCATGGCAAAACGTGGCATTGATTGTCGTGATGACCGGGTCGTTCAGTGTCGCCGGGATGGTAACATCATACAAAGTCGTGGGGACCAGGTCCAGGTCCCAGTTGCCTGCTTTATTCCAGTCAGTATCAACATTCCCTGTCCAAGTGATATTGGTAAAGGTGGTTGGCTCCCCGGTTCGGACCTCCAGGGCAGGGTGTCAGTATAAATTGCACTTACAAATTCCCTTTGCAGATGCTGGGAGGGGCCATCAGTGGTTCCCTGGTTAAACCATCCATAGCGGGAGTTAAAAATGCCGGCGACAAGGAAGTTGTCAATCGACACAGATTTTGCGGCAATACAACCGCCTGATGCATCAAAGGCGCCGTCATAACATCCCTGGGTATAGAGAATCTGGAAATTATGGGTGATCCCGTTCACCTGTGAAAAATTGGCATTTGTAATTGACGACATCGAAAGCCGCATCATATAGGTGGTGTTTGCGTGACCTAGGTGGTGAATAAAAGAATTGCCCTGGTTGATGGTAGCCAGCAGCAGTGAAGGACTCCACGACCAGGATTGAGTATCGTATAATCTCACGGTATCATTGGTGGTTGATGGGATTCCATGTGTAAAATATCCGTTATCGGTATGGTCATCGACAAGCAGGTCCATATAGTCGCCACCAAGGGTCAACGGATCGGGGTATAAGTTTTCACCTGCCAGCAAGGGCCGGGACAATTCTCCGAGAACCGGATTGGTCTGATAGGATACTGTTTTCCGGATCATCCGGTGAAGGCCCGCTGTATCATTTATGGTGAATCTGCCTACTGCAACATCCGGTAACAAATCGGGAATGTCGGTCAATTCTCCATAGATATGATTCCCGTTGGCATCAAAAGTTCCATCCAATCCCGAAAAGTAAAGATCGGCCGGGATATTTGTATCCGAGTACGGTGTGCTTCCTGACATCACATGACAATAAAACCCACGGCAAGGCATCAGCGGAGGATTTCCGGCAAGGAGGACATACTGGATGCTGTGATTCTGAACCTGGTTGATAATGAAATTCCGGATTTTTTCCTGAAGGTCAAAACCAGTCGTTGTCATAGTAATACTATCGGTGTCAACGACCCTGACGGAAATTCCCATGCCGTCATACATGGTTATCATGGGTTGAAATTCGTTTTTAAAACTGACCGGGGATACGATCAGGTATTCATAGCTTGTCGCTGGCGCTTCCCTTTGCGGGTACAAAGCTGCCATTTCAGGATTCATGGCAAAGGTCTTTACCCTGTTGGCTATATTTCCAGAAACCGGCAACATTTTAAGGGCTGCCATGGATTGCGAATCGGCTTGGGTTTTGATTCTCACCGTCACCTTCCTGAAATAAGATAATGTTCTCTTTGATGGGTTGTACCTTACCGGAGTAAACGTACATAGTGCGAAGGCATAACCGTTCAGGTATTGGGTAAGCAAATGGCCTGTTTTCTGATCCGGATAAGTGCCGGTTTTCATATAAACCTTCTCATTCCTGATAAACTCTCCTGTTTTTTCCGCGGAAATGGGCTGAACCGGCTGTTTCGGATAAAGTAAAAATGATCCCGGAACAGCCGTTTCATATTCTTCGATGATCTCAACAGAGATGGCCGACTCTCCCGGAGGCAGCATTACTGCCACTTCATGCCATGGCAACAGAGGCTCTCCGGGAATCCCCGAGAGGATCGTGTTCCCGAAATTCACAGTTTGATAAATCCCTATGTTTTCTGTTTTAGAATTGCTGAAGTAGAAAGTTTTTTCCACAGTACCAGCCGGGACCAGGATTCCATAAACCATTGCCAGCATGAACAGCAGAATGTTTTTCATATTTCAGCAGCAATATTTCTGATCATGCCGTTGAAAATCAATCCATGGAAGGGCCGCATGGCAAACCAGTAAATTCTTCCCCAGATCCCCTTCGGACGGAAAGTGGCCGTTTGCTGCAGCACGTTGTCAGGCTCAATTTTAAATTCCAGCCAGGCTTCGCCGGGAAGTTTCATTTCGGCATACAACAGCATTCTGCGCTCTTTTTTATCCGCGTAGATCACCCGCCAAAAGTCAAGCGCATCGCCGGCTGAAATCTCCCCCGGGCTGGTCCTTCCCCTCCTGATGCCGACACCCCCGATCAGCCTGTCCATGAATCCCCTGATATTCCATAGCAGATCAGCATAGTACCATCCGTTCTCACCGCCGATGGCCCAGATCTTTTCAACTGACATTCCGGCATCATTGACTTTGCGCTTCCTTGTATCCTTATAACATCCATATACCGGCACTTCGATGAAGTGTGAGAGCCCCGTCCTGAGGTTCCGGTTGGTAAGTGCATCTTTCCAGCTTGAAAGCACCTGGTGCTGTTCGATCCTGTCAAAGGCCAGTTCAATGGCTTTGTCGTACCCTATCGTACTGATCCCGAGTATCTTTTCCAGTTCATTGTCCTTGCATACCACCTCCACTTTCATGCTGTTTACCAGGTGTGTTGCAAGCGAATAGGAGACCGAAGTAACAAAGTACAGCCAGTATGAAGAGAGTCGTGGAGTCATCACGGGAACAATGACAACGTACCGCGACAGCCCGCGTATCCTGGCAAATCTTAAAAGCATATCCTTGTAGCTGAGGATCTCCGGGCCTCCGATATCGAAGCTCCTGTTGTAGGTGACCTGCTTTAACAGGACGCCCGACAAAAACTCCACCACGTTGCGGATCGCGATGGGCTGGCATTTTGTTCCTAGCCAACGCGGTGCGACCATCACCGGAAGTTTTTCGACCAGGTCGCGGATGATCTCAAACGAGGCGCTTCCTGATCCGACGATGATGCCTGCCCGCAAAGTGGTCAGCGCGTATTTCCGGGATGTCAGGATATCCTCCACGTTTTTCCTTGAGGACAGGTGCTTGGAGAGTTCCTTTTCGTTGACGATTCCGCTGAGGTAGATGACCTGCCTGACCTGTGTCTGTTCCAGTCTTTTCTTGAAATTTTCTGCCGAGGTCGCCTCCATCTCTTCAAAACTGCCGCTGATGGTGGCCATGGAATGGATCAGGTAAAAGGCTGCCTCAATGTCGCCTGGGATCCTTGACAGTTCTTCCTCTATTAAAAAATCAACTTCGATCACGCCTAGTTTTTCACTGCGGAACCGACCTGCATTGAACCTGTTCGTATCCCTGACACAACATACAACTTCATGTCCGCTCCCGAGCAGGACCGGCAACAGCCGCTTTCCTATATATCCCGTGGCGCCGGTAAGAAGGATTTTCATGCTTGTAAAAATATCTAAAAATCTGCATGTCCGGTTGAAAAATGAATTCAGGGTTGTTGCCGCGGGGATTCCTGTGACTTCCTGCGTATAGAATAGATAAGGTCGTCGGGGAAATGCCCGTTCCTGAACATAACCTTCTCAAACCGGGCTTCGGGCTTCATTTTGACTTTTTCTTACTTGACTTTGCCCTGGGGTTAAAATCCAACGCCAGTCTGATAAAATATTCAAGATCCTGATCTTTATCAATACCTTCGGGGTCCACGAAAATAAAACCCTTCATGGGGCGGTGTGTGAAATCCATTTCCCTGAATTTTTGCCGAATCCGTTCGGCAAGAAATTCGTCGCAGGCCATCGGATAAATGTTAAAATGTCAAATTTCCCGCAAATATATTTTAAATTCCAGGAAGTTTGAAAAAAAGCTTTCCGGTATTCATTATGGAAATATGGCTACTCCCAGTGTCGTCGAGTTATACATCCCTCCTGCCGGACCCGGACCCGGGCCAAACCCGAATCTTAATATCATGTCGTAAATATTGGATGATATTGTCGGGAATGGTCCGGCTCCGGCTATGCCTGAATAATTGATGTCCGGAAATCCTATGGCCGGAGGAACATTGTTCTGTGAAATGTTGTTCAGCGTGATTATGGGGTTGCAGGGCCCCGCCAACCAGATACCGGCAGGCGGGCCGGCAGCTGGCAGGAGTGGAAAATGAATATTGCTGTGGATGTGGTTGCCGGTGATCACTACCCGCTTTGTTGTCCCGGCTGAAAGACACCGAATCCCGGCTGCATAATTGTTGTTGATATTATTCCCGATGATGGATGGCTGGGCATTCAGGCTGATAAATATTCCGGTTTCATTCGTGCGGATGTCATTGGAGATGATCATAGGTTCGACCGTACCTGCCATGTTAATGCCTATTCCGCCTGCCATATAACCGGTATTGCTGATTACATTATCGGAAATGGTTGCCATGGTGGGCATTCCGATCGGTCCCAGGATACTAATCCCATACATAATGTTGTTATCAATGATATTGTTGCTGATGGTAGGGGAACTTTGATCCACTAAGATGCCTCCCATCGCATTCATGTTGAGCTTGTTTGCAATGATCCATGCCTGTGAATTAACAATACGGATCCCAAAGCCGAGACAGCCTGTGATCTCATTTTCCATGATCCAGGGATTACTCATCGGAGGAATGATGTTGATCCCGTCTCCGAGGGCTATAGTTGTTGTGTTGGTGATAATATTATGAAGAATAGTCGGGGATACCGCGACACATTGAATTCCTCCGGTGATATTGAATCCTTCAATGACCATGTTGTCTGCTGCCAGGACAAAACCCTGAATCGTTGCTGCATATTTACCGGCACCCCGGAGATTGACATAATTCACACATACAACATTTTCAGCATAGGTGCCGGGCATTACCTCTATAAGATATCGATTAGCTGGTCCGGGTGCAACACAGGCTGTGATCGCAGCAGAGATGGTGGTAAAGTTGCCCCCGAAAGCAGCCACGGTGAATGTGTTTGCCACGGGGATGGGTACACCGGTATAGGCAATGGTCTGTGTCAGCCCGTCCGGATATCTCACCCCGTTGCGTGCATTGACCACCCCGCTGATATCCAGCTTTGTCATGGGATTCGTGACACCCATCCCGATCCGCCCGTCATCACGGATAAGCATGGAGGTGTCGTTGCTTCCGTTTTTAGTCACGAGGGTTGTTGTGGCGGCGGTACTGCCCGACCCCTTTATTTCAACCTGGGCAACCGAAACTGTTCCGATCGCCAGAGAGGCAAGTATTGCAACCTGCCGGATAAAAATAGCCTTCATCTGGATGATTTTAGGTTGTTGGTAAATGATTTTGATTATCAGAAATTCTAACAAGCACAAACCTTTGAGAGCAAAACAAGTTTTAACCATGAAGTAAAAACAGTGCAGATTCGGGTTCCACTTGTAGTTGGGGTAATATTACAAAAAAAAAGTGCTTTATAATTAGTCTGAATGCGTTATATATCCTTCTTTAAAAGGAAATTTTACGCCTTTTAAGTTGATATTTAGTTAAACGAGACTGTTAATCAGATAAACGTCTGTTCAAATACGTTGCAATCGTCAATTATGAACTACCACGATGTTGGCGGCTCCGGATTTTTTGTCCGAAACAACTTTTATCAGGTAGATGCCGGCAGGTTTGCCTGACAGCGAAAGGACATGGCTCCCGCCTCCATTCAATTCTGCCACCAACAGTTTATACCCGGCCATGCTGAATATTTCGACCCTGGCAATTTTGGTCTGGTCCAGCCCGGCCAGTTCCAATGTAAATGTGCCGGTGGTCGGGTTCGGGTAAACTTTGAAAAGGTCACCGATTAATGGAATGGCCCTGTCGGGCATGCTTTCAATGATGTTTCCGGAACCGCCCTGCATAAAGCTGGGAGTGGAACAGAACGGACCCGAAGGTGCAGCTCCCTTTTACCTATCCTGTTGATAACCTCCTTTTCGCCGGAATCATCTTTCCTTTTACCGGGCAATATCACCTGCATTTCGTCCAATCGCGGTGAGACATCAAAATAGACGGCATTTTTGATCTTTGACGGGTGAAGGGATTCGCTTTGTCCGAAAAGTACGGAACCAATTGAAGAGAAGACCAGTATCAAACTGAAGATCATGTTTTTTTTCATGATCACTTATTTAGACTGATTTATCATAGATTTTCACCGCATTAATTGAGCGTATTTCATTTTTGGAGGCTTTAAAAATATTTCTTATTGTTTGCTGATATTGAGATTATTACTTCTCATTTAAACGCGTTGTTGAATTTGCATCTACGGCTTATTATTATGT
>JAUXWT010000008.1 GCA_030681475.1 Bacteroidales bacterium | reverse complement strand
CCTTTTCCTCAGGTTATCTTACCCTACAGCGCAGGGTACAGCGAATTTGGAGCAGTAATTTTTCCATTGCACTATTTTTATTGATCAGCATTAATTTTTTCGATTTATTATAAACCCCCTTTTCGGAGGGGACTCAATATTGAATATCGAATTATGAATTTTAATATACTGTTGCAGTCCTGGATAGAAGTAGAGAAGAATAGTGATTTTCCCATTCAGAACATTCCTTTTGGGATCTTTAAAACGACTGGTGGAATCCCCCATGCGGCCACCCGCATCGGCGATACAGTCATTGACCTCTATGCCCTGGCAAGTAATGGTTTTCTCGATGGATCAGGCATTGAACCCGATCTGTTCAATTGCGAAACACTCAACCCATTCATCGCATTGGGCAAACCTGCCTGGCGCACGCTTCGCGAGAACCTTGGATGGCTTTTTGAGGCAAGTAATCCAGCGCTTCGCGACCGGCCTGAAAAACATGCTGAAATCCTAGTCCCTATTAATGATGTACAGATGCTCATGCCGGTTCAGGTTGGCGATTACACTGATTTTTATTCCAGTATTGAGCATGCAACCAATGTAGGGACTATGTTCCGCGATCCGGAGCATGCATTGCTGCCAAACTGGAGACATATGCCGGTAGGTTATCATGGCCGGAGTTCTTCCATTGTTATTTCCAGAACCAATGTTCACCGTCCGAATGGGCAACAAAAATCCGACACCGACGATTTTCCTGAGTTTGGTCCTTCAAAACAGGTTGATTTTGAACTCGAGATGGCATTTATTACGGGTCAAAAAACCGGACTGGGACAATCTGTTTCAACATCCGATGCAGGAGATCATATTTTCGGAATGGTCATATTCAACGACCTTTCAGCCCGGGATATTCAGAAATGGGAGTATGTTCCACTGGGTCCCTTCCTTGCCAAAAGCTTTGGATCAGTGATCTCACCCTGGATCGTGACCCTCGACGCACTGGAACCTTTTCGTGTTAAAGGCCCGCTACAAGATCCTGCAGTCCTTTCCTACCTTCAGTTTGACGGGAACCATAATTTTGATATTCAGTTAGAGGTTGCCATTCAGCCGGAAAACCAGGATGAAACCCTGGTATGTCATTCCAACTTCAAATACATGTATTGGAATATGGTTCAGCAACTTGCCCATCAAACCGTAAATGGATGTAATATCAATGTTGGTGATATGTATGGCTCAGGGACGATCAGTGGCCCCACACCCAACTCCTTTGGCTCTATGCTGGAGATTGCCTGGAAAGGGACTAAACCGGTCAAGATGAGTGATGGTACCGAACGAAAATTCATCCACGACAACGATACGATCATCATGAGAGGTTATTGTGAAAAAGATGGACTGAGAATAGGTTTTGGAGAGGTGGCTACAAAGATCCTCCCCGCGATCCAAACACCCCAAATCAAAAATCAAAAATCGTAAATCCCATAATCGTAAATCTCCATGGTTTCTCTTCCCCAGGAATACCTGCACATCGATCCAAATGAAATTTCAGTACCAAAATTTCATCACCTGATGCTTGGCGCCATCGCCCCTCGTCCGATTGCTTTTGCAAGTACCATTGATTTGCAAGGGAATCCGAATCTTTCCCCGTTCAGCTTTTTCAATGCATTTGGCGCCAATCCGCCCATCGTTGTATTTTCACCTTCACGGCGTGGACTTGACAATACCACAAAGCATACCTACGAAAATATCAAAGAGGTTCCCGAGGTGGTGATCAATGCAGTAACATTTGACATGGTTCAAAAGGTAAGCGATTCCAGCGCTGATTTTCCGAAAGGTGTCAACGAATTCAACATGGTTGGGTTCACCATGCAGCCATCTGACCTTATTAAACCCTTCAGGGTGAAAGAATCTCCGGTACAGTTTGAATGCAAGGTACTCCAGGTGATCGAAACCGGAGATGGTCCGGCAGCAGGAAACCTGGTGATATGCGAGATATTGCGTATCCATGTGAACCCGGCGGTAATGGACGATAATGGAAGGATAGACCCCCACAAGATCGACCTGGTAGGGCGACTGGGGGGAGAATACTATGTACGCGCCTCCGGCTCAGCGCTCTTTGAGATCGCCAAGCCGGGATGATAGATAGTCTGTAAAGCCGCACTGCAGTGCGGCTCCACAGTCGCTGTGCGTCTCCACAGTCGCTGTGCGTCTCAACAAGCCGTAAAGCCGCACTGCAGTGCGGCTCTAAGATGATATATAATGGAAACCAACCCAATCCTCGATAAACTACCCAGGCACCTGATGAGCCTGGCGATAGATCAACCCTATAACGAATATACGCCGCAAGACCATGCCCTGTGGCGGTATGTGATGCGCCAGAATGTCCGGTACCTCGGAAAGGTAGCACATGGATCTTACCTGGAAGGGTTGCGTAAAACAGGGATCAGCATTGAACGTATTCCCAGTATGTACGGCATGAACCGCATCCTGAAAGATATCGGATGGGCCGCCGTAGCCGTCGATGGATTTGTCCCTCCCACTGCATTCATGGCATTCCAGGCTTACAACGTTCTTGTCATCGCGGCTGATATCCGTCCCATCGACCAGATCGGCTACACCCCCGCCCCCGACATCATTCACGAAGCGGCCGGTCATGCTCCAATCATTGCCGACCCACAATACGCCGACTTTTTGCGCAGATTTGGTGAAATTGGAGCACAGGCCTTTTTATCTCCCCAGGATTATGAACTGTATGAAGCCATCAGACACCTCTCGATCGTTAAGGCTGATCCTTATTCACAAGAACACGATATCCGTGAAGCCGAACAGAGGCTGACCGACATTTCAAACAACATGGGCGAACCATCTGAGTTGGCCCTCATCCGGAACCTTCATTGGTGGACGGTAGAATATGGACTGATCGGAGATCCGGAAGATCCGAAGATTTATGGCGCCGGGCTCCTTTCATCAATAGCTGAAAGCTACCAGTGCCTGGAACCCGCTGTCAAAAAGATCCCGCTGACCATTGATGCTGCCAATTACAACTATGACATCACTGAACCACAGCCACAGCTGTTTATTACCCCCGACTTTGAATCGCTGAACCATGTACTCGACGAATTTGCCAAAACCATGGCTGTGCAGCGCGGTGGCTTATATGGACTCAACCAGGCGATCCGTTCCGGCAATACCGCAACGGCAGTATTTAATTCCGGATTGCAGGTTTCGGGTACCATTACTGAAGTTCTCGAGAAAAACGGGGATCCTTTTTACCTGAAGACGACCGGCCCGACCAACCTTAATTTTACCGGAAAAGAGTTGCCTGGTCACGATAAGAAATATCACGCACACGGATTTGGGTCGCCGGTAGGTAAAATCAGGAATCTGTCAGTGCCATTGGAAAGTTTCTCACCCGAGGAATTGGATCAGATCGGTTTGACGGAAGGCGAATCAATTAACCTCGAATTCGAGTCAGGAGTTAACGTTAACGGAAAGGTGCTCAGCAAAACAATCTGTGACGGGCATCTTGTAATTCTCAGTCTCACGGGATGCCACGTAACCTATGATGGACTGACTCTTTTTGAACCTGGCTGGGGCACCTTCGACATGGCTGTTGGAATAAGCATTGTGTCGGTATTTTCAGGGCCGGCCGATCCGGATACGTTTGGATTGACCTACCCTGCACCTGAAGAAAAGACCCATAAGATCCATCACAGCGAGAAAGCAAAAAAGCTGCATGCGCTTTATCAGCACGTGCGTGACATTCGTGAACAAAATTGTTCCTTTGCCCTTTTGCCGATGATCTGGAAGGATTTGCAACACGATCATCCCGTCGATTGGCTCTGTGCCCTGGAGATCCTTGAACTGCTGAAGGATAAGAAAATAGAGGACCACTTCACAGGAGAAGTTACGGATTTCCTTTTAAAAAAGAGATCGGAAAGTGATACCATGTCGAAGCTGATTGATGATGGCTTCGCCATGTTTACTTAGGACGTTTCCTGTATTTTATAACCCCTCGGATCATGATGGTCATAGTGATCGTGGTTATGCCGAGCACAAAATATTCAATGTTATCGAGAGATGCCGGGACTTTTTTTCCGATATAATAACCCAATGGTATCAATGTCCCAGCCCACAATATGGCTCCTGTGATATTGTAAATGTTAAACTTCCAGAAATTTACCCCGATGGTGCCTGCAAGAATGGGGACGAAAGTGCGGACAACCGGCAAAAAGCGGCCTGCTATGATGGCGAACCCTCCATATTTTGCATAATAATCCCTTGATTTATCAAAATGCCGCTGTTTAAAGAAAAAAGTGTCTTTTTTCTTTAATAATTTTACGCCGAAAAACTTGCCGGTATAATAGCCGAAAACATTTCCGGCAATGGCAGCAATAATCACTGACAACACCAAAACATGAAGATTTACCGTCAACTCGCTGCCACACAGCAACCCGGCCGTGAACAACAACGCATCGCCCGGGAATATAAACCCGATGATCAGTCCCGTTTCAGCAAAAATCACTATTAACAGGAGGGTTAGTCCCCCGTAATGGATCAGTTTTTCCGAATTAAGCAGGATTTCAAAAAAGTCCTTAAGGTTTTCCATTAATTTGAGGTCACGTTTTTGTGATCTCCTGAAAAACCCCCATGATCTCCTCCCTGTAATTTTCAGGAGCTTTTACATACCCCCATCCAAATTCCATTTCCATGATCCCGCCCAGGGCTGTATCATCGGAAGTGATAATACCGTGAGGTATTTGGCGATCCTTTAGCACCTCTTCAAGCAGTCTTGCTTCATACTCATTGTTTAAAACAAGGATTTTTACATAGCGTTCCATAGCTGGTTATTTTTCCACTAAGATACGATACTTTTTTTGAAATGTCATGATTTTACCGTTTTCTGGAATGGATTCAGCATGGAGAAGATCGACTTGCTTTTACTGTCAAAATAGCCCCCGCTTACCTTTTTTACCTCATCGATGGTATAAAAAGCGGCAGGGTTGTATTTGTTGATGATGCCGATCACATATGGGGCTTCCTTTCTGCGGATGGTGGTGAACAGCATCTTGGTGGGACCCATCATCCCATCGACAGGAACCACGGTGACACCATAGTTTTCTGCCCGGAGGTGTTCGATCAGTTCGGTGGTGTCAAGTTTTGGAATAACCCTGATCACTACTGTTCCTATCGATAGCCGCTCTTCAAGCAATATACCGAAATAGTTACCAGCGGCATACCCACCGGCAAAGGCAAGATAACAGTAAAAATTATCGAGATGTTTCATGATCTGCCCGATAGCAACCAGCCAGATCAATGATTCGAAAAATGCAAAAATGGGGGCGAGATGCTTTAGCCCTTTCGCGGCAAAGATCAACCGTAACGTGCCGATCGATTGATCGATAATACGGAAAAAGAATATTAACAATGGAAGGACAATGTACATAAAAGTGTCATTGTCGAAAAACCGGGAGAAATAGTCGAGGCTCATAAAGAGATCAGCGGGAAGGATGACCAGGTACTGAACGGGCGGGAACGATTGCTCTTCTTAATTTCGACAATCCAGACCAAATCGCGTAAACCGTGAAAAAAATAACCGTGCCGGATATGAGTCCCGGATGGGATGAGAATTGTTCCGCTGCAAAATCATACAACATGGCGAACATACCCTGGAGTGAATCCATAAGTGGTTGGAAAATCCGGGGAAAAGCATTGATAATGACCTGAAAGATGTCGAAGGATGCAAGGATGTTTGAAAGGGTTTCCATGGTTAAGATTTTTATCAAAAATAATACAGGAAGGCCATCCCGGAAAATCTTTTTCGATGAACTCCCGAAAATGGGGGGGTGAATCCCGTTTGCAGCATGATGGAT
Organism: Bacteroidales bacterium; assembly: GCA_030681475.1. Taxonomy (GTDB): domain Bacteria; phylum Bacteroidota; class Bacteroidia; order Bacteroidales; family FEN-979; genus CAIVAT01. Next base: position 27,258 of record JAUXWT010000008.1, on the reverse strand, counting down.
GCCAATCGGGAACTCATCAAGGCACATTTGGGGTCGTGAAAAATTCTAATATCTTTGCAGTCAATCGTATTAATCATCCTGCCAAAATGCACACCAAACCGGGTCTTACGCTTTTATTAACGATAATTCTCAGTTTTTGCTCCCTGAATATTTTTGCACAGCAAACCAGGAGACTCCCTGAACCCAAAAACATTATCATCATGATCGGTGATGGCGTTGGGTTTAATCATGTTGAAGCAACCAACTATTATCTCGGGATTGCCGCACAGGTACAAGAACAATTTCCCGTGAAACTGGCCATGGCGCATTATCCTGCACTGGCCGGGGTATATGATGCCGGTAATTCCGGTTCGACTCATTATGCAACAGGTTACAACCCAGCCCTGGCCTGGAAGGATACGGCGTACCTGAAACGAAATTACACCGAATCGGCTGCGGCTGCCACAGCCATCGCCACCGGGATGAAAACCTACTGTAATTCACTTGGCATTTCAGTAGATCATGATACGCTTGAAAACCTGGTGCAACGGGCCAAATCGATTGGAAAATCGGCAGGTGTGGTCACTTCCGTCGAATTTAGCCATGCCACACCTGCCGGGTTCGTTGCCCATAACTCCAATCGCGCTAATTATTCGCAGATCGCCGCTGAAATGCTGTTAAACAGTCAGTGCGATGTGATCATGGGTTGCGGCGACCCGATGTATGACAACGATGGTAAACCCGTAAAAGGAAAATGGAATGATGCTAAATATGTGATGGACAGCGCTTTTTGGCGCCGGTTCGTCACAGGGAGTGGAAAGCAGGTCAGCTTCACTGTCAAAGGAAAGATGATGACGCTGATGGATATTGACGGTGATGGGATGCCCGATCCATGGACTGTGATCCGTGACCTGGATGATTTCAGGGCATTGCGGAAAGGAAAGACTCCGAAAAGGGTGATGGGATGCCCGAAAATTTATGAAACGCTTCAGCAATCAAGGACTGCCAAAAATGGCGAGACAAAGAATTCCCCACCTTATACTACTCCTTTCGTGACAACAGTTCCTTCGTTGCCGGAGATGGTCAGCGGGGCTTTGAATGTACTTGACAACAACCCGAAAGGATTTTTCATGATGATCGAGGGCGGGGCGCCCGACTGGGCCGCACATTTAAATCAGAAAGGCAGGTTAATTGAAGAGATGGCAGGGTTCTTTGATGCTGTTAACGAGGTTGTTGCGTGGGTGGAGAAAAACAGCAGTTGGGAGGAGACCCTCCTGATCGTGACCGGTGATCATGAAACCGGCTTGCTGTGGGGCGAACGGCCTTTTATTCCGCTGGCAGACCGGGGAAAAGGAAACCTGCCTGTCATGAATTTCAACTCGGGCGATCATACGAATTCCCTGATCCCATTTTACGCGAAGGGGGTTGGGAGCGAACTGTACCGAAATTTTGCCGAGGAGCGCGACAGCGTGCGTGGCCCGTTTATCCAGAATTCGGAGGTTGCGCAGGCGATCCATTTGATGTGGTGGAAACAGACAAGTGACAAGTGACAGGTGACAAGTGACTACTGACTGCGGACTTCTGACTGCTGGCTGGATATATCAGGCGGGATGGGGGTTATTTGACGACGCTGACTCTTTTTATGCCGCTGTAGTTCACTGTTTCCTGGGTGTTGAGGTATCTGACCAGGGTTTCGGAGGTAGTGAGGGTTGTTGGTGTTCCCGGGTCTTTGTGGTCAAATATATAAGTGTTGGCCATGTAGTCGTTCATAGCTACCGAGTACTCAACAGAAGGGTCAAGTGGTTTGCCTGACCGATCGAACATTTCCACTTTCACGCATTTGCCCATGCCATCATCGGATATCCGGTACGTCATGCCGGAAACCTGCAGGTCGATCCCCTTTTCGTGCTTGTATCCGTAGCATATCAGAGATTCAATTTCTTTGGTTGTCATTGAAAACAGGACGATCTGGTTGTTAAACGGGTCAAGTTTGTAGATATCCTTCAGGGTGACCGGTCCTTTGGATAATGACAGCAGCCGGATACCGCCTTTGTTCTGAAACGCGAAATTGACCTGCAACTGGTTTGTAATGGCATCGGTCATCAGGCTGCCAAGTTCATCCTCCCCTTCCAATGCAGTTTCAAGGGTTCCGACTATTTTATTGAACTCCTGGTTGTTGTTGTATTTATTGATCAGGGATTTAACCGAATCGTCTTCTGATTTCAGCGATAAGAACGATATCACTTCATCTTTTCGGTTTTCGACCTTACCATCCTCCACCATCAGCGTGGTTTTTCCGACATGTTTCAAATGTGATCCCGCCTGAACGATCATCACATTGTTGGCCATCGTGGGCGGGTTCAGCAAGGTGTGCGAATGGCCGCCAATGATCATGTCCAACTCCGGCACAGAATCGGCCAGGCGAATGTCGTCGTCAATGCCAAGATGGGTAAGGGCGATCAATATTCCGTACTGTTTTTTAAGCCAGGCGAATTCCCGGGCTTTTGAGAGGCCGTTGACAAATTTCACCTCCTTCATATTCGAGGGATGTGCGCTTGGCAATCCGTTGTCGTCCAACTGGATGATCCCCAGCATGGCAATGGTGATATCATCTCCGGCATGAAGGATCATATAGGGTTGAAGTTGTCCGACTTCAGCCTTTGCACCATCCATATTGCAACAAATGAATGGAAAATTTGCCTGTTGGAGGCGCTTTTTCAGACGCGTTTGTCCCATGTCAAACTCATGATTTCCGAGGGCGCTCACAACGAAGCCGCATTGGTTCATCAGGTCGATCATCGGGTAGCCTTTATCCGGGACCATATCGACCACCGGATTGCCGGTAAAGTTGTCCCCTGCCGAAACCAGGAATACAAACGGATGAAATTTCCTGAGACTGTCGGCAAGGTAAGCAAGCTTCGCCATGTTGTCGATCTTGGAATGCATGTCGTTGGTGTGGAGGATGATGATCTCGGTCTGTTTTTCCTGCGAAAAGATTGGGCCTGACAGCAAAAATAACATTCCCGCAAGGAGAGAGAAATATCGGTTTTTCATGGATGTCGTTTCTACAAAAGTACAAAACAATGGTGATTAAACCTGCACAGAATTCCGGGTAACTCTAAGCAAAACTCTGCGCAAATCTGCGGGAATTATTATTTTTGTCTGATGATGACCAACCTGCGAGAAAGGAACTTCACAGCAGAAATGCGTTTCAGCGCGTCGCGGAGCAGCGGCCCGGGCGGGCAGCATGTGAACAAGGTGAGCACCAAGATGGAACTAAGGTTTCATGTTGCGTCATCAGCATTGCTTACCGAAGCTGAAAAAGAGATGGTTGCTGAAAAACTTTCCTCTCGCATCAACGGGGCAGGTGAACTTGTGCTTGTTTCACAGTCGGAAAGGTCACAACTGCAAAATAAAGAGAAAGTTACCGAAAAATTCTATATCTTGCTCACCCGTGCACTGACATTCCGCAAGAAACGCAAGCCGACGAAGCCATCCAGAGCCTCAAAGGAAGAGCGGCTTGAGGAAAAGCGCCAGCAATCGGAGAAAAAGGAACGGCGAAAAATATGAATGTTCCGTTTGTTATAAAGAAAGTTACACCTCATGTGGTTGAATCGATCTGGATAAATCCGGCGGAGCCGCACAGGCATGACCATGAAGAACTGATCATCATCACCCATGGAAATCCGACACATCTGGTTGACTTCGCCGCTGAAACCCTTGACCCACCCGTTATATTGTATGTGGCACAGGGTAAGGTACACAGTTTCATCCCGGATGAACATACACAGGGTTGGGTAATCCGTTACACCAGTGATTTCATACCGGAGAGCAGTTTTAATTTCTATTCCGGATTCATGGATGTTATCAACTGCAAACTTGATGTCGATTTTTGCAGCACCACGATGTATGACCTGTGCGAAATAATGCTTCGTGAATATGAGCAACCGCCCATCGATTATAATATCATCAAACACTTGTTAAGCGCAGTCCTTACCAAATTGGAATCCGCTACTAAAAAAGATTTTCTCAGCAATAAAAGCGCAGGTAATTCACAGGTGACTACCTTTAACTCGTTCCTGAAGATTCTCGAGTATAACTATAAGCGTCCCGTTGGCGTTGAGTTTTATGCTGACAAGCTGAATATGTCGGCCCGTAACCTGAATCTTGTCAGTCAAACTGTTTTCGGTAAAACCATCACCGAAATAATCGAAACCCGGAAACTGATCGAAGCGAGGCAATTGCTGCTAAACTCAGGCAAGACTGTCTCCGAGATCGGTTTCGAGTTGGGATACAATGAAAATTCTTATTTTTCAAGGGTGTTCCGGAAAAAAACCGGAACCACGCCAACCTCCTTCCGAACACAAATTCATGGGATTATTTCCTGATAGTACCACCATTCTTCCTGAAAGTATAACGCCAGAATTACTTTGTCAGCATACCTTTGTGGCTTGAATCAAACATTATAAACACTTTTTATGAAAACAAAAATCATCACATTATTTATATTGGCGCAGTTTGCCTTTGCCGCTGCCATGGCACAAACCTACAAGGTTGATGCCTCAAATTCAATATTGAACTGGAAAGCCGAAAAGATCACCGGATTCCATGAAGGAACTATCGGTATTAAATCGGGTTCATTATCAATTGACCGGAATAATATCACATCAGGTTCATTTACGATTGACATGATGACCATTGTCTGCACCGATCTGACCGATGCCGAATACAACGGGAAACTGGTTGGACATCTCAAATCGCCCGACTTTTTTGATGTAGCTAATTTCGGTGAAGCAGTATTTACCCTCACAAAGCTGGTTGATGTCACCAAATCCGTGGCAGAGGTCAGTGGCAACCTGACCATTAAAAATATCACCAAACCACTGACATTCAAGGCGGTTATCATTAAAGATGGCAATTCGTTTGTCTTTAATGCGAACAACATCGTTGTGGACCGCTCACTTTATAACATCAAATATGGTTCCGGGAGTTTTTTCAGTGACCTTGGCGACAAAGTGATCTATGACGAATTCGTCTTGAAGTTGAAACTGGTTGTAGTTCAATAACATGAGAATGCCATTGCTATTCATCGGCCATGGCAGCCCAATGAATGCACTCGATACCAATGAATTTACCAGCTATTGGAGGACTTTGGCGGAAAATATTGAGAAGCCGGATGCGATCATCTGCATTTCTGCACACTGGGAAACCGACGGATCTTTGGTAACCTCCATGGCACAACCAAAGACTATTCATGATTTCGGCGGCTTTCCGCAAAGGCTTTTTAATGTTCAGTACCCGGCGCCGGGTAGTCCTGAACTGGCTAAAGAGATTCAAAACATGGTTTCCGGCACAGAGGTGGGCCTTGATGACCGATGGGGACTGGATCACGGTGCCTGGAGCGTGATCAGGCAGATGTATCCGGATGCAACAGTACCGGTGGTGCAGATGAGCCTGGACTATAACCAATCCGCGCAGTCACAGTATGACCTGGCTAAGGATCTTGCCCCGCTGCGCAACAAGGGCGTATTGATTGTCGGTAGCGGAAACATAATCCATAACCTGCGCACCATCAATTGGAGCATGCAGGGTAATGGATTTGACTGGGCTCTTGAAGCAAACGATCTGTTTAAAAAGCTGATTGTCAAGAATGAACACAGGCAACTCATCAACTATCGAAAATTGGGGGCTGCCGCAGATATGGCGATACCAACACCTGAACATTATCTGCCATTGCTTTATGTTCTTGCTTTGAAAAAAGAGGACGAAGCTGTGACCTTTTTCAATGATAAAACGGTGATGGGGTCTGTTTCGATGACTTCGGTGAGGATTGGGTAAATGTGGAGTTCAAAATGCAAAGGGTAAAATGCAATAAGCATGAGCCGGGTTATATCTTTGCGGTTCGTTCCAGTTCGCGCAAGGTTTCCAGTTTTTTCTTCTGAAGGAAACTGTGGATGTCGCCAAGATGTTCCTTAACGCGCTTATTGCCGAATTCAAATACCTTATTGACCAATCCATCCAGGAAATCGCGGTCGTGCGACACCAGGATCATGGTGCCGTCGTAATCCTGCAGGGCGCTTTTCAGGATATCCTTGGTTTTCAGGTCCAGGTGATTGGTGGGTTCGTCGAGAATCAGCAGGTTCACGGGTTCGAGGAGCAGTTTGATCATGGCCAGGCGGGTTCTTTCACCGCCGGATAACACCTTCACCTTGCTGGAGGAGATATCGCCCCCAAACATGAACGCGCCAAGGATGTCCCTGATCTTGGAGCGGATGTCGCCCTTCGCCGAATCGTCCACGGTTTGGAATACCGTAATTTCTTCGTCCAGCATCGAGGCCTGGTTTTGGGCAAAATATCCGATCATGATGTTATGACCAACAGTCAAAGAGCCTTCATAACCCTTTTCGCCCATAATGGCTCGTACAAGTGTTGACTTACCTTCACCGTTTTTTCCGACAAATGCCACCCGTTCACCCCGTTCGATGCTGAGTGAAACATCTGAAAAGACATTGTGACCGTTGTAACTCTTAGACAACCCGCTCAGGATCAGCGGATAACTTCCTGAACGCGGCGATGGGGGAAATCTCAGGCGGAGCGCTGAGGTATCCTCCTCGTCAATTTCGACCAGATCGAGTTTCTCCAGCATTTTCACCCGCGACTGCACCTGTAGGGTTTTACTGTAGGTACCCTTGAACCGTTCGATGAACTCCTGGGTTTCGCCGATCATCTTTTGCTGCTCGTCAAACTTTTTCTGCTGTTGCTGACGCCGCTCAAGCCGGAGTTGCTGGTACGTCGAATAATTCACCTTGTAGTCGTAAATTCGTCCCATGGTCACCTCGATGGTACGGGTAGTAATGTTATCCACAAAAGCCCTGTCGTGGGAGATCACAATAACGGCTTTGGCGCTGTTGATGAGAAACTCTTCCAGCCACTGCACCGACTCAATGTCGAGGTGGTTGGTTGGCTCATCAAGCAGGATGAGGTCGGGCTTTTGCAAAAGGATCTTGGCCAGTTCGAGCCGCATGCGCCATCCTCCGCTGAACTCGCCGGAGGGCCGGGTAAAATCGGTGCGCGCAAAACCCAATCCCAACAATATCTTTTCAATCTCTGCATCGTAGTTGATGTCAGCAATCGAATAAAATTTCTCGCTAAGCAGCGATACCTCTTCGATGATCTGATAGTATTCTTCCGATTCATAATCGGTGCGGGAAGAGAGTTGATTGTTAAGCTCTTCGATCCGGTTTTTCATGTTGAAAACGGAGGCGAAGGCCTGGGAAGCCTCCTCAAAAACGGAGCGGCTGTCAACCGTAAGCAGATGCTGGGGAAGGTATGCGATTACGGTGCCTTTGGGAGAGGAGACCCGCCCGCCTGTGGGCAGTTTTTCACCGGCCAGGATCTTGAGCAGGGTCGATTTTCCCGCTCCGTTTTTACCCATGAGGGCGATGCGGTCCTTTTCGTTAATGACAAACGAGATATTCTTAAAAAGTGTGGTTCCTCCGAATTCAACGGTAAGGCCATCGGCTGCAATCATGGTGGTTTGTTTGTGGTTATCGGGGTGTCACTTGTCACTCGTCATTCAGTAAAGTCTGTTGCGTTGTTCCCTGATTTTTTCATCCGTAACATAGTCATCATATTCCATCCGCTTGTCGATCATACCCTTGGGGGATATTTCGATGATGCGGTTGCACACTGTCTGGATGAAGGCGTGGTCATGCGATGACATCAGGATGTTCCCCTTGAATTTCATCAGGGTATTGTTAAATGCCTGGATTGATTCAAGGTCGAGGTGGTTGGTCGGTGTATCGAGCATCATCACGTTGGCGTTGCGGATCATCATCCGTGCGATCATGCATCTCACTTTTTCACCTCCTGAAAGCACATTGGCCTTTTTGAAAATTTCCTCTCCCGAGAAAAGCATCTTTCCAAGGTATCCCCTGAGATAATTTTCGGTGGTATCGGTTGAGTACTGGCCAAGCCAGTCCATCAGGTTTTTTTCCGTCTGAAAGAGTTTTTCATACTCTAGCGGAAGGTAAACTTTCGTGATGGTCTGCCCCCAAACATAAGTTCCGGTATCGGGTTTTTCATGTCCCTTGATGATCTCGAAGAGGGCGGTCATGGCACGCGTATCCCTGGATAGGAAAATGACCTTGTCTTCCTTCTGCATCGTGAAGCTGAGGTTTTTGAACAACAAGGTACCATCTGCGGTTTTACTCAGATCAGTAACCTCCAGGATGGTATTTCCCGGTTCGCGGTCGGGGGTGAAGATGATCCCGGGATATTTTCTTGTCGAAGGCCTGATCTCCTCAATGTTGAGTTTCTCGATCATCTTTTTACGGCTGGTTGTCTGTTTCGACTTCGACGCGTTGGCGCTGAAACGTGCGATGAATTCCTGCAGCTCTTTTTTGCGCTCTTCGGCCTTTTTATTTTGTGTAAGTTGCTGACGCAATGCAAGCTGGCTTGATTCATACCAGAAGCTGTAATTTCCGGGCAACTGCTGGACGCGTCCAAAGTCAATATCAACGATATGTGTGCAGATGCAATCGAGAAAGTGACGGTCGTGCGAAACGACCAGCACGGTATTGTCAAAGTTGGCAAGATAGCCCTCCAGCCAGTTCACCGTTTCGAGGTCGAGGTCGTTTGTGGGCTCATCCAATAAAAGATTATCCGGTTTTCCAAAGAGCGCCTGTGCCAGCAGCACCTTTACCTTGTCCCTGCCGTTCAGTTCACGCATCAGTTTATCATGCAGATCTTCTTTTATTCCCAGTCCGCTTAACAGACTGGCGGCATTGCTTTCGGCATTCCAGCCGTCGATGGCCGCAAATTTTTCCTCCAGTTCTGATGCCCTGTTGCCATCCGCTTCTGAAAAATCAGCTTTGGCATAGAGCAAATCCTTTTCGTTCATGATCGCCCACAGTTGGGAGTGTCCCATCAGCACGGTGGTAAGGACCGGATATTCGTCGAATTCGGCATGGTTCTGTTTCAGCACCGACAGACGTTCTCCAGGGCCAAAGGTAACCGACCCTTTCGTATTGTCCATCTCACCATAGAGCATTTTCAGGAAGGTGGATTTTCCGGCGCCGTTGGCTCCGATGATGCCATAGCAGTTGCCGGGGGTGAACACCATGCTGACATCCTGGAACAGGATGCGTTTGCCAAACTGGATGCCCAGGCTTGAGACTGTAATCATTTAATTATATATATGTTACATTATCAGGAAAGACTTCCTGAAAAAGTCTGCAAAGGTACATCATTATTGCTAATAAAAGGTATTTTGCTACCAGTAAATGTAAAGATCGAATTACCTGCTGAATGAAAAAGCCCGGTATAAAACAGTACCGGGCTTTTTTGCTCCCTCCTCAATCGGATCAGGAGAAAGGGAATTTTGTGAAGAAAATCTCTTGTTTATACCCCGAGGGAAGTCTGCCTTTTCCGCATGATATAAAACGCACCAGTACCAAGCAGGAACACCCCTAAGAAAATCAGCGCCCATTCAGTCAGGGTTGGAATGGTCGGGGCAACAACTGCTTCGATCATAAACTTATAGTCAGTACCAAGGAGGGAGGGTGTTCCACCGGTAATGGGAACAGTGTAAAAGGTATTTGCACGGTAGGGAGATTCACTCATACAACCCATGGGATACCATGAACTCGCTCCACCCGCTACTTGGGCCAGCCCAATAAAAAAACCCTCATCAGTAAAAGCCGGTGGCGTTGGAAACGTGAAATTCTTGTTGGTACCCAGGTCATCCTCTGCAATCACCAGGGGGTCTGATTGTGCAACAATGGTTCCGGCACTGTTCAGGACAACGGCATAGATGGAATTCCCGGAATTTGTCGGATAGTTGTAAACAAAGAGATTGGCCCCTGTAACTGTTCCATTGCCGTTCATATGAAATTTACCGGCAAAAATACCGGCTCCGGTTCCAAATCCATAACCGGTTGAAGGATTAAGTGTATAACAGTAACCAAACAGGGAGAAGTTAATATTCATCGGTATTGCCATCGTATTGTTGGTCATGAAATTTTCCCCCGGACCGGCAGGAATGGTGACGGTGATATCGTAATTTTCCGGAATGTTTGCCGACCATGGCGTAAAGTTCACTATCGCGGCCGCTCCGCCTGCAAGGGCAGTAACCGTCTGTGTATTGGTGTATTTTACCGAAGATGTCCCCTGGTCAGTGATTGTCATCGTAACGTTGAACGTTTCCGCAGAAGTGGATACATTCACCACTCTTGCACTAAGATTGGTGGGGACGCCGGCGGGAACAGGGCACTTTTCCTGAGCATAGATATTGGTGACACTGAAAATATCCGTCAGGGAATTGTTGGCAAAGAGAGTGGCCGGACGCCAGGATGAAGCGGCCAACGTTGTTGGCAGGGAAACCGCACTTCTTTGGCCATACAATCCGTTTGTCAGGTTTGTATTACAGTTGGCAACCAGGGCTCCTGTTCCGGCAGTACCCGGATTTGAGAATTCCCAGGCCACATATACACCGCCGCCGGTATAGGTAAATGGAGATCCTCCGGAAAAATCCACCACATAAGGTCCCTCAGCAATAGGAACAGTCCAGGAGGCAATGTCGCTGACCAATGTAAATCCGGCCGTTGTCCAGGTGGAGCCAAGTGAGTAGGTAACATCATTGGTATTCCTCAGGTAAACTTTAAAATTGCCTGTCTGAGTAGTTCCACCGGCACTTGCAACCAGAAAGCCGATCGCATCAATGGTGTACCCGGATGGGAATCCGCTGGCGGCCAATTCAGCAGGCCTGATGAGGTATTGCGTTCTCTGGTACTTATAAGTATTTCCAGGACAGCGGGTAAAGGTCGACGTTGAACCAATGCCCGGCAATGCCCAGGCGGCCATCACATCAGTCTCCGGATTGGTTGACTGCCCGGACGAAGACTTCATTTCAACAGCAGGGCCTCCCTCATTTAACCCGGGACTCTTTTTCGCTGTCTGCGCCATGCTAAGAACGCTGATAAGCAGAAATGCACATATAAAAAGGATAACATTTTTCTCATAATAATTTGTTTTGGAATTGGTTAGTACAAAGTAATTTACTCGGTAAATATTTTGGGGATGACGAATTCCGGAGGGCAAAACCCTTATAAAGATCAATTATCATATTTACAACTCTTAAGAAATTAACTTCGTGAGTCCAGATGATAGTAAATATGCTGCTTAGCATGAATGTGTAAATTTAGTAAAATATCCAGACTGAATTGAAATGTCTCAAAATTTAACATTTTTTAACAATTGGTCAACGCTTTTCCGGCATCCACATTGTGGGTTTACCTGGTATTACTTTTCAATTTGATCTATGTTAACAGGTTCGGTGAAAGTAAGGTAGCGGGTAATCCCCGAATTACCCGACTGTCGACTTGTTATGCACTGTTGTAGTTTATTTTGAATTGAGACGAGTTTGGATGTGTCTTTTAAGGAACATTCCCATATTCGAATAACTTCCCATCCTTTTTCCTGTAGTACCTTGGAGACAGATTGATCTCGGGTTTTATTTTTTTCAATTTTTGCTTTCCAATATGATTCATTTGTCTTTGGTTTTGTGTTTCGGCAATCATGGCCATGCCAAAAACAACCATCTGTAAATATTGCAATTCGAAATGATGGAAATACAATATCAGGTTTGCCAAAGAGTTTAAAACTTCTTCGCCAGCCATTAATATTATTTTCTTTGAAAAATGAGATTAATTTTTGCTCAGTAGATTTATTTCGAATACTTTTAACCGAACGCATAATCTGACTCCGCTGCTCGGTGTTAAAGGTATCAGCCATTTTTTTTGATTACAGATATCCAGGAACTATCAAAACCAATTTTGCTTAGGATATACTGTTTTTCAATTAACCTGGGTTTCCTAACTGTTATTATTAGTTGTTCACCAGGAACTTGTTCAATAATTGTAAATTGAGTTCCCCCGGATTGCCAAGTGAATTTGTGCTTGTTGTCTTTTTTATCAAACCCCATTAAATTCTTTCGTGAGTTCCATTTCCAGTAATATAGTTCAGGATCATATCTTATAGTGTCAAATTCAAAGATCATGGACTCGGTCAAATCAAATGAACGGATAAGTACAACAGTTCGAAGATGCTTAAATGTTTCTCGGATCTTTGAAACACGCTCATTGTATATGTTCAAAACCAACTCGCCTGTTTCATCTGCATTGATTCCTGGCTTTGCCGTGTATTGAAAAGAATATTGCAAATCATTACGCCCGGAAATTAACCTTACAGTTTTTTGCTTTGCAGGGTTTTTATGTTTAACCGATTTAGCGCCCCAAGCCGTATTTCCTAAAACGATATCGTCTAGCCCAACATTAGATGGTTTCCATTCTGCTCCAATAGAATTTGCAAATATTTGTTCCCATTCTTTGCCCTCTATGTCGGTTTCGCCCCTAGTGGCTAAAATGTATATTAGTTGTTCTCCAACAGTGAATGGAAAATCCTTTGGGAATTTATTCAATGGAAATGAAGGGATAGACTTGTAAACGGTTCTGAGTTTAGGGGTTCGTTTATCCATTATGACCTATTATAACCGACTTCATAATCTCTTAAAATCGATGTAATATCCATCGAGGTTGCAATATATGGCAGGAGTTTCAGAATTACTGCTTTAACTAAATTAACTGGAACAGCATTCCCTGCTTGCTTTCTGGCTTGGTAATCATTAACGACAATTTTATAAGCATCTGGAAAGCCTTGAAGCCGAAACATCTCTCTTGGGGTGAGGCGCCTTTCGCCATTAACGAGCAAATAGTTATATGATGCTCCTGCACGTAAAGCACAAGAATAGGGATACGAACAGATATTTCCAGACTTGTTTTCGTGCCAAACGGATGTTCTATAAGCTGATTTGTGTTTGTTCTTTCGTTTTTCCTTGATCATTTCAGATGCAAAATGCTTCTGATCTATGTCTTTTTCCAATATTTCATCCAACGATTTATATGGTTTAATTGGAGATGGGAATGAAAAAAGGATCGGGTCGCAATGACCAACAATAATAACACGCTCTCTTTTTTGTGGTAAGCCATAGTCAAGAGCATTGAGAACTGAGTAACGAACTGAATAACCTAAATCCTCTAAAGTGTGAATAATTACCTTTAAAGTTTGACCCTTATCATGGCCCACTAATTGCTTGACATTCTCCAAAACAAATGCTTTTGGCATTTTTGTCTTTAATATTCTTGCAATATCAAAAAACAAAGTTCCTCTGATATCATTGAATCCACGTTTATTCCCAATTATACTGAACGGCTGGCAAGGAAACCCGGCAAATAAAATGTCGTGATCTGGGATATCGTTTTCGTTTACCTTGGTAATATCGCCATAAGGCCGATCTCGGAAATTTGCTTCATATGAATCTTGACAACTATCATCAATGTCGGACGAGAAAACACACTGAGGGATGATCTCGTTCTCAATGCAAGCCTGTTCCATCGCCACTCTAAATCCCCCTATTCCACAGAAGAGATCAATAAATTTCAGTGTTTCCATTACTGTTCTTGTTTGTAGACAAAGTTACAAAATTCCCATATATTTTTCTTTGAGACCGTAAGAAACTTTTCAACAGGTTAACTAGGAGTTGATATTACAATAGGGCATAAATTACGGAAAGTCTTAACCTGAATAATCCAGGTTAGTCAAAATCCCGCAATAAATTTCAATCATCCTTAACTTTAGTACTTTTGTGATTTAATCCGGACATATGAGTTTTAATATTGAAAAAGTAAGAGCCGATTTTCCAATCCTGCAGCAACAAATATATAAACACCCGCTGATCTATTTCGACAATGCGGCTTCGACCCAGAAACCTCGCCAGGTCATCGAGGCCATCACCTGGTATTATGAACATGACAACTGTAACATTCACCGGGGGGTTCATTACCTGAGCGTTAAGGCTACCGAAGCCTATGAAGAGACCCGCGAGAAGATCAGGGCTTTCATCAATGCGAAAAAATCCTGCGAGATCATCTTCACAAAAGGTGCAACAGAATCTCTGAACCTGGTAGCTTCATCCTTTGGAAAAAGGTACATAAAACCTGGCGATGAGGTGATCACCAGCATCATGGAACACCACTCCAATTTCGTTCCATGGCAGCAAATGTGCCTCGAACGCGGAGCCTCCCTGCGCATCCTTGGGATCAATGAAAAAGGAGAAATTGACCTGGACGAGCTGAAAAAGTTGCTGAATAAAAAGACACGGCTGATCGCCCTGACCCACATTTCGAATGTGCTCGGAACCATCAACCCGGTAAAGGAGATCGTTGCCATTGCGCATCAGCATGACGTTCCCGTATTGCTGGACGGGGCGCAGGGGGTCTCGCATTTACCTGTTGATGTGCAGGACCTTGATTGCGATTTCTATTGTTTCTCAGGTCATAAAATGTACGCCCCGATGGGTACCGGCGTGATGTATGGCAAGGAGAGGTACCTTGAAGAATTGCCTCCATATCAGCTTGGCGGTGAAATGATCAAGGAAGTATTTACCGGCCGTTCAACCTTTAACGAACTGCCTTTCAAATTTGAGGCGGGCACGCCGAATGTCGAAGGGGTTGCAGGCCTCAGGGCTGCGGTAGCCTACCTGCAGGATCTCGGGATGGACAACATTTCTTCATATGAGGATGATCTGTTGAAATATGCCACTGAAAAAATGTCGGCGATCGGCGGAATAAAATTTTATGGAACCTCGCATCACAAAGCCAGCGTGATCTCTTTCCTTATCGGAGGCACCCATCCTTATGATGCCGGGATGATCATCGATAAATTGGGGATTGCCGTTCGTACCGGCCATCATTGCGCCATGCCGTTGATGGATTTCCTGAAGATCCCTGGTACCGTGCGCGCATCGTTTGCATTTTACAATACCACGGAGGAGATAGACCAACTGGTTTCCGCCATAAACAAAGTGAAGGAAATGTTGTTGTGAGATTTTTTAAGGTCAGGGGTGATCTGGATTGATGTCCACGCCATGTTCGGTCATCTGAAATGTTACTCCGGTTGGGGAATTTATCGAATAATACCGGAATGGTCTCAGGTATTGAAAATCATGATCGAAATGGACGAATTTCCCTTTTGGCACACGGATGATAAGGTTGACGTTCTGTCCGCGCCAGCATACCTCCCCGGGAAGTCTGACGAAAGGACTGATCCTCAGCGCCGACCCTGAAGTTGCTGACTGGAAACGGATTCCGCTGAGGCGCTGATGTGCCTCAACTATTGATTTTCCCCTGGCCCCTGTGACCTGGGAAATAGAAAAAAGGCTGTCATGCGCCTGTTCGATCCGGATCCTGGGCACGACATATAATTCTTTCTCTTCGGTAATCACCGTCTTCCATTCGCCCATAAGGCTGTATTGTTCGCCGCGCAGGTACTTCATGCCTGGATCATCCGGGAACATTGACACGAACAGGGTGTCGGCCGCAGTGCTTTCCATCGCGATCTCAAATTGTTTCTCTTCATCGAATTTATAAAGGTTGTATATTCTTAATCCCGACCAGGCCAGAAAGAACAGACCTACCACCCAGATGTTAAACATGGTGAGCCCGAGGTGCCTGATCCGGTCGAAGCGAAAAACCATCCTCAGCCCGTTGTAGAAGAGCATAAAGACAGGGATCCCGAGGACCATCAGCAAAATGACCTGCAGATATACCACGGGAATATTGCACCCCACCAGGATGTTGGCGAGATCCGGAAACGGGAGTATGGTCATATCATTGTCGGCATAAATGCCGCCGGACCATCCGAGGTTATACACGAGCAGGAGGAGAAGCAGTGACAAGCCGACAAGGATGAGGATGATGCCGGACAGGATGACCAGGCCTTTTCCGATAAAAGTCAGAATCTCGACAATCCCTTTACCAATCGCTTCGAAAATGGAACCCGACCCTTTCCCGGCACGTTTGATCGATGCGGCGGAAGCGCTGGTTAGATTACCTATCCTGCTGCCGAGTTCGGAAACTTCTTCCCGTACCGATCTCTCGATGTTGGAAATGTTGATCTTTTTACCGCGCATTTCCAGCCTGTCGGTGGTTCTTTTCGCTTCAGGAATGACAACCCATAATACGATGTACATCAGGATGCCGGACCCGCCGGCAGCGACAAAGACTAGAAATATAAGCCTCACCCACACCGGGTCAAGGTGAAAATAGGCGGCGATGCCTGAACATACGCCTGCAATGACCTTCTCATCGGGATTCCTGAAAAACCGCTTCTCGCCCCTTTCACCGAACGAATCCTGATGCGTCCCGGGATTTTCCTCCTGGTCTATGTCGATGGGCTGTCCCATGATGCTGATAACTGCTGTTACATCCTCCAGGGTGATCACCTGCCTGGTTTCCGACTGTTTATCCGTCAGTATTTCGGCGATCCGCGATTCAATATCATTCAGTATATCCTGGGCTCCTTCCTGGTTGCTGAAATATTTCTTCAGATTTTCAAGATACTGGTTCAGAGAAAGGTAGGCGTCTTCGTCAATGTGAAATACAATGCCTCCCAGGTTAATCGTCAGTGTTTTTTTCATGACCGTATATTGTTTTGATGCAGTTGATGCCTTTGGTTATTGTTTTTCTCCGATTATTTTTTCGACCGATGTGATCAGGTTCTGCCAGTCGGACTTAAGTTCTGCCAAAGCCCTCTTTCCCGGTTCAGTGATCTGGTGGTACTTTCTCGGAGGCCCCGATTTCGACTCCTCCCAGCGGTACACGGTGAGGCCATCGTTTTTCAACCTTGTCAGTAAAGGGTACAATGTTCCTTCAACAACAATGAGTCTGGCCTCCTTTAACTTCGTGATGATGTCGGAGGCATAAGCGTCCTGCGCTGCAATGATCGCCAGGATACAGAGTTCAAGGACTCCTTTTCGCATCTGGGCATTTTGATTTTCCGGGTTCATGCGGCAAATATAATGGAAAATTTAGTACTTGGTAATGCATGGTACTATAATTTATGAATTATTAACATTTGGTTTAAAAAAGGGGACAAGGGGACAAGGGGACAAGGGGACAAGGGGACAAGGGGACAAGGGGACAAGGGGACAAGGGGACAAGGGGCCGGGGGGCCGGGGGGATTATCATGTAATTTGTTTATAACTTTTTTCATTTTCCTGCTCACTTTTCACCGATTCTCCTATTAAACATAAAGCAGGTGAACGAATGTTTTTACAAACTGCACTATATTCCAATTAACTCAATTGTCCATGAAAACGCATAGAGACCTTGATGTTTACAAAGGCACTGTTGCACTTGTAATTGAAATTTACCAGAAAACTTCGGACTTTCCGAAAAGTGAGATTTTTGGTCTGACTTCTCAAATACGGCGGGCAGGCGTGTCAATAGCGGCTAATATTTCAGAAGGAGTAGCAAGGGGATCTTCAAGGGATTATATACGATTCCTGCGAATTTCCTTTGGCAGTTTATCAGAATTGGAAACACTTGTAATCATTGCTGCTCAAATTGGATATCTTTCACAGGATAATACGAAAAAAATACTTGAACAAATTAAAATTATTACGCTACAAATCAGTAATCTGATCAAAGCTATTCAAAAAAGGATTGATTTGCAAAAAAGTTAAACCCGTCCCCTCGTCCCCTCGTCCCCTCGTCCCCCCGTCCCCCCGTCCCCCCGTCCCCTTGTCCCCTTGTCCCCTTGTCCACCCTTTTTCCCTACCTTTGCCATCCCAAAACCACCACATATGACCCTCCCCGAAACCGAAACCCAAATCATCAGTGAGTTCGCCATGTTCGACGACTGGATGGACAAGTACAATTACCTGATAGAACTTGGAAGAACACTTCCGGTCATTGATGAACAGTATAAAACCGACCAATACCTTATCACCGGATGCCAATCGAAGGTTTGGCTTCATGCCGCATTAAACGACGGAAAAGTGGTTTTTACTGCCGACAGCGATGCCATCATCACCAAAGGCATCGTGAACCTGCTGATCAGGGTGCTTTCCGACCAAACACCCGAAGAGATCATGCAGGCCAGAATGGAGTTCATCGACCGTATCGGGCTGCAGGAGCACCTGTCGCCGACCCGCAGCAACGGGTTGTCTTCGATGATCAAACAGATGAAACTTTATGCGACGGTGTTCAAAATGAAGGGAGCCTGAAACAGACTCAAGACGTAATTATCAATTCGTCACGGATAATGGGTAAATATTTTTCTTTTTGGTGACCTTCTCCTTCAACTTATCCACGATGTAATACACTACCGGCACCACGATCAGCGTGAGGAAGAGAGAACTGGTCAAACCTCCGATGAGCGCCCACGCCATACCGTTCTTCCACTCCGACCCGGCGCCCGAAGCCAGGGCAATGGGCATCATGCCGAAGATCATCGAGAAGGTGGTCATCAGGATCGGGCGCAACCTGCCATGTTGCCCCGGGTCCCCATGCTGAAAATGAAAACAACAAACCTATTAACAAATGATTGGGTTTCATAAAATTGGATTTCAGATTTCAGATTTCGGATTTCTGATTCTTAGAACTTCCCGAATTTGAGAGAGGCGCTGGCTGTGAAATTATTAATAAATGATGCACTGGTGTGGATCAAATTCAAATCCGGTGTATAGCGGTAGCTCACGCCAGCGCCGAGTCTCATGAATTTAAAAATGTTAACTTCGGCTTTTACGCCAGGTTCGATCACGAAAAAATAATCCTTGTCTATCGCTTTATTATCCCAATTCCAATCATCCCCGTCCTTATTCCTTTTGTCGTAGATACTGTTGTAGGAGAGATTTCCGCCTCCGATCAACACCGGGAAGGTGACGTGGACGACTGATTTTGGAAACAGGGTGTACTCAACCAGCAATCCGCAATAACCGCCTTCAAGCCTTACATCAGTCGTGTCGATAAATTGTCTGTACGTAAGATAATCAGAATTGGTAATGCCGTACCCGGTAAGGCCGATGGTGAAATTGTGGTTGATGATCAAGCCTGCGCTCAACCCCATTAGGGCAATGTCGCGGGAATTAAAACGGGTATATCCGCCGTTTGTGCCGATAAACCAGCCTATCTTTACTTTGTTTCCTTTACCAAAAAGGGTCTTCATTTCTTCAACTTGCGATGTGCCGCTATTTTGAGCCTGGGCAAAAAGGGTGGTTGATAATAGTGCGAACATGATCGCGAATGTGATTTTTTTCATGGCTTGAGTTTTAAATTAGTGATGAATTTGATTGAAAATGCAATTTTGCACCTATGCTGTTATTGTTTTAACAAGACGAAGCAAAAATATAACGGGGTAGTGACCTGGGAAAACAAAATTCGGTGAATGACTGAATAGTGGAGATAAAACCGGGAAAAGACGGGGATGAGAAGGGAATGACTGCCTGAAGTCCTTCGTCTGGTACCGATCTTGGTTGTGGCGGGTGTGATTGTTGCACAATAGCGTTGTGTTTTGTTACACGAAGTTAAAAGAAGGTCGCACGAAGTTGCACGAAGAAAATTAAGAGGTTATGGAATTTGAAAAACGGATTGAAAAGATATGTCTTCTGGCGGTCGATCTTGAACAAGCCGGAACGTTACTGATGCATATCAGGCGCTGCTTCAGTGGCCCCCACGGTCTTCATGGCATGACAATTTATCTGCCTCAAAGTTTTCTGATTTCCAGGCATTGTATGCAGATCTCCACACCGACTTGCCTTCACGGTTTATAAAGCCGTAAGTTCCATCAATATAATCGACCATTGCAATCCCGCATACAAAAACATCAGCATCATCAAATTCAGGATTGATGATATAAGACCCGGAAAAGTTTATATATCCCCATTTACCATTTTTCTTCACTGGGGCAAGTCCTTCAGAGAATCCGCCTGCAACATCCTCAAACTGGCAGGCAATTGCCATTGCGCCGGAGTTGTTGATAAATCCCCAGGCGCTGTTACTCTTCACAGCGGCAAAGCCTTCCCAAAAAGTACCAACTGCCTGATATACAGGATTAACCAGGAAACTCCCGTCCTTCCTGATAAAACCATACTTGTGGCTGATCGGATCATTGACCCAGGCGAGTCCGGCAACAAACCAACCACCTTCTGTATAGTCTCCCTCAATGACAAACTGATTATCTTTATTGATGTAACCGTGCTTGCCTAGGGGTGTAATCACAAATGCCAGACCTTCGGTAAAAAATCCGATGCTAATATATTCCATCGGTATCTTCAGATTTCCCTGGGTATCAATGGCGCCTTGCAACATACCGTTTGAAACTGTAGCCATCCCTTCATGAAATTCACGAACCAAATTGTACTGATATGGAATTGGCAGATTTCCGTCACGGTCAAGAAACCCGATCTTCCAGGTTTGCAGATTACCAACCGGTAAAAGGCCCTCCTTCGGGAAAAATGAGGCGATAAACCTGTACTTGGGCTGTATGGCCATCCCTCCTTCTTCGTTCAGGAATCCCACAAACTCCTTGCCCGTTGAATTGTCCACGATCAGTGCCCGGTTGTTTGAGAACCGGTAGGCCATGTGGTATTGTGGTGCAATGATTACCTCCCCTGAACCATCCATAAATCCCCATTTCTTGTTTGCATCATAAAATGGCATCAACGACAATGGGCGGTCAAGCAGGAAAGTAGCAAGATTTTCGCCATATTGACCACAATTGCACGAGTAGTCGGGCTTTTCCTTATCGTTTTTTTTGCAGCCGAGGGAGCATATTAATGCCAGGCAGATAATGAATAATAATTTTGTACGGCACATAAGTTTCCATGGTTAAGTTTATAACTAACTCATAGTAAATATATTGTAACTAATTCCGTAAAGTTTAGCGTAACATTTACCCCAGGTTTATGCCGGTGCCTGGCTACTGTAAAAATATAAAAAATTAAGATTTATGTTAAAATAATCTCTCCTGATGCAAATAATTGTGCTTCGCCACCTATGATCACCCTGGGAGGAAGGAACTGACAATCAAGATTTCCAACTCGCTTTGAAAGTTGTTTTGCATGCAGGATGGTCTTCCCAAGCCTCCCCGACCAATAAGGGATCAGGGTTGTATGCGCCGATCCCGTTACCGGGTCCTCGTCAACGCCTGATTGAGGCCCGAAGAACCTGGAGACGAAATCAACGGTATTGCCGTGTGCAGTCACGATCAACCCCCTGGCATCAATTTTTTCAATGGTATCAAAATCAGGCAGGATGCCAAGCACCTCCTCCTCTGAACCAAAAACAGCCATGTAGTCAGATTTACCCCTGTACACTTCCAGCGGTGTTGAACCCGTACCTTTTATGATTTCAGGAATCATATCGCAACCGTGTATTTCATCCGCCGGGAAATCCAGAAATAATTTCCCCAGGTCTTGCCGAACCTTCAGTTCCCCACTCCTCAGCGAGTGAAAAATGATTTCACCGCCCTGAAAATCACTGTGGTTGAAAATCACAAAGGCCGATGCCAGCGTGGCATGTCCGCACAGATCCACTTCGACGGTTGGTGTAAACCACCTGATCGCAAATCTATCCCCCTGTTTAACCACAAAGGCTGTTTCGGAGAGGTTGTTCTCCATGGCGATCGCCTGCATGAGCCTGTCATCTAACCATTGGTCCAGAAGGCAAACGGCGGCAGGATTCCCGCCAAATAAATGGTCGGTAAAGGCATCAACCTGAAAAAATTTAATTTTTTTCACACCTCTATATTTTATTCTATTTTTTAATTTTATAATGTTCTCTTGTGGGAACCGGGGTTGTGCGGCCCTTATTCATACGCATCTGAAGGATGTCGACAAGGAATGAAAAAGTCATTGCAAAGTAGATGTACCCTTTTGGAATGTCAAGTCCAAACCCCTCGGTAACAAGGGCAAATCCGATGAGCAGCAGGAAAGAGAGGGCGAGCATTTTAAATGCAGGATGGTTGTTCACAAATCTGCTGATCGGTTCCGCCGCCAGCAACATGACCCCGACGGATATAATTATGGCTGCATACATGACCCAGAGAACCTTCACCATCCCGACAGCGGTGATGATGGAATCGATTGAAAATACCATATCCATGATCAGGATCTGGACCATCACCTGCAGAAACCCGGTTCCCTTGAGTTTGCTGGTCTGATCTCCGTCCACCCCTTCCATTTTATGATAGATCTCCACCGTGCTTTTATACATTAAAAAAAGTCCTCCAAGGATGAGTACAATGTCTTTCCCGGAAATGCCTTGTCCGAAAACGGAGAAGAGATCATCTTTTAACTGCATGATGAGGGTTACGACCGACAACAATACCAGCCTCAGCAACATCGCTAATAAAAGGCCATACCTGCGCGCCTTTTTCTGCTGGCGCTCTGGCAGTTTGCTTGCCAGGATCGATATGAATATTATGTTGTCAATGCCTAATACAATTTCCAGGCCGACTAGGGTTATGAGTGAGATGATTATTTCGTATGTCATTTGTTTGTTTTCCTGTGATTGATCGTTTGATTTATCATTTGGTGCGGTATTGATGAAAGTCAGTATTTATGAAAAATCTTGCTGACAATTTTCCAGCCATCCCAGAACTTGTACAGAAACTGATAATCCATATAGGCAAGTTTTTGTCCCACATAAAATTCGAATTTGGCCACGGCGGCATCACCTGTGACATCAACGAACAGAAATTTGACCGAAATTTTTTCCTCATCTTTTCTGGGCAATTTCCCTGAGGCAAGGCTGGCCTTAACTTTAGCTTTCCATGCCGTCAGACTGTATTTTTCCAGTTTACCATCATTCGAGGGGATGAGGAGTTCAAATCCGGGATGAAAACCGCTGTTGATCTTGATCGTGTCACCTTCATTCTGGAGGCCTTCGACATAAGCGGTCTGGATGGTGTTTTTGATCAGGGCAATTTCTTGTTCAACTCCGGCTTGCATTTGTGCATTGGCAGAGAAACTGATAAGCGGGATAAGAATAAGCAGCATTAACCGTATCATATGGCAAGGATTTATTATTTCAGCACAAAGATAGCCATCTGCAGATTAAAATCAACCCAATTACTGGCATGCAGACAACTTTTCCTTATTATTTGGTATCTTTACAATGTCAATATCCCACAAGCATGTACAGATTCCGGATCATCCTGTTCCTGCTGATTATTTGCTGTACCTGCCAGGCTTCCGTCAAGCCATTTACCGGCAATTCGAAGCGGGGTTTTATCGAAAACAAAGGCCAGGTCATTGATCAGAATAACAAACCCAATCCCGCGGTTTTGTATCTGTTGAATACCCCCGGGATGAATGTGCAGTTGCGGAGGGGAGGATTTAGTTACGATCTCTATGGAATATCGAATATTGAACAACGAATATCGAATATTGAAGTTTCGCGTTCCGCGGCATGTGTCACGCGTCACGCGTCACGTGTCACGAAAACAGAACCAGATTCAACCCTGACCAATTACAAGTTCCACCGCATCGACTTCGACCTAATCGGTTCCAACCCTCAGTGCGAAATTATCACATCCGGGCCATCGGAAGACTTCCGGAATTATTACACCACCGGAACGCCTGTTGAAGGAGTTACGTTTGTTCATTCATATCAAACGGTCACTTACAAAAATATCTATCCCGGTATTGACCTGGAATTTTTCACCGCTCCGGAATCGGGGGTAAAGTACAATTTCGTGGTTCATCCGGAGGGAAAACTGTCTTCGATCCGGATGAAAATTACAGATCCTGAAATTGTGATCACTTCTTCGGGGTCGTTGAAAATAATAAACACAATAGGCACAATAGAAGAAGAGATCCCTCAAAGCTTCTGTCAGTCAGGCCAATCGAAGGTAGATGTTAATGTCAGATTCGTAAAAACCGGGGAGGATATCTATGGGTTTGCGGTTGATCAGGCTTTACCGGAACATTCAACTTTGGTGATCGACCCCTATCCGACCCGCATGTGGGGAACCTATTACGGAGGATCTGACTTCGATGGATTTATGGATATAAAGTTTGGAATGGATCGCAATATCTATTTATGCGGAGAAACTTCATCTGCTGATAACATTGCAACTACAGGAGCATTTCAAACCACCCTCAAAGGCGGCCAGGATGGTTTGATCGCCAGTTTTACAACCGCCGGTGAACGGAACTGGGCGACCTATTTTGGCGGAGCCGGAGATGATTATTTGTCATCAATCTCGCTGGATGAAAACAATAATTTATTTTTTGCGGGAAATACAGACTCTCCAACCAATATCGCAAGTCCTGGCGCCTATCAGACTAATCTGTCCGGATTTTATAATGCTTGTTTCGGAAAATTTAACAGTACCGGCCAGCGCATCTGGTCATCCTATTATGGAGGATCTGTTGCTGAACTTGGAACCGGCATTTTTGCCGATCAAAACGGATATATTTATTTATGTGGCATTGCTTATTCTCCCGACAATATTGCCACTCCCGGCGCTCATCAACCAACGTCAGGAGGAGGAGAAGACAGCTTTCTTGTAAAATTCTCAACCGATGGGAATCGCATCTGGGGAACCTATTATGGGGGAAGTTGCAGGGACAAGGCCTTATCGGTCATTGGAGATCAATCAGGAGTTGTATTTTTAACGGGCGAAACAACATCACCCGATAATATTTCGACACCGGGTTCGCATCAGCCATTGCTGGGAAATCCGCCTTGTATCTATACAATATCAGACGGTTACCTCGTCAGGTTCAGCAGTGACGGTGTTCGACAATGGGGAACCTACTATGGAGGGGCTTCATTGGACCATATGCAATCAATTGCGATTTCGGCAGATGAGAATGTTTATATATGCGGAAGTACAACTTCCCAGGATAACATTTCGACCCCGGGAAGTTTTCAACCGGGATGGGTCGGATTACCGGACCATGCAAACCTGTTCCTTGTTAAGTTTAATTATGCAGGTCAAAGGAGCTGGGCCACCTATTATGGTGGTACTTATGGAGAGGGGAATGACAGTGATGTCATGGTTGATGACAGCCTGAATGTATTTATTGCGTCAGATACACATTCTTCTGATAATATTTCGACACCCAATAGCTATCAGCCTGCACTTCCTGCCAATGGAATTTACAGCGTAATTGCATTTCTGGTCAAATTCAATCCACAGGGAGAGCGTCAATGGGGTACCTATTATGGAGATACGATTACGACATTGATTCGGGGATTAACATATGATGGCGATACCATATATGCTTGTGGGGGAACGAGTGATCTGAACAGAATCGCTTCGGCAGGAGCATTTCAGACAACGCTTGGCGGAAGTTCTGATGGCATGATCGTTAAATTCGCAGACTGCTATAATCCTGACAGTGCCGGGATGATTTCCGGTCCCGACACGGTGTGCTCCGGAGTGCCCGTCGTGTTTTCGGTTCCAGCGATACCCTTTGCTCAAAATTACCTGTGGGAATTTCCCGCTGGCGCAACAATCGTAATCGGACAAAATACCAATTCAGTAACGGTTATCTTCGGCACGGGGACGATTCCCGGTTTTATTGTCGTAAGAGGAGAAAATACTTGTGGGCCGGGTTCACCGAATTCAAAATGGCTAAATGTTAACCCATCTCCCATACCGGTTATTTCAGGTGATAATGAGATCTGTCAGGACAACATGGTTATATATCAGACCGACCCTGGCAATATGCTGTATTTATGGGATGTATCTGTGGGAGGTTCAATATTGACCGGCGGAACTTTAACCGATGACTTTGCCGGCGTTTCCTGGTCAGTGCCCGGACCGCAATGGATAACCATCCAATATACTGATACAAACGGTTGTGTTGCCATTGACCCCGCAATTTTCAATGTCAATGTTGCGTCACAGAATCCGGTCAGTGTGACAGTCTCAGCATCGGAAAATAATATTTGTGCAGGTGCATCTGTAACTTTTACCGCAATTCCGGTGAATGCAGGATCAAACCCCATATATCAATGGCAGGTTAATGGAATAAACGCGGGCACAAACCAATCAACATATAATTACCTCCCTGCCGACAATGATATTGTACAATGTTCACTGTTCTCCAATCTCACTTGCACACTAAATAATCCCGCAACTTCCAATGCGGTTACAATGGTTGTAAATCAGGTTTTACCCGTAAGCGTTACAATTTCACCCGGCGCCAACCCGGTTTGTGCCGGAACCAATGTAATATTTACGGCAAATCCCGTAAACGTGGGATCATCCCCGGCATATCAATGGAAAGTGAATGCAAACAATGCAAGCAACGGAAACAATACATGGTTTACTTATACTCCGGTGAATGGGGATGTCATTACCTGTGAGGTCAGTTCATCGGAACTTTGCATTTCAGGCAACCCGGCCCTTTCCAACCCGGTTACGATGGTTGTGCATGCGAATCTTCCGGCAGGGATCATTATTGCTGCATCAGCAAATCCCTTCTGTTCCGGATCAGCCGTTACCTTCACGGCCACCGCGGTCAATGGCGGGTCAACTCCTTTATATCAATGGAAGGTCAATGCAAGCAATGCAAGCAATGGAAACAATGCAGTTTTTACATATAATCCTGTGGATAATGATCAGGTGCAATGCATCCTGACCTCCGACCTGACTTGCGTTACCGGGAACCCTGCGGTTTCAGGAATGATCATCATGACCGGTTTGCCGGCGCCAACCGTCACTTTTTTGAACTGTTTTGATGCGGTCACGACCATCAATGCCCAACCCTTTAAGTTGAAGGGGGGGCTTCCGTTGGGCGGTACCTATTCCGGTCCCGGGGTAAACTCAACAACCAGTATGTTCAGTCCGCTGTTAGCGGGCACCGGGACCAAATCGATCACCTATTCCTATACCAATGCATCGCTGTGCAGCGACAGTAAATCGCAGACCATCATCGTCACACCCACTCCCATGTTTACCTGTGGCAATACCCTGGCCGATATCCGTGACAACCGGACATATCCCACCGTTCAGATCGGCGCCCAATGCTGGATGCAGGCGAATCTTGAATTTGGAGTTGAGATTCCGGAGTTTAATCCCCAAACCGACAACTGTTTAGTCGAAAAATACGTTCATAATTCAACATTCGTTAATCAATATTCAATATTCTACCAGTGGGACGAACTCATGCGCTACAACGCGACCCCAGGTTCCCAGGGCCTTTGTCCGCCGGGGTGGCATGTGCCGACCGAAAATGAGTGGAATACCCTGTTCAATTTTTACCAGGGATACGCGCTTGCTGGCAAACCATTGCAGTATAACATGATCAGCGGATTCATGGCGCTCCCCGGCGGCATTTTCTACCAGAATTCAAGCTGGAGTTTTTTGGATTTTGCCACCATCTTTTGGTCATCCACTTCATCGGGGCAGTACCGGGCAATA
>JAUXWT010000016.1 GCA_030681475.1 Bacteroidales bacterium | reverse complement strand
GCAAAGACAAAAAACAGCACCAGCAGGATCGTATTTGGCAGGATGCTGATGATATTTCCTTCACGGATAAAGAGATTCAGGTAGTTATCTATTCCCCAGCGGACAGGAGACAGGTGACTGATAAATTGAATAAAGTCAGGCATGATGTGGATCGGGAAAAAAGTGCCGCTGATGATCCCGAGCAGCACCACCATAACAGATCCGAACATTGCCGCCTGGTTGTGCGTTTCGGCTGTGGCGCCCACGATGATCCCGAAACCAATGGCCGCCAGGGCGGCGGCAACGGTTGCAATGGCGATGGCAACATACTGATGGCCAAGTTCTAAAGGTGGAAAGCCGAAGAATGTCGGGAAAACCCAGGTTCCGATACCCAGCATCAGCACGAATTGAACCAGGCAAACACCCAGATTGGCAATAACCTTACCACCAAGAATGAGCGAAAACCTGACAGGGAGCGTGCGGAGACGTTGAAAACTGCCTTCGTTCTTTTCGGTGATCAGACTGCCGGCCAAAGGAATTACAATGAAAAACATGGCAAACAGGATAAACCCGGGAACGTTATTCTGGATCACGCTGGGCTGAATGGCAGACCGTTCTTTCAAGGCGTACGACTCCCTGACCGAGGGCAGCTTTTTCATGGTTTCAGCCACCATTGAACTGATTACCGGTTTCAAATTTTCCGGCAGAGTGGTCAGAATTTCGTCCATGGCCGCTTTTGTCTGCGTACCTTTGATAATAAACGTCAATGAGTTTGTCACTGACGTTTTAAAGGACTCATGTAGTGTGGGATCGATCAGCAGAATAATGGCCGAGTCCGATTTCGGAATGATCACGCCAAACTGATAATTTCCCTGGCCAATCATCGCCCGGGCTTGGTCATGGGTCACCGGAACCTTATCGATTTCGGTCACAGTCTCGAAAAATCCGGAAGAATCAAGATTAGCCTGAAGTTTGTCGGAAAAGGTTCTCTTCAATTCATCAACAAAAAGCAATCGGGTCTTTAAATGCTGGCTTTTCAGCGCGTTTTCCTGGGCAAGCGTTACCACGAAAATCAGCAGGACCGGCATCAGGAACAGGATGATCAACCCAGGGATGTCGCGTATGAGCAGCAGAAATTCCTTTTTCAGGATGGACCATAGTTTTCGCATGATGCAAAAATAGGAAGTTTTATACATCCTTCCCGGCTTCGATCAAACAGATGGGGGCAATGGTAGGGATCATACGAAAAAGTTTTAATCCAGATTTCTTGAGAATCGTCCGGTACTCTTCTCCTGTCCGTTCCCTGCCCCCCAGCATGGTAGCCATCATCTGGATATCAAGTAGCCTGGCCAATGATGGTCCGCATCCCTCCGGGACCACCATTTCGATGATCAGGATCCGGCCTTTCGGGGACATGGCCAGCCTGATGTTCATCAGCAGTTTAACTGACTCCTCCTCGCTCCAATTATGGATGATATTTTTCAGGATATAAAGGTCACAGGATTCGGGGATGGAGGTAAAAAAATTACCTGAAATGATGGTCGTCCGTTCTGCCACGTGATGACGGGCCACCATTTCCGGAGCTTTTTTAAGCGCTTCAGGCGTGTCGAAAAGAATGCCTCTGCTGCCCGGGCTGATGTTCAGGATATTTGCCAGCAATGACCCTTCGCCGCCCCCGATGTCGGCGATCAGGTTAAATGCAGAGAAGTCATACGCATTGAGAATCGGAGCCAGTCCGAGGTCGGAGAGGTTGGACATGGATTTATCGAACAGCGCCGATTCCTCAGGATTTTCCCTGAGAAAGTCATAAATCCCGATGCCATATTTATCGGTAAAGGCATCTTTTCCGGTACGTACCGAATATTCGAGGTTACTCATCAGATTCCAGTTAACGGGTCCAAGATGATGAAGGATCAGATAACGCAGAGAGCCTTTTTCTTCGAGCAGCGCCTTGGCCATTCCGTTTATTGCAAAACGGCCGTCACGTAATTCTTTGAAAATACCTTGGCTTGAGAGGGCACGCATAATCCGATGGAGGTTGGCGGAATCAAGGTGTAGTTGGTCAGAGATATCCTTGGCCGTTAATGCCTTATATTTCAGGATGGTAGCGATGTCGAACTTAGCGGCAACGTAGAGGGCGGGTAAAAGCCAGAGATATTGGAATTGTTCATAAAGAACTACATTACCGGGGAACAGTTTCCTGTTCAGTTGAACTAAGAAATTGCGAAAGGTGTTGATGGCTTTGATGAGCCAGACCGGGGGGAGTTTTTGAACCGTGGTTGGCTTGCGCATTCCCTTTATCCCTGACGGATGGGCAGGTTTTTCAGTTGATGTTCAAAGTTCTCAAGGTCTGCGATCAGCTTCGTCTTTTTATCCTGGAAATTCAGTTTCACCGTCGAAAACAGCTCCTTGTAATATTGTATGCCTTTATCAAGGTTATCACTGAACATGGTGAAATATTCTTCCTGCTTTTCCGTCCAGGGGCGTGCTGTTTCATCAATTTTACTTTTTAGGTAATCAATATAGATCATGATCTCCTTAAGAAACATGTGCGGCCGGTCGTTTCGCTTGATGACATCGATCTTTCCATAGATATGATCAACCATCTCCCTGAGGGTCATCACTTCGGAGAAATAGGCCATGTTGGGGCCCGGACAAACCGAAACACCCGGTTTCTCAACTTTGGTATCGAGGTTGTTAACCAGCAGTGCCGAGGTTCCAAGACCAACACAGATGCATGATTTATCGACAACTTTTTTGAACTCATGCCTGAACTCTTCCTCGCCCAGTTCACGGGATTTTAATTCTTCAATTTTCAATTTCTGATATTTTCTTGAAGCAGTGCAAAGGGTGGGTTCTCCATACTCATTGCTGAGCGCTGCGTACTTTTTCGGACAAGGATTCCCCGGTTTATTCTGATTGATGTACGCCTCCTTTTCGAGATCCTTGGTATTGCCTTTTAAATTATTGAACGGTACGCCCAGTGGGCTGATATCACTGATGAACAGGTCTTCTTCCCTGGCCTTGCATAACAGGTCGAGTGTTGTTTCATCTACGTTTACGACTTCAGGCACTAAGAGGAAAGGGGTTCCCCAGCCAACAGAATCGAGCTGGTAGTGGTCGGCAAGAAATTGATGTTCCTCGGCAGTTCCAACACCACCCTGAGCAGTGATCTTAATTTCAAGGGGATTATCCGGACAAGGACGGTTTTTAGTTTTGAGCGCTACCTTTAGTAATGCGAAGGTTTGGTTGATCAGTTCCTTGCGGTTGCGGTTGATCTCTTCGAGCACCGGGCCAAGCAGGTAACCGGTTGTCGGGAATGCATGGCCGCCGCAGTTCAGGCCTGATTCAATGCGGTATTCAGAAACCCATAATCCCTTTTTAGCCAAATATTTTCCCTGGATCAGCGCCGACCTGTGGTCACTGACCTTCAGGGTGATCTTCTTTTTTAATTTAAAATCCTTATCGGGATAGAATTCATCGAAAGTTTCGAGGTAATTATACAACCGCGGACTCATACCGGCCGACAGAACAACCGAGGAGGAAAGTTGACTTTTTACGAATCCCCGCAAAGCGGCATGTCCGTCGTTGTACTCGATAGGGAGTTTAACGTTGTTACGGTAATTTTCCTTATCAACCTTGGTCATGATGTTCACATCAATGCTTCCCATGGATAGGTTTTCCTGGATCCACTCCCTGATATCCAGCCGGTCCCAATCCTCTTTGAGTTGTTCGAATTTCTGCTTCAGACAGGAGGATTCGTGCAACATTTCAATATAATTATGAAATTCACTGCTTTTTTGATCGTAGGTCGCCTTTAACTCTTCAAATTTATCCCTGGCGATCTTATCCACCATGTTCAGGTAAGCGGTGATCCTTTTTGCCCTGAAATCATCTATTTTTTCTGAAATGGCATGAAAAGGAAAATCAAATTTCTTGCTGTAAAACTCTCTCAATCTTTCCATCAGCATATCATCAAGCAATGAAATTACGGATGATATCCCGAGATGGGCCACCTTCACGGGCGTATCAATTGAGTAACCAATTCCCAGTACCGGGATATGGAAGGAATGCGGAGTGTCTTTATTCATTGTAAGGGCTAATGAAATGCAAATATACTGCTTTTTAATATGATTTGCAGCAGTATGAACCTAATTTTTATAATAGTTAAAATACGTGATTTTCAGCGCAGAAACGCTGAGATACATGGTGGAATACAGCGTTTAAGCTTCCATCATAACATCAACCTCTTCAGGAGTCAGGCGTGTCCAGTTGGGGTTTACCAGGGTTTGATCTTTATATTCAAAATTCACCAGATCAAATGTTTCTGCATAAAATGCAAGTTTGCTTTTCATATCCGGCGTATGCTCAATAAAAATAAAATGCTCAGGGGAACACTGCAGTTCGTTCATGATCTGTGTAGCAAGCGGAGCACACCATTCGGTTACTGGTGTCCCGGGGTTTTGCCGGTAGATCTCAGTCGCAATGGCGAGTACTTTTCCATCTTTCCGGTTTATAACCTTTAATCCGCATTTGGAGGGACTTTCCCATTGGCCTGTGAAGTTGAAATAGCGATCCATGTATTTGTTGAAGTCGGGGTTAGTTTCCATAGGTTAAATAGCGAAATAGTGAAATAGCGAAATAGTGAAATAGCGAGATAATGAAATTAAATTAGACGAGTTTGGGGATCTTTTTGCCAAAGCTGAGATCGGCGATATCGCGGCGGCGCGGCGTGTAAGAACTATCTTCCATTTCACGGGAAACCACGCTGTTAAGCAGTTTGAACATCTTCATTGACTGTGGTTCATCTTTGTAAAAAGTATCCCAGGCATACTGATAAAGTTCAGCCAGCCTTTCGGCCGACATGTGTTTGGGGTGGTAAACCACCTTTCCGGCGTTATAATGGTTCCAGTCGGTATCAAAGATCCTGCCCTGTTTCAGGAGATCACTGTAGGCTTTGGTGTGGGGGAATGGGGCCAGAACGGTGAATTCAGCCAGATCGAGTTCGATCTCCAGCAGAAAGTCAATCAGGCGCTTGATGTCATCTTCAGTTTGGTTGTCCATACCCAGCAAAATCGTCCCTTCCACGGCAATGCCATATTCATGATATTGTTTGATGCGGTTTTTGATGTAATCGGAGGTGTCGAACACAGCCTGGTAAACATACCATGCGCCGGCCTGCGCTGCCAGGTCCAGTACTTCATCCTTATCTTCGATGGTGTGGCTGACCCATTTTTTCTTCAGCGGGATCATCGCCCTGAAGAGCTCTTTTTCCCAATTTGTATCCAAAGCCAGGGAGTTATCTACAATGAAAAGACGGTTATTGTCCATCTGAGACAATTCTTCAACAACGCGGTCGATCGGGCGGGGGCGGAAACCGCGGCCTCCCAAATAGCGGACAGCACAGGGATAACAATCGTAGATACATCCGCGGGAGGCATGAAAAAGGTCAACCATTCGAAATCCTTTGTGATAGTAATGATCCTTTTTCAGGATATCACGGTTTGCCGGTCCGATCAGCGCCATATCGGGTGGTTGGCTGAGAAAGTTGTAGATTTTCTTCAGATCGTTTTTATGAAAATCCTGAAATACCTGAGCCAGGCGCCCTTCCACTTCGCCAAGAAAGACCGAATCGGCATGAAGCAGAGTCTCTTCAGCATGCAGCATGGTCGAAATCCCACCGAAAATCACCTTTTTCCCAAGTTTACGGTATTGGTCGGCAATTTCCCAACCCCGCTTAACCTGCGTGGTCAGCATCATCGAAATGCCAACGAAATCAACATTTTCGTCAATCACCAGCTCTTCAACATTCTCATCCGTAAAGTCGATCTCAACATTTTGAGGAATTTCAGCAGCCATGACCACCGGACCATGGGGCGGGAGATTGAATATGGTCTGACCTTCGAGTTTTTCCCAGCGGGGATATATCAGTTTGAATTTCATGTGTCAAATTTTTCTAACATTGCATGCTGCAAGTTTCTTAATAATGCTTTCCTTTTCGCTCCAACGCGGGATAACCAATATAAGCGCATGTCGATATGCTTCTTGTGCAAGTTTCCATTGGCCTGTTTTGACATAATAATCGCCAGCCAAATCAAAAACCTCGTAATACATTGGATTGGTCGCCCTGAATTCATCAAGAAAAGAACCTGGCATCACTACGGTTTTTTCATTCCTGAGTAAGTGTTTCAGTTCTTTCCTCATTTCCCTGAAACGCACGAAACGCATGTAATCACCAGATCCGAGGAACGGATCAGGTGGGATGGTTTTATCCGGTTCAGTCAATTCAACCTTATGCTGAAGCCCGGCAAAGTTATGAAAAATTTTATACAGGTCATAACAGACAAAGGACCCGATCTGCCAGGGAGAAGTAGATACCCATACCTGCAGTTTTTCCGGCATGAATATGATCGAATGGTGTGCTATCAACTGGTTCATTGCTTTTTCGTTGCCCATGCCGATGTTGAGGTTGTTCAATCCTTTCCGGTCGCGAAGTGTGGCAGCAACGCCTTGATAATCCATCGGAGAGTGGTTTGTGATATCCTCAACAAGGCGTTTATACCGGTAAACAGAGGCATTCTCCTTTTTATTCTGAAGGTTAAGCGGCTCTGAGGAGAATTCGGGTGACTGAAAATGGTTAGCACAAGCAATATAGTCGCCCGCCGGTCTTACCAGCGCTATCCTGAACGGCGATTTTTCGATGATCGCGGCTTGTTTATCGTGTGCCGAACCGATAAGGATGGATTCTGATACGAAAGTTTCGCGCTGATTCGCGATATCCCAGGCCTCGCTGATATTGGCGGCGTATTGCAGTATTTCCCGTGCCAGCAGCGAGATCGGAGTTCGCGCGGAGGTGGGAGTTTCTGATTTGGCGGCATTGATGGTCACCGTCAGCCCTTTTTCGTTCATCCCCGAAACAGCCCCGACCATACCTCCCCAGGTAACCATCATAAATCCATATCCCTGGTCGGGTTTCTCAAAGCAGACGATCTTGTTCCGGGCAAATTCATCACCCACGTAAAAATCAAAATTACGTCCGATGATCAGGGAGCTGTCTTTGGACCTGGAACCCCACACCCCAAAGCTGGTACATCCTACAAGACTGTAATCTTGCAAAGCATGTCCAATGTCGTGTGCAGAGTGGTAATTAAGGAGCCTCTGATAATTTGACCCGATAAATGAAAATTTCTCCGAAGCTGAAAGGGATATTCCGTAAATCTCAAGTTTGTATTCATCCCTGATATACTTGTCCAAATCCCGGTTAAACCAATAGATGAAGTATTTCAGGAACCGCAGGTAAAAACCGGAGGGGATCATTTCCCGAATCTGGTCAACGAAAGCCTTTTCCTGAGCCTCAACAAGGTGTTTTGAAAGTTTTCCATTGATCACGCCCCGTTCAAACGGTTTGCCTTCGAGGTACATTTCCCACAACCCGCTCGAACTCTTTTTGAGCCAGTTGGGTCCGATCCGGTAAAAATCCTTCTCAGGAGTTTCTGCCATCCGTCTGACCTTTACCTTGATATCAGTTTGGGGCGGCCGGATTTTTGTTCTGAAATGAAACCATATGATTAAGCCGGCAATAATTGCTGTGAAAATCAGCACGGTAAGACCGGTGCGTTTAATCCAACGGCGCTTGGGCTCAACCATGTTGAATTTTTTTCAGCAGGTATTCCAATCCGAGGATCTCTCCACAGGTAACCACCGATCCTATGGTCACGCCAAGAACGCCATGCATGTTCGTATTTTGTCCGGTGAAGTAAAAGTTGGGGATTTTGGTTTTAGGCATCACTGCAGTGAGTTGCGGGTCATGGTAGTTTTTCTGGATCCCATAGAGCGATCCTTCCGGAATGCCGGTATAGTCGCGGTAGGTAAGGGGAGTTGAAATTTCCATATGTTCAATTGCCGCAGGTAACCCCGGAAATTTTTGAGATACCAGGTCAATTAGCTTTTGTGCCCTGGCATTTTTAAAATCCAGATAATCTTCTCCCCGTTTTCCCACCGAACTATTCATCCACCGTGCAACTTCATCATAGCGCATATAGGTAAGCACGGTCACTGTTTCGGTAAATTTCTGATCCGGCATATGGCAGCCCGTGGACAGCAGGAACATCTTTGGCCATTGGGTATCGGTGGCGGTCGATTCATCCCATGGATCGGGGGACGAATGATAATAATAGTTGTAGTTGAGATAAGGAAAAGTTTGAGGCTTGACTGAAAGGTATAAGATAAAGGATGCATCTGTGTTCTGCAATGAAACAATGCGTTTCTGATAGGCCGGGCGGACCATATCAGCAGGCATCATGGCGAGTGTTGTGGCGGGATGGATGGCAGAGATCACCATGCTTGACAGAAAAAGTTCCCTGTTACCGGTCTTTATGGTAAACTTTTGCTTAAGTTCTTCAATCGCAGTCACTTCATGTCGCGTAATAACCGTTCCGCCTTGGGATTTTATGGCCTCGGTCAATGACTTGGCGATCTGGTCGCTGCCCCCAATGATCCGGTAAGCGCCGGAGATAAATGAGTGGTTGATCAGTGAGGCAACATAAAGTGGTGACAAACGGCTTCCGCCATAAAGATAGTTGTTTCCGGCCAGTACTGAGGAAAGGGGAATGCCGGATGCAGTATTCGCGCTGCAGGATAATTTTTCGTAAAAATCACTGGCGCTTTGGTCCGTGTATTGTTGTTCCCTGTGATCGCCAGGTAATTCAAGGTTGTACAAGGGAAATGCAGATACCACCTCTTGGATCTTGCTGATATATTCGTTCAGCGCGGAACTATCACCTGGAAAATGCTGAAGCAACCGGCCGATGAAATTTTCGAACCCCTGTGCCAGCGGGAACTCCTTATCGCCGAAAGCGATCCGGTCAAAGCCATCCTGATCAAGTTGCTGAAGCTGCAATACGTCCATCAATCCGAAATACTCCCAATATCTCGCAAGAGTCTGACCGGGCCTAAGAGCGCCGATGTAATGAACGCCGGTCTCAAACTTTTTTCCCTGTCTTGAAAAAGTCTGCAGGTTCCCGCCCGGCTTGGTGTTCTTTTCAAGGATACAGACATTAAATCCCTCTTTGCTAAGGATATACCCGCAAAGCAAACCGCCAAGGCCGGACCCGATGATGATCACGTCGAATTTGTTCATACCGTAAATGCAAAAGTAGATACTATTTACGAACGAACAAGATTTACGAATGACGAATGAATTTACGAATGCAGATTTTCGAATTCATCCGTAAATCGTATCACTTTTTCTCCTGATCACAAACAGATTATTCGACGTCACTTTTTTATTATCAATAACCTCCATCGCCATTCCAAATTCATCGGCGATGGTGCGTATTTCACCTGCAGAGGTGAACCAGAGACGCTTTTCCTTTGTCGAAGTTTTATTGAACCCGGTCCGGGTGGAAAGGAACTCTGTAACCAAAGATCGTTTATGGCGGCCAGCCAGTTCTGAATTTGCTTCGCGGATAATGATAGTTCCTCCCGGATTCAGGTTTGAGAAACATTTTCGTAAAAGGGTCTCTTGTTCCTCCGGCATCAGGTAATGAAGAACATCGCTTAAAATAAAACCGTCCTTCGGTGTGATCTCATAATCAGTAACATCCGCACACTCGAAACTGATGCGTGCATTTTTCGAAAAGCAGTTTTCGGCAACCGTGATTTTTTCCGCATCATAATCCACACCCGTTAGCTGCCTTCCTTCTCCCGTAAACATCAGCATATATGAAATAAATCCGTACCCGCATCCCAGGTCAAGGATCTCACCTTGGCGGGGCATCAGCTGGTTGTAAATTTCATAGTTGTACTCCAGTTTCATCTTGACCCGCATGTACCATTCAAGCACCGGACCCTTTAATACATAATTCAGCGCCAGCAAACGACGGTAATAATGTGCATCTCCCTCTTCGGCCCTGAACTGTGCATAATTGGTGATATAAAACTGTCTGAATTGCCTGGCCCTTTCCTGGTATGTTGACCCAAATGAGTGGTCGGTAGGAGAGACCCGGTTGAGTATCTTCATCCGGAAGCTGTTTGGCCTTCCCCAGAATGCCCCTTTTCCAAGGAAATCACCGGTTCCGAAAACCATGATGGGCAAAATATCAACCTGCAGTTTTTCGGCGAGGTAAAATGCTCCACGGTGAAACCTTTGAATCTTCTGATCCACAGAACGATGGGCTTCAGGAAAGATAAGGATGGAAAAGCCTTCATCAACCTTTGCTTTCAGTTGCCCGATGATGCTGTCAATCCCATGATCAATGTTGTAAAAGTTGGCCAACCGGGCGATCGGGCCGAAAACTGGCGACCTGTGAACCCACGATGTGGTGAGAATAATGATCCTGGGGTATAATCTCAGAAAAGCGGGGGTTTCAATCAGGCTCTGATGGTTGCTGATGATGATGGCCGATTTGGTAAAATCCTCCCTGGGTTCATTGATCAGTTTCCGGTCGAAAGCAAAGGTAAATGCTATATAAGCTTTGGTAAACCAGTAAAACAGATGGTGAAACAACAACTCTTTTTTTCTGCGTTTCATGGGAAGCAGGATGTTGATCATGCCACCAAGTATCATGAGGACCAGTGCGATGAAGACGATATTCCCCCATGTTACCAGGGTTTTGAGCAGAATACTGAAGGTGACGGGAAATTTATTGTTCTTCTGCCTTGAAAGTATGAATGCAGAGAAGAACAGCGGCTGAAAAACAAAGGAGAGGATGACGACGCCAAAGATTCCCACAACCGATATCAACGCGATGGAGTTAAGAGCAGGATGCCTTGTAAAAAAGAGGGCTCCAACGCCAATGATCGTGGTAAGTGACGACAGAAGTACCGAGACTTTATAGGTGTGAAGATCATTGTTGCCAGTTTTCAGGTTATTCTGCAAACCGCGCATCATCAGGATGCTGTAATCAACGCCCAGTCCGAAAATGAAGGAGGAGATGATGATATTGAAGATATTGAAACGGATGCCGGTTACACCCATGAATCCCAGGGTGATCAGCCAGCCGAAAAACATGGGCATGGCGGTCAGCAGGCCTAGACCAAGGCGCCCGAATGAGAGGATCAGCAGGAGGGTGACAAAGATCATTGAAAGAGTCACAAGCAGGTCGAAATCGCGCTTTACGTTTTCGACAAACCGCTGGGTGAGGTTTTGTTTATCAAAAAGCACATACGTTGAGTCTCCGGGGAATTCCCTGTAAACCATCTCCTTGCTGGCCTCGTTAACCTTAAGTATTGACGGGGCAAGGACAAGTTCAGGGTTCACCGAAAGCCAGTCGGCCACCATCGGGTTTTTATCAATATCCAATTCACTTGTCGTAAGCGGTTTGTATTCCTTGTTAAGAAGATCAAAGAAAGCATCGAATGCAGAGGGCCGGAATCCATATTTTCGTGATCTGGTTATTAATTCCTCTTTCAGCCGATTTCGTTTATCTGCAGTCCAATAACTGTTCCACCGGTTAATTTTTATTTGCTGCAACGAATCGGAAGTCAGCAATGATCCGGCATTGGAGATGCCTTTTACCGTCCCGCTTTTCATCAGTTGCTGAACCTTACCGTTTAGTTGTTCCTTATTTCGCAACGCCTCCTCGGTGGTCTTCCCGGTCGATACAAGATAGAGGTTTTTCAATTTGTAGCTGCTGATCCTATCGAGATCGGATTCAGCCCTGGAAAGCTGCGGTGTTACAAAACTGAGCGCCGACATGTTTTTCTCGAATTCCACGTTTCGTAAAAACCAGATGCTCAATACTCCAAATAGCAGTAAACTTACGATAAGCCATTTTTTATTTTCATAGGGGATCGCAGCCAGCCGGTCAATAAATGTGACCCGCTGTCTTTGGTTAACAGGCAACATTTTTTTATGAAGCAGATGAGGAAGGATAAGTAGTGCAAATACCGCAGCGCCAACGACACTAATGGCCGCGAACCACCCGAGGTCCTGCAACACCGCAGAATTGAGGAAGGTGAGACAAAGGAAGGCTCCGGCCGACGTGAGGCTGCAAACCACGATTGTGAGTGACATCTCCCTGATTGTGAGTTCAATATCCTGCTTGCGGCGATAGTGGTTCACCAAATAGAGCGAATAATCGATGATGAGGCCAAGAATGACCGATCCAATTCCCAGTGATATGGCTGAAATCTTACCTTTTTCAACAAAAAGGACAGCCAGGGCAAGCGCGCCTCCGAACAGCGCCGGTAACAATCCCAGGAATGGAATACTGATACTTTTAAAATACCACCCGATCAACAGGAAAATCAACACCACTGCAATTACAAGGGTCAGGGTGATGTCCTTTTTCAATTGTCGTGCGTTGCATACTGCTACGGCCGGCCCGCCGAAATACTGGATGCTGTAGCGGAACTCCTGCTCTTGTTTTAAGCCATGGATAATTTCATCCAACCCCCGGATCAGAATATCGTTGACGGAGGTTTCGCCTGAAGGATTGCTGGGTGCAATAAAGATAAGCAGATGACGCAGATCGCTGGTATAGACAGATCCGTTGTAAAGGATAAAATTTTCACCGGCGCTTAGTGATTTTAATTTTTCAAAAGCGATATTCGTGATACCAAGCGGATCCTGCTGAATTCGTTTTTTCAGCGCCATGCTTGCCGGTGAGACGAGAATTTTATAATTTTTTTCAAGCGCCGACCCTATTGATCCCGGAAGTATCAGGCTGTCAATAGTTTTATAGTCAGCTTCCTCAAAAAAGGTTGGAATGTGGCCCATGACCAGCTCCATCAGCGTTGACATCGCTGTTTCAGAAGCCCTGAATGTGATACTGTGTATATAGGTGGAGTCGTAACGCGTGTTCAGGGAATCTGTTAATCTTTGGCCGGTTGACCCCAATCCATCGGGGTTTCCTGGGGCAAGAGAATCAGCAAGGCTTATATCAACAATTAGTTTATCGCTGATATTCAAATTCTGTAGGACAAACCCAAGGTTGTCTGTTTTATCCTTTCCGGAAACAGATTGCGCGATGTTTTCTTCAAAACTTATACGGGAGGCCAGGAAGGCGATTGAAATTACGAAAACTGAAACCAACAGATAGAAGACCGGTTTCCTTGTCCTGAAAAAGCGATAAATATGCAGGAATATATCAGACATGCCGTTTTCGGAACAAATGCAACAAGAGATAAAAAAACGGACTTAATACAACTACGAGCACCATGCCAAGTACCAGACTGCCAACCGCATACTGCACAAGATTGTCTTTAATCCATTGCAATCCGAACACGGGATTGTAATGCAGGTTCGACACATTTACCCCCAATGCCCATCCTCCGAGTATATAGCTTAGAAAGATGATCAGTGGCAGCATGGGCGGGATGCTGATGTTTGAAGCGGCGACTGCGACAAATTTGTTGAGTTTGAACAGGTGTGCCAGGCCAAGCGTAGCAACGATCTGCCATCCCCATATGGGCATCACCCCGATAAAAAGACCCAACGCTATGGACTTTACCAGTTTCGCATTTGAATCCTGGCTGTTGACGATGTATTCAGTGAAAAACTCACGGATGGACTTTTTCCGGAGCTTGTGAAAAAATAACACCGGACGAACCCATAAGAAGGCGATGAAAACCAGAATGGTGTTTGCAATACTCACCCTGGTAAAATCCCTGAATTTCCTGAAATGTGAAACACGGATCTCTTTTGGCGCGTAGTAAACCTTTACAGGTACGGAAAGAACACTCACTCCGCGCCATGCAAGCCGCACCAATATTTCGACTTCGTATTCATATTTTTTCGAGAACACCCACCTGGTCTCCTTGATTTTATTGAGTGGATAGAGGCGGTATCCGGTCTGAACATCCGCAACGGTAATTCCGGTCTCAACCTTAAACCAGAAAATAGAGAACTTATGACCGAAACTGCTGGTATGGGGTATATCGTCGCGGGTCATTTCCCGGGCTCCGAGAATGATGGAATCAGGCCGCTGTTCAATTAATTCAAGGAATAACGGTAAATCTTCCGGAAAATGTTGCCCATCGCTGTCAATGGTGATGGCATACCTGAAACGCTGTTCAATGGCATGGCTGAACCCTTGTCGCAAGGCCCATCCTTTACCTGTATTGGTCGGAATATGGATCACCTGTATCTGCGAAAACCGTTTCAGGATGGAATCAGTCTGATCTGTCGAACCGTCGTTGACCACAATTACATCACTGGTGTATTGCAGCACACCATTGATAACCCCTTCCAGGGCATGGTCGTTGTTATAGGTGGGAATGATGATGCAACAGTTTAATTCTGAGAATTTTAGTCGTAACTGAGTTAGATCGGGCATGAAGTGAAATTACCTATTCCCAACAAAAGTAGTAAAATTCAGCTAAATTTGCCCGATGAAAATCCTGTTGATCAATCCGCCCCGTTCGCCGGAGAACAATATCCTGAAGTTCGCGCCTGAAGAAGCCAGGCGGTTCATACATAAAAAACTGATCGGTCCGCCGCTTGGACTGTTAACCATTGCTGCTGCCGTAAAAGATCACGATGTGGTTGTATTCGATACCAAGGGTGAATATGACCTGGAACCCGAAACGCCTCCACTGGAAGAGCTGGTATTAAAACTTCTTGTTCAGCATCAGCCTGATCTGGTAGGGGTGACCACCATTACATCTGAATTTGATTTTTGTATTGATATCTGCCGGACGGTGAAGCAATTTGATCCTGCCATCCTCACTGTTGCCGGTGGTTTGCATGCAACCCTTTGTCCGCAAGACTTCACAGATCCAGCCTTTAACATTGTTATTCCCGGTCAATGCCCGCATATCTTCCGTGATGTAGTAAAGGCATTGGAGGCCGGTACAGCCTTTGAATCAATTCCAGGTATCCTGATCAATAAAGACGGAAGTCTGCACAAAACAACAGGGAAACCAGCCCCCTGGGATATCATCGATGCCGATTACATGATGCCTGACCGGAATCATTTGAAGCGCTGGATCGAAACCTATAAGGTCGGTAACAGCCCGTTCCCAAGTACCTATGTCTACACCTCCCTGGGATGTCCATATAAATGTACATTTTGTTCCATCTGGTCACAGTTCAGGGGAAAATATTATCAACGAACTGTTGAAAGTCTTATTACAGAGCTCAAAACCATTGATGAATACCCGGTTGTTCGCTTTGCAGATGCAAATACAGTGGTTGATGAGCAGTTCATGCTTCAGTTGTTTAAGCGGATTGATGAGGAGGGCATCCGGAAAACCTTTGTGATGGATATCCGCGCCGATGTGGCAGCAAACCGGCCTGACATTATCGAAAGGCTTGCCCGTGGAGGGTTAAAGGTCGTGATCTGCGGTTTTGAATCTTTCCGCGACGAAGAATTAAAAAAATATCGTAAGGATTCACCTGCTGTTGACAACCAGGAAGCAGTGAAGGTATTCGAACAAAACGGGATCATGGTCAGGGGAAATTATGTGGTTCCTCCGGATTATAACCTGAAGGATTTTGAAGCGCTGGCCGAATATGCCGACCGTAACCGTGTGGTGTATGCCGGTTATACCATATTGACGCCAATGCCGGGAACGGTATATTATCAACAGGTTAAAAATCAAATTATTGATAATGATTACCGGAAGTATAACTTCTTTAATTCAGTTATGCAATCGACCTTGCCTCATGATGAGTTTCATACACGGATCGGGGCGCTTTGGCTGATAAAGAAGGGGGTGGATGTGATTTAGGGGGGACGCGTGACACGTGACAGGGAAACAAGGTAACAAGGTAACAAGGTGACAGGGTGACAGGGTTATAGGATTCTTTGGTTATGAAAAAAATTCTGCTGATCAATACAAATATGGAGAAGGCACCGTATCCTGTGCCTCCGTTGGGATTGTGTATGCTTGCTGTGGCATTGAAGGGTCGGTTTGAGGTGCAAATTTATGATGGTGTTTTTGATGAGGGCAAGGGCATGCCAGCGTTGGTTCATCAGTTTAATCCTGATTTCATTGGGTTCAGCATCCGGAATATCGATGATGTGGTGATGGACAGGCAAATGGTTTACATCGACGGCATCCTTGAAAAGTTCATTCGGACGG
Organism: Bacteroidales bacterium; assembly: GCA_030681475.1. Lineage (GTDB taxonomy): Bacteria > Bacteroidota > Bacteroidia > Bacteroidales > FEN-979 > CAIVAT01. Next base: position 4,515 of record JAUXWT010000016.1, on the reverse strand, counting down.
TAAAAGCGATCACGAATGTTCCGGTCATTTTAGGCGGCAGCGGGTTCAGCATCTTTCCTGCCGAGTTGATGAAACTGACAGGTGCAGATTACGGAATCGTGGGGGAGGCAGAAACTATCTTGCCTGAATTGTTGGATAGAATTCAAAATAAGGCGGATACCAGTGATATCCCTAACCTGATCATTTCGAAAAAACTTGAAATCCAGAGAGGCAACGGGTTTAGGCATATAAAACCTGTTCCAGACAGATTTTCCGATATTGACCGGTGGATCGATTTTACACCGTACATGAACAAAGGAGTCTATTCAATCCAAACCAAACGGGGTTGTGCTCATGGATGCATATATTGCACCTATCCACTGATCGAAGGCCGGAAATTCCGTACCCGGAAGGCATCTGATATCGCCGACGAGATCGAACTGGCACATCAACGATTGGGTAACATAACGTTCGAATTCGTCGATTCAACCTTCAATGATCCAAAAGGCCATGCTGAGGAGATTTGCAGGGAAATTATCAGCAGGAAGCTCAAAGTCAGGCTGCGTACCATGGGAATTAATCCCAGACATACGAGTGAAGAGTTATTTGAACTGATGGTCGAGGCCGGTTTTGTCCAGATTGATGCAACTCCAGACAGCGCTTCACCACGCATTCTTAAGAGCCTTGACAAGGGGTTTGAGCTTGAAGAGATCGAAAAAATGGCCACACTGATCAGAAAATTCAATCTCCCGACAATGTGGTTTTTTCTTTTCGGTGGTCCCGGGGAAGTTGATGATACATTCCGTGAAACACTTGACTTTATTGATGCATATATCAACAAGGAGGACCTGGTCTATATGAATGCCGGACTCCGTATCTATCCGGGTACGCCGCTTTACAGCATAGCTTTGGCAGAGGGTAGAATTCCCGCAGGTCAATCTGTATTTCACCCACCGGTGTATTATTACGCTCATGGAGTTTCAAAAAACAGACTGGACGGGATGATCAAAGCAGCCTCATTGACTCGTCATAACTGCATTCCTGCCATGGAAACGGCCCCATCCTCGGCAATGATCGCCGAAGCCGTTGAATCGAGGAGGCTCAATCAATTGGATGAACCTATGTTCAGAACGTTACTCAGGATCAGGGCAGCATGGCGGATAGTGGGAAGAATCTGATGCCATCAACAAATCTTGCATTTTTTGCCAATGCCTGAGATGGCCCGCATTCGATGAATTGCGTAACATATTGCGCCCGCATCACCTCCATCGTAGCATACCAGTTCAGCGGATGAAATAGGTTTCTGACAAGTTCGGTGCGGATGATCTCAGGAGTTGTTAATGAAATCTGGTCAATCAGGGAGATGACATGGGTTTGCGGCGCGCTGATTTCCAGATCGCTTATTCGACCGGCAAAATTCATGGCGCCTTCTTCCAGATACCGCGAATGGTAAGGAATTGTAACAGAAAGACTTCGGGAATGAAGCGCTCCCTCTTCCTTTGCCAGTTCCATCAGTCTTTGCATATCATCACGGTATCCTGATACCACGAAAGAGTGGGACGCATTCTGGTTTGTGATTTCAATCCTTAATGAGGCTTGTTCGATAATTTGCTGAATATCCCTTTCATTGAGACCAATCAACGTCCCCATACCAAAGGGATTGTTGAGTGATGCGTGAAGTGATTGGTAGGCCAGCTTGATCAGTTCCAAACCCGTTTCAAATGATACCGACCCCGCGTCGAACAATGCGGCATAAATTCCCATACTGTATCCTGCTGTAATTGCCGGATATAACTGAGCTTTTCTCAGCAATAATGACAAAGCACAACTATATGAAAAGGTGATATATTGGGTACGTAATTCATGATCAAGGAATGAGTTTTCCAGGAAATGAAATGCAGCTAACTCCGGATCGGTGTATCCGGCGGCTTTTATCAGAAACTCATTGAACCGTACATCAAAACCTGGAATATCTCTTCCCGGATGATCGGTATAGTCGCTGGTGAAAGCGGGAAAAATAAATGCATATCGGTTATCAGACAAGTTGGGGGGTGCTGGTTATTGTTCCAAGTCCAGGAGCCTGTTCTCATGTTCGATAATAAGCAATTGCATTTCAATCAATTGCCCGATGGTTGCCACCGGATGTTTTACAGCATATTTGCCAATGACCTTTAGTTCAATATCGAGGTTGTACTTTTTCTTGAATATTTCAATCAATTCCAGAAACATCAGCGAATCTCCGTCGAGGTCGTTAATGATACTGGTATTGTCATTGATCTGAGCAATGTCAACTTCACATTCGTCGGCAAAAAAACTGTAAACGGTCTCTTTGACTTCGTTTCTTATAGTTTCCGTAATTGATGCCATAGTATCTTTTTACTTTTTTGCAAAAGTATGATTTTTTTAGACATTTTCAATCCTGAAATTTCTTAAGCACCAGGGTAGCATTATGGCCGCCAAAACCAAATGAATTGGAAAGGGCAACCCGAATAGCAGCAGTTCTGGAGGCGTTTGGGATATAATCGAGATCGAGGTCAGGATCCGGTTGATGGTAGTTAATGGTTGGCGGAAGTATACCGGTTTTCAGACTCATGGCAGTAATGATTGCCTCGATGGCTCCTGCGGCGCCGATCGTATGGCCAAGCATGGACTTAGACGAAGAGACAGGTATCCGATAAGCCTGGTCGCCGAAAACCCGTTTGATCGCCATGGTTTCATACCGGTCATTCAACTCTGTCGAGGTACCATGCGCATTGATATATCCGACTTCATCCTTTCGGATCCCGGCATTTTTTATGGCCAGTTCAATTGTATGGGCCATGCCTTCTCCATCTTTCCGGGGCGCCATGATGTTGTAACCTTCACTTGTGAGGGCATAACCACTAATTTCGGCATGGATGCCGGCATTTCTGGCCAATGCATGTTCCTTCGACTCCATGATGATCACTCCGGCGCCTTCGCCGATCACAAATCCGTCGCGGTCCATTGAAAAGGGTTTGCTGGCCTGTTCCGGAGGATCGTTGGCGACAGATATGGCATAGAGCGCGTTAAAACCTTGAATTTCTTCAAAATTAATGATAGAATCAGCGCCTCCTGCAATCACAATATCGGCCAAACCATTTTTGATCATATCATACCCGAATGCGATTGCGTAGGCTGATGATGCGCAGGCAGTATTTACGGCAAAGTTTGGCCCCATCAACTGATATTCCAATGATATCCACGCAGGCATTGAGTTTGTCATGGTTTTAAAAACGGTATTCTGCGGGGTTGTATCTTTCTCAACACTTGAGTTTCCCGTGTTTACAACTCCCATGATCACGCTGCACCGTGTTGGGTCAACTTTTTCAAAATCAATACCCGAATCGGCCACAGCCATTTTTGCAGCAGTCAGACACATCCGTGTGACCCTAGTCATCTGGCTTGCGGCGCGCTTCTTTATATATTTACGGGATAGTTCTTCGAATTCCGGTGGTAACTGTGCGGCGATTTTTGTAGTTAATCCACTGGCATCAAACATATTGATATACCTGACCCCACTTTTACCGGCAACAATATTTTCCCAGTTCTCCTCCATGGATAGACCGAGGGATGTTATAAGGCTCATCCCTGTAATCACAACTTCTTTTGACATTGTTTATCTACTTTTGTAATGCATTTACCCACTTGCATACCATGTCGACTTCGGCCTGGGTCGGGATATCATCGGGATTTCTTTTACGCCACTTTTTTGGAGGCATGGCGCTTTTTGTCAGTTCCTTGCACATCGAGTTTGCTTTACTGATCTGTTTTGCAGAATCGTACTTATCCCAGGAAGAAAAATTGACCTTTCCCTTGGCAAGGAAGTTTCCATCGTCGCTGTGACAATCCATGCAAGCACGCTGTACAAATTTATTAATGCTGTCAGGAAGGGTCGCTTCCGTGTTGACTGATATGGATGATTTAGAACCGGTGACAGATTGCGGGTCTATTGAAATACCAGCAGTAAGTATCACACTCACCGTAATTAGTGATAAAATGGTCACTCTTTTCATTGGTCAGTTGAATTAGTTTGTACAAACTTACATATTAATATGGTGAATTAGTGAAGAAATATAAAATAATTATGGTACCCTTTTATTCGAATGGACCCTTTTCAATATTAAAGTACTCCCTGATCGCATGGTTCGCGTCGTCTATGGGTAAATGGACCAGGGCTGTGAATCGTTTGGATGCTGACAACCAGGTTTGAAGAAGATGTTCAACGATTTCTGATGTATTCAAAGGTTCCTCAACAGGTGTTACATCAATGGGGTATTTAAAAAATCCTTCCTGTGATTTAATTCCAAGTCTGCCCGATGAAACTAATTCAGACAAAGTTGTGATAAAGCCTGAATAATAGTCCTTATGAGGATATCCCCTGGTGTAGTTTCGGATGGAGGTCAGCATGGTGTCAAGTCCTACGCTATCGCAAAAATCGAAGACGCCGAATTCGAATATATTGTTCCTGACAAGATGATCCATCTCAAGGTAGCTGCAATTGCCTGCCTGTACGAT
>JAUXWT010000010.1 GCA_030681475.1 Bacteroidales bacterium | reverse complement strand
AATTAAAATCAGTAAATATATTACCACATAAATTTCATGGCGAATGGAATTATACCATAAAACCAATTATTGATTCCTAATTGTAAATATTATTTATTAACAGACCCTTAGGGCAAAAAGTCCGTTATAATTCACATTCCTGAGACCTCCTGATGAGATATTATGCCAGTTTTTTCCACCATCACTGGTCTTTAATAAAGTATAATTACCATTTGGCTGTAAACCACCACAGACTAATACAGTATTTTCATCAAGAATACATACATCAGTGAGTGAGGAAGCCAAAACCGTTGCGGAGTCACCTTGTCTGATCCAGGTCTTACCGCTGTCGGACGAATGAACAATGACATTATATCCCTTAAAATCTGAGCCAACTGCCCAACCCAGTGTGCTCACCTGAACAGCGTTGGGATCACTGCTTTTTTTGCATGATAAAGTGGCGAAAATTAAGAACATTGCCAGTAAAGAGGAAATTGTTTTCATGGTTATAATATTTTGGTATAGTTTGCAAGTTAATAATAATGACTGGTATTTTAAAATACAATCAAACAACTAACATTAAAACCCAAGTCAACTGAATATGACTGATTAAGGATGTGGCAGTACTGGCGGGGGGACATCAAAGTCAACGACTTACAGAGACATTTGTGAGTCGTTTTTTATTTCCTGCCAGGTTTAGGCCAGGTTCAGAGAGATTAAAGGTTTTTAAGATATAATCATTACCTTTGAATTATAGGAAAACAGGAAGGCTGACAATGAAAATTACTGATACAACGAAACATGAAAAAATTAATCATTTGCATTTCTGCACTGTCATTAATTTCAGGATCGGATAGTTCCTTAACAGCACAAACTCCACAATACTACAATTACAATACTCCGGGTACGGCAAATCTTTTCCCTTTCAATGTTTCAACAGGTAAGGACGTCCAATTGCTCTACCACCCGGGAGATTTCAATCAGCCGACAGCGGCACCGGCCGGAAATATCCTGAGTATCGCTTTCAGGATCTATGGGAATTTAGGTCCATTTACATACAGCGATTTTACAATCAAATTGGGACAATCCAATATTGGGCACCTCTAAAAACCAATTGTTAATATATACGTCTGATTGTTAATAACTTAACCCTGTTTATGTCGTTGGATTTTTTATATTTGCTGTATAAAAAAGCAAGCCATGAAAAACATAAACCCTCTCGGACTTTTTGACGATCATTTTTTATTGGAAACTCTCAGTAAACTTGGGGACCCTTTGCTAAAATTGAGTGAGTATATTGACTGGAGTATATTTGAAGCTCCTTTAGATCAGGCATTTAGAAATGAAACAAAAGATTTATTGAAAGGAGGAAGACCTCCATTCAGTAAGTTGATATTGTTCAAAGCCCTCCTCATACAAAGCTTGTATAATCTTTCAGATGACCAACTGGAATTTCAGATTGTTGACCGGGCAAGTTTCAAACGTTTTCTCGGATTGAAGAAAAGCGATAAAGTTCCTGATAGTCGTACTTTTTGGTTATTCCGTGAGCAACTTATTGAAAAGGATGTTATCCTGGGCTTATTCAAGTGTTTCAATGAAACCCTTGATGCGGCAGGCGTATTTGCAAACGAAGGCAAAATGGTTGATGCCAGTTTTGTGGAAGCCCCGCGCCAACGCAATACCCGCGAAGAGAACAAGCACATTAAAAAAACCGGGACTGCTCCGCAGGAATGGAGAGTGAAGCCTCATAAACTGGCTCAAAAGGATGTGGATGCCCGATGGACAAAAAAGAACAACACTGTTTTTTATGGATATAAAAACCATATAAAAGCCGACACCAAGACAAAACTCATTGAAGAATACACTGTTACCGATGCCTCGGTACATGATTCGCAAGCCATAGAACAATTGCTAACGGAGAAAGACAAGAATCTGCCACTTTATGCTGACAGCGCTTATACCGGTGAAGACCAGGAGAAAATATACAAAAAGAAAGAGGTAATAAGCAAAGTACATGAAAAAGGATACAGAAACAAGCCCTTGACCGAAACACAAAAAGCCACGAATAAAGAGAAATCAAGCATACGCGTGAGGGTTGAACATGTGTTCGGCTTTGTAGAAAACAGCATGCATGGCTCCATTGTACGTACCATTGGCATTGCAAGGGCAAATGCAAAAATCGGGATGATGAACCTCACTTACAATATTTGTCGCTGTACTCAATTAAAAATAGTGGTTGCCATGGGATAGGTATGTCCAGACGTGAAAGACGTTGTTTTACATAGCATTGATATTCAGTCATATATAAAATAGGGGGGTAAAATTAGGTTTTTAGAAAACCATACTATATATTTGTGTCGAAACTGGCATCAAAAAAAGTAGTTTTTAGAGGTACCCTTAAATTATTTCAATGGCGTCCGGAAAAACCCTCCATTCAGTTTCAATAATTCTACCTTCAAGTTCATTTTCTTTCTTTTTTATTAATTTTTTATTTTAATAACCAACCCCGAAAATTATGAAAAAAAAAATTACTCTCTTTTTATCGTTGGTTGTTTTGATGTGGTCATCAACCAAAATGACAAATGCGCAGGTTTCGATCAACAACGATGGTACCGGTGCGGATGCCTCGGCAATGCTTGAAGTTAAATCAAGCACAAAGGGTGTTCTGTTTCCAAGGTTAACTACGGTTCAGCGTAACACCCTTGGAGTAACTGCCGTGGCAGGCCTTGTAGTTTATGATACTGATCTGAAAAAACTCTTTATTCATGACGGGATCATCTGGCAGGAAAACGGGGTCGGTAATTATTGGCTAAAAAGCGGAACAAAGGTCTATCTAAGCCCTGTAACCGATTATATCGGGATCGGAACGGCCAATCCGGACAAACCGTTAGAAGTGAGGGGAACCTGGCAGACAGTACGGTTCAGCTCATCGGAACTGGGCGCCGGCCTTGAGCTGGTTGGATCTGCCACCACCAACTGGTCGATCAATACATGGTCCAATAATTTATATTTATTGTCAAGCGATAATCTATTCACTACCAAAACGGACCAATACAAGATCACAGCCAATGATTTCAGCCCCTTTACCAATAACACCAAAACCCTTGGAGGTTCCTCGACCAGATGGAGCAATCTCTATTCTGTTGCGGGTGATTTTTCCGGGGCAATAACCGGGACCGATATCAATTTAACCGGCACCCTTACAGGCGCAAATATCAGTTATTGGGGTACTCTGGCGGGGTTTAATGCCAGTTTCTCCGGCGCCCTTACCGGCATTAATGCCAGTTTGTCCGGCACCCTTACAGGCAACAATGCCCGGTTCACCGGGAGTGTGGGTATCGGAACCACCGCTCCGATCTCAAAACTTCATGTTCATGATGCAGCAAGCCACAATGCCAAGGTATATATTACCCCTATGGCACCTTCCATCGAAGACAGCTCAACCTTGTTCCTCTCTGAAGGACTTAGCGGCCAGTACGGGATGTACTGGCTTTATGACGGAGTTGGAAATGAAATGGAACTTTGGGGAAAGGCCTCAGGGACAAATTATGGCCCTCACATGCAGGTTTCAAGGAACTCCGGCAATGTTGCCTTCGGCAACACCTTTGCAGCCGGGTATAAATTATCGGTCAGCGGAAAAATAATCTGCACTGAACTCAGGGTAAACCAAGTTGCCGACTGGCCCGATTATGTTTTTAAAAAGGGATACGACCTTATGCCGGTGGCCCGCCTCGGATCATTTATCGAGGAGCATGGCCACCTGCCCAATATCCCGCCTGCTGCTGAAATTGCGAAGTCAGGACTTGAAGTTGGTGAGATGCAACGGCGGATGATGGAGAAGATAGAAGAGCTTACGCTATACATGATCGAACATCAGAAACAGATCAATGACCTGAAGGAAAAATTGCAAAATTCGACGCGGTAAACATAGTCCTAAAACTTTAACCTATGAGAAACAAGAAATATATTTTCCTTGTCGCGCTCTATTTATGGGCTCTGCCGGCCGGTTCATTTGGCCAGTTATCTGACTTTAAGACAAGGATGGAAGGGAAGGAGTCATTTCAGCAAATTGTGGAGACCGCCGAGGAATACTTCAAAACCAGGCCATCAGGACAGGGAAGCGATCGGCTTGAAAAGCATTTTGCCAGGTGGGCTTACTACAGGTCGATGCACCTGGGGCCTGCCGGTGAGTTTGTAAATATCAGTGAAAAAACTTTAGAGGCTATAAGCAACCTGCCTGACGCCCCGCAAACAACTACGAACGGCTCATGGAGTTTCATCGGGCCCAACAATTCCACTCTGGCTGCTGCGGGCAGCCTGAATGGGAACGGCCGTGTTGACCGTATTGCTTTTCATCCCACCCTTGCAAACACCATTTACGTTGGAACGCCTGCGGGTGGTTTATGGAGAACCACTGATGGCGGGAATAACTGGACTCCGATTTCCAGTTACATTCCATCACTTGGCATTTCGGGCATTGTTGTCAGTTACGCCAACCCCAATACGTTATATGTGCTTACAGGTGACGGGGATGGATTCATCGGCAATTATTTTGTAAATTTGTTCGGGTACCTTCATTTGTCAGTCGGCGTTCTGGTTTCATATGATGCCGGGGTCACCTGGCAGAAAACCGGCGATCTTGCGGCGGGAAATTATGTGGGGTACAGGCTTGTACAGCACCCCACCAATGCCAACATTCTTATCGCTGCAACCTCGGCAGGCATTTACCGGACCACAAACGGAGGAACTACTTGGGTACTTGAACTTGCAGGAAGGTATTTCGATGTTGAATTCAAACCCGGATCTCCGGCAACCGTATATGCGAGCGGCGTGGGATCTTTTGTTTACTCAACGGACACCGGTGATAATTGGAACGCCGGCGCCACTTTTGACATAGCCTTGTGTGGCGGCCGGGTGGAACTGGCTGTAAGCCCCAATGCTCCGAATAGAGTCTATCTACTTGCCGGTCCCTTCACAAACGGAATTGCAAACTTCTGTGGTTTTTACACCTCCAATAACAGCGGCATTTCATTCACCCGCCTGACGAACACTCCCAATGTACTCAACGATGAAGCGAGTGCCGTCAATAACGACCAATCGATGTATGATTTGTGCGTGGCCGTTAAGCCCACAGACAGTCAGAGAATACTGGTTGGCGGCTTGGTGACTTTCAGATCTATCAACGGAGGGAGTACCTTTACAAATGCAACTACATACTGGGAGGCGGGTGGAAATTACATTCATCCCGACGTTCATGACGTTGCTTACAACCCTTTGAACAACAATTTATATGCCGCCACCGATGGCGGGTTGTACCGGAGCGCTGATGATGGTGTAACGTGGACAAACCTGATGGCCGGAATTAACTCATCTCAATTCTTCCATATTGACGATTTCGATGCCAATGCCAATGCAATCCTTGGAGGATGCCAGGATAATGGCGTGAAATATCGTGTCAACAATTCAACAACATTTAACCATATTGCCAGTGGGGACGGCGCCGATGGTGCCATCGACTACACGAATTCCGCCAGGGGATATTCAACGATAAATCGTTCCGTCAGGCGTTTTGACAATTTTCTTGTGTCCCCAAGTACTTCAGTTGCCACATCTCCGACGAAATGGTTCCCGAAGCTTGAGCTTAATTCAAGCAACCCCGATGTGCTATATTACAGTTATGATTCCATTTTTCAGTACGTTCGGTCAACAGGGGTAATAACCAGTTTTGCGGGTGCCGCATTCAGCGGAGCCTGGGCCCTTAAAACCTGTCCCAGCAACTCTTTGCGTGTCTATGCCGCTGGTGGAACAACGCCCTGGGCTGCCGCCGGAAACCTTCATGTAACAAGCAATGGCGGAGCTAACTGGACTACTGTGTCAACCAATCCGGGATTTCCCGCAAACTTTCCGCGAATTTCAGATATCGGGGTCAGACCCACTAATTCTCCACAAGTGTTTGTCACTTTCTCAGGATACACTGCGGGCGTAAAGGTGCTTTATTCCGCAAATGCAGGGGTGAGCTGGACAAATATCAGTTACGACCTGCCCAACATCCCGATATGGAGCGTTGAAGTTGATGCAAGCAACAATGTTTATGTCGGAGGGGATTTCGGGATTTATTATCATGTTTCAGGCTCGACAAAATGGGAACCTTTCTACAACAACATGCCCAACGTTCCGGTTACCGATCTTGCAATCAACGAGGGGTCCGATCAGCTGCTTGCCGCCACTTTCGGCAGGGGAATTTGGAGGTCGCAATTATATGGAGCTTGTCCGGCAAACCTGAACATTGCGTCTAATGTGACCGGCGAGCAATTCAGTTCTGCTTCGAACTCCATTACCATGAGCGGAAAGGTTACCGGGGGTGCAGGTACATCAGCAGTGCTTCGCGCAGGCAATTACGTAGACCTTACGCCAGGATTCCAGGCTAACTCTGACCCGGGGAACAAATTCATGGCCTACAATGGTGCCTGCGGATCAGGGATGCCACCTCTGTTTTTACCGGTAACCTTCGCATTTCCCGCTGAACTTGAAGCATATGAAATGGACATGACCCGCAACAAGGGAACTCTGGAGGTTATCCCGAGCGCCAGCATGCAGAAGGAGGTTGTTGTTCGACTCTTTACCGACGGTAACGCGCGGGTTCTTCTTGCAACTTCAACCGGAGAATTTATCAGGGACGTGGCCACATTTACAAACAGCGAGGGGAAATATAGCTATCCGGTAAATGGCGCCGATCTTACTAACGGAGTATATTATCTGTATCTGGTTGTCAACAACAAGGTTGTTCATCTCCAGGAGATGGAGATTTAAAACGACAGCTAAAACCAACTTTGTTTTGTGGGCCCACTAGGACTTGAACCTAGGACCAATAGATTATGAGTCTACTGCTCTGACCAACTGAGCTATGGGCCCAGACGAATATCGAACATTGAATATTGAATATCGAAATTCGAATTGAGGGCTGCAAAAATAGATAATTATTGCGATTTTTGCAATATCGCCCTGATATAAAAACTTATCTCCCATGAAGCTCAACTTGACAAAGTTCTCAACTCCAAAATCCGGGATCCGGAATCCTGAATCAATAAAAAATATCATTTTCGATTTTGGCGGTGTGATCCTTAACATCGATGTGAAACTGACCGAAAGGGCATTTGTTGATCTCGGTCTGAAGAAAATTGACAAAGGACAGTCCCTCAGGGATTCCGCTTACCTTTTTGATAAGATCGAGACTGGCGCGATGAGCCCAGGGCAGTTTCGCGATGAACTCAGAAAATTTTTCATTGACCCGGTTACTGATGACCAACTTGATGCGGTATGGAATGCTTTGCTGCTCGACATTCCAGAAGCCCGGATCAGGCTGCTCGAAACGCTGCGGAAAGACTACCGGATCTTTCTGCTCAGCAACACCAATGAGATCCATTACATGAAATACCTCGAAAATCTCAGGGAACAATATGGTTACGCCGATTTTGATGCTTTGTTTGAAAAGGCATATTTTTCATTCCGAATAGGATTAAAGAAGCCTTCACCGGAAATATTCAGCCATGTACTCAGCGAAAGTATGCTTAAACCCTCAGAAACCCTTTTTATCGATGATACATTCATTCATGTGGAAGCCGCCGGAAGAGCCGGGATAGAGGCGTATCATCTTGACATTGAGGATGGTGAAAATATTACAGCTCTGTTTCAGTAAAAAAACTTGACAAATCGCAGAAAAAATATTACCTTTGCCAGCCTTTTTAATCGGCTGAATACATGAAATTATCTCAATTTCGCTTCCACCTCCCTCCTGACCTTATTGCAAATGAACCTTCGAAACAACGTGACGAAGTTCCAATGCTCGTGCTTGACCGGAGAACCCAAACCATTGAACATGCACACTTCAAAGATATCCTTAACTATTTCGGAGAGGGGGATGTCTTTATCATCAACAACACCAAGGTATTTCCGGCGCGTTTGTTCGGCGAGAAAGAAAAAACGGGAGCCAAGATCGAGGTCTTTCTGCTGCGCGAACTCAACCGTGAATCGCGGCTTTGGGATGTATTGGTAGATCCTGCCCGTAAAATAAGAATTGGCAATAAATTATATTTCGGCGATGATGATGCCCTGGTGGCCGAAGTAATTGATAACACGACTTCGCGCGGCCGTACCATCCGTTTCCTGTTTGACGGTCCATACGATGAGTTCAAAAAAACGATCCAGCGTCTTGGCGAAACCCCCTTGCCAAAAATTCACAACCGCCAGGCCACCAATGAAGATGAAGAGCGTTATCAAACCATTTTTGCCAAGCATGAAGGCGCCGTTGCCGCGCCTACTGCCGGAATGCATTTCAGCCGCGAGATCATAAAGCGCCTGGAACTGCAGGGGGTCTCCTTCGCCGAAATCACTTTACACATCGGACTTGGCAACTTCCGCACCATCGACGTGGAAGATCTGACCAAGCACAAGATGGATTCGGAAGAGATGATCATTGAACCTGAAGCAGCCGAGATCGTAAACCGCACCATGGCCAGCAAAGGACGCGTGGTTGCCGTGGGAACGACCACCATGAAGGCCATTGAATCCTCGGTGACAGTAGCCGGAACCCTAAAACCTTATCGGGGCTGGACCAATAAATTCATCTTCCCTCCGTATGAATTCAGCATTGCCAATGCCATGATCACCAACCTCCATATGCCCCAGTCGCCCATGATGATGATGGTTGCTGCCTTTGCCGGTTATGACCTCCTTATGAAAGCATATGAAGTCGCCATAGATAAGAAGTATAAGTTCTTTACCTACGGAAACCCGATGCTGATCCTGTAAGACAATTCTCCCCTTTTGAAAAAGTCGGCGATTATCGTAGCAGGGGGATTGGGGACCAGGATCAACGCCGGTATCCCAAAACAGTTCCTCCTCCTGAAGGGAAAACCCATGCTGATATACAGCATCGAGGCTTTTAAATCTGCTTTCCCCGACCTGTTCATTGTGCTTGCCCTGCCTTCGATTCATATCCCCGCCTGGCGGAAACTTTGTGATCAATACGGGTTAAAAATACCCCATCAGGTTGTTGCGGGCGGAGACACCCGTTTTCATTCAGTTCAAAATGCCCTTGCTGTCATTGACGAAACCGGCCTGGTGGCGATTCATGATGGGGCGCGTCCCCTGATCTCTGAAACGCTGATCCGGTCGGTATTCCTTATGGCCGAACAATATGGGAACTGCATTCCGGTAATACCCCTGAACGAATCGGTGAGGATCTTATCGGGAGAAACCAGTCAGGCGGCCAACCGAGCTGCTTACCGTGTGGTGCAGACCCCCCAGGTTTTTCAATCGGCCATGATCAAAAGAGCTTATGATCAGAATTTTCAGGAACATTTTTCTGATGATGCCGTGGTAGCAGAAAGTATGGGTGAAACCATACACCTGATCGGGGGTGACCCTGCTAACCTGAAGATAACTCATCCCGGTGATCTTGCTGCAGCCGAAGCCCTGCTTGGGAATCAATGATCTATGATATCCCCCTTCTTCCCTTCCACCGAAATGGAACAAGTAGTCCCAATACACCTACAATCGGAACATAAAGCAACTGGAAAATCTGGGCGATAAAATAATAACTTGTCAGATCCTTTTTTCCAAAAAACCGGATCATGATCCATACCATCGGGTATTCCAGGACTATTTTTGACAGCCAGAGGAGGAAAGAGATGATTAGGAGTTTTGGAAAGAAAAACCCCAAACACATTCCGGCAAGCAAAAATAGATGGGTAAGATAAGTTACGCCACCCACCAAGATAACAACCGGGTCGCGATATCCACGGCTTTTGGATACCCAACGTAAACGCTGGTTGAAGAATCCTGCAAAGGTAGCCTCAGGCTCCGTACCGACCATGGATAACGGATCTGTATTGAAAACAAGGGATCCTTTTCCATAGTGTTTTCTGACTGCGCTCATCATAAACTGGTCGTCTCCCGAACTGTACTTGAGGTTGCCTCTGAAGCCTCCCGACTGAAGAAATGCATCGCGCCGGTATGCCAGGTTGGCCCCGTTGCACATAACAGGATAACCCAGTGCAGCGCTTCCTGCCGTGGCGCCCATCAATCCCAGGAATTCCAGCGATTGAATTCTTTGTAACAGGTTTTTCTCCCGGAAGAAATAAACCGGACCCAATACCATCTCGACACCGGGTGTTCCGAAACAGTAAACCATGGATGAGATCCAACCTGGTCCCCGTATGGTATCGGCATCCGTAAAAAGCAGGATATCCCCCTTTGCCACCGCAACAGCCCTTTCAATGGCTCTCTTTTTACCTGCGGTATTTATTCCTGACTGCACTGCATGGACTATATGCAGCGGAAAGCCGGGATGCTTAATTGCAAACAGGGTAACTTGCGACATCGTATCATCCCCGGAATGATCATCTGTAACAATGATCTCCAGTTGACTTACCGGGAAATCCTGTCCATGCATCTCTTCCAAAATCCTGATGATGTTTCCGGATTCGTTCCTGACAGGGATAATGACAGTCGTTACTCCTTCAGGATGGTTTATTTGTAAACGCTTATGTTTCCTGGTCCTGATTAAACCGATGGTGTAAGCGCTGATAATGAATCCGAAGATTGAGATCATCACCAACAGAAGCAATGCGTATATTTCCTGGATACCCATTAACTATTTTTTTTTCTGAAAAACTGCAGGCGGAAGACAAATATTGTTCCGATCAGCGCCGGGATCCCGAGATTGATCAGCCATAGTAACGTAGATGCGGCAAAAACTCCAAAATAGATTTCTCCGGTCAGGGGTAAAAAATTCCCGAAATATAGCCCAAAGACATACAAAGCCACCGATCCCCTGACGCCCAGTTCCGTGAGTGCAATGGTTGGGATGATGGCCATGATGAGATAGATAATGGGGATCAATACCAACGCATTTAAGTAAGGTATCCTGACATCGAACAGGATCAATAAGAGATAAAACTGTGTGGTGAACACAAGATACCGTGTAAAACTCAACAGCATGACGATGGCCATTTCACGGTTTTGATAAAATGCAAAAATCCGGAAAAATTTCCGCAACCGTTTTAACCCGTTACGCAAAATCCGTTCCTTCAGGGTATTCAGAAATGAAAGCTTGAAAAACATGGCCACCAATAATACATTGAGGGAGAGAACGAGTATGACCAGGCTATGGTAGAGATATCCATGACTAAATCCGGCGTTTGATAAATATCCGGGAATAAATATTAACAGGGCGAACGATCCGGCGAGTATCGTAATCAGGAGCTGACTCATGCTTCCAACAACGGTAATCAGGATACCTTCAATGCGACTTGCCGTTTTCAGGATAAAAATCCGGCCGAAGAATTCACCAACCCGGTTTGGTATGAACGAACTGACGCTGATCCCTGTCAGTACAGCCTGAAGGGCTTTGAAAAAGCTGACCTCTTCAACCTTCCCGATCAGGAATTTCCATTTGTATGCTTCAACACTCCAGTTTACAAACATCAGGAAAATAACCAGCAGAAGCCCGATTTGAAATTCGGGATTTAGCATATCATTTTCAATGGTCAGCATCACTCCTGACAGGTCGGTTTTTTGAAACACCTCCTGATAGATGAAAAGATAGGTCACCAGAAAGATCGCCAACTGGATCAGCAGGTTCATTATTTTCTGTAATTTTGACAGGTTTTTCATCTTCAATATGACCGGCGAACGCATTATTTTAGGGATTGACCCCGGAACAACCATCATGGGTTACGGTGTTATCAGCATCACCGGGAATAAAATAACCATGCTCGCATTAGGCGTGCTAAAATTAAGCAAATACGACGACCATGCGTTGCGGCTTAAGATTATTTTTGAGCGCATGATCTCGTTGATTGAGCAGTATCATCCGGATGAGTTGTCGATAGAAGCGCCATTTTTCGGAAAAAATGTCCAATCGATGCTAAAACTCGGGCGTGCACAGGGGGTAGCCATTGCTGCAGCCCTGTCGCGGTCGGTTCCAATTTTTGAGTATTCTCCGCGGAAAATCAAGCAATCCATTACCGGAAAAGGCGCCGCCTCCAAAGAGCAGGTCGCCGCCATGCTGGTCCACCTGCTTCAAATCACCGATACACCAGACACCCTGGATGCCACTGACGGGCTTGCTGCTGCAGTATGTCATTATTTTCAAAATAGCAGGCCGGAGACCGGAAAAAAATTTTCCGGTTGGAAAAGTTACCTGGCGGCACATCCGGAAAGGAGGGGGTGACTTCACCTTCCTCACATCAGTTTCTGATACACCATCCACCAGCGGTCGGGGATATCGTTTTCGCAGGCGATCTGGTAATCTTTGTATGAACAGGGAACGAGGTAGTGTCGTTCATATCTGATACGCTGTTCGGCAGGCAATGGGATCTCCATCCACCAGCGGTCGGTTTTTTTGCTTTTGTAAAAAACGATATCTTCCTTGTGATCACTGATGCTTACCCGGTATTTCAGGTAGTCTTCCTCGTTTTTAAATGGGAAATCATGGGCCCGGTTATAATAACCATCGATAAAATACCAGATCATTTGTGCCACGAGGTGGGCAGTCTGGCCGTTTTTATCATACTTCGGATTTACTTCATAAAAGCCGATGGAAGTCAGCTTATCGCTTAACCCCGCATATCTTACGATCTGGCAGGCCTCTTCGCCGTAAAAGCCGTTCGGGGTTGCGTTGGCATTACCCGGAGCGTCGGAATGACGTATGGCTGAAATATCGAAAGTGAGCATGTCGGCGTTACGTACAATGGGTTCTACGTCTTCAATCGTTTCCCTGACAATGCCCAGGCGATAGGTGTCAAAGAAAAGATTCTTCATCAGTTTAAGCGCATCCTGATCGATAAAATAGGTCTGATAACCAATGTTGGCGAAATTGAACAGGTAATTCGGCTGATGCAGGATGATACTGCTGAGGTAGGACTGTGAACCGATCTCCTCTTCTGATTTCCCAAGGTCAAACATGGGATCGATCCCTACGATGTTGATGATCTGGCCAAGGCTATGATAAGCCTGATAATTGGCAAATGTCAGATCCTGGCCGCCTCCCAAAATTATCGGCAGGACATTATTCTCGATCAGTTCAGCGACTACTGAAGTCAACGCAAAATAGGTGTCGGAAACTGAAAATCCGGTTTTTATATTTCCGAGATCGATCATCTTTATAGGATAGGGGCCAACTGTAAGATGGAACAGGTACTTCCTGATTGCATTCGGGGCTAACCCGCAACCTTCGTTGCCCACCGATCTCCTGTCGTCGGTTACACCGATGAGCGCTAAATTGCACTCTGTATAATCAGGTAAACCGCCGTCATCTGTATGAATGCTGATGATGTTACCAAGCCGGATCTGTTCCGTTGGATCTCCGTTGTAAGGAAATTCGTTCGGGTCGAGTGGTTCAAAAAAATGCGAAATATCCATGCGGTATTACTTTTTCTTCTTTGATTTCGATTTCGAGGGTGGTGTCTCTGCCATGATGGCTTTGCAATCCTCCAAGGTCAGTTTCTTTGGATCTTTCCCCTTCGGGATCTTGTAGTTCGTCTTATTGCAGGCGATATATGCACCGTACCGGCCGTTAAGCACCTGGATCAGGGTCTTGTTGTCAGTGAATTCGCTGAAAACTTTTTCACTGTCCGATTGCCGTTTCGCATGGATAATCTCACCTGCCTGGTCAATTCCAACAGTTAGCGGATCAACATCCTTCGGGAGTGAGTAAAAGAGTGAATTATGGCGAAGGTAAGGTCCGAAACGACCTGTGGAGACAATCACCTCGCTTGATTCAAATTCGCCCAGATTTCTTGGGAGCTTAAAAAGTTCCAATGCATCGTCAAGGGTTATTGTTTCGAGGCTCTGACCTTTTTTAAGCGAGGCAAATCGCGGTTTGATTTCAGCATCCGCGTCACCCATCTGGACCATGGGCCCATAACGGCCGATCTTCACAAAGATATTCTCGCCGCTTTTGGGATCTTTTCCTAGAAGTTTCTCTCCGCTTACCTTTCCGGTATTTTCCAACGTGCTTTCGATCTGTTTGTGAAATGGGAAATAGAACTCCTTGATCATCTGGTTCCAGACCATTTTTCCTGCTGCAATTTCATCAAATTCCTCTTCCACGCTGGCTGTAAAATTATAGTCAAGGATGTTGTTAAAATGCTGTACCAGAAAATTGTTTACAAGAGTTCCGATATCTGTTGGGAAGAGTTTAGACTTTTCAAATCCGACGTTTTCAGATTTTACTGCCTCTGTTATGACGGATTTCTTTAATGTTATCAGGGTAAAGGATCTTTGAATACCTGTACGGTCCTCCTTTATGACATATTCCCGTTTCTGGATTGTCGAAATCGTAGGTGCGTAGGTGGAAGGCCGGCCAATTCCAAGTTCTTCCAGTTTTTTCACCAGCATGGCTTCGGTGTAGCGGAAGGGTTGCTGTGTGAATTTTTCCTGGGCCGTCATCTCATTCAGGTCAAGTTTTTCCCCGGCACTCATCGGGGGCAACATGCCGTCGACAGCATTCTGTTCATCTTCATCAGTCGATTCCATGTAAACCTTCAGGAAACCATCAAATTTGATGACCTCACCTTTTGCAATAAATTTTTCGACGGTTCCGGAGACGCCAATGGTGACATTGGTTTTCTCGAGCTCTGCGTCGGCCATCTGTGAAGCGATGGTACGCTTCCATATCAATTCATATAAACGCTTATGAGATTTGTCCCCTTCTATTATCTTGTTGGTCATGTAGGTCGGACGAATGGCTTCATGCGCTTCCTGTGCACCTTTGGTTTTCGTGGCGAATTTGCGGGTTTTGACATATTCGGCGCCGTAGGAGTCCGTAATTTCATTCCGCGACATGGCCATGGCCATATCCGAAAGGTTTACCGAATCGGTACGCATATAGGTTATCAGACCCGATTCATAAAGTGCCTGAGCCACCCGCATGGTGTTGGCCACAGAAAAGCCGAGTTTGCGGGAGGCCTCCTGCTGCAAAGTCGAAGTAGTAAACGGCGGGGCAGGTGATTTTTTCGCCGGTTTGGTTTCAACATCTTCGATCGTATATTGCGCTTCGATGCACTTCTTCAAAAAGGAGACCGCATTTTCCTTTTTTGTAAACCGTTTGTTCAGTTCAGCCTTGACGGTATTGATTTTACTTCCGCTTCGCAGGATAAAATCCGCGGCAATGCGGAAATTAGAGGCGCTTTGGAAATTCTTTATCTCTTCCTCCCGTTCCACGATCAAACGAACTGCTACAGATTGAACCCGGCCGGCTGAGAGGGAGGGTTTGATCTTTTTCCACAACAATGGAGACAATTCAAAGCCCACGAGGCGATCAAGAACCCGGCGCGCCTGCTGGGCATCCACAAGGTTTTTATCAATGCTTCGCGGATTTGCGATGGCTTCCTGTATGGCTGATTTGGTTATTTCGTGAAAGGCAATCCGTTTGGTTTTGCCTTCATCCAGACCAAGCGCTTCGATCAGGTGCCATGCGATGGCTTCCCCTTCGCGGTCCTCGTCAGACGCCAGCCATACCAACTCAGAATCTTTGGCAAGCTTTGTAAGTTCAGAAACCACCTTTTTCTTCTCCGGCGAAATGATATATTTGGGTACAAACCCTTTTTCAATATCCACACCGAGATCTTTCTTCGACAGATCAACGACGTGCCCCATGCAAGATTTTACAATAAAATCCTTTCCCAGAAACCCGGCAATGGTTTTTGCCTTGGCCGGAGACTCCACAATCACTAAGTTTTTTGTCATTCAGATACCTTGTTTTATGCTCAAAATCTGATGCAAAAGTACGCAATAAACTTAATCCTTACCTTTGTACCTCATTTTTATGCTTAATCGGTCTATGTGCCAAAAGGTAATACACTGCTGTGAAAAATAACCAAAAAATATATATTGAAACATACGGATGTCAGATGAATATTTCTGACAGTGAGATTGTTGCATCAATTTTAAAAGCCGATGGATACGGTTTTACCGAAGATGTGAAATCGGCGGATATTGTATTCATCAACACCTGTTCGATCCGAGAGAATGCAGAGGAACGGGTCAGAAAAAGGCTGCAGTATTTCAAATCGCTGCGAAAAAAGAATCCGGCTTTGCTGATATGCCTGCTGGGTTGTATGGCCGACCGTACCACCACCGCCCTCCTGGAAGAGGAAAAACTGCTTGACCTGGTGGCAGGCCCCGATTCGTACAGGCATCTGCCACAGCTTCTTGCACAGGCAGGAACAGGCAGGAAGGCCATCGACACCATATTATCCGTTGATGAAACTTACGCGGACATCACGCCGGTAAGGCTTGATTCTAACGGCGTTTCTGCCTTTATCTCCATCATGCGCGGATGCGAAAACCATTGCTCCTATTGTGTTGTTCCATCCACACGTGGTCAGGAGCGCAGCAGGGATGTTGTCTCTATTGTTCGTGAAACCCGCGATCTTTTTGAGAATGGCTACCGGGAAGTGACGCTGCTCGGACAAAATGTCAATTCATATACCTGGGAGGAGGGCAAAGGTCAAATTACCTTTGCAGATCTGCTTGCACAGGTTGCCGGAGTTAATCCGATAATGCGCATCAGGTTTGCAACCTCACATCCAAAGGACATCTCCGATGAACTGCTGCACACCATCGCAAATACGCCGAACCTGTGCAAAGCCATTCACCTGCCGGTTCAATCGGGCAGCAACCACATGCTCGACCTGATGAACCGCAAATATACCCGCGAAGATTACCAGGAACGCATCCGTGCGATAAGGAGGATCATTCCCGGTTGTGCCATTTCCACGGATATTATTGCCGGATTCTGTGATGAAACCGAAGATGACCATAAAGATACCCTCTCGCTGATGGAATGGGTGGAATATGACGCTGCATACATGTTCAAGTATTCCGAGCGTCCGAAAACACTGGCAGCCGACACGCTCACCGATAATGTTCCGGAGGAGGTCAAAGATCGGAGGCTCAAGGAGATTATTGACCTGCAACAGAAGCTATCCTTTGCCAATAACCAAAAAGATATCGGTCACACATTCGGGATCCTGATCGAAGGAATATCTAAAAAATCTGACAATCAGTATTTTGGCAGAAATTCGCAGAATAAAGTAGCCGTCTTCACAAAAACCCAATCCGGCCCGGGCGATTATGTCAATGTAAAAATCACAGGCGCAACTTCGGCGACATTACTGGGAGAAGTTGTTTGAAAAATATGTACTTTTGTCCCTTCAATTCCGGTACTATATGAAAAATTTATTAACGCTGGTCGCCAAATCCGCATTGGTTTGCCTTTCATTTACAGTTTTGTTCTCTTCCTGCGTTCCACAGAAAAAAATAAAATATCTTCAAAAACTACAAGAAAAAGATACCACAGTTTTTCATACCAACAGGCACAATTCCGATTACAGAATTCAGGTCAGGGACAACCTCTATATCAGGGTATTTGCTCTGGATGAAAAGGCTTTCTTTTTTTTCAACAAACAATCGGGAACAAGTTCCTATAACGATTTTGCCAACGACGCTTCGATCTACCTGAACAGTTACAGTGTGGGCGACGACGGCAACATTGATTTTCCGATCGTTGGGAAAGTATTTGTAAAGAATCTGACCGTTGATCAGATCAAAGCGATTTTACAGGAAAAGATCGGCGAGTATCTGAAAGAGACCACTGTAGTTGTGAAAACGGTCAACTTCAGGATAACCCTGGTGGGTGAGGTAACAAGGCCGGGAGCATTTACCATATATAAGGACGACCTGAACATATTTGAAGCGATATCCCTGGGGGGAGATATGACGGAATTTGCAAACCGGAACCGGGTGGCGCTGATCCGACAGGTCAATGGGGGTTCACAGGTTCACTATTTGGATCTGACCAGTGAAAAAATCCTCAGTTCTGCATTTTACTACCTGCAGCCGAACGACATCGTTTATGTTTCACCACTGGGATATAAGCGCTGGGGATTGGGGTCCACCTTCCCGTGGGCAATCGTGCTTTCATCGGTTACTACAACACTATTGCTGATCAATTATATTAAAAAATAAAATTACCCGTGAACGAGAATATTCAGAATTTGACGCAGCAGCAACAACCTGTTGATTACAAGATCATCATTTTCAAATTTTACCGTTTCTGGTATTTCTTTGCCCTGACCATATTCATAGGTCTTATCATCGCCTTTATCTTTAACAAATATACCAAGGAGATTTATGAAGTAACGACCACCGTATTGATTAAGGACAAATCGGAGAATAAAATAAATCCGCAGGATCTGCTGGGCATGGGATTATTCAACAACATGCAGAACCTGCAAAATGAAATCGGCATTTTATCATCCTACACCCTGACCTATCGCACCGTTACCAAAATCGGATTCGAAGTTTCCTATCTCACCGAGGACAACTTTGTGACGAAAGAGCTGTACCTCGACAGCCCGTTCAAGGTAATCATGGATACCTCTGTTGCGCAACCGGTCAACATGTTTTTCAAGCTCAAGTTACTGTCAAACCAAAAATTCAGCCTGGAATCAAATGATGAAGCTATAAGATTTTTTGATTTCTCGGCCAGGGAAATGGTGGAAGGGCGAAAAGAGAATGTTGTTGTTGATAAAATCTATTCGTTCGGACAGGAAATACAGACAAAACAGTTCAAATTTCGGGTAGTCCTGACCGACAAATTTGATAAAGAGCAGGATCTGGACAGATCATTTTCATTCATATTCAAGAATTACGATGCATTGGTAACAGAATACAAATCGTTTAACATTGAACCAATAAATAAGGAAGCCTCCATTGTTGAGATCAAACTTAAAGGGGGTAATGTTGACAAATTGGTTGTTTTTTTAAACGCACTCACCAAAGAGTATCTGGCCAAAGGGCTGGAAAAGAAAAATATTGTTGCTTCGCGAACCATAACCTTTATCGACAAGGAGTTGCGCGGCATTTCCGATTCATTAAGCGCCTCTGAAAAGGCGCTCATGATCTTCAGAACCAATAAAGAGATCATGAATATGAATGATGAAGCCAAACAGGTTTTTGAAAAAATGATGCAACTGCAGGATGAGAAAGCAATCCTGCTGGTAAAATCTAAGTACCTTCAAAACATGAAGGAATACATCGAAAAAAATCAGAAATTCGACGAACTCATCGTTCCGGCCTCCATGGGAATTGAAAACACTGTGTTGAATGATCTTACGATGCAGTTAACCAACCTGTACATGAAGCGTACGGAAACATCGCAATATTCAAAGTCAAAGAATCCCAGTCTTGTTGCCATTGATCTGCAAATTGCAACAACCAAGAATGCTTTATTTGAAAATGTAAAAAGCGCGATCAATTCCAATGATATCGCATTAAATGAAATTAACAAACGGGTGGCTCAGATCAATTCACGCATCAGTAACCTTCCTGAGACACAACGTGTTTTGTTCGGAATTGAGCGCAAGTTTAAACTAACTGACGCAATCTACACCTATCTTTTGCAAAAACGTTCGGAGGCTCAGATTTCCCTGGCGGCTAACCTTTCCGACAATGAAGTTGTGGATGAGGCTTCCGCCATCGGGCTGAAACCCGTGTTTCCAAAGAAGACGCTGAATTATATCATCGGATTGATCCTGGGGATCGTGATCCCGATCATGTATATCCTCGGAAAAGACTATTTCAATGATAAAGTCATGGAGCGGGAAGATGTTGAAAAACTCTCGAAATTGCCTATCGTCGGTCACATCATTCACAGCGACAAGCCAAGTACGGTGGTGGTGCTGGATTCTCCGAAATCGTCTATTGCCGAGTCGTTCCGGTCTGTAAGGACCAACATCAACTACCTGCTTCAGGGAAAAGAAAAACAGACGGTTCTGATCACTGCCGACATGGTCAGCGCCGGAAAGACTTATGTTTCCATCAATCTCGCGTTAATTTATGCCCTATACGGCAAAAAGACCCTGCTGATCGGATTTGATTTGCGCAAACCTAAAATTTTCGAAGATTTTGGATTGAACAATGTAGCGGGGATCAGTTCATATATGATCGGCAATAGTAAACTGGAGGAGATCATTCAATTTTCAGGCATCGACAATTTTGACATCATCATGTCGGGGCCGGTACCGCCCAACCCGGCTGAATTAATCGCTTCGATGCGCTGTACTGAGATGTTTGAGCGCCTGAAGGAGATATACGATTACATCATTATCGATACGCCACCTGTCGGACTGGTAACCGATGCATTCCTGCTGATGAAACATGCCGATGCCAACCTGTTTCTCGTCCGTCAGGGTTTTACGCATAAAAAAATATTCGGTTCAATTATACACGATATGGAGCAAAGGGATATTTCAAACCTGGCTATTTTAATCAACGACGTTAAACTCAACCGCAGTTCCTATGGTTACGGATATGGATATGGTTACGGTTACGGACATGGATATGGTTACGGCTACGGCTCGGGATACGGTTATGGCTATGGTTACGGATATTACTCAGATGATAAAGAGGCCTCAAATAAAAACAGATCATTTCTTCAGCGCGTATTTGGCAAATCTTAGGAGGGTTAAGGGCAATGGATAATTACCAATTGACTCACCTGAAAGAGCTGGAGTCTGAAGCAATCTACGTGTTAAGAGAAGTGGCTGCACAATTTGAGCGTCCCGTATTGCTCTTTTCCGGTGGGAAGGACTCCATCGTTCTTGTTCACCTTTCGCGTAAAGCATTTTTCCCTGCCAGGATCCCCTTCCCTTTGCTGCACATTGATACCGGTCATAATTTCGATGAGACCATTGAATTCAGAGACCGGCTCATCCGGTCGGTGAATGCAAGGCTGCTGGTGGGTTCCGTTCAGGAGTCCATTGATAATGGAAGAGCGGTTGAGGAAGAGGGCATCAATGCCAGCCGGAATGTGTTGCAAACGGTGACTTTACTCGACGCAATAGAGTCGAACAAATTCGATGCAGCCATTGGAGGCGCAAGACGTGATGAGGAGAAAGCACGGGCAAAAGAGAGGTTCTTTTCCCATCGTGATGAGTTCGGACAATGGGATCCCAAAAACCAAAGGCCGGAACTATGGTATTTGTTCAACGGGAAAAAAAGGATGGGAGAACATTTCAGGGTTTTTCCGATCAGCAACTGGACTGAGATGGATGTATGGCAGTACATACTCGCTGAGAATATTGACCTGCCAAGTATCTATTTCACCCATAAGCGTGATGTATTTTACCGTGATGGCGTATGGTTGGCTGCCGCCTCCTTCATGAAAATGAAACCGTCGGAAAAGGTCGAATACCGGAAGGTACGCTGCCGCACGGTTGGTGACATTTCATGCACGGGTTTGACCTTATCAACGGCTGATACCGTTGAAGACATTATCCAGGAAATTGCCGCAACGCGTGTTACCGAACGCGGGGGCCGTTATGACGACAAACGATCGGAAGCGGCCATGGAAGACCGGAAAAAGGAGGGTTATTTTTGATGGAACAGACATTTTCTTCCAAAGCCTATCTCGATATGGAACTGCTTCGGTTTACCACGGCAGGAAGTGTTGACGACGGGAAAAGCACACTGATCGGACGACTTTTATACGACAGCAAATCCATTTTCGAAGACCAGCTCGATGCTGTAAAACGGGCAAGCGTTCAAAAAGGGAGCGAGTTTATCAACCTTGCCCTGTTTACCGATGGGTTGCGTGCCGAGCGGGAACAAGGTATCACCATTGATGTGGCCTACCGGTATTTTGCCACTCCTCAACGAAAATTTATCATTGCCGACACGCCGGGTCATATCCAGTACACACGGAATATGGTTACCGGAGCCTCAACGGCTAATGCCGCGATTGTACTGGTTGACGCGAGAAATGGCGTAATTGAGCAAACACACCGCCACACCTTCATTGCATCCCTCCTTGGAATTCCCCACATCATCGTGTGTATCAACAAAATGGACCTGATGGATTTCGGGGAAGAGGTTTACACTTCGATCAAAGATGATTTTCAGGCCTTTGCCCAACAGATATTTCCCGGACAGGATATCCGTTTTATCCCAATCAGCGCCCTGAAAGGCGACAACGTGGTAAAACCATCCGCAAATATGCCATGGTACACCGGAGGCGCCCTGTTACACCACCTCGAAACAATACCCATCAGCCAGGACCATGACCTGAAGAACCAACGGTTTCCGGTACAATATGTTATCAGGCCTGAATCTGACGAATTCCATGACTATCGGGGTTATGCAGGCAGAGTTGCCGGTGGCTTCTTTCATCCCGGCGATAAAATTGTCGTTCTTCCCTCCGGAATCGAAAGTGAGATCGCCTCCATCGATACTCTTACCGGCCCTGTCGCTGAAGCACACCCACCCATGTCGGTCACCCTTACCCTGAAAGATGATGTGGATCTAAGCCGCGGAGATATGATTGCCGGCACAGGAACAGCTCTTTTCCAAAACCGTGATATAACGGCCATGATTTGCTGGATGAACCAAAAACCGTTACAAATTCATGGGAAATATGTACTTAAGCATACGACAAATGATGCGCGATGCGTCATTCAGGACATTGATTATGTTCTAAATATCAGCACGTTGGAAAAAATTACGAAAACCAAAACAATCCGGATGAATGACATTGCACGCATCCGGTTGCGCAGTACCAAACCCTTGTGCTTTGACCCCTATACGACAAACCGGATCACCGGGAGTCTGATCCTCATTGATGAAACGACCAACGAAACAGTTGCCGCCGGAATGATCGTGTGAAAACCGTCCGGTTTTCTACAATAAAACCTAAATTTTACAGTTACTTTAAATGTTTCTTTCGTTTATTTCAGAAAACCGGCAACCATGAAACTCATTCGTTACATTTTCATTTTCAGTTTTTTATTTTCAACAGTCGTACAAACCTTTTCCCAGCAGGTACCCATTGGCCAGTGGCGCGATGAACTCCCCTATACACTTGTCAACTCCATTACCGATGCAGGTACCAGAATATATGCCTCCACCCCTTATGCCGTTTTTTATGTTGACAAAGAAGATAACAGTGTAACACGTATCACTAAAATTTCGGGGCTGTCTGATATCGGAATCAGCAGCATCAATTACAACAAGGAATATAAAACACTCGTGATCGCCTATACCAATGCGAACATCGATCTGATCAAAAACAATGTAATTATTAATATTTCAGACATAAAACGCAAACCGATCCTGGGAAATAAGACGATCAACAACATCTTTTTTATCGGAAAGGATGCATACCTGTCCTGCGGATTTGGCATCGTTGTACTCGACCTGAACAAGGAGGAGATCCGCGACACCTACTATATCGGGAAGGATGGAGGCCAGATCAATGTTCTTGCCCTTTCCAAAGACCAGCATGACACACTGTTTGCCGCTACCGAAAAAGGGATTTATATTGCTTCGGTCAATAATCCCAATTTGTCTAATTTTACTTCCTGGCGAAAAGATTCCCGGCTTGATTCTACCGCAACCTATAATTCGATGACTTTGTTTGCCGGAAAGATTTTCGTCAATAAAAAGAGAGCAACGGTCGGAACCGATACAATCCTTATTTTTTCCAATGGTTCATGGGAGCGTTGGCAACAGCCACTGTATTCAACCGTGATGCATTTACAATCGAATGACAAATACCTTCTTGTCGCTTACAATTTTGTGGTCAAGGCATTTGGCGCCAACCTTGAATTTTTTTCCTATGTTCAGGGTTCTGAATATCCGCAGGATGCCATTGCCGACAGTGAAGGGATCATGTGGGTTGGCGATACCTATCTGGGGTTAGCAAGCTATAATCCAGCCACCCAGGCGATCAACCGGGTCAATCTCAGCGGTCCGGCAACTGCATTGGCATTCAGCATGAGCAGCAGGGGCAATGACCTGTATATTGCACCGGGAGGTAGAGATGGTTCATTTATTCCGATTTATACCCGGCCCCAGGTTTACCACTTAAAGGATACCGAGTGGAAAAACCTTGAAGGATATAACAATCCGATCATGAATCAGACTCATGACGTGGTTACCATTGCCATCGATCCGAATGACAGCAAACATGCTTTTGCAGGGACATACGGGAAAGGGGTGCTGGAAATATACAACGATTCGGTCATCAGGCGGTTTACCTATGGCAACAGCACGCTTCGTAATTATTCCGGTTCCGACACTTCAGACATCCGCGTTGGTGGTGTTGCTTATGATGCAGCGGGTAATTTATGGGTGGTTACTTCGTTTAACAACAACTGCATCTCCATGAAAAAGGGAGATAAATGGACTACATTCAGTGTTCCCATTGAGAACGACCTTGGCTTTATCCTCGTTGACAGGCATGGACAAAAATGGATCCAGATGCGATATGGTACCATGAATGCAAATTCAATCCTGGTGTTTACCGAAAATGGCACCCCCGATAATCCGCTTGATGACAAGTTCAGGCTGCTGAATTCGACTGCCGGAAATGGCAATATCCCCGGAACGACTGTTTTAACGATGGCCGAAGATAAAAAAGGCGAGATCTGGGTCGGTACCGAAAAAGGTGTCGCCGTATTTTATGCTCCCGAGAATGTGTTCAGCGGTCAAAATTTCGATGCACAGCAGATCCTTGTTACACAGGGCAGTTACGTTCAGTACCTGCTCGAAAATGAAACGGTCACGGCAATAGCAATTGACGGAGCCAATCAGAAATGGATCGGGACTGACCGTGGCGGTGTGTTTTTATTCTCCGAAGACGGAACAAAAGAGATATTTCATTTCACTGCCGAAAACAGCCCTTTATTGTCGAACAGGATCACCTGCATTGCACTCAACGATGATGGTAATGTATTTTTCGGTACCGATAACGGCGTAATCTCATACAGGGGATCGGCCACGCCCGGAGGCGAGGGCAACGAGAATGTGTATGCCTTTCCAAACCCTGTGAGGGAGAATTATGAAGGTTGCATTGCCGTGAGAGGCCTGGTGAACAATGCGCAAGTCAAGATAACAGATATCAACGGAACCTTGGTCTATTCGGGCTATGCGGGAAATCCTCAGAAGTCGGATTGTGAAAGTTTAAATACCATCTCGGCACAGACCGGGGTATATGGAGGCCAGGTCGTATGGGATGGCAGAAATTTCGATGGCAGAAAAGCCAGGACCGGCGTTTACCTTGTTTATGCATCTGATGATACCGGGTCAGAAAAGGTTGTGACAAAAATCCTCATCATCCACTGATGCTTCATTCAACCAAAGGCATTGTTTTTCACTCCCTAAAATATTCAGATACCAGTGTCATCGTTAAAATTTACACCGAACTTTTCGGGATTCAGTCTTACCTGCTTAAAGGGATCAGAAGTCCCGGATCAAAAATAAAACCCGGCCTTTTTCAATCGTTGACATTGCTTGACCTTGTGGTTTATCACAAGGAGAAACGGTCGCTGCAAATGGTGAAAGAGGTTCGCCTTGCGCATGTGTTTAAAACCATTCCGCAGGATATCCGGAAAAGCTCTCTCGTACTCTTTATCAATGAACTGGTTTATAAGTCCATTCGCGAGGAGGAGCCCAACCCTGAACTTTTTGCCTTTCTGTGGAAAACATGCAGGCAATTAGACGAGACCACGGAAAGCGTGTCTTGCTTCCACATCCATTTTGCCATCGGCCTCTGCCGCCACCTTGGGATTTTTCCGCAAACAAATTATTCAGAAAAAAAACAGATATTCAATCTCCGTGAAGGACTGTTCCAATCACACATTCCGGAGCATCCGCATTACCTCGATCCCGGAAACAGTTTATTGTTTTATTCCCTGCTCAAAACGTGCAACCAGCATTTTACAGCGGCGCAAAATTTTACGCCGCTGCTGGAAACCATCCTGCTTTATTACAAACTCCATCTTCCCGGATTCAGAGATGTGCAGTCGCATCACATCCTCCACGATGCGTTGGCCTAAATCCTTATCTTTGCCGAAAATCTGGCAACATGACAACAGGATTAACCGAACAGGAAACCATACGCAGAAATTCATTGAACGAGCTCATCAGGCTTGGCATCAACCCTTATCCTCCCGAAACGTTTGAGGTCAACGTGAAAGCCGCCGATATTAAAAAGAATTTTCCATCCGACAATACCCTTTACCAGCAGGCAACCATAGCCGGGCGTATCATGAGCAGGCGCATCATGGGCGCTGCATCTTTTGTAGAATTGCAGGATGAAAGCGGCCGCATCCAGCTCTATGTAAAAAGAGACGACATTTGTCCCGGAGAAGATAAAACGATGTATAACACCGTTTTCAAAAAGCTGCTCGATATCGGCGATATCATTGGGGTGACCGGTTTTGTCTTTATCACCCAGATGGGAGAGATTACCATCCATGTTCAATCCCTGAAACTGCTCAGCAAATCCCTGCGTCCGCTGCCCATCGTAAAAGAGAAGGAAGACGAGGTGTTCGATGCCTATACCGATCCCGAACAACGGTATCGCCAGCGATATGTTGACATGATCGTGAACCCCGAAGTACGGGAAGTATTTGTAAAACGGAATATCCTGCTGAATTCCATGCGGAATTACCTGAACAATAAATCGTACCTGGAGGTTGAAACCCCGGTTTTGCAACCCCTTTATGGCGGTGCGGCCGCAAGGCCGTTCAAAACCTTTCACAATGCGCTTGACATGACCCTCTATCTCCGGATCGCGAATGAGTTGTACCTGAAACGTCTGATTGTGGGCGGTTATGACGGAGTTTACGAATTTTCAAAGGATTTCCGGAACGAAGGGATGGATCGCTTTCACAACCCCGAATTCACCCAGATGGAGCTTTACGTTGCCTATAAGGATTATGAATGGATGATGAACCTCACCGAAGAGATGGTGGAGAAGATCGCCATGGATATGCACGGAACAACCCGGGTTCAGGTGGGTGAAAACACCATCGATTTCAAAAGGCCATGGAAACGGTTTACCATGTATGAAGCCATTCATCATTTTACCGGGCTTGATATTGACGGAAAGACCGAGGAAGAGCTCGGCGCCATCGCCAGGGAACTTGGCGTTCCCATCGACCGTACCATGGCCAAGGGTAAGATCATTGACCAGATATTTGGTGAAAAATGCGAGCCCTTCCTGATCCAGCCAACCTTCATCACCGATTATCCGGTCGAAATGTCGCCCCTTGCCAAGAAACACCGCAGCAAAGAGGGGCTGGTTGAGCGTTTTGAGGCTATTTGCAACGGGAAAGAGCTGTGCAACGCCTTTTCGGAGTTGAACGATCCCATCGACCAGCGCGAACGCTTTGCATCGCAACTTGAGCTGGGTAAACGCGGCGACGACGAGTCAATGGTATTAGATGAAGATTTCCTGCGCGCCCTTGAATTCGGGATGCCACCCACGGCCGGCCTTGGAATCGGAATTGACCGTTTAACGATGATCATGACCAACTCGCCCTCTATCCAGGATGTGCTGTTCTTCCCTCAGATGAGGGCGGAAAAACACAGCTCCAGCCCTGTTCATTTTAAATAGAAGTACGCATTTTTGTGATGATCTTTTACTGTTTTTACTATTTTACTAATAATATTGAGACTCCCATCCCTTAAGGAAAATTAATGGCAATTGAATTTTTATGACCCTCCCCGAATACCTCGAAAACCTGAACCGTCGTTACAAAACCGGAATAAGCACGGAACATACCTATCGGAGCGATTTGCAGGTGTTACTGGAGAGTATGACGACTGGAGTGCAGGTAACTAACGAGCCATCACGTGTTGCTTGCGGTGCGCCCGATTACATCCTGACCAGAAAGAACATCCCGGTGGGGTACATTGAGGCAAAGGATATCGGAGTCGACCTAAAAGGGAAAAACCTCAAAGAACAGTTTGACCGGTATCGCTCTTCGCTCGATAACCTGATCATTACAGATTATCTGGATTTTCATTTTTACCTGGAGGGTACGTTTAAAACCTCTGTAAAAATTGCCGAAATACAAAATGACCGGTTAAAGGCGATCCCCGAGAACTTTCCCGCTTTCGAAAATCTGATCAAGGACTTTTGCGCCTACTTGGGTCAAACAATCAAAAGCCCGAAAAAGCTTGCCGAGATGATGGCCGCGAAAGCAAAGCTTTTAGCAATCGTTATTGAAAATGCCCTTGCTGATGCGGGATTGGAAGAAGAATTTAGTACTGTAAATGAAGCAAATAATACCCTTCGCGATCAGCTCACTGCATTCAGGGAGGTCCTCATTCATGATATAACCCCAAAGGAATTTGCAGATATCTATGCGCAAACAATTGCCTATGGCATGTTCGCTGCAAGATTGCATGATACTTCCCTTGAAACATTTTCACGACAGGAAGCTTCTGAGCTTATTCCAAGGACCAACCCGTTTTTGCGCAAGCTATTTCAATATGTAGCCGGATATGATTTAGATGGCAGGATCGTCTGGATTGTTGATGGCTTGGCTGATCTTTTTCGTGCAACCGATGTTGCGGAATTGCTTAAAAACTTTGGCAGCGCTACCCAAACTCAGGACCCGATCATCCATTTTTACGAAACATTTCTTGCAGAATACGATCCCAAACTTCGTAAGGCCCGGGGTGTTTGGTACACGCCCCACCCGGTTGTTAATTTCATCGTCCGTGCTGTTGACGATATTTTAATCACAGAATTTGGCTTTCCAAATGGCTTGGCAGATACATCAAAAATAAAAATAAAACACAAGGAGGTGACCAAGGCAACCTCCGATCAGCGCTCAAAATTAAAAGAGGTTGAAGTGGAGCATGAAGTACACAAAGTGCAGATTCTCGATCCCGCTTCCGGAACAGGCACTTTTCTTGCCGAAGTAGTGAAACAGATTTACAGGAAATTTGAAGGACAGCAGGGTATTTGGAGCGATTATGTTGAAGAACACCTGATACCAAGATTGAATGGTTTTGAAATTCTGATGGCCTCTTATGCTATGGCACATCTGAAACTTGATCTTCTGCTTTCTGAAACCGGGTACAAACCAAAGAAGGAGCAACGGTTTAGGGTTTTCCTCACCAACAGCCTTGAAGAATACCATCCCGGTACCGGTACGTTGTTTGCAAACTGGTTAAGTACTGAGGCTAATGAAGCCAATTTCATAAAAAGGGATACTCCTGTGATGGTTGTTCTCGGCAATCCCCCTTATTCTGTTAGTAGCAGCAATAAAAGCGAATGGATTGAAAAATTAACAACTGATTATAAAAAGGATCTGAACGAAAGAAATATACAACCGCTTTCTGATGATTATATAAAATTCATCCGCTTTGGACAGCATTTTATTGATAAAAACGGTGAAGGAATCTTAGCATATATCTCAAACAATAGCTTTCTGGATGGTATTATTCACCGCCAAATGCGGAAGTTTTTATTGAATAGCTTTGATAAAATTTTTGTTTTGGATTTACATGGGAATGCAAAGAAAAAAGAAACCACCCCAGATGGTTTTCCAGACCAGAATGTATTTGATATAATGCAGGGAGTCAGTATTAATATTTTTGTAAAAACAGGTAAGAAAAAGAACAATGAACTTGGAGAAGTTTATCATAGCAATTTGTGGGGTACACGAGAATGTAAATATAAGACTTTAAATCATGAAGTTTTAACAAACGTGAATTGGAGCAAGTTGACACTTAATAGTCCAAACTTTTATTTTATTAAAAAGGATTTTGAACATTTTGAAACGTATCAATCATTTATTTCAATTACGGAATTATTCCATTCGAATAATGCGGGGTTAGCAACCGAATTTGATGAATTCGTTATTAAAGACACTTTAAGTGAAGCCTCGAGATTGCTTGACAACTTAACGTCACTCAATTCAAGTGAGTTGCAGGTTTTTTACGGCTTGGACGTAAATAAGTTAGATAAAATAGAGAGAGCAATAAAGGATATCAAAGACAACAACACCAAAATATTAAAAATTGATTATCGGCCATTTGATATCAAGTATACTTTATATACCGGCAAGTCCAATGGTATCATGGGAAGACCAAGAAATGGTATAATGAAAAATATGCTCCATGATAACCTTGCCTTATTAACTTGCCGACAGCAAACAACTTCATATTTTCATCATTCCTTCATGTCAAAATATATTTCCGAACGATGTTCTGTATCTCTTCAAACAGGTGAAGTAAACTATATATTTCCGCTATATCTTTACTCTGAAGCATCCAGTCAACAAACAATAGGTCAAACAGGTGAAAGAGTACCAAACCTAAACCTGAACATTGTTAAAAA
The DNA here is from genome assembly GCA_030681475.1 of Bacteroidales bacterium. Taxonomy (GTDB): domain Bacteria; phylum Bacteroidota; class Bacteroidia; order Bacteroidales; family FEN-979; genus CAIVAT01. Next base: position 1,375 of record JAUXWT010000010.1, on the reverse strand, counting down.
ATTTGAATCAAAAATTAATTACGGTTATATAGAAGATGATACAATCTGTGTTGACATACCTGACGGCACTGATGGCATTTTTTATCCCATCAATATTCTTGATTACATTTATGCTGTTCTCCATAGTCCATCATATAGGGAGAAATATAAAGAATTCTTAAAAATTGATTTTCCTCGTATCCCATATCCAAAAGATGGGCATACATTCGATCAATTGGTAGACCTTGGCAGTGAATTAAGGCAAATTCACCTTTTGGAAAGCCCGGTGGTGATTAAATACATCACTCAGTACCCGGCAGGTGGGAGTAATGAGGTCGAAAAAGTTCTCTATGATAATGGCAATGTATATATCAACGTCACACAATACTTCGCCAATGTGCCACGGGTCGCTTGGGAATTCTACATTGGTGGTTACCAGCCTGCCCAGAAGTGGTTAAAAGACCGCAAGAACCGGGTTCTTAACTTCAATGACATCCAGCATTACCAAAAAATTATCGTTGCTCTAACCGAAACGGATAGGTTGATGAAGGAGATTGATAAAATTGAAATTGAGTGAACTAGTTAAGGAACAACGGTATCAGGTTCATGCTGATAGAAAAATTTATTCTTTCAAATTAATCATCGCGATAAAAATATATTGTAAAAGTATTGCAGGATCATGAATATGTTGTATATTTGCATCAACAGTACCCGTTTTGCATACCATAAGAACTGCAGGCGGGTCATTTTTTTATATCCATATGGCCAATAAACCCGCATACACCATTGCTGATCAAATACAATTGCTCAAATCACGGGGATTGCTATTCAGGGATGAAACACAAGCAACTCATTGGCTCAAAAATATAAGCTATTACCGGCTTAAAGGCTATTGGTGGGATATGCAGGCCGACAGAGTAACACACCAATTCAATCCTGATTCATATTTCGAAGATGTAATAGACCGTTACAACTTCGACCGTCATTTGCGCCTGATCCTTTTCGATTCCATCGAACGTATTGAGATTGCTCTGCGTACCAAAATGATTTACCACTTATCATTGGTGTATGGTGGTTTGTGGTATTTAAACCCTTCACTGTTTGCCGATCCAATAAAACATAGCCAGCACTTGGTTGACTTAAAAACCGAGTTTAATCGAAGTCAGGAAATATTTATCAAGGACCAAAGAAAACGTTACCCGACTACAAATGCTGACGCCTGGAAAATTGTGGAAGTAGCGTCATTTGGCACAATATCAGACATCCAAGACCTACTGTTGAAAATCAGGGAGTAAGCGATTGATTAACGTAAAAAGAAAATCCGTTAATTTGCAGCATGGGACAACTACTACTACCATTATTTCCAAGAGATACCGTAATGATCACCCCGACTTTA
>JAUXWT010000006.1 GCA_030681475.1 Bacteroidales bacterium | reverse complement strand
CTCGTCCCCTCGTCCCCCCCGTACCAAAATCGAATATAATCATAATTATTTGCGATTCAAATCGAATAATTATATATTTGTGGTAAAAATTGTACCATGGTAAAAAGAGATCTGGAACCGTTGATCAGGAAGCACCTGTTTAAAAATAAGGCGATTATCATTTATGGCGCACGGCAGGTGGGCAAAACGACCCTGGTGGAGCAACTTGTGAGAGACCATCAGCCGGAGACTCTTTTTCTGAATGGTGACGATGCAAATGTCAGGGAAGCATTGACAAACGTAAGTTCATCACAACTATTACCCATTATTGGCAACCGAAAAATCGTTATTATTGATGAAGCCCAGAGAATCACGGAAACCGGACTTGTCTTAAAAATCATCCATGACAATTTCAGGGATGTTCAGCTCATTGCAACCGGCTCATCATCATTTGAACTGGCCGGGAAAATAAATGAACCGATGACGGGACGGAAATTCGAGTTCCATCTGCACCCATTCTCATTTGGTGAAATGACGACCCATCACGGTTTTTTAACCGAAAAAGGACTTCTTGAAAACCGGATGATTTTTGGTTATTATCCTGATATTGCCCTCCATGTCGGACAAGAACTCAAGCTGTTGAAAACACTTGTATCCAGTTTTCTTTATAAAGATCTGCTCAACCTGGAGCAGATTCAAAAACCGGCCTTATTGGAGAAAATTTTGAAAGCCCTGGCCATGCAAGTCGGTAACGAAGTGACATACAATGAACTGGCCCAATTGTTGGATTCAGACAAGGGCACGATAGAAAAATATATTGATCTCCTGGAAAAGGCCTATATCATCTTCAAATTGAACGGATTAAGCAGGAATGTAAGAAATGAGATAAAAAAAGGGCGTAAAATCTATTTTTATGATAACGGTGTACGGAATGCCATACTTGGTAACTTTCTGACGCTTTCATCGCGCATAGATACAGGAGCGTTGTGGGAGAATTTTTTAATCAGCGAAAGGCAAAAGTTCCTTGGCAATAAAGATATTGAATTCCAGCGGTACTTTTGGAGAACCACACAACAACAGGAAATTGATTACATTGAAGAACGGGAAGGAAAGCTGCATGCTTACGAATTCAAATGGAATCCCAAAAGCAAATCGGGTTTATCGAAGACATTCTCCGCCGCTTATCCCGGATCTGAATTTAAAATCATTTCACCGGAAAACATTCATTTGTTTTTATCCGAAGAAAGTTAAATCCGCTCCCACTCAATGTCCGCCTGTCCGTTTGTCAGCCCGTCATAATCCTGAACAAATCCCCCTCGTAATTCGTTTTTTACAAAAATGCGTATATTTGTAAAAAAAATCTTACAAAATGTTCAAACGTAGTTTATACGGGCAGATAAATTCACAATTGCACCATAAGAATGCCATTGTTATCACCGGTATGAGACAGGTGGGTAAAACCACGCTTATGCGTCAGTTATATGAAGGCTGGGAGGGAAAAAAGATCTGGTTTGATTTTGATAATCCTCTTGATTCCCTTTTATTTGAGAATATTGACTACAATGCCATTTTTGAAAATCTGAGAAAAGATGCCGGTGCAAATCACGATGAAAGATTTCTGGTATGCATTGATGAGATACAGAATTATCCGGAAATCACGAAGGTCATAAAATATCTTATAGACCATTACGGGGTGAAATTCATCGTTACAGGTTCGTCCAATTATTACCTGCGCAACCTGTTTCCGGAATCACTGAGCGGGAGGAAGTTCTTATATGTGCTGCCGGTATTATCGTATAAGGAGTTCTTGTTCTTCAATGACCGCATTCCTGAAACCGCACTGACTTTCAACCTGAATGAAGCCCTTGAACCGCATGATAAGGCTTCGGTTTATAAACACATGGATCTTTATGAAGAATATTTGGAATTCGGTGGTTTCCCTGAAGTGGCGCTTACAAAGGATACTGACACCCGCAAACTCATCCTGAAAAATATTTTCGCATCATTTTTCGAAAAAGACATCAAAATATTCAGTGAGTTAAAAGATGTAAGAGAACTGCGGGATCTGATCCTGATTCTGGCCCCCCGGAATGGAAACATGCTCGACATTTCAAAATTAGCATCAGAAATGGGAGTCAACCGGGTGAAAATTTACAATTACCTGGAATTTCTGGAGGGGACTTTTTTCCTTCGTTTGCTGCCGAAATATTCGGAAAGCATTGACCGGAGCGTGGCGGGAGGAAAAAAAGTCTATTTTTCCGATACCGGTATTTTGAATCTTATTGCAAAAGTCACCCGGAGCCAGTTGCTGGAAGTAGCCGTTGCGTCGCAGTTGCAAAATTACGGCTCACTCTCTTTCTATAATAAAAGAAATACCGCTGAAATTGATTTTATCCTGAATGGTGAAATTGCCTTTGAAGTAAAACAAAAAGCCACCATACCCGGGTTGCAAAAATTAAAGAAAATTGCTGCCGGAATTAATATTGGCCAAAGTTATATGGTCAGCAATACGCCAGTGGATATGACAGGGGTCGTTTATCCATGGTTTTTATGACACCCTGAACGCTTTCACCAACCCGAGGGTGTCTCATAAGACCTTTAACCTTTTGAGACACCCTCCCGGGGGGGGGGTGAGGTATTATGGGGCCGCAGGGCGAGGCAGTGTAATCCTGCCTTCATGTTCACAAAGCAGATGGCCGGAGTTTTTCGGAAATCCAATATTTGATCACCGACTGCCTGGTAACGCCAACCCGTTGGGCTTCTCTGTCAAGTTCCTGTACCATCCAGGCAGGGAAATCAACACTTACCCGGCGTTGTTTTAACCCGGGGCGCTCAGCGAGGTTTGTTTCCAGGTATTCTGCAACATCCCCGCCCTGGTCAAATTGTTCGTCAAATTGCTCAGCCCTGATAGATTTCTTTTTCATTTTGTCTTGATTTTCTCACTGAAATGATCCGGATGATTTCACCCCTTGTGGTATAGATCACCGACCAGAAAACACCCTTGAACCGTGTTACCATCAGGTAACGCAATTCATTCGCTGTCCTTGCAGGGATGACGATCCGTTCCGGATCCAGCCATAAATACTGCGCCTCATGAAAATCGAGCCCGTGTTTTTCCTTATTTGAAACACTCTTTTGCTGATCAACGTCAAACGTCATGCGGGCAGTTTCCTGCAAATATACAATAAATGGTCAATTTCTGTACAATAATTACTTATTTTTTAACCGGTATCGACATTTTTATGGTATAAAAATATTGCACTTGGTCAATACTCCAACCATTCATCGCTCAACCCCGGGGGCGTCCCAACAGCACGAGACAGCCTCTTGTTGTTTTTACCCATGACGCTTATTAGCATTGTGCCGTCAGGCACTTGATATGGGTAGCCTTGTAGCGATCGCATTCAATCTCGTCCCGTACGGGACGAAATAATCATCCTTCTGATCATTCCCTACCCAGATTAAATCTCTAACTCTGGCTGGGGCGATCTTAGCCTGACATTTCCGACGAGACTACAGTTTTGACCTACGCGCAGACGCGATGCCCTGAGAACAATAAAATAAGAAAAGAAGACACCCTTTTGAGACGGCCTCACCGGGGCGTGAGGCAAAAATCGTATATTTGCCCGCACAGCAAACCCCTGGTCACCCCCAAACGACTGTCAGCATGGTTTTTAAGCCCCTCATCCTGCTCCTTGCATCATCACTCCTGCTCCTTTCTCTCCGGGGTCAGCCGGTCATGGGCAGCGGTGAGGTGATCGCCGGAGAGATCGTGAAAAAGGGCTATGAAAATGTCCGGGTGCACCGGCAGAACGATACGCTATTCATCGGGCTCGAAAACCGGCTATGGCGATGGGAACCGCGTGCAATTGCTGAAGTTCTTAAAATTGTGATGCCAGGGATGGATGCGTACGGTGTGGTATCCCTCACCCTCCTGCGCACGGGGATCCCGGTGACCACCGTGACCGTTTCACGAAAACATTACGACGAACTTAAATCGGGCAGGGTTTTACCGGCCGCTTTTTATGACTCGGTTACTGCCATGCTTTCTGACCGTGGATACCGGGCATCTGCCGGCAACCTGCGACCATTGAATCCCTCCTACCGCAAATTCGACTTCGTTGTCATCCTCCAGCTTAAGGCACAGTTCGGGAATTTTATCCATCCATTGGAGGTCCAGTTCAACGTGGCCCCGGCACTTTATATGACCCTCACCAAAGGGATGTCGTTGACCGCCCAGGTGATATTCCCGGTTTTCAACAACCTCATTGGCGATCCCGAAGGCAACACCATCCGCCCGGGGCTGATGGCGCTCAGCCAAACCATTCGCCTGCCTTATGATATATTTACATCGGTCAGCGCGGGTTATTTCACCCGCAACCGGTATGGCCTCAACGGAGAGGTCCGCAAATTCCTGTTCAACGGTAAAATGGCCGTGGGCGCCACGCTCGGTTATACCGGCCGGATGCAGTTGCTGGAGGGAAAATTTAACTACACCCCCGTTGATGTAGTCACCTGGTTTTGCGATGCCTCCTGGCGCTTTGCCCAACCCGGCCTCACCATCCGTGCAGGATATGGAGGTTTTCTCGGGAATGACCGGGGATGGCGGATCGATGTTTCGCGTCAGTTTGGCGAGATCACGGTCGGGTTCTTTGCGATGAAGACGGACGGTTTGGTTAATGGAGGATTTAATTTCATCGTTCCGCTGCCGCCGCGGAAATATGGCACGGGAGGAAGGATCCGGATACGGCCTGCCTCCATTGTTCCCTGGGAATACCGCGCAAAAGGACTGCCATCATACGGCAGAACCTTCGCAACGGGAAGCGGAACAGAGGAGTTGCTGTTCAACATGAACCCGGATTATATAAGAAAACAGTTAGGGAAACAGATTTTAATCCATTAACCAAAATTATTTTCCTGATAAAATGATCAATTCATAAAAATAGTTTTATCTTTGACTCTTATTTTCACAGGTTTTTATCAACAACCTTGTGAATTTTAACTAAATAAATACCCAAAATATGAAAACGAACATCAGGATATCGTTATTGTTAGTGCTGCTGCCTGCTTTCTTCCTGCTTCTTCTTACCGGAGGTTGCAAAAAAGCATCCGATACCACCCCGCCGGAACAACCAGGCGGTGATTTCCTGCTTAAAGGCAGTGTTGTCAATGCAGTAACTTTGAAGGGCATTGCCAATGCCAGGGTATATTTTGCAGGAACGACGATCCTCACCACCGATGCAAACGGCCGGTATCAGGTCAGTTGTAATACCACAGGCAGCGGTTCCTTTGATGTTCGGGTTATGGCCGATGGTTTTGGCTTTGGTTTTGCCACTGCGACCATCGAAAAAAATGCCGCCATGGTAAACACCATCATGCTGAACCCTTTGGCAGAACCCGTTCTCATCGGCTCAGCCGGAGGTGCGGTGATGGTGACCGACCCGGAAGGAATAGTCACAGGAAGTAAAACAACCCTTTCCATACCTGCAGGCGCCTTTTCAGGCAATGTCAATGTCACCCTCACACGTTTCACCGGGATAGAAGTCCCCGGATATGCACCGGCCAACATGTTAAACCTGTGTGCCGTAAACCTTGGCCCGACCGGTATGGTTGCCGGCAAAGCCGCTGAACTGCGTTTTGCCATGCCTTTCGCTGATCAGTCCGTTAACAGCCTCCCGCTGATGCGCTATGATTTCGAAGGGAACAACTGGGTGAATACCGGAACGGTTGCGCAGGTTGACCACACGACAAAAGTTGCCACGGTTCAGGTTAATGAGTTTGGTACCTATTCTCTGGCGGTCGCCGGTAGCTTTTCAGAATCGAACGGCAGCGGGAGCCCGGTCACCGTGGCGCTTGACCCTGCCCTGTCGAATGTTGACTTTTCCTACCTGGCAAAAAATGAATACCCCGACGGAACTCCTCAATCCGTCTCATTGTCCTATCTGAAGAATATCGCATCACAGAATACAAGGATCAATGGCGCAAGGGTCAGTTTTAATAATGTTACAACCTTTACACTCAACTATATCGGCGCAAAGCCCGATTCCCTTGCCCCTGCCGGCTCAGCCGGATTTTACAGGTGGGTGCCCAGGGTCATTGTCTCTGCCCAGGCCATGCCGATGACCACCACCATCAATGGATTGACAACGAACGGCATCATACGTAAAGATGTCTATTCACCGGCCATCGGCTATCAGTTTGTTCACGACCAGGGAGGTGGGGGGAAATAAGGCGTGACACGTGACACGTGACGCGTGACGCGTGACAGGTCAAAGGTTCAATATGAAATACAAGGGGTTCGTTTTCTTCCTGGTTGGTTGCCTGATCTTTTCCTCTTCTTTTCCTGCCAGGTCTCAGTCTGGCTCAGGCGTACCGGGTTATATGAGGATTCCCATTGCGACATTCAATGATGACGGAACTTTGATGATCGGTACCGGCTTCCTGCCGCATAAACACCTTCCCTATTCGAATTTCAGTTCTGATGCCCTCACGGTTTTTTTCAACCTTACTTTTTTATCATTCGTGGAGGTGGACCTGAGGGTTACCCGGAAACTGAACGTTCCATCGGGCGCCCATCATGTTGTGGACAGGGTGCCTACCATCCGGTTCAGGATATTGAAAGAAAAAAAATGGATGCCGGCGGTTGCCATCGGCTTTCATGATGTGATCACCTCATTTGAAGATGGTACAGCCCGACATTTCGGGGCATCGTATGTGGTGGCGACCAGAAATTTTCACCTCAAGAAACTGCATCTGGTCATTGGTACCACCGCCGGATGGGGTGCGAATGAACTGATCTGGAAAAATGACGAATTTGTCGGTCCTTTCGGTGGCATCTCACTCAGCCTTGACCATCTTGAATGGATGCAGTTGCTGTGCGACTACGACGGCGCCACCATCAACACAGGTGTGCGTTTCACCTGCTTCAAACGCCTGTTCCTCACGGCCGGTACCATGAACTTCGATTCCTTCGCCGGAACGGTCAGTTACCGGATAAACCTCATCAAATGAAACCTGTAATACGAACCCGGATCATCTTCGCGGTGTACGATATATGCCTGGTCATGCTTTGGGGTTTGATAACTGCTTATCTCCACGACGGACCTGCCATGAAAAGCCGGTTGGAATCGTACCTTTTTGTCTTTCTGACCTTTCCGCTCATCTGGCTGGTATTATCTCTTCTTACCCGCAAATTCCGCATCGGCGAACGCAGTAACCAGCGGGAGGTATTTTTTTCGGTCATTTTCTCCAACTTTGTGATCCTCTCCGTCACCACCATCATCATGGTGCTTTTCCAGCTTACCTACTTCTCGCGTTTTATCCTTTTCGGTACCGTTGCAGGCATCACCTTCTTTGAAGTGATTACCGGCATCCTCTACGTTTCAATGATGAGATCTGTATTTATCCGGGACTGGATCGGAATGGAGATCCCCGACTTCAAAAGCATGGTTACGATATCTCCTCCCCTCCCTGAAACCCTTGCCGTACCCAGAAACTTCGTGGTCATCCGTGATTCGATGATCGAAGAGACTGGGGAAAAGGTTTTCATCTGGATCAGCAAACATATGGATGTCACCGACCCCAAAAACCTTATCCTCTCTACCGATACCCGGTTCAACATCATCAACCACCCAACCGGGTTCTATAACATGGTGGTCAACCTCCACCGGATCAACAATCTCCAGCGGATCAACAAGTTTTTCGAGACCGTAAATTCAAAACTGCCTGTCGGGGGAATCTTTATCGGTTGCTGCGAAACAAACTTTCTTCGCAAACACAGGATCCTGGCGAGTTATTCCACAGGCATAAATTACCTGGCCTATACTTTCGACTACCTGACGACCAGAGTCCTTCCGAAGCTTCCCATAACAAACAAGATCTATTTCCTTATCACCGGCGGAAAGGGAAGGGTGATCTCACGCACGGAAGCCCTGGGCCGCCTATACTCCTGCGGCTTTGAGATCCTGGAAGAAAAAACCATCGGGAACCTGCTCTACTGGAAAACAAGGAAATACCGGGTTCCGTTTTTCGATGAAAATCCCACTTACGGGATATTTATTCACCTCCGGCGGATCGGTAAGAACGGAAGGGAGTTCAAGGTGTATAAGCTGCGTACCATGCACGCTTATGCCGAATATGTACAGGGCTACGTGTACGAGAAATATCAACTGGCAACGGGGGGAAAGTTTCACAACGACTTCAGGGTAAGCACGCTGGGCAAGGTGTTGCGGAAATTCTGGCTCGACGAACTCCCGATGTTTTTTAATGTTCTGAAGGGCGATATGAAGATCGTGGGTGTACGCCCGTTGAGCAAACATTACTTCAGCCTGTACTCTGATGAGCTTCAAAAAAGACGCATCCTTTATAAGCCCGGCCTCATCCCCCCTTACTACGCTCAGTTTCCAACGCCGGCAACACTGGACGAAGTTCAGCAGAACGAAATGGAATATCTGGCCGCTTATGAAAAACACCCGGTCACGACCGATATTACCTATTTTTTCAGGGCCATGTATCACATTATCTGGCATCGGGCGAGGAGCAAGTAAACGCCTGATATTAACCAATAGTGTAACAGATATTATTTTTACCGCTTTAGCAGTAATTTATTGTATTTTGATCACTGAAAAGAGCCATTTGATTGTATTTTACTGCTTTGGCGGTAATATATTTCTAAGAGCTTGGTTATTTAATAGAAAATGCTTATTTTTGCCGCTATAAAGGCAAATAATGGAACAGACTCAGGAATTAGCACAAATAATACGGATGCACAGGAAAGTTGCCAAATTAAGCCGTGTACAGTTGGCTGAACTTTCAGGTGTAGGAAAAACCGTGATCTATGATATCGAGAAGGGGAAAGAATCAGTACAATTGGATACCCTGCGAAAGATTTTTAAAGTGCTGAACATAAGGATATTATTAAAAAGTCCTTTGATGGACAATTTTCAAAACTCTGAAAATGAGAAGAGCTAAGGTATATGTAAAAGGCATCGAAGCTGGAACCCTTACCGAAATTGAGAAAGGAAAAGAGTACCTGTTCGAATATCTGGATGAATACAACGGGCTTGTAGTTTCACGAACCATGCCGATAAAGGAAAAGACTTTCAAGTTCAACAGATTTCCGCCATTCTTTGACGGGTTATTGCCAGAAGGAATTCAGTTGGAAGGGCTGCTGAAGATTAAAAAAATTGATAAAAATGATTACTTCCCGCAATTGATGGCTGTTGGAGAAGATATGGTTGGGGTTGTTACAGTTAAGGAACTTTTGGCATGAACACTTGTCCGATCACATATACTCCCTGTGGAGATGAACTATACAGCAAAGGTGGACTCAGGCTTTTATCACCCGAACTGAAGGCGCTTAAAGAGCTTGAGTACACCGCAGAAGAGCAAAGAAGAGAGGCATATAACCGTGCTTCAAAGATGTCGATTCAAGGAGTGCAGCCCAAGTTGAGCGCTAAATTGAGTATCAAAGACGGAGTATTTGAAATTGTTGATACAGGGGGGAAATACATCCTCAAACCCCAGCATAATCTCTATCCTGAAATGCCCCAGAATGAAGACCTGACCATGCGACTTGCCAGTGAAATCGGCTTGGATGTCCCATTACACGGATTAATCTGGTCTAAGGATCATTCACTTACATATTTCATTAAACGGTTTGACAGAAAAGGGCAGAACGATAAAGTCCCAATAGAAGATTTTGCACAGTTGGCTGGCATGAGCCGGGAAACCAAGTATGACTATAGCATGGAAAAAATTGTCACAGTCATCGATGATTTCTGCACATTCCCATCAATTGAGAAATTGACCCTGTTTAAACTTACCATTTTCAATTACCTGGTCGGCAACGAAGATATGCACCTGAAGAATTTCTCTATCATCACGGAAGAAGGCAAGGTAACGCTCTCGCCATGTTACGATCTGGTCAATTCGACCATTGAATATAAAAAGCAGGACGAAGAAATAGCTTTACCTCTTAAAGGAAAAAAGAAGAGCCTGACCTACAATATATTGGTTGACTATTTTGGCAAAGAAAGATGCGGGCTAACTTCGAAAAGTATCGATAGGGTCTTGGAGACGATCTCTTTAAAAGTACCAAAATGGGAGGAATTGATCGATATCTGCTTCTTGTCAAAGGAAATGAAAGAGAAGTACCACAAGTTGCTGGAAACCCGCCTCGCTATATTACGAATCCTTTAAAAAAAAAGAGGCGGCTCATTTACTTTTGAGACCGCCACTTTTTATAATTACAGAGAAATCCTATTTGCGTTTTATGATTTTAATGTTCTGAACATCAGTTCCCTGTTGTATCTGCAACAGATAGAATCCTTCATTCAGGTTGTTGCTGACCTTGTACGGTGTATCCGGAGTGATATCCGTCACCTCGATCAGCTTCTTCCCGGCCAGATCGAATATATTCAGCCGGATCTGCTCCCGTGATTCCGTTTCAACTTTTACGGTGAAATCGGTCGTGAAGGGATTCGGGTAAACGATCGTTTCAAATGAACCTGACTCGGAAACGACCAGTTCGCCCACCGTGCCTGCCTTGATGCCCAGGCTCTCGCAGGACTGTTCACATGTTCCCAGGTGATCTCCCGTATGACCGGGAATATGGGCCGGAACTGCATTCACGCTGATTGAAAGTGTCTGGGGATTTCCGGGGTTTCCGGGTGGTACATGGCACAGGTACACCTTTTTCCCGTTTGTTCCCGGTACTTTCACATCAAGCACGCAAATGGTGATCTCACATGTTGTGCTGCACCCGTTGCTGTTTGTCACCGTCAGGGTAAATTGATACCTGCCCTCTGAAGTCGGCGTAAATAAAGGACTTGCGCATGAGGTACAGCTCAGGAGCGCTGTCGATGAAGCAGAAAGCCCGCTCCACGAATAGGTGAAACCGCTTCCGCCTGTTACACTGCTTGCCAGCGTGACCGACTGGGGTCCGTAACCAAGATAAATGGTTGTAGAAGGACCGCCCGTAACGGCTCCGGCCGACGGAACCGCGGTTATGCTGCATGATGGCTGATACTGAACTGTAACAGTAGAGATGCATGATGACACATTGCTGTTGATGTCAGTTACAGTTAGTGTTACCAAATGCTGACCGGCATCGCTGCAGGTAAATGTATCCGGACTCACACTCATGGAAACGATTTCGCAATTGTCACTGCTTCCGTTATCAATATCCATGGGAGTGACCGTACCGGTTCCTCCGGATAAGTTGAGGATAAAGTCCTTGCACAAGGCAACCGGCGGCGTTACATCATTTACGATCACTGTTTGGGTTTGAACCGAAGTATTCCCGTTTCCGTCATCATAGGTCCAGGTGATGGTATGTGTTCCCTGGGTTGAATAGGTCAACGGATCGGAGGTTGTGCCGTTGATTGCACCCTCGCAGTTGTCTGTCGCTGTCGGCGCCGTTGTCACTGCTGCTGAACATTCGCCCGTCACTGTTGCCAGAACCGGAAGATCGGGAACGGGAGCTGACTGGTCGCCGCCATCGTATGCAATCGTTGGAGAAGGTGTGACATGATGGTTGCAATCATCATAAACATCATAAGTATAAATCACACTCCATGAATCGTTGGCGCCTGCAACTATACCCGATTTTACAACATGCACGGTACCGCAATTGTCGCTGTACAAAGCGGCGATATCTGAAGCCGAGGGACCATCAGGCGCTGCAGATTTGCAAAGGTTCATACCCGATTCCCCTGCCGGCAATATGCCGGTAAGCGCCGGGGCATCATTGTCTTCAACTTTAATATGCTGTACAGCCGCAACCTGGTTCGATGAAGCGTCTTCAGCCAGCCAGTTGCGGTCAAACTCATAGGTTGAGGGACAATCGGCTGCAGTCCATACACGAAGGTCATCGATCAAACCATCGAAATTACTGTTATTGTTGCGGATATCCCTCCCGAAGGAAGTTTTAATAGTACCATTCATATTTACAACAACACCGGTCGAACCTGAGGAAACAAGCGCACCATCGATATATAAACGAACATCGCTGCCTTCCCGTTCACCCATTACATGGTGCCACTTCCCGTCGTTTACATCTGTAGTACTGAACAGATCAACAACGGGACTGCCTGAACCATAAACCAGGAAATAAAGTTTTCCGGGCCTGATGTCACAATTGCAATGGTTTCCGCCAACTTTCAGGATGTATTCTCCAATAAAATTCTGGTCACGCTGCTGCATGATCACCATGGGCGAGGCGCTGGTAGTTTTGATCCAGGCGCTGACCGCGAAGTTGCCTGTACCAGAAACAGACCCAGCTGTTCCTGTCCCGACGTAACCTGCGCTTCCATTGAATGAGAAACTATTGGATCCCAGAATCGGTGATCCGAATGAAACTGACCCGAAAGGGGTTCCATCCGCTGATCCAACGGCATCGGTAAAGTCTCCGTCTGCTTTCCAAAGATGTGATAGTTTGACCGGGATGGAAGGACCTTCCCAGAAACTCACCGGAAGACTCCCTGCACAGTCATCAAATGCGGTTACGCTTGCCACTGCAGGGATCGCATCGCACTGAACGGTTACATCGGCAGGAACTCCCGAAAGAACCGGGGCTGTAGCATCCGCCCCTATCATCAGGGTAAAAGACTGAACTACATCCGGATGTGCATGATGCCAGGTATCTTCAGCAATGATGTTGATGGCATAGGTTCCTGCACTGCCCGGAGGCGGCGTTCCTGCCAGCACGGCTGTTCCGTCACCGTGATCAGTCAGTGTTAACCATGCGGGTAAAGGAGTGTACGGCTTTATTTCAAGAACATCGCCATAGGCGAGGTCGGGATCATCAACCGCAATATCATAGCTGTATGGAGTGCATTCAACACCTGAATATCTACTGCCTGAAGTGAATACCGGCACAGTGTTCGGCCATAAGATATACGAACGGCCGGCAATGCGGCCATTGTCGTCTATTGCAACGAATGTGACAGTGTGGGCTCCGAAGTCGGCAGGTGCAGGTGTCCACGATAAGGTAGTGGTGGATGTGGCGGCAAAGGCTGTTGGCACTGCCGGTGAAACCGAAGCGCCTGCAGGAATTGATGCCGTATTTATGCTCGTATTGATCATCGGGTCGGGATTTGAAGCTGCAAGTACATCCTGGTGTAAAACGCCCGTGGGTATCACGAATGTCGATCCGGCTATGGGCGACGGGGCGACAAAAGCCGGGTTGGTATTCACATTGACGACGACTGTCGTGGAAGTCTGCACACCACCATCCCGAGTTGCGGTGAATGTCATCACATAGGTGCCTAATTGCGCAAACGCCGGTGTGAAACTGAATGTAGAAGAAACCGGATTCCCTGTTTCAGGTAAAGCCGGCGTAAAAGTATAGTTACCGCCGGGTAATCCGGTGGCGGTCAATGTAACAGTGCTGCCGGCATCAGGGCAGGAAACCTCAATGGGGAAAGTAACATTCTGGCCTGGACTGATGCTATAAACAAAATTGTTTGCCGGGGTGACAGAATAATTAAATACCGGCGGGGAGTTCGGCGCTACCATCAGCATAATAAAATCGACGATGGTGGTGGATCCGCTGGCATCAGTAATACTAAAAAAACCATTCCACATCTGGCCGACTGTTTTACCGGAGGTATTAAAAGTGGCGGCCCCGGAAGTCGGGTGAATGGCCAATCCTGTCGGATTTGTGCTTTGGGTACCTCCCCCTGAAACCTGGGCAGGAAGCGCTAAAGCGTAAGTTAACGATTGACCGTCAGGATCAAAAGCCGGCACATTAAAGGCAGCGGCTGCCTGTCCGACAGGTAAATTAATGATGGCAGGGAGGTTTGATACAGGGCTGTATGTATTACCGGGAACCAACATGACCGTCGTTTCAGACCTGAAGGTCAAATTTGTGTTGTTTTGCATGGGACTCCCGATCCGGGCATTGCTGCTGTAAAATGCCGTAAAGGAGGTGGCTGCACCAGGATAGGTGTGGGTCACGGTGGCGGTTCCAACAAACCAATTCTCAGGTACATTTACTGAGGTAACGGTAAATAATATGGAAGTGGTTGCGCCGTCTCCAAAATTTAAGACTGTTCCGGCATTAATTACCGCACCGACAGTTGGTGTCGGAGAGGTAAAAAAACTACTCCGCCAGGCGGTGGTTACATTGAAAGTAACCGTGCGGGTGGCATCATTTACCCGGTTCCAGCTAATGTTGCCATACCGGTAGTGCGATGCCTCTGTCGTGCTCGTCGTAAAAAGGATTATGGCTGCAATTGCAATGAACATTTTATATGCCAATTGCATTTTTGCATGCACCAGATCCCAGATCGGTTTTTTAACTAAAGTGTTATAATTTAAGTTCATAATCTTAGAATTTTATTAATAATAATTGAATAAATAAAGTACTTCTGGCTTTCATAAATGAAAACCTTTTAATCCGTCTGATGTATCACAACAATCAAATGGATTTAATATTACAAACATAGAACATTCTGTATATGACAAATCAGACAACCTGCACAGACAAAACAGACATTTTGAGGGAGAAAACGGTAATATTGCTAAAAACCGGTAATTCTGCCTGCAGAATTGGCATTGGATATAACAATAACCTGCCGGCCGGGAAGCAGGAGAATGGTAAGGATCATCTCAGATATTCCGAGGGCAGCGTCCCGAAGCGTTCCCGGAACAGCCTCGAAAAATAGGCCGTGTCCATATACCCGACGGAGGTGCTTACCTCTTTGATCGTGGTATATTTGCCTTCATAGAGGAAATCTTTGGCAGTTTGCAGTCGCATTTCGCGAAGGTATTGGTTGGGCGTAAGCCCGGTGAGCTGTTTAAGGCGGCGGTTGAACTGGCGCTCGCTGAGATGTATGGCATAAGCTACCCAATCAATTTTGCATTGGGGATCAGCAAGGTTTTTTGAAAAGAGCGCCTCTACTTCTTCCAGCCAGGTTGTGTCGGCAGCGCCAATGATGGCTTTTTTTTCAGGCTCTCCTTCTCCGGCAGGTATGCTCCTGGTTTTGCTCTCTTTCAATCGTTCACGATAAAGGCCGAGCAGGTTGCTGATGCGTATTTTCAGTTCCTCCTCCGCGAATGGCTTGGTAATGTAATCATCCACCCCCACACGCAGCGCCCTGAGCCTGACCTTCATGTCAGTGCGGGCAGTGAGCATAATGAACGGCACGTGGCGATACTCATCGTGGCCTTTCACCCAATCAAGGAGCCGGATGCCATTCATGACCGGCATCAGCAGGTCGGATAAGATCAGGTCGGGGCGGGATAAGGCGCTGCCCGGGGTGAAGGCGGGCAAAAGGGCATTTTGCAGGATTTCCGTTGCAACCTTGCCGTTTTCAGCCATGGTCAGGGTATATCCGGCTAAAATAATTCCCAGGTATTCCCTCAATTCAGGGTTATCCTCCACGATCAGCAAATGAATTGGCGCAGGATCTCTTTCAAAGTGGGAAGCCTTTTCCGTGAGTGCCTCTGTTTCATCCGGATCCTTCAGGGGATCATCCTTCTCCGGGTTTATTCCTTCGGCCTGCAAGCCTGTCGCTTCTGCTGTTTTCTTTGGAAAGCAAAAGAAAAATGAGCTGCCCTGTCCGACTGCACTTTCAACCCATACCCTTCCCTGCAACAATTCTGCCAGCTCTTTGACCAGCGACATGCCGATGCCGGTACCGCCTTCGACCGATACATCCTGCCGTTGGGATTGGTAAAAACGGTCGAACACATAAGGCAGGTCGCCGGGGTGGATTCCGGGCCCGTTGTCGCGCACAGTCACTAGAAGGTTTTCGCCGAGATCCTCGGCAATGAGTTCCACCTTTCCCCGTTCCCGGGTAAATTTTATTGCATTGGACAGGAAATTGTGGATTATTTTTTCAAACTTAAACGGATCAAGGTAAATCCTGAGGTTAACATCCGCCCGAAAGTCGAATTTCAACTGAACCGACTGGCTGTCGCCCATAGAACTGAACCGGGTTAAAGCGGGTTGCATGATTTCGAACCAGTTGACAATGGTTTCGTTTATCTCCATTTTCCCTGCTTCCAATTTTGACAGGTCAAGGATCTCGTTTACAACTTTAAGTAACTGTGTGCCATTGTGTTCAATAATTTTCAGCAACTTTCTGTCATGTTCATTGAGGTGATCCTGGTGGAGCAGGCTCCCAACAGGTCCGAGGATGAGACTGAGCGGAGTGCGCAACTCATGGCTTAAATTGTTGAAGAAACGTGATTTATATTTGTCCTTTTGCCGGAGTTCTTCCGCTTGTTTTTCGATCGTGGCTGTTCGTTCGCGTACACGGGCCTCAAGCAACTGGTTTTGGCGGTTAAGCGCCTGAGTACGGTATCGGAAGTACCATGGGCCGGCCACGATGAACAGAAATGCAGCAAGCATCAGGAACCAGCTCTGAAGGTAAAAAGGCGTGTTAATTTTGACCGGGATCCACAGGTCGCCCACATTTGCAAACACAAGCAGCCATATAAAGGTAAAGGATAGAAGATATACTCCCCGGGATTTTTTATAAAAGTTATATTCTGGCAAAACAGGACCCCCTTTAATTGATGCAAATCAGGTGTCCAGATTACTGATGCCTCTCCTTAAGAATATCGCCGGTTATGAAAAGACATGGGTGCATTCATTTATACCATGCACACTTTGTCAGTGAACATAACCTCAATTGATACCGTGAGCGGATTGAAGACAGTATCTTTTACCTGATTATAATTCATTAATAATTTGTAAAAATACTATTATTTAGACTAAATACAAATATAAATACCGCATAGGTAACCAAAACCTTCCAGGTTTCAAAACCTGGAAGGTTTGTAAATAAATGAAAAAACCCTGATTCCTTTTGGTTTCAGGGTTTTTTATTGAGTCTGGTGTGGCATCGACTGGAAGTTTCGAACAATTCTAAATTGCCCAAATTTAGCCCCCCAACAACCTTAATTATACTGTATATCTGTACTTTAAGTGCTTGATATTATATTTAGAAATATTCTACTTTATCTGTTTCCTATCCCCTTTTTCAACTTTATAGCAACTTTTTTAAACCTTTCGAAAACTCGACACTAAATGATATCACTGGTTTATGACCATAATTAGTCATGCTCGGCGTTGTTCAGGACTGGCCTCATCTGCCATGCAATCTTGATGGTATTCTTTTAATAGATTTCCCCAGGTTGCTACATCCACCTCGAGAATGGTTAATAGCGAATATAAAAACTCTCAGGGGCTGAAAGTTTTTTACAGAAAGTACTGATTACACGGTTGTCAATTTTCTTCCAATTTTTCTATTCGTTCCAGCAATGCTTCGTTTTGCTTTTGCAATAATTCAATAATTGCCTGTTGTTCCTGCACTGCTTTCACCAATGGCACAACAAACTCGGCATACGACAGGCTGTAGTAGCCACCGTCTCTACCTGGTGATTTCACACCGCTAAAATCGTAGCCTGCTGTGTTGGCTGCCTCTTCCACTTCTTGTGCAAGGAAACCGCTTTGCTTTATTTTTTCGATGTCGTATTTTTCGGCATAGTTGCTCGAATCTACCGTACCTATCAGCCTGTCCATTTCATCTTTATCGAAATAATAAGTTACCGGGCGTAACTTTAAAATAAAATCCAGGCCTTTCACATCTTCGTTGATGTTTTGCTTGGCACGGGCATCGGAATAGGTTGACCACGTTACCTGGCCGCCTATCCAGGTGACGCTGGTATTGCCGATGGCTACTTTGTTGCTGGCTCCGGGTTCGGCATTATGTCCAAGCCCGGTCGAATTTTCATAGGCGGTTCCACTGCTGAAAGCACTCAAGCCGACAGCTGTGTTGTATGATCCTGTCTCATTATTTTGCAGTGCACCCACGCCGACAGCTGTGTTGTTATTTCCTATCTCATTATAATCCAGTGCACCATATCCGAGGGCTGTATTATAACCTCCTGTTACGTTTTTCCACATAGACATGGAACCGACAGCCGTGTTGGCTGCCCCCTCTGTATTGTTAAAAAGAGCCCAAAACCCGCAAGCTGTATTATTAGTTGCCAACCAACTTGAATTTGCCGTGAGAGCAAAAGCGCCAATTGCTGTATTCTGATGACCTGTAGTATTTTGAAGGAGACTATAATAACCAATTGCCGTATTTTGTGAGCCGGTATTAGCTTCTAATGAATGGGCTCCAATAGCTGTGTTGAAATATGAGGTTAAATTGGAAGTAAGCGACTGATATCCAATCGCAGTATTATTGTGTCCAAGGGTATTCGCATAAAGGGCTTTTGATCCGACTGCTGTATTTTGAGTTGCTTCATTCGCCCCTGTTGCCAAATAACCATTATTCATCAAAGCCGAATCGCCTATTGCTACGAGGTTACTGCGGCTGTAATTGTATACCAGGGTACTGGCGCCTATGCCAATATTGGAATGGCAAGCGCCGTTATTATAAAGTGAATTTGCACCTATTCCTATATTATATTTTCCGGAGGAGCTATTATATAATGAAGAAATACCTATGGCGATATTATAGGATCCAGTAGTGCTAAGGTGCATCGCCTCTTTACCGGTTGCAACATTAAAGGAACCGGTTGTGTTGTAAAATAATGCTCTGTAGCCGCTTGCAATATTATGGGTCCCTGTAGTATTGTAATATAAAACATTATATCCGTCAGCAACATTGTAGTCCCCTGTGGTATTGCTATAAAGAGATGAATTACCATTTGCGATATTATTGTTACCTGATATATTCTTATAAAGCGCCTTGAAACCTGAGGCAGTGTTGTAGCTTCCGGCTGTATTGGAGCGGAGCGCACGCGAGCCATTGGCCACATTGCCTGTCCCTGTTGTATTTGCGTAAAGGGTGCTGTCGCCATAAGCGGCATTTTGACCTCCTGTTGTATTGTTATAGAGTGAAGCATAGCCGGACGCTGTATTGTAAGAGCCTGAAGTGGTATTATAAAGTGCACCATAACCATTGGCTGTGTTGTAAGAGCCGGATGTATCGCTGTTCAACGAATATGCCCCGGTTGCTGTATTGCGCACTCCGGTTGTATTTTTAAACAAGCTCTGGTGACCGTTGGCCGTATTGTAGCTCCCGGTAGTGTTAAAGTACATGGCATACTTTCCGGCGGCTGTATTAAAAGCGCCTGCCGTATTTTTGGCCAACGACAGGTAACCTGTGGCTGTATTGTCGTAACCCGTTGTGTTGGAAGCGAGCGCCTGCCTGCCGGTTGCTGTGTTTCTGGTTCCTGTTGTGTTTGCAAATAGAGCACTATCACCCATAGCGGTATTGTAATTTCCGGTGGTATTGGAGGCAAGTGATTTTACACCGGTTGCCGTGTTGTGAATACCTGTTGTGTTGGCAAAAAGGGCACTGTCACCCATAGCCGTATTGCTGAAGCCGGTAGTATTTTTATTTAGTGCATAACTACCTGTAGCGGTGTTGTGCGAACCCGTGGTATTGTTATAAAGCGCTGCCTGGCCACCCGCAGTATTGTAACTCCCGGTTGTGTTCTTATCAAGTGCAATAGAACCCGTAGCCGTATTGTAACTGCCGGTTGTATTGTAGCGCAAAGCTTCGTATCCGTTTGCCGTGTTTTGCCAGCCAGAAGTGTTGGCCTGAAGCGACCAGGAACCGTAAGCCGCATTGTAGATGCCGGTGGTGTTGGATGCAAGCGCAGCATAGCCAGCCGCTGTATTGTTATTGCCGGAAGTGTTTTTATTTAGCGATAACTTTCCAATAGCAGTGTTTTTTGATCCGCCACTGTTGGCATTGCCTGAATTATAGCCGATAAAGACATTCTCGTTGCTGGTCAGATCATCATTGGCTCCGGCCCCCTCACCGATAAAAACCGACTGACCGGTGTTGAGCACTTCCAGTTGTCCGTTTAAGGTAATCCTCATTTTAGCTATGTTGTTGGTTCGGAAAGTGAGCGCTTTGTCGTTGGAGGTTCCCAAAAAATTTATGTCCGGATCAGTACCGCTGTTGCCCAATAAACTCCACGCATCTGAAGCACTGCTGCCCGAGTATAAACGCAGCCAGGATGGAACTGCCGGCGTGCCCGAATTATAATAAAACCCCTCAGGCGACAGGCCTGCCCCATCTACAACATAAACCAAAAGCCCGGTCGCGGGAAAAGGAATGGTTTCGTCGTCTGTACCGGACATAAGCTCTACCCTGGGAATGAGTAAACCGGCATGGAGCGATTTTATATCCAGCATGGCTGAAGCATTGGCTGGCGAGCCGTCTGTGTTGATGGCTACCTGGGAATTGGAAGACAATGAGATAAAAAATGTGGCGCAAAAAATGAGCATCAGTGTTTTCATAATTTCCTGTTTTTCCTGGTTAATTTACCTTGTTTAAAATATGTTTGAACCTTCCGGATGCACCTAACAGAATAATTCTTTAATTTTTTATCGGTAAAGATTAATGTCTTTGCCGGTTTAAAATGAAGATTTAACTGTGTATGTCGTCAAACCAAAGTGCACCATTTGAGGTCATAAGTTTGGGTGTTCCTGACACAAATGTAATTTAAATTTTGGCATGCACTATACCCGTGCCATTCCTGGATAAGACCCTCCTTAGATTTGCCACCCTTTTTCAAAAATAATCTCCTGGAAACCCTTATTAATCCTTTAGAACTACTCATTCAAATCAATACAAAACTTGACAGGATTGAAGAAAAACTCAAAAAATTGTGGAATTACGACTTATAAAGAAAGAAGAAATCGGTTTTAGGTTATACTTCTAACAACATCTAATTACCATATTGATGAGGAATCTTAGAACATATGATACAAAAGAGATAAATGGCTTCTTCTTCTCCAGAAAATGATGTATTACTTACAGTTGCCGAAGCCTGTGAAATCGTTAAACTGTCAAAACCCTTTCTTTATGATATGATAAACTCAGGAGAATTATCATGTCTTGAGATTGGAAAGAGAAAACAAAAACGCATCTGGAGAAGTGACCTTGAAAAGATAGGTACAAGAAGAGGTAACACTGAATAGGTGATACGTGGCGGAATCGAGTAGGAGGAAAATGAAAAGGTTTTCCTCCTATTTCATTTTCCGTCCTCTCACACCACCGTACGTACCGTTCGGTATACGGCGGTTTCTTAATTTACACGACGGACTTGTTTGTAGTAGTCAGAGAAAAAGAT
>JAUXWT010000005.1 GCA_030681475.1 Bacteroidales bacterium | reverse complement strand
CGATTCTTCTTTTTGCGTACGAACATACGCAAATGTAGGGCTTTCTGAGGCTTGCGCCACCCAAAATGGTGACGCAAGATTTACATAGCGCTGTTTATCAGCTATTTGAAAAAAGAAAATAGAAAGGGTGTCGAAGTCAGGGGTATACGATAAAGTGCAGGTGGAAGTTTATAACATGCACGGAAAGAAGGTAGTACAAGGAGAACTGATCGGAGAGAAGAAGCATGAGTTCCGCACGTCAGACCTTCCGCACGGACTCTATTTTGTAACAGTAGTGGCCGATGATGATGTTGAAACCTTCAAACTTGTGAAAACAAAGTAACCGTTATCAATTTTTTTCACAACCCGGGAGGTATGACCTGATCAGGCATATCTCCCGGTTTTTTTATTATATTAGAAAATTATATTAGGATAATAATAAACCTTAATATATCTTTGTGCCAATCAACTGGCTCAGAAACTGATTCTGAGGATACTATTGATCACTAAATTGTTGCGCATTAATCTTAAAATCAACTTATTATGAAAAAGAATTTACTTTTTCTTGTATTGATGTTATTTGTTACAACAGGTACCTGGGCAGCAAATATCACGGTTGGCCCGGGAGGCCCTCCAACATATCAGTATGCTACAATCCAGGCTGCTGTGAATGCAGCAGGTATTGGCGATGTGATTAATGTTGCTGCCGGAACTTACATCGAATCCAATATACTTATTGATAAAAGTCTTACCATTCAAGGTGTCGGTGCAACCAGGAATGATGTTGTTATCGTTCCGGCTGCCGAGGATGGAAACGCAGACAATGCATTTGGCAATAGTGCGCAGAACGGTTTTATCATCAAGGCGCATGCGGTCACCATCAGAAAACTTACCATTAACGGACAGGGTAATCCCGGCCTTACACCCGGTAAAAACAATTTCAGAACCGGCGTTGTTACGCTGGATGCCAGCCAGGCAGGCGGTGGCGCATGGAATAACCTGCATGTCGACAATGTCGTTATAAAATACGCATGGCGCAGGGGCATCTCGGTTTTCCCAAGAACAGTTTCGGGAACTGTCATCGAAAACTCGTCTGTTGAAAACATTGCATACAACCAGGGAATGTACCTTGCAGGGCACAGCCTGGCGCTCAACAACACAATCATAAATTGCTTCCAGGGGATCGTTCAGAACCCGGATGCCACAACACCAACCGGCCTGTTCAAAATGAACGGGAACACCCTGACCGGGATCGGCAATTTCCCCGGTTGCTTTAATTTCCCCAATGGCCAGCCCCGGGCAATTCAGTTCGATCCGGTTGATCCAACTTTCAGAACGGTTGAAATCAAAAACAACAACATCAGCGACGGTTTACTAGATGGCTCACCTCCTGTTACCTCCATAGGTACTGTTGGCATATACACCCGCCGGGCTAATTCAGCCTCTCTTGTAGAGAACAACACAATTACACTCTCATCCGGATCCTCCATTTCAACCGGTGGAACACAGTCTGTCGGTATGCTCCTGGGATGGTCCTATTCCAGGGGGTTCACAGCCAGGCTAAATAACATAACCTCAACCGGCTATGGCATTGGAATAATGCTGGTTGACGTAGGTACTTCTGCCATGCCTATGATACTGGAAGGCAATATTCTTATCAGTTCCTCGAGTGCCCATATCGGCAGAGGAGACGGTACAGGTATTTTTATTTCCAACGAATATCTGTTCAATTCAGCAGACAAGGCCGAGTCCTTCGTGAAAATTCAAAACCAGAACAGCATCACCGGATTTGCAAGAGGAATTGATGTGGAAAAGGTTCCCACTTCCACTTTGCCGCTCACCGTTATTGTACATAACAATTCTATCGCCGGCAACACAACAGGCATCGATGCCTCGACTCTTAGTGCTCCCATTAACGCTGCTAAAAACTGGTGGGGTGATTGTTCCGGTCCCGGTCATGTTACTAACCCTGGCGGAATCGGAAATCCCGTAACCAATAATGTTTCATTCATCCCCTGGTGGTGTGATCCCATAATGACCATTCCTGCACCCGCACTCCTTCCCGGAATGGCCATCTTGAATGCAACTACCGGAGCGCAATTTCCGGCTTCCGCATTAAATATCGCCTTTGCCATTGCCATGAACGGAGAAACCCTTTATGTTACAGGGACTGTGGAAGGAACTAGTTATAATTTTCCCGGTAAAACTGTATATATTAATGGCCCTGGCACAATAAACGGAACTTTTCAATCGGCTTTAACAATACAGGCTGGAAACTTAATCGTTGATGGTGTTACTTTTTCCACCCAACCTTTAAGTATTTTTCCTGCCATTGTCGTTTATGGAGGAACCCTTAAATTGCGTAATTGCATCATCGAATCTTTACCTCCGTTTGGCTCGCCCTGCATTGAAGTTAATGGAGGAACGGTCGATGCCGGCACATCCGAAGATAATGGGCTCAATCATTTTATTGCCGCCCCAATAGCCATCAACAACATCCCATTAATCGGACTGCATGCCATCGGCAACGATTGGGGAAGCCCAACCGGGCCTACGATTGCCAC
This sequence comes from Bacteroidales bacterium, assembly GCA_030681475.1. Taxonomy (GTDB): domain Bacteria; phylum Bacteroidota; class Bacteroidia; order Bacteroidales; family FEN-979; genus CAIVAT01. Next base: position 10,888 of record JAUXWT010000005.1, on the reverse strand, counting down.
CAATCCCAGTGGTACCGGTGGCGCCATTATAGGCGCCGGTCAGGACTCTGTTTATTATGCTCCCTTTGCCGGGGCGCCGGTTTCGACAATAGCCTCTGTTTTTGTCTGTTACGGGGTTCCGACGGTAGATATACCCATAACTGCTGATAATTTCAATAGTGTTGGCAGTATTGCGCTTACCTTCGGATTTACTCCTGCCCAGTTAACAAATCCGCAACTTGTTTATGTAAATCCGGCATTTGGCGCATGGGGACCGTTCACAGTCACCACCGATGGCGGATTAATCGCTGCCGGAACATTTAAGGTATCCGGATTCGGCCCGCTTCCGGGCGATGGGGTCACTTTACCAGATGGATCCATTTTATTTACCTTACGGTTCGATATTTTGCCCAACCTTGGAACGAACAGTACTGCGCCGGTTTTCTTTAATGAAGACCCGCAGGGTACCGCCTGTGAATATGCAGGAGTTGCCCCTTCGTACCATCCGTTTAATGATATTCCAACCTCCACGTACTATCTGAATGGCGGGGTTACGCTGAATGGCCTCCAAAAGATCAGTGGGGTCTTTACCTATTATAATAACGCCAACACTGTTTTAACAGATGGGGACATCACGGTAACGATTTACAAATCGAGTGATGTTGGTCATTTGAATCTGCTCGGCACCGCAATAACAAATGGTTCAGGATATTATGAGTTTCAAGGTCTGTGTCCGGATGAAACCTATGACATTGTTGCAACATCCACCCATACAACCGAAGGAAGCGTCAATACGACCGACGCAGCCCAGGTTAATTACTGGCCAACGGCCCCTTATATCATCGAAAAGGTGAGGTTTTATGCCGGTGATGTGGGTACAATGGTTCCTTATGTCCTTCCTGACTGGAATCTTACGGCTACTGATGCCCAGCGTATTCAACAGAATTTTGTCAACGGAAAGGCCTTCGACCGCCCCTGGACTTTCTGGAGAACAAATAAATTTATCAATGCCAACCCCGCCACCGAAGCTTATCCGACAGTGAATATCCCTGTTGGCGGTGATGTGACTGCAAATATGTACGGATTGTGCACAGGCGATTTCAACCGCAGTTTCAACCCGTTGTTGAAAAAAGCCCCCAGCGCCACACTTAGCCTGATTTACGGCAGATCGATGCTGATATCTGCAAATCAGGAATTCGACCTGCCAATTCGGGTAGTTCATCCATCCAGCATTGGCGCTGTGTCACTGATCCTGAATTTTCCTCCCGACCTTGTGGATGTAAACGATGTGCTGTTCAACAGTGCAGATGGACAATTTGACTGGACAGTCATCGGCGACCAGATCCGGATCGGCTGGAATTCAATGTTCCCGGCTGATCTTGCGGCTTACGAAGATATCCTCACACTGAAGTTGAAAACGAAAGAGACGTTCACAACAGGCAATACAATCAAGTTAACACTTGCTGCCGATCCGTTGAATGAACTCGCCAACGACAGGTACGAGGTTATCGGGGATGCCATTCTGAGTGTCGATGTTGTTGATTCTTCACCATACGGGATTGGTGAAAAACTAGCGGGAGACGGAATAAAGATTTACAATTATCCCAATCCTGCAACCAGCTATACAACGTTTGCCTATGCTCTTCCATTTACAGGACAAGTCGTCCTTGAAATCAGGAACGCGTTAGGTGAAACAGTAAAAATTCTTACCAATGAAACACAGGTTTTCGGGAATCATGCGCTGAAGTTTAACGCTTCAGGAATAGCGCCGGGTATCTACACGGCTACCATCAGGCTCAGCAACGGAACAGAGGTGGTTAGTACGACTATAAAATTTGTGATCAGCAAATAAGTTTACACTTGTTGAAAGGGGGAGTTCGTAAGCGCTCCCCTTTTTTTATGTAATTTTACGCAAGATAAATGTCATTCTCTTGAAAAAGATTACGTTTCAGTTAATCAGTATAATTCTGCTTTCTGCTTCTGGCATGTTTGCCGCCGATGCCCCTGTTACTATGGCCGGCAACATTACGAATGCGATACCCGGAGCTGCTTCAGTTGCTGTTCCGGTCACCGTTACCGGATTCAACAATATAGGGCAGTTTATCCTTACCATGGTTTTCGACACGACCAGGGTAAGGTTCGTGTCGGCAGCAACCAATCCTGCGCTGACAGGGATGAGTGTGACCTATTCCAATCCAATAAGCACCCAGGGGAAGCTTGTGTTTTCATGGACAGGAACTGTCGGTTCAAATGTAACCCTTGCTGATGGATCAGCCCTGGCCAACCTCACTTTTTCCTATGTAACAGGTACCGGCATACTCAGTTGGGCGTACCCCCCCGGATCATTATGTGCATATAAACGTTATATTGGAGTAACCCTGTCTGATCTGAATGACGACCCCTGGCATCTCTTCTATAAAAATGGCGGCATCTCCAACCGGGGTGCACCCATTACTTATGCCCCGGTCATAACGGTCATGGCTCCGGGTCCCGTCGCAGTGCCAATCACGGTAAATGGTTTCACCGGCATTGGCGCCATTACGCTTTACCTGGAATACAATCCTGCAATGATCACTTACCAGAACTTCACAAAGAACCCTGCTTTCGGATCAGCATTTGTTGTAGGCAATGTTACAGGTAACGGGGGCATGATGTATATTGTGATCCAGTGGTATGGAAATGCAGTGACCCTTGCGAACGGCGCCACGCTCTGTACCCTGAACTTTTCCTACATAGGCGCACCCGGTAACGGAACAAACCTGACCTGGTTTGATAACGGCCCTTCCTGCGAATATACAGATGGTTTAGCCGACGTTCTTATTGATCTTCCACGCAATGTTTATTATTATGATGGAACGGCTGCACCACCGCTGGTCAGTGTGGTGATAACACCTTCGGCCAATCCGGTTTGCCCGGGTACTTTAGTCACCTTCACGGCAACACCGACAAATGGAGGAACCAACCCTGCGTACCAGTGGAAGGTCAATGGGATTAATACCGGAACAAACAGTTCAATGTACGAATATGCACCACTGAACAATGACAAGATCACCTGCGTGCTGACATCAAATGCGCCATTTGTTGCCGGAAATCCGGCAACCTCCAACCAGCTCACAATGTCTGTTACTTCAGTACCGATGGTGGTTGCGGATTTTTCTGCCGATAATTTGATGCCCCGTAAAATTGATACTGTTCATTTTACCGATCTCAGCGCCGGTGATGTAACCTCATGGAACTGGAGTTTCGATCGGCCGGGTGTGGTTTATCTTAACGGAACAGCGCCCAATTCACAGCATCCGCAGTTGAAATTCACTGACGGCGGGCTTTATACGGTTACACTGGTCGCCAATAACAGTTGTTTCACTGATTCGGAAGTAAAAACCGGATATCTCAGGGTTGGGATTCATGGACTATGGACGGGGAATACATCTTCGGACTGGGATATAATATCGAATTGGGATGACTACCTCATTCCCGACAGTAATACCGGGGTGGTTATTCCACCTGCAGCCCAGAATTGGCCGGTGTTTGAGGGGGACCTTTCCCTGGGCATTCATTGCGGAAGCCTGATCCTTAGTGGGCCATCCAGCCGGATGACGGTTAACGGCAATTTAATAATACCACAATATTGAGGCGATGGATAACATAATTTTTAAGAAGTTGCCTTGCCTGGTTTATTCTATAGGTATTTTTATATTCCTGGTCTGTTCAACAGGCGCTCATGCCCAAAATGCACCCATCACCACCCTGGCTACCGTCGGAAATGTGATCCCCGGTCAGGTCAATGTACCGATCACTGTGACAGGTTTCAATAATATCGGCGCTATCTCGCTTACATTCGATTACCAATATGCCGGACTGCACTATGTGATGGGTACTCCAAATCCGGTTCTTGGAGGTTTTGCCATTGGTGACCATGACCTCGGGAACGGGAAACACCGGGTCACCATGGGTTGGTTCGGGAGTGGCGTTTCACTGCCGAACGGACAAGTGATCATGACAGTTACTTTCACTTACATCAGCGGGATTACTGCACTGCAATTTTATGATAACGGTGCATCATGCGAGTATGCCGATGCAGCTTTTAATGTACTCAATGACGTGCCGCAGAGTACATACTATATCAACGGAACTGTGTGCGGAAATATCGTTAATCCCGGTCCGGTTACCGGCAATGCATCCGTGTGCAAGGGTCAGACAGGTGTCGGATACAGTGTCGCCCCAGTCACGAATGCCACGAGTTACATCTGGACTGTGCCTTCGGGAGCGACCATCATCAGCGGGAATAATACAAACTCAATTTCGGTTAATTATTCTCTGGCAGCAGTCTCAGGCAATATTTCGGTTAATGGCGTAAATGTCTGTGGGAACGGGCCAACCTCACAACTTCCGGTCACGGTCAATCCCTTGCCGGTGGCCAATGCCGGGCCTGATGTTACGATTCCATACGGTACAAATACGATGCTTCAGGGAGCATCAGGTGGTCCCGGATCATTCAGTTACCAATGGTCCCCTGCGACGCTTCTGGTAAACCCCAACCTTCAAAACCCGCAAACCGTTAACCTCACGGTTACAACGGTGTTCACGCTGGCAGTTACGAACCAGGCGACACTGTGTAAGAATTCTGATGATGTAGTGGTTACTATCTCCGGCGGGCCGCTCTATGCAAACCCGATATCGGTTCCCAATTTGATTTGCAGGGGAACACCGGCCCAACTATTTGCAAATGCCGGTGGTGGTTCGGGAGTCTATGCATACAACTGGAGTTGCATACCTCCAGGCACGCCTCCATGGTCGTCATTCCAGGCAAACCCAGTGGTTTTTCCCGATTCCACGAAGACCTATCAATTATCATTATCCGATGGTTTCAATACTGCTCAGGGTGCAACTGTGTTGACGGTCTTTCAGTTGCCCTCTGCTACAATTCATGGCGGCGATACCCTGTGCGGAGAAGGCAAATCAACCATACTGACGGTCGATTTGACCGGAACACCACCCTGGTTGTTTTATTATTCAAATGGTATCACCACATGGCTGGTAACGAACCAGAATACCACTCCCTATTCAATTGTTGCCACTGAGCCCGGCATTTATACCATCCTGGCAATGTCCGATGCTCAATGTACAGGGACTACCCACGGTTCGGCAGTGGTTGGCGTATTCCCGATCCCCCCGACACCAGCAATTTCCGTCAACGGAACGGAGATATTCTCCACCGGATGCTGCGGAAACCAATGGTACAGGGATGGAATACTTATCCCGGGTGCAACAGGTCAGGTTTATCAGCCATTGAAAACAGCACACTATTTCGATATTGTAACCGTAGATGGTTGCTCATCCGACACTTCAAACGTCATCTATTACCTGATGACCGGAATCAGTCAGAAAGGTGGCGGTAATTTTACATTGGAACCGAACCCTGCCAGTGAATATATGGTTGTCAGGTCGAAAACCGGAGTTCCATTTGCCGGTAAGATCAGAATATACGCTATCTCCGGGAAGGAGGTGTTGAATTATTCAACTGATCAGACGAGCGGGAAAAGAGATCTTTTGATCGACATCCGGCAACTATCCCCCGGGATGTACTTTCTGTCGGTCATGGAACAATCTCAAAGCGCCGTGATGAAGTTCATTGTACAGTGAACCATTCTTTTATTTTTGGATGACTTAAAGCGATTCCCTATGCCAGGAACACAAAATGCGCTCGACCCCAAGAAGTATTATTTCATCGATACCTCGTTTAACCTGCTGATGAAGCGGAGGATTTACCAGATCCTGTTGATATCAAGCACGTATGATTCTTTTATGCTTGAGGAGGATGGCCGGATCGATGAAACCATATTTATGGAGTACGTTTCGCTTAACCTCCGGTATCCCCCGCAATTCATCAAGGTGACGTCGGAGGCGGAGGCATTCGAAGTATTGGAGGACAAACCCATCGAATTGGTCATTTCCATGCTCAACATTGAGAAAACCGACACTTTCGATATTGCCATGCGGCTAAAAAAGCAATATCCTAAAATTCCAATTGTTGTATTGACACCATTTTCCCGTGAAGTAAACCTGAAACTGGCCGAAAAGGACCTCAGCGCCATCGATTATGTCTTCAGCTGGCTTGGAAATGCAGGTATCCTGCTCGCCATAATCAAGCTGATCGAAGACAGGATGAATATCGACCAGGATGTGAAGCAGGGCGTCCAGGCCATATTGCTGGTCGAAGATTCGATAAGATTTTACTCCTCTTATCTGCCAAACATCTACAAGATACTGCTCAAACAATCCAAAATATTTATGTCGGAAGGTTTGAATGAACACAGCAGGATGCTCCGGATGCGCGGCCGGACAAAGATATTGCTGGCCACCAATTATGAACAGGCGGTAGATATGTGGGAGAAATATAAAAACAACCTCCTCGGGATCATCACCGACATATCGTTCATGCGGGAAGGGGAGACGGATAAAACTGCCGGGATCAAATTTGTGGAAATAGTGCGGGCCCAGGATCAATACATGCCTATCCTTTTTCAATCGACCGATATTGAATATGAATCCATGGCCTACGAAATGAACGTAGGGTTCCTGAATAAAAATTCCAAAACGTTATCCATTGAGTTGCGGAACTTTATCACTGAATTTTTCGCGTTTGGCGATTTCATCTTCATTGACCCCAGGAACGGCCGGGAGATAAGCCGAGCGGCCGACCTGAAATCACTCCAGGATAAGATTTTCGAGATTCCCGACGAGTCGCTGCTGTATCACATGCAGCGCAACCATTTTTCGAAATGGCTTAATGCGAGGGCCTTGTTTCCCATCGCGGATATGTTTCGCGAGATATCGGTTACGGTATTTGAGGATGATATGGATGAGGCCAAACGATACATCTTCGATGCCATTACCGCGTACCGCATCAACAAGGCCAAGGGCGTGATTGCCGATTTCGACCGCGACCGGTATGATGAGTACCTTCAGTTTGCACGAATCGGGGAGGGGTCAATCGGCGGCAAAGCCCGTGGACTGGCTTTTCTGGATTCGATGATCAAACGGAACCGGCTCGCCGATCAGTACGAGAATGTGGTCATCACCATTCCGCGTACCGTGGTGCTGGGTACCGATATCTTTGATGAATTCATGGAGGAGAACAACCTTTTTGAAATTGCCCTGTCCGATCGGAGCGATGATGAAATATTGTCCAGGTTTGTTAAGTCCAGGTTGCCTTTCAGGATACACGAAGACCTGTACCGCTTCATTTCATGCATCAGCAATCCGGTCGCCATCAGGTCGTCAAGTTTGCTTGAAGATTCACATTATCAGCCTTTTGCCGGGATATACTCCACCTACATGATCCCGAATATCAAATTTAACGACCGGTTAATGATCGACAAGCTGGGGGAGGCTATTAAAAGTGTATATGCTTCGGCCTATTTCAAGGATAGCAAATCATATATGGCCGCCACACTCAACATGATTGATGAGGAAAAAATGGGCATTGTGCTTCAGGAGGTTACGGGGCGACAATACGGTGACCGTTTCTACCCCGTCATTTCAGGGGTGGCGCGTTCGATAAATTATTACCCGATCTCCCCGGAAAAGCCCGGTGACGGGATTGCAAATATTGCATATGGATTGGGAAAATATGTTGTGGATGGGGGCAACGGCATCAGGTTTTCTCCGAAATATCCCAAAAAAATCCTTCAGCTTTCCACCCCGGAATTGGCGCTTGGCGGAACGCAAAAGTTCTTTTATGCACTCGACCTGCGACCGGAGAGTTTTTCACCGGATCCCGACGACAAGGTGAACCTGTTGAAACTGAGCGTCAGGGATGCCGAAGATGATCCTGCACTGAAATTAGTGGTATCCACATACGATTATGAAAGCCATCAGTTGAAAGACGGAACCCTCACGGATGGAAAGCGGATCATCACCTTCTCCCAGATTCTCAATCACGGGACTTTCCCGCTGGCAGCCATTTTGAAGCAGGTACTTGAGATCGGTCAGCGGGAAATGAATAAACCGGTGGAGATCGAATTTGCAGTCAACCTCGACATGCCCAAGGGTCAACCTAAAGTATTCAGCCTCCTGCAGATACGTCCCATTGCCGGCCGCGATGAAAGTCTTACCCTGAAGCCGGAAGAGATCCGCAACGAGGACACCCTGCTGGTATCCAACTCCGCTTTGGGAAACGGGATCATCAAGGGAATTGAAGATTTTGTATATGTAAAACCCGATGTGTTCGATGCTTCTAAAAGTCAGGAGATTGCACTGAGGCTCGACAAACTCAATGAACGGTTTATCAATGAGAAGAGAAATTACGTGCTGGTCGGCCCTGGTCGCTGGGGATCAAATGATCCATGGCTTGGAATCCCGGTAAGATGGCCTCAGATAAGCGCCGCCCGGGTGATCGTGGAATCAGGACTTGACCATTACCGCATCGATCCCAGTCAGGGCACACATTTTTTTCAAAACCTTACTTCATTCCGTGTAGGCTACTTTACCATCAACCCGTTTATCAAGGATGGTTTTTATAACCTCGAATTCCTGAACAACCAGTCCGCCTTTCACGAAGATGAATACATCCGGCATGTGCGGTTCGCCACCCCGATCCGCATCGAACTTGATGGAAGGAAGAATTTTGGGGTGGTGTACAAGCCGTAAATAGTGAAATAGTGAAATAGCGAATCCGCTAAAAAAAGTTATCAACAACTCCACTACCTTTTACCCCTGAGCCCGATTAAGCAGAAAAGCTGCTTATGAAAACAACATTGATGGAACCGGGAAAATACTATCATGTATACAACCGGGCAAACAACGGAGATCCGCTGTTCGAAAGTGAGGAAGCTTGCCGTTTCTTCCTTAAACTCTATCAGGCGCATATTTGTCCCATCGCGGAAACCTATGCCTACTGCCTGCTGAGCGACCACCTGCATTTTCTGATCCGTATCCGTGAGGATGCCGGCGGGAGTCTTTACAAACCTTTTGCCTTGCTCTTCAACAGTTACTCAAAGGGTTACAACAAACACAACGAAAAAGTGGGTAAAGTGTTCAAATTTAAGCTCAAACGGAAAGAGATCCGGTCAACCACCTGTTTCCTGGAGATGATCAGGTATGTAAACCAAAATCCCTGGCGGCATGGGATTGCAGAACATCCGGCAAACTACCGGTTCTCCTCTTATCGTGCCACAATCACCTCTGGTCCGACTATGGTCGCCAAAGAGCAGGTTCAGGAATATTTTGGATCGCATGATAACCTTGAAGCCAACCTCCTTAGCCAGGTGGATGAAAGTACGATCAGAACGCTGATGCTGGAAGATTAGGGAAAAGGATTTACGATTGGACGATTTACGATTTTAGATTTAAGTTTTTGATTTACGATTTACGATTGCCTGCGGCTAATCGTCACTCCAAAATCGCTTAATTCAATCGTCAATCTAAAATCGTTCAATTCAATCGAAAATCTAAACTCGTCCAATCGTAAATTGCCTGCGGCTAATCGTCAATCTAAAATCGCTCAATTCAACCGTAAATCTAAACTCGTCCAATCGTAAATTGTAATAACTTTATCAAAACTTTTCAAACCATGAAAGGGCTATGCCTTAAAACACTTCTGGTGTGTATGTTGCTGATTCATGTCACCAATCCGGTCAAATCACAGCAGATGATCTCATTGTCCGGTATCGTGCTCGACTCGCTGACGGGTAATGGCCTTCCGTTTGCCCAGATCTCGGTTCAACACAGTACTGTCGGCACAGTTACCAACGATGAAGGGTATTTTATATTGGATGTTCCGGTCAGTATGAAGCAAGATACACTTCTGGTTGCCTTTATGGGATATGGAACCATGAAGCATCTTGTTTCAGGGTCTGCGGGAAATTCCATAAGATATTCCTTAATACCAGGCGCCATGCAACTTGCAGAGGTTGAGATTGTTGCGCTTTCATCCGAAGAGGTGATCAGGCGTGTGGTGGCAAACATTCCGGAGAATTATGGCAGGGATTCTTTGATCCTGACCGCCTTCATCCGGTCGCAGAAGTTTGTGGGCGGGAAACTTTCGGAATATACCGAAGCTATTATTGAGGATTTGAAAACAGGATACAACCTGTATGACAGAAAAGAGGAAAAAACGAAAAGCCGCCAATCAAACGTGCCGCTGTTATTAAAGGGACGGGTGATCTCTGATACCAGCCTCGTCAATTCAATCGGTGAGCTTGGTAAAAGCGCCGGGTGTCTGGGATGCAATTTTATTCATGACTTTGTGGAATTTTATCACAATACAGTGTTGGATGAGAAGATGTTCCGGAATTATTCATTCAAAATGGAAGAGTTGATAAAACCTGAAGGCGGAAAGATATACCGCATCTGGTTCGATCAGAAAAAGGGTGTAAAGGAGACCCTATGGAGGGGTGAGCTTATCATCAACGGCGCTGACTTCGCACTGCTGAAGATCACTCAGAAACCCAGCTACCAGGCTTTTGATTATTATGAGAAGAAGAAGTACAGACGACCCTATTCGATACGCAACATATCGGGCTGGTACCAGGAAATGCCGATCATGGAATGGACGACTACCTATGCCGCCAGAAACGGAACCTATTATCTGAACACCATCCGCATTGAGAATTGGCTGACTTTCATCAACCCCTCGACAAACCAAAAGCTGAAATATGCGCATAAAAATGAAGTCGTTGTAACCGGAGCAACACGCGATCCGGAAAAGTTACGACACTTTATTGGCGATAAATCCATCGGCATGGACCAGCGCTGGGACCAGGTTGTTGGCAAGGGGGATGAACACTTCTGGGCCGGGTACAACTATCTTCCGATTGAGGAAAAATTGCGGGACAGTTTGAAGAAGTTGGTGAATTGGTGAACAGGCGGACAAGCGGACAAGCGGACAGGCGGACAGGCGGACGAA
>JAUXWT010000102.1 GCA_030681475.1 Bacteroidales bacterium | reverse complement strand
TCCATGCATAACCGTATGGCATTGTACCGCCAGCGACCATGATGTCGATTGAACCGGAACTGCCTCCATTACATAACACAGGTGTTGGTGTGCCGGTAAGTGTAAGCGCAGGGGCTTCCTCAACATTACATTCGCCATATGTCTGGCAACCGTGTGCATCAGTAACAGTTACATTGTAGATACCTGCATTTAACCCGCTGATATCTTCTGTTGTGTCACTATTGCTCCACATATAACCGTATGGCATTGTACCTCCGGTTACGGTGATGTCGATTGCTCCGTTGCTGCCGCCAAAACATGAAACATTCGTAACGATTGTTCCTTGTGAAATAAGCAGTTCAAAGGGTTGACCGATCACCCTGGATGTAAAGGTATAGCAACCTGCTGCATCGGTAGGAGTTACAGTATAAGTGCCTGCAGTGAGGTTATAGATATTCTCTGTGGTTTCACCATTGCTCCATAAATAAGTATAAGGAGGAGTTCCGCCAAGGGCAGAGCCCTCGATAAAACCATCGCTACCGCCGTAACAACTTACATTGGTAACGCTGCCATACCAGGAGATATCCGAAGGTTCTGAAACCATCCAGCTACCTGTTGTAATACAGGCATTTGCATCAGTTACAGTTACGGTGTAAGTACCCGGGAACAAACCTGAGAGATCCTCGGTGATTGCTCCGTTACTCCATTCGTAACCATAGGCAGGAGTACCTCCGGAAACAGTAAGATCGATCGTTCCATTATGATTGCCGTTGCAATCTATATTGGTCACAACCGCAGTTGCGAGGAGAGCTTCCTGAGGACCTGATACCGTGAAGTCCAATGTGATCATACACGCGTTACCATCAGTAACAGTAACCGTATAAACACCTCCAGTTAAACCGCTAAGGTCTTCTGTCATGGCGCCATTGCTCCACAAGTAACCGTAAGGCATTGTACCGCCGGAAACTGTGATGTCAATAGTACCGGTCGTTCCTCCGTAGCATAATACAGGAGTTGATGTGCCGGTAAGTGAAAGCGCAGATGGTTCTGTAACCATCCAGTAGTCGAAGATCTGGCAACCATTTGCATCAGTTACCACTACAGAATAGGTGCCTGCAGTTAATCCGCTGATGTCTTCTGATGATTCGCCATTGCTCCATATGTAACCGTAAGGCATAGTACCACCAGTAACAGTAATGTCTACCGATCCGGTGCTGCCTCCATTACACAACACAGGCGATGCCATGCCGGTAAGTGAAAGGGCAGAAGGTTCGGTAACTTGCCATGTGTCGGAAATCTGACAACCATTGTCATCAGTAACTGTTACGGTATAGAAACCGGCAGCCAATCCGCTGACGTCTTCTGACATGGTTCCATTGCTCCATAAGTAACCATAAGGCATGGTACCGCCGGAAACCGAAATGTCAATAGTACCGGAACTTCCTCCGTTACACAAAGCAGGTGTTGCAGTGCCGGTAAGGCTCAGCGCTGAAGGTTCAGCAACCGTCCAGAAATCCGAAATTTTGCAACCATTTGCATCGGTTATGGTAACCGTGTAAACACCGGCAGTTAAGCCTGTAATGTCCTCGGTCATAGCGCCATTGCTCCACATATACCCGTAAGCAGGAGTTCCGCCTGAAACAGAGATGTTAATTGAACCGGTGCTGCCGCCATTACAAAGCACAGGAGATGCCTGGCCGGTAAGTGAAAGCGCCGCTGGTTCGTTTACCATCCAGTAAGCTGAATTCTGACAACCGTTAGCATCGGTAACAGTAACCACGTACATACCGGCAACTAATCCGCCGATATCTTCCGAGGTTTCCCCATTGCTCCACATATAAGTATATGCAGGGGTTCCGCCGGAGACTGAAATATCAATAGCTCCGTCGCTGCCGCCGTTGCAGGATACATCTGTAATTACTGCCTGCTGGGCTATAACCAGTTCAGAGGGCTGTCCGATAATCCTTGATGTAAATGTGTAACAACCAACTGCATCTGTAGCGGTTACGGTGTATGTGCCAGCAGTTAAATTGGCGATGTTCTGGGTTGTTGCCCCAGTGCTCCATTGATAGGTATAAGGAGGTGTACCGCCATCGGCGCCACCTTCAATATGCCCATCGCTGCCGCCATAACAACTAACATTTGTAACGCTGCCATACCAGGAGATGTCGGATGGTTCTGAGATCATCCAGCTACCTGTGGTAAAACAAGCGTTCGCATCGGTTACAGTTACGGTATAGGTGCCCGGGTACAAGCCGGTGAGATCTTCAGTGACTGATCCGTTGCTCCATTCATAAGCATAAGCAGGAGTGCCACCTGTAACCGTAAGGTTGATAGTGCCATTATGATTGCCGTTGCAGTCAATATTGGTCACACTTGCTGTTGCATTAAGTGCTGCCACTGGTCCGGTAACCTCATAACTCATCATCATTGTACAGGCATTGCCGTCAGTTACGGTAACTGTGTAAAAACCTGCAGTCAGTCCGCTGATATCTTCAGTGATTGCACCAGTGCTCCACATGTAACCGTAAGGCATTGTTCCACCGGATACGGTAATATCTACGGCTCCAGTACTACCACCAAAACAAAGCACGGGCGATGCCGTACCGGTCAGCGATAGCGCTGAAGGTTGTGTAACCGTCCACGAATTGGAGGTTGTACAGCTATTTGCATCTGTCACGGTAACTGTATAAGTACCCGCAGTCAATCCGCTGATGTCTTCTGTCACTGCTCCATTACTCCATAAGTAACCGTAAGGTGTGACTCCGCCTGAAACAGAAATGTCTACAGATCCTGAACTGCCCCCATTACATAAAACAGGAGATGGGGTGCCTGTTAGGATAATTGCCGAAGATTGTGTAACAGTATAACTGTTGATCTTTTTACAATTATTTGCATCAGATACTGTAACAGTATAAACACCCGCTGCCAGATTAATGATATCCTGTGTAACGGCTCCGTTGCTCCACAGATAACCATAACCGGGTGTTCCACCCGAAACAGATATATCTACAGACCCGGTACTGGCTCCATTACACAACACAGGCGACACCACTCCGGTAAGAATGAGATCGCTTGGTTGAGTAATCGTCCAACTTTGGGTATCGTTGAAACAACCAGACAGGTCAGTTACAGTAACGGAATAGGTGCCGGCTGCCAACCCGGTTTGGTTTTTTGATACTGAACCGTTACTCCATAAGTATGTGTAAGGGGGATTTCCACCGGTTGCGGTGATGTTGATTGAACCGGTTGATAAGCCATAACATAGAATATTGGTAGCGGTTCCGGTGACAGAAACTCCGGGGAGTAAATTCACTTTAACCGTACCTCCGGAAAAACCTCCCGGGGGTGGGGCGAATTGTACTTGAAGGAAAAACCTGTCTTCTGCGTAACCCGTGGTAAAAGGTAAAATTATCGGGTTTTGGTCAGTGGAAATCCAGGAGCCGCTAACATTGGTCCAGGTATAAGTAGCTCCAGCTACTTCACATCCCGATAAGGAACAGAACAGGTAAATTGGCTGTCCGTAACACACCGGGTTTGGTGAAGCAAACTGTGATCTGGCATTGTACGACAATGCCAGCATGAAGAATATTAAGACCGGTAAGAGCCTTATCAACTTCATTGTTGTCTTCAGGTAAAGTGTTTTCATAATTAATTGATTAGTTTAAACTAGGTTTATTTAATAATGGGTAAAATATAGTGGGGTTGATGTATTCAGATAAAATGAAACAATCTTCGTCGCCGCTACGGCGGTGGTTCCAGCAGGATGTATATCTTAGTTACCGGCATGTCATTAAAATTATTTGTGTGTAAAGAAATTTCTCATCATTACAAGATAAATTCAACAAATATCTAATATTTAACCCTTTCTGGCATGTTTTGTTAGAGTGATTACATAACATGCTGAAAGACTGATATTTTGTTGACAAATTTAGTTTTAAATTTAATATAAACAATAGACGAAATTAAAAAAAAAAGTTGTTAAATGGTTCAATTTTTTAAAAAAATTTGCATCATTTTGAGAATTATGTCATCAATTGTCCGAAATCTCGTATTTTTATTATTTTTGCAAGATTATATTCACATATTACTCCTTTATGCCTGATTAACATTCTATATTTTTTTATCAAAAGTATAACAATTAATCTAAATGATAAGGCTTCAGTAAAGTTAAAAATTGTTAAATTTGACCATGACATGGAAAACCTTCACGGTGATAATGGCAAGATCAGGATAATGATCGCTGAAAACCAGGGGATTATACTTCATTCGCTGACTTCGCTCATCGAATCTTTTGGAGATTTTGAAATCACAGGTACCGCTTCTGACGGAAATGAGTTGTTGAAAAAACTCGAAGTCGTCAAACCTGATGTGATCTTGTTGGATATTAAAAAGCCCGGACTGACCAGTATCGAAGTTACACGGATTATTGATGAAAAAGTGCCTTGGGTAAAAGTTATATCCCTGTCGAGACATAACCATCCGTTTTTTATTAAAGAGATGCTAAAACACGGGGCAAAAGGTTTTTTATCAAAGAATTGCACAGTTGATGAACTTCGCGAAGGGATCATTAGAGTTAACAGTGGAAAAACATATTTTTGCAGTTTATGCTCCAGGGTAATGTTGCGCGACTATGCCTCTGAAGCAGTAGTTGGTGCAGTTGACTTCCGGAATATCACCCCCAGGGAAATTGAAATTATCGGTTACTTGTCCGACGGGTATTCTACTAAAGAGATCTCCGATAAGATGTTCATCAGCAATAAAACAGTGGAAAGGCACAAATCCAATTTATTCAAGAAAATGAAATTGCGGAATACAGCCCAACTGGTAAAAGTGGCAGTTGAAAATGGACTGTTAATTCATTGAAAACAGTTAAAAAATTGCAATATATGCTGAAATACGAATTGTTAGCCAATGAAACAGAATACTAAGGTTCCAAATAAAAAAGCACAAGGAACAGGATCATTTCCGGCAAAGAAAAAAGCAGATAAAACACAACCTGTGTGGTATTTTATTATACCATTGGCTGGTATATTGATAATTACCTGGCTTCTTTATAGTCCGGCGATCAGATACGGATTTACCAACTGGGATGATCCGACCTATGTCCTGGAAAACCCACATGTGAAGAAGTTAAGCGGAGAAAACATCAAATATTTTTTTTCAAATCCTTCCGCATCCAATTACCATCCGCTTACCATGATCTCACTTGGCATTGATTATTATTACGCCTCAGAAAGCAATACTTTGTCTGACAAACACATAGAATCCAGGGCTGCACGATTTCATGTGACAAACATTATCCTGCATCTTTTCAACATTGCACTTGTTTTTATATTCGTGTTCCTGCTTGCCAGAAGGAGGCTGTTGGTGGCAATCATTACATCGCTTCTCTTTGCAATTCATCCGATGCATGTTGAGTCGGTGGCCTGGATCGCTGAAAGGAAAGATGTACTCTATACATTTTTCTTTATGGCCGGTTTGATCATGTACTTGAAGTACATTGAAAAAGGGGCATTGAAATATTTACCGGTTATTTTTGTAATCTACATATGTTCCCTGCTTTCAAAGCCATCTGCTGTTGTATTTCCGTTGATTTTAGTGGCAATCGATTATATTCAGGGGCGTAAATTTTCAATGCGGCTTTGGTTGGAGAAAGTACCGTTTTTTATCCTTTCGGTAGTGTTCGGATTAATCACCGTTTTTATCCAATCGAAAGATGCTATCGCTGATATTAAAGTTTTTAGCATGATACAGCGGTTGATGTTTGCAACGTATGGATTTGTGATGTATTTAATTAAGTTGATTGTCCCCTGGGACCTGGCGGCATTTTACCCTTACCCGCAACTGAGCCAATCAGGTGGACTCCCGATGATATTTTATCTTTCGCCGGTGATCGCGATAATCCTTGGCGGACTGGCGTTTTATTCTGCCCGGTTCACCAGGGTCGTTCTATTCGGTTTTCTTTTCTATTTATTCTCCCTTGTCCTTGTGTTGCAATTTGTATCGGTTGGCAGCGCTATTATGGCAGACCGTTACTCCTATGTTTCATCAATTGGCTTGTTTTATATTATTGCCTGGTACGTTGATCAGGGGTTTACAGGTAAGGCAAACGTATTATACAAGGCTCGCTGGATTTTGGCAAGTGCATTGATATTATTTGCCGTCGTGATAGGAATAGTAGCCAATGACCAAATCAAGGTGTGGAAAAATTCAGAAACCTTATGGACTGATGTTATCTCGAAATACCCACAGGCGGAAATATCTTATAAAAACCGCGGTAATTTTTATGGTTCGCAAAATATTACAGATAAAGCGCTTGAAGATTATAATATCTACATTAGATTGAAAACCGACGACCCGCGTGCTTTCAGCAATATGGGAAACATCTATGGATTAAGGAATGAAACCGAAAAAGCGCTTGATGCATATTCAAAATCCATTGCACTCGATAGCGTTAATCCTGAAACCTATTTTAACCGGGCAATTACCTATGCAAAGGCTAAACAATTTGATTTTGCTTTGAGAGATTACGAAACAGCTTTATTACTCAAACCCGGAGTAATTGGAGTTTATTTAAACAAAGCATATACGCTTCTGGAGATGGGCAGGTATGAAGATGCTGTAAATGATTATACCAATTTGATTGATAAGAATCCCGAAAATGATGATTATTTTCTCAAACGAGGAACTTGTTATTATATGTTAAGGCGAAACCGGGAAGCCCTGGATGACTACTCACGGTGTCTTAAATTGAATCCTTCGAATGGAAATGCCTATTATAATAGTTCCGTGATCTTTAAGGCTCAGCAGGATTTTGCGAAGGCATACCAATATGCGCTGAAGGCAAAATCGGCAAATTACGCAGTTGATGAATCATACCTTGAAGGATTAAAGAATAAAAGTAAATGAAGAAATCCTATTTGCCATTATTTATATTTCTGTTCGGGACCGCTATTTATTTAAACACGCTGCCAAATAAATATGCCTATGATGATTTCAGTGTTATAGCAGGCAACCGGTTTACAACAGAGGGATTGACTGGAATTTTCGGCCATTTGTTTAATGATAGTTTTACTGGTTTCACGGGACAAAAAAACCTTTTCAGGGGTGGCCGTTACCGGCCACTTTCTTTGATAACCTTCAGCGCGGAATATCAGTTTTTCGGCGCAAATCCTTTTATAAGCCATTTTGTAAACGTGATCCTTTACGGGTTGATCTGTATGCTGTTATTCAAAGTGCTTGCTGCTTTGTTTAAGGAAAAATTAGTGTTTAAAAAATTCAGGGATTATTTTCTCAGTCTGTCACTGATGGGGGCTTTGATCTTTGCAGCCCATCCGATCCACACTGAAGTTACAGCGAATATTAAAGGCCGTGATGAATTGATGGCATTGCTGTTTGGATTGCTTGCATGGAATTCGATCATCCGGTATGCTGACAAACCTAAACCGACATATTTATTTTATGGGGGACTATTCTTATTTCTTGCCCTGATGTCAAAAGAGAGCGCCGCACCGATGCTTGTTTTGATCCCTGTTTCAATTTATTGTTTCAGAAGCACGGCAATATTCCGCAAGTCGGCCGGAATTACCACAGTGAGTTTACTTGCAGGTTTTATCATATTCATGCTCATCAGGCAGAGTGTACTGGGATGGAGCGCTAAACCGTCCATGGAGGATAATATCTTAAGCAATTCATTCATGTACGCATCCGGGTTCTCGGAACGATATGGAACAACATTTTACACCCTGTGGCTTTATCTGAAATTATTATTTGTGCCACATCCGCTCACCATCGATTATTATCCGTTTTATATTCCATATGTCGGACTGACCGATGTTCGGGCAATACTGCCATTGTTACTTTATGCAGGACTCACTGTGGCAGCGATTTTTCTTACTTACCGCAGAAATATTGCAGGTTTCGGTTTACTTTTCTATCTCGGCGCACTATTTCCCGTTTCGAATATCCTGTTTATTATAGGTCCGTTTATGGGCGAACGGTTTACATTTATTCCATCGGTCGGCTTTGCCGTTGCGATTGCCTGGATATTGATCCGGGCTGCAGAAAAGAGTAAAATGACAAAGTTACTGCCCTATGGCTTTGCAGGTTTATTGCTCCTTTATTCCGGAAAAACGATCTCCCGCAACTTTGACTGGAAGGATAGTTTTACACTGTACACGCAGGATGTGAAGACTTCTGTAAACAGCGCCGTTATTACCAAAGGGGCCGGGCACGAATTATTGTTAAAGGCAGAAATGGCCACCAGTAACGCTGAAAAAAAGATGCTTGCACAACGGGCGATCCCTTATCTCGAACAGGCTGCATCAATGAACAAGACCACCACAGAGACCTTTTTGCTTGGAAATGCTTATTATGAAAACGGAGAGTATGAGCGGGCTCTGGATATGTATATCGAAACACTTGAGATCAACAAGTCCTATGAAAAAGCGTTCAACAACTATTTTGTTTCTGTAAACAGATTGAATGAACCTGCCCTGAAAATAAAATATTATAATCTGTTAATAAAAGCTGCAGGTGAAAAGTACGAAACGTATTATAACAAAGGACTTGTTTTCGGCAAGGAGTTGAATTTACCCGATTCATCCATTAGCAACCTTGTCAGGGCAACGATGATCGACAGTACAAAACTGGATTGCCTGAGTGATCTTGGCGTTGCCTATGCCATGAAGGGAAATTTCAGACAATCTGCATTTTATCTTGAAAAAGCGCTGAAGATAAATCCGGCAGATGTAAAAATAAGGCAAAACCTCTCGGCATCCTATTATAACATGGGAAACATGGCACGTGTAAAGGAATTATCGGAAATGAGGTAAAAACGATAACTACTTTTTCTTTTGATTCATAATGTTATAGGTAACCTGGATGTTTTGACGGATCTGCTGATCAGATGGATCCAGTTTCTGTGCTCTTGAGAAAACATCCAATGCTTTGGCATATTCACCTTTCATGCTGTAAACGATTCCGAGGTCTTTAAAAACAGCAATGTTCCCTGAATTGAAATTTATTGAACGTTCGAGGAAATAGGATGCTGAGTCAAGGTTTCCCCTGAACTGGCCGTATAATTTTCCAAGGATATAGTTCACATCCGGGTTTTCGGGATTTATTGCATATAGTTGTTTTAAAATCCTTACTTTGTAGTCAGATTCCATACCATTATCCAGTGACCCCAAAACCTGCAAGGTATTGGTATAAGCATTTTTATTGAATGGGTCAAAAGCCAGTACCTTAAAATATTGTTCAATTGCCCCCTTATAATCTTTTTTATACAGAGTCAACCCATTTCCATATAATACAAGTCCATTGATGGCTTTAGGGTATATTTTGATTGCTTTTTCAAGATATTGCATGGAGAGCCCGTAGTATTCTGCCTGTTTAGCCGGATCAGTTTCCGTTCCGGCTTTTTTCTGATAATCGCCACCGGCTGAAATGTTACATTTCACACTGTTTTCCGAAACAAGTACATCTGTGGTAAAGAGGGTAAAATTATCTTTCCATGCTTTGTTCCTTGTATAGGTTTTAATCGTAAACAGCATCAGGGTGATAAGTAAAATGCCGGTCGCTAATTGCTTGAATAAACCCTCTTTTTTAATAACCCTGAAGAGTTTATCCGATATTAGGCAAGCCACTATTATAGTAAAACCAAGTGATGACATATAGATAAACCGCTCATTCATAAATGTTCCGACCGGAAAGAGCATGTTCGAAACTATAAACAGTGTGATCAGGTAAAAGAAAATACCATAGGAGATAATATCCTTGGATTTGAATCTCAATATTGCATAAAAGATCATCCCTGTATACAGAACAAAGGAAAGAATAGCTTTCCAGTCGGACAGGGGGACCAGGGGAATATGATACGGATAGTAATCATGCGTTAGCGGATGTGGGAAGAAAAGTAATTTAACATAAAGCCCTAGTGTGTATAAGATCGTGCCAAATTTTTCGCCCTGTGTTGCGTCGAGGAATGGGTTGTTCAATAATTCTCTTGGTAATTCGCCGGAGTTGATATAACCCAATACAAGAAACCTTACAAAAACAAAAATTAATGCAGTCAGTAAAAATGAGACACCAACAGTCACGTTTTTCATCAGGGGAGTCTTTGTAAAGTAGTAGATAGTTAAAGGTGTAAGGACAACAAACATTATCGCATTCTCTTTTGACAACAGGCCTAGAAAGAAAAACAGGTTAGCGCCGATCAACAGGATTGGTTTCCGTTCAGAAAAGTAGCGAACGGTAAGCCACACGGTTATCAGCGGGAACAGGAACGCCAGAATTTCGTCCCGGCCTTTGATATTGGCAACCACTTCGGTATGAACAGGGTGTGCTATAAATAAAGCGGATGC
The DNA here is from genome assembly GCA_030681475.1 of Bacteroidales bacterium. Lineage (GTDB taxonomy): Bacteria > Bacteroidota > Bacteroidia > Bacteroidales > FEN-979 > CAIVAT01. The sequence continues at coordinate 27,157 of JAUXWT010000102.1, read as the reverse complement.
AATGAAAGGTATGCCGATGTACCAGGGTTTTCCGGGGGGAGTCTTTATCAGTCTGGAAAGGATCATGAAAATAAGAATCCCTGTAAATGCGTAAAGCAGGATATTGATCAGGTGACTTAAAAAGGGGTTTAATCCGCCGGATAATTCATATTCGATTGCAAAAGTGGCAATGGATAAGGGTCTGTACCTTCCGCCGGCAACAAGTTTTTTCTCGGCGCCAAAAAAACCTGTAAATGAATCAAAGCTAAATATATCTTTAATTCCGGCAAAACCATTTTTTGTAAATGAATTTTCTTTGATGACAATCAGGTCGTCCAAAGCATAGTCATGAGTCAGTGTATTTCCATAAAGCAGAAATGCCAAAAGAAATATCAGGAGATGAGGCGTATGCTTGATCAGTTGAAATTTCATGGTTTTAGCTTATCAATTGTTTCCAGCAACTGTCGGGCTTGTGCATTACCCGGATCCAAAGCGATTACTTTTAAGCAATAGACCCTGGCGCTGTCAAAGCTCCCTTTATTATAATTTGCGACAATTAAATTGAAGGTTGCATTAAGATTATCCGGTGAATGGCTGAGATATTTCTTAAAATCCGAAATTGCCGAATCATGTTTTGCGAATTTATCGGTTAAAAGGATGCCCCGGTAAAGGTAGGAATCATAATCGTTGGGGTTGTATTTGATCGCACTGGAATAATCAGAAAGGGCAAGGCCATGCTTTCCGATGATGCCATAAGCGATTCCCCTGTTCTTATATAAAGTAAAGTTTGTTGAATCGATCTTCAAACCATCCGTGCAGTCTTGAAGCGCCTCATCATATTGCTTTTGTTCATTGAAAATAAAGGCCCTGTTGATATAGGCGGAGATACACCTTGGATTTTTTTCCATGACATCCGTCCATAAAGTAACACTGTCCCTCCATACAAGGTTACGGTTCCATGTGAGTATGATGAGAATCAGGATCAGCAAGCTGGCGCCAGCTTTAAAAATATTTCTCCACCGGACTTCCATTGCCGGTATTTTTTCCCAGAATAAAATTGCAACGATTGCAGCCAATCCAAGGTAGGGTATGTATGTATAGCGTTCAGAAACCACTGCAGGGCCAACCGGCAGGAACTGCAGAACCGGTAATATTGTTGTCAGGAAGAACAGCAGGCCGAAAGTGATATATCTGGTGTTTTTCCAGGTTTTCCATATTGCAATCGCAACAAATATAAGAATAATGGGTGAAAAATAGATATAGAACGGCACTTCTCCTGCGAGCGTGGTTGGGTATATGTAAACAGCAGTCTGGTAAACCGGAAGAACGAATTTAAACAAATAGATGCAAACTCCATATGGAGCGTAAAAGAGACTTTGGTACACTGGTATATCGAGAGGGTTTAAAAAGCCATTTGCTTTTTGGGCAAAGACGGCGGTAATCCCAAAAATCAGCGATAAAACCAAAAAAGGAATTTTCTCCAGAAGATTTTTCCATTCAAATTTCCGGGATAACAAATAGTCTGACAGGAACAACACCAAAGGCAGCGTGACAGCCTGAGCTTTTGATAGCAATGAAAAAATGAAAAAAAGCAGAGAAAGGAAATAAAACGACGATTTGCCTTTATTCAAATATCGCAGATAGGCGATCAATGACAGCATAAAATAGGCAGTATATAACAGGTCTTTTCGCTCCGAAACCCAGGCAACAGATTCAACATGCATGGGATGAATAGCAAATAGCAGCGCGATTGTAGCAGACACATTAATGTTCTTTTTCATCAGGTTGAAAAAAAACATATATACGAGGAAGGTATTGATCATATGCAACACCAGGTTATGAACGTGATACCCGTGCGCATCGAATTGAAAAAGGTGAAAGTCGAATGAAAAGCTCAGGAGTATAAGCGGGTGGTAATTTCCCATAAAGAAGGAGGAAAACATTTTCTGCAGGTTCAGCCAGGAAAAGGTTGTAATCATGTCATTGTTCATGATATAAACAATGTCGTCCCAATTTACAAAATCGTTTTTCAGTGAAGGGATGAAGGCAATAAAACACACCGCAATGATCAGAAGGATCTTCCAGTTCAAGAATTTTTCTTTTTCGCTGATGATCTTCTTTTTGGTTGCCATACGGGGCTATTTGGGCCTGTACATCGGAAGCGAAACCAACCTGTTCTTTTGCAGGAAATAGCCGAATGATGTTTTCAGGACACCAAGACCGTATTTGATGCTTCGTCTCAAATTTATGGAGGATGCCTCTTCAAAGTATTTGGTAGGACAGGTTATTTCCGCGATCTCGTACCCGGAATAGAAAATTTGGGCAAGCATCTGGTTGTCGAAAACAAAGTCGTCGGAGTTGGCCTGATAATTGACTGTTTCAAGCACTTCACGTGAAAAAGCGCGGTAGCCGGAATGGTATTCAGATAGTTTTTGATTGATCAACAAATTCTGGATCCAGGTGAGGAGCCGGTTTGAAATATATTTATACATGGGCATTCCACCTCTGAGCGCGCCTTTTCCAAGGATCCGTGAAGCAATGACCACCGGATACAGGCCACTGGCAATCAGATAGGCCATTGAAGGGATAAGTTTCGGGGTGTACTGGTAGTCGGGATGCAACATGATGATGATATCACCGCCCAACTCAAGGGCAGTATTATAACAAGTCTTTTGATTCCCGCCATATCCTTTGTTCCTGTCATGTCTGATGAGGTTTTTTACATGAAGGGCGTTGGCAACTTCCATGGTATTGTCGGTGCTGGCGTCATCCACAACTACATATTCATCCACAAGGTCAAACGGAATCTCTGCTATGGTTTGAGCCATTGTTTTCCCGGCATTATAAGCCGGGAGAACAACGATAATCTTTTTACCTAACAACATTGCAAGGACTATAATGAATGGTCAATACATCTGATTTACTGCACTTTGTGGAGCTGGAGGGATTCGAACCCTCGTCCAAACCAGTAGCAAAAATGGTTTCTACATGCTTAGCCTCTCGTTAATTGTCGGGAGCCGGCCGGTCAGTGGCAAACCAACTGACTCCTTAGTTCCTGTTATTTCATCGGATCAGCGGAACAATGACCCGACTATCTCAACATTTGCGATGCCTCGTCCGGAACACCGTTGAGAATGGTTTTCCGGGAGACAAGACGCGCTTAATTTCTAAAATTAAGCAGCAAGTCTGTAAGAATAATTGTCGCCAGTTAATGGCTGTGAAAGCTGACTTTTAACGAGGCCTGCTCACGAACACTCGGCATGCTTACAATTCCACTCCCTGGCTGTCAAAACCAGTCAGCCCCGAAAATGACCGCAAAGATACGAAAAGGATTTACGATTTACGATTATTGATTTACGATTTTAGTCTAATCGTGCTTCGTCAAGCAATCCAAATCCCGGGCAGGGCAAGATCCGGGGAACTCAAGAATTTTATTGACAAAAAGTGAGATGTCGTAATTGCTTTGGAAGATACGGTAAAGTTCGGCAATGATGGGAAAATGATCTTCGACAACCATTGTTTTTGAAATTTCCTGATAGAAGACATTCGCGGCAGTTTTTCCTTCCAATACAAGTTCATGCGATACATGTTCGGTAAAAAATCCTTTTCCGATAAGGAGTCCGAGTGTTCGGTTGCGACTGAGGTCGTTTAATGAGGTGAGGGTAAAGTCACCAATTCCGCAGTAATTAAATAAGGTATCTGACCGGCCTCCGAACGACAATAATACTTTACGCATCTCCTGAAATGCTTTGGTCAGGATAAGGAACCGCAGGTTGGGGGAATTGAATTGTGCGTCAACGATCCCCATAACAACAGCATATATGTTTTTAAGAATGCTGAGAATCTCCACGCCGCGGATATCATCGGAAAAATCAAGATGAATGTTTGTGTTCCTGAATAGCGTCCTGACGATCAGGATATGATCCGGATCCTGGTAACCAAGCGTAAAACCGGTTGGTGAACGGTTTAAGATTTCCCGGGCAAAACTGGGACCTTTCATTGTACATAAGGGGTTGGGAAACTGCTCTTTCAGACCTTCGAGGATTGTTCTGTTGCCAACTCCAAATCCTTTGGCCAGGTTGATCAGGATCGTATCCGGTCTGAGATGAATTTGAAGTTTTTTCAGGTAATCGATCATCACCACGGATGGAATTGCCAGAAAGATGATCTTACTGGATTCAAGCATTTTGTCATCCGTGGTGGCAAACAGGTTTGGATGCAACTTCAGGGTTGGAAAATATTTTGAATTGATATGTGACCGGTTAATATCCTCCACAACCTGCTGTTCGATGGAATGAAGAAGAATGTCATCCTGGCCTGATTCTGCAAGTATATTCCCCAGTGCAGTTCCAATGGTTCCTGCTCCGATAATTGTGATTCTTTTGTGTTGATTACTCATAATTTATTCTGCTTGGGTTGTTGAAAAGACAATACGGTAGCAGGCGCCCCCATTGTTGGAAACTTCGAAGATTGCTTCAATTTGCTCGACCAATATCCTCACGATCTGTGATCCCATAGTGTCGGATTTATTCATGGGAAAATCCTTCGCCAGGCCAACACCGTCATCACAGATCGTGATACAGAATTTCTCTTCGTCCTCAGGGAGTAGTTTAACCCATATGGTACCGGTCCGTTCGTCTGGAAAAGCGTATTTGTACGCGTTTGTAATGAGTTCATTAATTATAAGGCCCAGAGGCAATGCCATTTCTATGGGAACATTGCAGGTTTGTATTTCTGTTTTCAACTGAACGTGGTTGTTGCTGAACGAGCTTGAAATAATTTGAGCAAGATGAAGCAGGTAATTCCCAAAGGGAATGGTGTGTATTTCCTGAGTCAGGTAAAGCTGTTCATGAACAAGTGACATGGTACGAACCCTTAATTGTAAATCGTTCAGAGATCTGTTCAAATCCGGGTTGACCGATTGGTCGTGTTGCATATTCATCAGACTGACAAGAATGGCAAAGTTATTTTTGACACGATTGTGAATTTCATGGAGAAGGAACTCTTTTTGCCTGGAATTTTCGGCCAGTTCTTCTTGATGTTTCATCCGTTCAGAAATATCGCGCACCACTTTAATCACATTTTGCACCTCACTTGTTTCAGTATCCAGAACGGGATTGATATTTGCTTCAGCCCAAAAAGCCGAACCATCCTTTCGCCTCGCTTTGTAGATAAACTGTGTTGATTTTTTCGAACTGCCCAGTTCAAGCAGATGCTGATTCACAAGGGTATGATAAGATTGATCTATCAGATCCAATGGACTTTTCATTTGAAGGATTTCCCTGGTGCTGTATCCATAGAATTGTTCGCTTGATGGACTGATGTATAACCTGCGCAGATTGGCATCCAACAGTGAAATAACATCAACCGTATTTTCTGCCAGGAATCGCTGCAACTCTTCGCTCCGGTTGAGCCTCACCTCAGCTTCGATACGATCCTTAATTTCCTGACTCAGGCGGGTATTTAATTCTGTTAATTCATACTTCCGTTTTCGGTTTTTCCTCGCAATCGCTTCTATGAAAAAGATCACGGAGAGCATGGTCAGAAATGCAACCTCGTATAAAAACAGTTTAATCCGTCGATTTTTTATCCGGAGGTCCTGAATCACAATTTCCTGTTTTATGATATCATTTTGTTCTTCGCGGGCTCTGATGGTGCGGTTCGCGTCAAGGATTAAAATTTCCCACCGGGTTCTATCCTGGTTTATTTTTGTCCTGTATTCCGACTTGGCCTTGAAATACTCCAGCGCATCCGCGTATCTGTTTTCTTTTTTTGCAAAGCGACAAAGTGTCTCATATATTGCTTCAAGCAGAATAGAATTGTTAATGTTTTTTGCGAGGTGCAGTGATCTATATATGTAAAACCGGGCAGAGTCTTTTCTGCCGAGCAACCTGTAGGATTCTCCAACGTTCAGACAGGAAGATGCGATCAATCTGGTATTGCCTGTCTGCTCACGAAATCTCAGGGCTGAAAGATTGAATTCCAGGCTCTGTTTGACATTATTCAGCAACTGATATATATGAGCGATCCGGGTATAAATGATAGCCAGTTCGGTGAGGTCCTGATTACGGGAATAAATTGCAATAGCAAGGCGGTAATAATATTCTGCATTGGTATATCTTTTTTTTTGCAGAAATGCATCCCCCAGGGATTTATAAACGCTCCCTTCCCGGCTAAGGCCTTGTGCTTTATGAAAATACGGAAAACAGAGGTAAAGGTAACGGATGGCAAGATCGTAATCCCCTCTAGCCAGGCAATATGCCGCATGATTCCAAAAAGCAGGGACATGTAACGAAGGATCAATTGATTTTTGGGCAATCCGGGTCAAAATGAGATGATATTTTTCTGCCAATTCAAAATCTTTGGTAAGGATAAAAAAATGGGTTAAACTGATATAAACCCACACAAGAGATTCAATGTTAGAACTTCGTTCTGATTCTTCGATTAATTTAAAATAAAATTCAAGTGTTGCGATATAGTCTTCTTTATAAAAACAGTAAGCCGACAATGTTTTTAGCGCACTTACCTGACCTATTGAATAATTTATCTGTTTTGATAATTTAAGAGCTTCTTCGGCTAAATTTTTCGAATGTTCGAGATCATAAGCTAGTGATATTTCTGCATTTTTATTCAGGGAATCTGCAATCAGTTTTAGATCTACACTGTTATTATTCTCAAGACCCAACGACACGAAAGCAATCGATTGAAAATAAAGAAGGGTTACTAATAAGCCATTAATTTTCATTATTCCTTTTTTATTACAGATCCCAATCAATAGAATTGGTTCTGTTCAGCAATTTTGTCTAGTTCTCTTCCTAATCTTCCCCCCAAACTGTCGTTCCAATCGTTATATATCATCGCAAGAGAGTCACAGATCCACGTGATATGAGAGTTTCATTCGGTTTAAAGTCCATTTCGAACGTAGCAATATAATAATAAATCCCATCTGATGCATCGGAATTCCTGTAACGACCATCCCAACCCACGCTAAACTCAGAACTTACGAAAACCTGTTCTCCCCATCGGTTATAAATCATCATAGAAAATTTTGAAACTCCCTGGCCAATGGGATGAAAAATTTCATTTATACCATCCCTGTTTGGAGTGAATACATTCGGGAACCATACCGGAGAGGTACATCCTTCGATGGAAATACTATCGCGGGTACTGCACATCTGCTTGGTGACAATAACCCAGTAAAGACCAGGAGCAGTTGCCAGGAATATAGAATCGGTAGATCCATTTTGCCACAAATACTGAGCAAATGGAACTTCCGGTTGTAATAAAATAGTACTTCCATTACAAATTATCGTATCTAACCCTAAATCAACAGGGAATTTGGGCGTAAAATTAAGGTTTGAAACTATAATACTATCACATCCGGTAGCATAATGAATGGTGTCATGATAAATCCCCGGAGAGGTTTGCCATTTCTTTTCTGCAAATAATGAATCACCCATGCAGAGCGTAATGTCAACCAACTTGTTACCAGGCTTGTTGATCACGGTGATGTTTTTACAAATGCTGACCTGTGTTGGAAGATTTTCATTAACAAGTAGCCTGACATTGTAAACCCCTGGTTGATAATAAGTTATTACTGTAGGATTGTATAGGTTGGAAGAAGGAATTGATGCATTATTGCACGGAGGGAAGGTTAACAGTGTAAGTGTCCCGTTTTCTCTATTGGTGATATAGGCAAATAAAGTGTCATTTCCCCTGAATATTTCCGAAAAACTATGTGGTTTAGCTAATTGACCAAGATTTCCAAGCACTTGTCCGGTAACGATACCTGCGATCCCTCCATTAAAATTCAATTTCCCGATCTCTCCATATGATTGATAATTAACCCAATACCCAGTTGTGACTCCGCAATCCCTGATTATTGTCAGTCCTACTGAAATATTGAAACCTCCTGGATTTCCAAGGTTCACAGCCACAGGATTGTTTAACAGAGAATTTCCAAAATTGAATCTTGCCAGAGTAGAATATCCCGCAATAATAATTGCATACCAATTATTATTTTCAAAAAGCAAACAAATTGCACCTGGAGCATTGAATCCGGCAATATTTCCAAGGTCTGTATAGACCGGGGTATTCAGCAGACTCTCTCCAAAATTAAATCTTACAAGTTTGTTCCCCAAGGAACATGTTGCAAATCCAACCCAGTTAATTCCTTCCTGGACTATTGCTAACCCATGCAGCATATTTTGAGGAGGGATATTATTTACCACACTTGCGGTTGGTGTATTCCATAAGGATGCTCCAAAATCAAGCCGAATCAAACGCGTATCTGAACATACAAACCCAATCCATTTTCCATTATCATTTTTTATCTGGATTCCTTCCTCGTTTATGCTTAGCAATCCAAAGGTTCCAAGAGTTTCCCAATTAACCGGATTGTTCTTAAAGGATGCTCCATGGTAATACCGGATTACCCCAACTCCCTGACATGAGACAAATGAAAAAAAATCGTTTTCCTGTTTAACTAATGTAATGTAGGTGGGAACACTTAACAAGCCTCCCGGATTACCTATATTCGTTGCATTGGGGTCTTTGTTGGCATTACCGGAACAAAAATTCCAAAAGTAAGTTGAGCCCCCTGTAGTCAGGTTTGTGATTGTAACAGGACTGTTGACACAAACGGTGTCAGGAATATGGAATTCAGCATTAACCTGAGCCATTGATGTACCGTACAATGATAGCAAAAAAAGAAATTCAAAGTGCATCAGTGTCAGTAACGAAATCGGTAAATGTGTTTTCATAGAAAACGGTCTAATTTAAGCTGTCTTTTGTTCAATCAGCGAGATCAATTGGAGTTCCCGATTTTCAATGCTAAAGTTATCTATGACACTTTTTCGTGCAATCTTCCCGCGAGCTTCCTTCTTGTCACAACGGAGTGCCTTACGGATCAGTTCATCCAATAGGTCAACGTCTCTGTGTTCTAAGATGAATCCTGCGTCACCAATGATCTCAGGGATAAAATTTACATCAGAACCAATTGGAATACAATGGCATAACATGGCTTCACATAATGTACATCCAAACCCTTCAAAGATTGACAACTGAAAATGAAATTGGCATTTATTGTAGTAATCTTTCAATTCCAAAGGATTTAAATAACCAAGAAAATAAATGTTCGGACTTATTGAGGTGACATCCGGAGGTTGTTTCAACCCAGCCATATAAAATTTGCACTCCGGAAATCGACGTGCAACAGATAGGATTAAATCTCCTCCTTTCAGAAGATACTGACTTGAAGAAAAAACAGAAATAAAGGAATTGTTTTCCTTTTCAATGGTGTTGTCTTTTTTCCAGAAATTGTAATCCAGTCCATTATAAACAACCTTATAGTCTGTTGTAATATGCGGAAAAAAATGCTTGTAACCTTGATAGTCGATATTTTTACTGGAAAAATATGTGTTTTGGGTTAAAACCAATGACTCACTAACCGGAAGCAACATGTCTGCATGTTTGAATGAAAGCCTGCAGAAATTCCTTAAGATCGATTTTCTTAAATTCCCATAGTTCACGTAAGGTAATGAGGCACAATCGGATCCGTTAAGAATTATATATACAGGGATTGAAAAAAGTTTCCCGAAAACAACGGGGATGAGTGACCAATATCCTCCGGATGAAACAATTATGATCTTAGTGGAGCGGGCATTTTTCAATAAAAAACCAAGCTGATGAATCAAAAAGAGAGGCAGCAACCATTTTTTCTGCCATTGATACATGTTGAGTATTAAATTATATCGTTTGGTCAGAATTGCAATATCAACTTCAACAAACGAAGATCTGGCGAAGGTTATGTATATTACTTTTGGTTTCAAGACTAAATATTTTCGCCTGAAAAGTATTTACCTCAATGATGAAATCAATTTTTTATAATATACTTCTCAATCAAATGAAAACGATCAGGATGAACAAAGAAACAATTTCTAACACCATTGTCAACTGTTCTAATTAGTGTTTCAACTTTCATCAATCCACCTGGAACATGATTGTAAAAATTATAATGGTAATTCAGCAACAATCTTTCCAGGTCCATTTCAATAGTATTATAAAGAGTTTCACAAATAATTATTGGTTTGATTTTTCCTAAGATCAGCGATGCATGCTCCAGGATGAGATGTTCAGTGCCTTCCGTGTCCATTTTAATCAGGTCTACCGGGTTTTCACTGTGGGAGGTATAATAATGGTCAAGCGTAGTTGTGGGGACTTTATTGACAACAAAGTTTCTGCCGGATATTTGACTTCCGGCATTGCCTTCTCCGGCTAAATTGTACTGAAGGTAGGAATATTTTTTATTATGAATTTCGTAGAATTCGATTTGGCCTTCAATGATATGAGAAAGCGCAATGGGCTCGACATTAATGTTTTGCAGTTTATTTAATTGAATATTTTCTCGCAAATAGTACAACGGTCCGGTGGCGGGTTCGAAACTATACACCTGTATGGCTGGATTCTGAACAGAAGCCAGTAGGGAATAATACCCGATATTAGCGCCAATATCATAAAAAGTATTAATGTTTTTAATGAGATCAAGAAACAACTCAGTATATTCAAAGTTTGAAAATCCTTCCCAAAAGACCAAATGAGTTAAATAGTTGGTCTGGTTTGTTTTAATCTTTAGTATCCCACGGTCAAGCTGCAGGTGTATGATTCCGGATGGAGGTAATTTGGGAACCCCTGGCAGGATTTTTGAAATAATTTTATTAATATTTCTTAAAACGTAATTTATCTTCGGAGTGTAAATTACTTTATAAAACAAAAGCCGCAGCTCAATCATTTTGTTGATATTTGCGTAACAATTTATTCGACAGAGAGACAGAATCTATATGAATGCCATTATTCTTTTCAGCACCAAATATACAAATATTATAATGTTTCACCCTACTGCGTAAAAACCAGAAACAAAATAATGATCTCCCGCAGCTTTTTCAAATCATCACTGATATATTCAATTATTGGGGCGTTACCCTATGCATCTGGTTTTTTATTGCTGCCATGGTTTACAGCATACCTCACTCCGCAGCAGTTCGGGGTGAATGCCATGTACATTGCCCTGATGTATCTGATCCAGATTATTTCCTCCTACGGGATGGATATGTCGGCAGGGGTAATGTATTTTGATTACAAGGATGATAAACAAAAGGTCCGTGAGTTTATAGGTACTGTATTCATCGGAGTTGCCATGCTTGGCGCTATTACCTTCATGATATTTTCATTGGGTGGACTCCGTCTTTTCAATTTTGTATTTAAAACCGGTGATTTCATTGAATTTTTACCTTTTGGACTCTTCACGATCATATCCGGAGTGTTCAACAGCATTTTTAAAACATACTCAAGTCTGTTGATCAATCAACAACGGCCGGTAAGATTTTTTTGGCTCAACATCTCCAATTTTGTACTGACGATTGGAGGTTCTCTCGCACTTCTATACCTGTTTCCCTATACTTTGTACGGACCTATTCTCGGACGACTGATCCCTGCTGTTTTAGTGGCATCAGTATCCCTTACCCTGGTTGGTCGGGAATACGGACTTTCCTGGAACCCGGTTTATCTGAGTAAAATTGTTTCGTATAGTTCACCGATCATTATTTATGCCTTATTGACATGGGTGGTTTCCTATGTGGACCGGTTTCTCATTGCACGCATGCTGGGCGACACAACCTATGTTGGAATCTACGACATTGCTGTGAAACTCGTGATCGGTCTTGACCTTGTCATGACCGGCTTAATAAATACGGTGAATCCTAAAATTTACGGCATTTGGAAAGATAAAAATCTGAACGAAAGTAATACTGAGATAAACCGTTATTACAATGGCATCACAGCGCTTTTTTTGTTCATAATCCCATTATTCGTACTAATTGTACCAGTAATTATCCCATTAGTTGTTTATAAACCAATTTATTATCAGGCTTTTGGTTTTCTTGCAATTCTGGCTGCGGGCTATGCAACGCGCGTGTGGTTTTATATGTTTTTAGCCCCATTGATGTACTTCAAGCGAACAGCCGCGCTGCCCCGTGTTTTTATCATAAGCGCCATCTTCAATGTAGTTGCGGGAATCATTCTCATACATTACTTCGGCATCATTGGCGCTGTTTGGACAAATTTCATGGTTAAACCCCTGCAGGCGCTTCTGATGTATCTTGAATCAAGAAAAGTCTATTCGTTCAAACTTAATGCATGGAAGATTTTCTACACACCGATCATTTATATCGCTGTGGTTATTGTTACAGAGATATTCACACCTGCTGAGTTAAAGTTCATCGCACAGATCGGACAGTTTATTCTGGCGTTGATTCTCATCTACTTCGCCTACCGGAAAGAGGTGATACCCATTGTCAGAAAATTTATCGGAAGATAATTTGAGGACAATTTTGTGAAAATCCTTCAGCCTTACTCTTTCCTGGCCGTCCTGATACTGGCATTAAGCTCAAAACCCACGATCAGACTGATCGCGTTGATGTAGATCCAAACCAATACGATCATTAATGTCCCCAGTGAACCGTAAAGGGCATTGTAACTGGAGAAGTTGTCAACATAAAAATTAAACCCGAGTGTTGTAATAATAATCAGGCCGGTAGCAAGCAATGAGCCTGCTGATATGAACCGGAAGGATTTTTGTTTTACCGGCGCAAGGTTATAAACAATTGAGATGGCCATTAATAGCGAGCCAAGGATGATCAGCCATCGCACCAGTTGAAAAAGGAACACCACAATGACACTGTCCTGTTTGCCATACGGAATAATCCATGATAAAAGCGACGATCCGAAAGTGATCAGTCCGATGGAGATTATTAATAAAAAGCTGTTGATCAGAACGATAATAATTGACACCAGGTACTGCTTAACACTTGATCGTGTTTCGAGATCGTGATAGGTGTTGTTAAAGGCCTCGATCAGGCTGTTTACTCCATTGGTTGAAAAAATAAGTGTCAAGATAAGATTGATGATCAACAGACTGCTCCTTGGCCTGGTTACGATGTCGATAATGGTTTCCCTTACCGGTTCAAACGCCATCCTTGGCAGGAACTCCTCGATGATCCCTAACAACGCTTGTTGAAAATTATTTATTGGCACAAAGGGGATGATCGTAAATAAAAAGATCAGGAATGGAAATATGGCCAGGAAAATAGAATATGATATGGCGGCTGCGCGAGAAGTGATGTAACCCTCTGTCAATCCACGGTAGAAAAAAACAGCTACATCATAAAGCGGAATCCCGTCGAGCCCGGGAAGGGTTAGTTGTTTGGAGATCTTTACTAACCAGGCCACCGGATACCATGTTGTAAATCGTTCGTTAAAGTTTTTTTTAGCAGGCATGGCACCTCGGTTTTAATCGGCCTTGAGGCTCATATCCAGACTTTTTATCTGATGGGTGAGCACCCCCATTGAAATGTAATCCACCCCGGTTTCGGCGTAACCACGAAGGGTGCCTTCTGTAATACCACCACTGGCTTCGGTTTCAAATCGTCCATCGATCTTTTTAACAGCCCCCGTTAAGTCGTTGATCGTAAAATTGTCAAGCATGATCCGGTCAACTTTCCCATGATCCATAACTTGTTGCAATTCAGTAAAATTACTGACTTCAATTTCAACTTTAAGTTTTTTACCAGTCTGTTTAAGGTATTGTTCAACGGCATCAATGGCTTGTACGATCCCACCGGCATAGTTTATATGGTTATCCTTTATCATAACCATATCATAGAGCCCCATCCTGTGGTTTTCTCCCCCACCGGTCCTGACCGCATATTTTTCGAGTTCCCGGAGCAGGGGAGTTGTTTTGCGGGTATCCAATAATTTGGTGTTTAATCCTTCAAGCATTTTCACCAACCGGTTTGTCGCAGTGGATATCCCGCTGAGCCGTTGCATGAAATTCAACACCAGTCTTTCTGATTTGAGGATGGATGCTTTTTTCCCGGTCACGTTAAATACTATATCACCTTTTTTGATTTGCGCCCTGTCGCGGAAATATATTTCTAATATGAGCGTTGGATCCACCATCATGAAAATTCTTTCCGCCAGATCAACACCGCATAATATTCCGTTGTCTTTTACCAGTAATCTTGCCTTCCCAAGGCTGGCGGCAGATATTGTTGCAAGGGTTGTGTGATCTCCCTCGCCAATATCTTCGGAAAGGGCATAGGTGATAATTTCGTCAATGGTCATTGGGTAGTGGATAATATTATGGGGTGACAGGGTGACAGGGTGACAGGGTAACAGGGTGACAGGGGTAACAAGGTGACAGGGTAACAAGGTGATAGGGTGACGGAGTATTGAATCAAATTACTGAGTATTTTCCTGTACTTGTAGTTGTTGAACAAGGTTTTGGCCGTTTACCGCTTTAATGATGAAATAAACGCGGTAAACTTTTTTCCCGGCTTCAAGACTGCCGATATTGTAATGTGACCCATCGGGCGAAGAGCCCTGTCGTGTTATTTTAAAACCTTTAACCGTATTTTGGCTAAAGAAGTCTTTAAGGATCTGGCCGGCCTGGGTTTTACTATAACTGTCATCATACCCCGGAAGAGTAAGGTCGACCATGGCATTGAAATTTTTCGCAACCTCTGCCGCGTTTCCAGCCTGAATGGCGGCGGTGACCTGTGCCGCAGTTTCCTCAGGCCCCGGGACGATCAATCCCGTGCAGACCATAATTGGTAATATCAGGATGATCAGGTTGAAATATGTCTTTTTCATATTCATACGGGATAAAGTGTAAGAAAATTAAATACAAACATACAAAAAAACAGTTGATTTTTGCATCTTTGCCGCAGAATTATGAAAATCAAAGTACTATTTTGCGGTAAAACAGAGGAGGAATTTCTTAAAACAGGGATTCGTGAATATGAGACCCGGATCAAAAGATACGTTCCTTTTGAAATCGTCGAAATAGCAGGATTAAAAAACAGCGCCGGATTTTCGATTGCCGAACAGAGTGCCGCTGAATCTGTGTTGATCAGTAAACGGTTTGTACCTGGTGATGTAATCGTTTTACTGGATGAACATGGCAAAGAGATGAGTTCGGTTGAATTTGCTTCGTTTTTGAACAGGCAGTTTTTATCAGGCAATAAAAACCTCGTATTTGTAATCGGAGGGCCGTTTGGATTTGATCCAATAATAAAAAAAAGAGCATCAGCCATACTTTCTTTATCCCGAATGACGTTTTCTCATCAGATGGTACGACTTTTTTTTACAGAACAGCTTTACAGGGGCCTCACCATCATCCGTGGTGAGTCTTATCACCATGAATGAAGTTCTGAATCCAAGGTTGCTTTAACAATTTTTTAACGTAATGGTTAACAAATATTAACATCATTGGTATTGTTGGGAATTTTTCATTGTATAAATTTGCAATCTCAAAAAATAATAATATGGTTGAAACCGACATCAAAGAATTAAACGAACGGATCCAACAGGAGAGCGCGTTTGTTGACATGGTGACGATGGAAATGCACAAAGTGATCATTGGTCAGAAGCAAATGATTGAACGTTTGATGATTGGACTGCTGGCCAACGGCCATGTCCTGCTTGAAGGCGTTCCCGGACTGGCTAAAACTTTAGCAATAAAATCGTTGGCGAACTGCATAGATGCAAAATTCAGTCGAATCCAGTTTACACCCGATCTGCTTCCGGCTGACTTAGTGGGTACGCTGATCTACAGTCAGAAAAACGAAGAATTCAAGGTTCGCAAAGGCCCTATTTTTGCAAATTTCATCCTTGCCGATGAAATTAACCGCAGCCCTGCGAAAGTACAAAGCGCCTTGCTGGAGGCCATGCAGGAGCGCCAGGTCACCATCGGTGATGAGACCTTTATACTTCCGGAGCCGTTTCTTGTGCTTGCAACAGAGAATCCAATCGAACAAGAGGGAACCTATCCCTTGCCCGAAGCACAGGTTGACCGTTTCATGCTGAAGGTGGTCATTGGTTACCCTGACAAAAAGGAAGAGAAATTGATCATCCGTCAGAATATCGGTAATGAGACGTTTCATACCAATCCGATTATTAAAACAGAGGATGTCATGCGGGCGCGAGCGATTACGCGTGAGGTGTACCTGGATGAGAAGATCGAAAATTACATCACCGACATCGTATTCGCCAGCCGTTTTCCGGCGGATTATAAACTGAAGAAATTTGAAGGTCTCATCAGCTATGGCGGATCGCCCCGTGCCAGTATATACCTGGCCCTTGCCGCCAAAGCCTATGCATTTATCAAACGCCGCGGGTATGTTATTCCTGAAGATATCCGTGCAGTGGCCTATGATGTGCTCCGTCACCGGATCGGCTTGACTTATGAGGCTGAAGCTGAAAATATTACGTCGGAGGACATTATCAGTGAGATCCTCAATACGGTTGAAGTACCCTAATTTCACTATTTCGCTGTTTCACCACTTCACTATTTAATTTAAATGGAGTCTGCTGAACTTTTTAAAAAGGTACGTAAAATTGAGATCAAGACCAGGGGTTTGAGCAATCAAATTTTCTCCGGTCAGTATCATTCTGTATTTAAAGGTCGCGGAATGGCATTTTCTGAAGTGCGCGAGTACATACATGGTGATGATATCCGGAACATCGACTGGAATGTTACCGCCCGGTTCAACCACCCGTATATCAAGGTCTTCGATGAGGAACGCGAACTTACGGTGATGCTGTTGATCGATGTCAGCGCATCCAATCACTTCGGTACAAAAAAAACATTCAAACAGGAGGTGATCACTGAAATTGCTGCAGTACTAGCGTTCAGCGCCATCCAGAATAATGATAAGGTCGGTGTGATCTTTTTTAGTAAAACAGTCGAAAAGTTTATTCCTCCCAAAAAAGGCACATCCCATATTTTGAGGATTATCCGCGAATTAATTGAATTCAGGCCGCAACAACAGGGAACCAACCTCACAGAACCTTTACGTTTCCTTACAAATGCCATTAAAAAGAGATGTACTGCATTCATGCTGAGTGATTTTCTTGACAGGGGTTTTGATGATGCCATAAAAATCGCGAATAAAAAACATGACCTTATTGCCGTCAGAATTTTTGATGAGCGCGAACTTGAGTTACCCGATGTCGGGCTAATCCGGGCGGTTGATGCGGAGACCAAAAAGCAATTGTGGATCGATTCTTCAGACCGCAAGGTACGGAGGCAGTATAACAATTGGTACAAGGCTCATCAGGAGTATCTTGCCGAGACATTTTTACGCAGCGGGGTTGATGTGGCAAAAGTGACAACCGATCAGGACTATATTAAACCATTGTTGGGATTATTCAGAAAAAGAGGTGCAAGAAGATGATTGAACGGGGGATGAGATTTATAGGAGTCTGCATATTATTCATTTTTCTGTCCGCACATAGCGCAAGTTACGGGCAGGAGGTGACCGTTTCGGCAAAACTTGATACCAACGCCATGCTCATTGGCGATCATGTCGGATTGACTTTGAAATACACCGGCCCATCAACATCGCAGGTACTCTGGCCATTTTTACCCGATACGATTATTGGTGCAATAACAGTGATTGGCAGGGGAAAGATTGACACATCTTTTACCGAGGATAAAAAGTCGGTCACTTTCACGCAGCAGCTAAACCTGACCTGCTACGATTCCGGATTTTATACGATCCCTCAAATACCATTCAAACACAGGACTTTACCGGATACTACCGGCTTTATTTCCGCCACACCCATGATGTTGCTGGCTGTGCATACGGTAAAAGTAGATACAACACAGGCAATCAAACCAATCATCGGCCCTTTGAAAGTTCCTGTTACTTTCCGGGAAATGCTGCCATGGATTTTGGCGGCTATTGGTGTAATCATATTGATAATCATTACGATATGGTACCTGAACAAACGAAGGAAGAAGGAACCGCTTTTTATTTTGAAGCCAAAGGAGGTTCTTTTGCCACATGAACTGGCCCTGCGGGAACTTGAAAAACTCCGGATAAAAAAACTTTGGCAGAGTGGCAGAGTAAAGGAATACCACTCTGAACTTACGGAAATTCTCAGAAGTTATATTGAAAATAAATTCAAAGTCCCTGCACTCGAACAAACGACAACGGAAATTACCGAAAGCCTTGGAAATGTTCAGATGTGCCCCTCTGCGACACTGGATAAGTTGACTAATCTTTTGATATTGGCCGATATGGTTAAATTTGCCAAAGTTCAACCCCTGGCTATGGAAAACGAAAAGAGTCTGAGCGATGGTATTGACTTCGTGCAGGAAACAACAAATAACTGAAAATGTTAAAACAAATAACCTTCGGTAATCCCGGCTATCTTTTTCTGCTTCTGGTTATTCCGTTGCTGGTAGTCTGGTATTATTACCGGAGAAAAAAATATACCGCAGCTTTACAGATCAGCACGGCTGAAGGATTTGCACAGGTCGGGCGTAATCTGAAAATTTACGTTTACCACGCACTTTATGTACTGAGGCTGTTGGCGATCGCGTTACTTATCGTTGCACTTGCCAGGCCTCAAACAAGCCTGAGCCGGCAGGATATCAGCGTTGAAGGCATCGACCTGGTCATCGCATTGGACATCAGCGGGTCGATGCTGGCCATGGATTTCAAACCTGACCGGCTGGAGGCTGCAAAGGATCTGGCCATTGAGTTTATTGATGGCCGTCCGAATGACCGGATCGGGCTTGTGATCTTCAGCGGAGAGACTTTTACCCAATGCCCGCTGACCACTGACCATGCTGTTTTAAAAAATCTATTCCGCGACATACACAGTGGTATCATTGACGATGGCACTGCTTTGGGTGATGGTCTTGCAACGGCTGTTAACAGGCTTCGCGGAAGTAAAGCTGTCAGTAAGGTGATTATCCTGCTTACGGATGGCGTTAACAATATGGGCGCGCTTGATCCGAGGTCGGCAGCCGAAATAGCAAAGCTCTATGGCATACGTATTTACACTATTGGTATTGGTACCATGGGGCAGGCGCCTTACCCGGTTCAGACCCCTTTTGGGATGCAGACCCAGATGATGGAGGTGAAAATAGATGAGCCATTGTTACAGGAAATCGCCAAAGGTACAGATGGGAAGTATTTCCGGGCTACAAACAACGCAAAGCTCCGGTCCATCTATCAGGAAATTGATAAAATGGAAAAATCGAAGATCGATGTTACCGAGTTCAGAAAAAAGAAGGAAGAATTTCCGCCACTTGTCTTACTTGCTTTCATTTTTCTTGTGCTGGAGTTACTGCTGCGGTACTTGTATTTGAAAAATATACCCTAGCAAATTACGAATTAAAAATGACGAATTACGAATGACAGATGACTTAAAACTTAAAACTTAAAACTTTTTCCTTGTTCCGTTTCGCTCACATATATTATTTTTATCTGATTGCGTTGATCCCGTTTTTCGCAGCGTTGCTTGTTTTATTTCTGTTGTGGAAAAGAAGGACGCTGGCAAAATACGGCGATTGGCATGTGATCAGGCAACTTATGCCTGATTATTCGGTCAGGAAATTTATCCTGAAATACTTTTTGCTTATGGGGGTTCTCGCCAGCCTGATCGTTGCCCTGGCCAATCCCCAAACAGGTTCGAAGCTCGAAAAGGTCAAACGGAAGGGCATTGACCTTATGATATGCCTTGATGTTTCCAATTCGATGATGGCACAGGATATTAAGCCCAATCGTCTTGAACGGGCAAAACAATCGATCATTCAACTGATCGATAATCTGGAAGGTGACCGCTTGGGAATAATTATATTTGCAGGTAAGGCATATACTCAATTACCTATAACCACTGATTATGCCGCGGCTAAAATGTTTACATCTTCGATCAATACCGGTATTGTCCCCACCCAGGGAACGGCCATTGCCGAGGCGCTCGAGGTTGCTGCCAACGGTTTTGGAGAGTCAAAGCACAACAAGGCCATTGTTGTGATTACCGACGGCGAGGATCATGAAGGTGAAGTGCTTGATAAGGCCGATGCAATAAATAAAAAGAATATTACGATTTATACCATTGGAATGGGTTTGCCGGAAGGTTCACCAATCCCGGTGTATAACGGCAATATCCAGACCGGGTACCGGAAAGACCGGGAGGGCCAGACCATCATGAGCAAACTGGATGAAACCCTGCTGCAACGACTTGCAAGTATCGGCAAAGGGATGTATGTGCGCGCCACAGTCTCAGAAACCGGGCTCAACAAGATTTTTAATGATATCAGTAAGATAGAAAAATCAGAGATCGAAGAAAAACAGTTCAGCGATTACGAAGACCGGTTTCAGTATTTTGTTGCCCTGGCCCTTTTTCTGCTGATCCTGGACCTATTTGTTTTTGAACGTAAAACAATATGGATGAGGCGATTTAAACCTTTTGACATTAAGTAATAATGAAATACGTTTTTTTAATAGTACTTTTTATACTTTCCGGCGTTGACTCTTTTTCACAAAAGGAGAATTCTTTGTTGCGTCAGGGAAACCGGAAATTTGAATCCGGCAATTTTAAAGAGGCAGAAAAGGATTACCGGAAGGCGCTGGAGCTGAACAAGGAGTCGGAAAAGGGGCGTTTCAACCTTGGTACCGCGGTTTATAAAAACAACAACTATGAAGAGGCCACGAAGATATATAATAACTTAGCCGAAAAAAAATCAGATCGCAACGTACAGTCAAAAGTGTTGCATAATCTCGGGAATTCTTACCTGCAGTCTAAAGAGTATAAGAAGAGTATTCAGGCGTATAAAGATGCACTGATGAACAATCCTAAAAACCTTGATACCAAATATAATCTGGAGTACGCCAAAATGATGCTGAAAAAACAGCAGCAACAGCAGCAGCAAAATCAGGAGGACAAGGATAAGAAAGAGGATAAAAAAGATCAAAAGGATCAAAAGGATCAAAAAGATCAGAATCAAAAGAATGATCAACAACAGCAACCCCAGGATCAAAGAAAAATCAGTAAAAATGATGCGGAAAGGATGCTGGAGGCACTAAAAAATGATGAAAAAAAGACCTTGCAAAAAGTAAAGAAACAGAAGGCGAAAGTTCAGGTAACCGGAATTGAAAAGGATTGGTAATGAATTGAAAGGTATGCTTTACAGAACTATTTTCTCTTTATTCGTTTTTATTGTCCTGTCGGTAACAGTCGGGTACGGCCAGGATGTTCAGCTTACGGGCCAGACAAAGCAGGTTGTGGCTGTTGGTGAAACATTCACCCTTATTTATACGCTTAACGCACAGGGCAGCGGTTTCCGGGGACCAAATATTCAGGGTTTTAACGTGCTCAGCGGTCCCAATACCAGCCAAAGTTCCAGCGTGCGGTTCGTTAATGGCAGTACCACAATGTCAATTACCTACACGTTCACATACTTATTACAAGCCTCCAGGGAAGGGACTTTTGAAATACCCGCGGCGACAGTTACTGCGAATGGAAAGCAAATCACTTCGAATACGCTCTCCATCAAGGTGGTTAAAAGTACAAATTCCTCCGCTCCTCAAATGCATGGTTCAGGAAATCAGAACCAGGGCGGATCGCAACCAGCAGCAGTCGCAGGAAACACCAATGATGTGTATATCAAGGCATTTGCCTCAAATTCCAATCCCCTTCAAGGTGAGGGGATCGTAATAACATACAAAATATTTACAAAAGTACCGATCGCGCAGATTAACATCACCAAACTGTCTTCGTTTTCAGGCTTTTGGTCGCAGAATTTATTGAAAGAAAATGACAAACTGCAGCAGACTACCCAAATCATTGACGGTGAGCAATATATTGTGGCAGATATCAGGAAAATGGCATTATTCCCCCTTAAAAGTGGCAGGCTTGTCATCGATCCGCTCGAGTTGAATTGCGTCGCCCAGGTCAGAAGGCAATCCAAAACAAAAACCGGCGATCCGTTTTTTGATGATTTCTTCAGTGATTCTTTTTTCAATTCCGGAATTTCCAACGTAGAAAAAAAACTGAAATCGAATCCATTGATCATCATGGTCAAACCACTCCCGGAAGAGGGTAAACCAGCAGACTTCAGTGGCGCAGTAGGTAGTTTTACATTTCAGTCAGAGGTTGACAAAACCAGGTTGAAAACCAATGAAGCCGTTACACTGAAATGTACTGTAAGCGGCAAGGGAAATATTCAACTTATCGATAAGATGGATGTTGTTTTTCCTCCCGATTTTGAGAACTATGAACCCAAGGTGACCAGTAATGTGCAAACCAGCGCTTCCGGGATTTCAGGAAACCAGGTGTTCGAATATCTTTTAATTCCACGCAAGCCTGGTAAATTCACCATAAAACCTATTATTTTCATTTATTTTGATCTGGATAAAAACCGGTATGTTTCACTAAGCAGTCCTGAGTTTAATTTGGATGTGGAAAAGGGGAGTGACGAACCCGGAGCAGTACTTACTTATTCCGGAGCCAACAAGGAGGATATAAAATATATTGGCAGTGATATCAGGCATATCAAAGATGCTAAATTCAGCCTGGCAATTGCAGGTTCCCGTTTCTTTATGTCTTTAGGATTCTGGCTGCTTCTTGTTGTTCCGCTGATACTATTTCTGGTCTTTTTGTTATTGTGGCGCAAACTGGCGGCCCGGCGCAGCGACACCGTCCTGATGAAGAATATCAGGGCGACAAAAATTGCCCGTAATAGGTTAAAGAAAGCCGAGGAATTTCAAAAAACCGGTCATCAGGACAATTTTTATATTGCCATTTCCCAGGCGCTCTGGGGCTATTTAAGCGATAAATTCAGTATTTCCATTGCCGAACTCAGCGTTGATTCGGTACACGATGCGCTGATAAGCAAAAACGTTAGTGAAGCTATTATTTTGCAATTTATCGACACGCTGAATAATACTGAATTTTCCCGTTTTGCACCCGGAGAAAAAAATGTGAATATGGAGAGAATTTACAATGAAGCGCTCGAAATAATCGCAAAAATGGAAAGGGAATTGAGATGATGCATATGAAACTTTGTCTAATTTTACTCCTGGTACAGGTTGTTTCGTTCACAAGCTTTGGATCAGTACAACGTGACAATATTGTCAGGGGCAATCAGGCTTATTCGGCGGGATCCTATACGATGGCTGCTGAACAATATAAAAAGGTCGTGGATGCAGGATATGAATCCCCCGAACTGTTTTACAATGTTGGTAACACCTATTTTAAAATGAATGATTACGCGAGCGCTATACTCTGGTATGAACGCGCAAGGCGTCTTGATCCCGGAAATGAAGATATAAACTTTAATCTCATTGTAGCCAATACGAAGATTTCCGATAAAATTGAACCCCTGCCCGTCGTGTTTTATAAAAGGTGGTTTACCGGCGTTGTGCAGATATTTTCTGTTGACATTTGGGCAATAATGGGTGTTTGCATGTTTATTGCCGGGTTATTCAGCCTCCTCCTGTATATCGCCTCACGTGTATTGCTTCTGCGAAAAATTGGCTTTTGGTTAGGTAACGGACTGTTCATTTTAACTGCATTTGCCCTGATATTTGCTTGGAATGGTTATCGTTACAGTAAACTGACCAATGAAGCCATCGTTTTTGCGCCAACCATTACCGTGAAAAGTTCCCCTGACGATAAAAGCACAGACCTTTTTGTGCTGCATGAAGGCGCCAAAGTAAGTCTCCTTGACAACATCAGTGGATGGTATGAGATACGGATTGCCAACGGCAGTGTGGGTTGGCTTCCTGAAACATCTCTGGAAAAAATCTGATACCGGACTCCTTTTAACGGTTAATTATTGTCTTTCGCAGAAGAAAACAACCTGCAGGTAAAATAATTTTGCAGGATACTTTTTTTACTTTATATTTGTTCGTTTAAAATGAAATGGTTTTGTAGTTCGCAATCCATTGATTATCCAGGGTCTAGAAAATATTAATTTCAGAAACATATAATTCAAATAAAAAAGAGTGATATGAAAAAAAGATTTTTACCCATTAGCCTGACCGCAACTTTATTAAGTTTCTCTTTTCTTTTCTTTTCTTTGTTGTCGATGGCTGGCCATCCCGATAATCCTGATACCCGGAAATTTGGCGGATCCTGGTTGGAAAGCGTTCGTGCCAATCAGCACACCGGCATGGTTAATCCACTGGATGTATTCAATGCCGGTCAACAAACGGAAGCGCTCAGGGTAAAATCAACCTATGGCGCGATAGGTCTGGATTGGTTGAGCTTAGGCCCGGACAACTATCCAGGCATGACCTGGAGCGCCATATTCGACAATACCGATCCTACAGGTTTGACCATTCTTGCCGGAGCCGCCAATGGCGGAGTTTGGAAATCGATCAATCTTGGCCTCACCTGGATGCAGATGTCTGTTGAAAATAATGTCATACAAAAAGTCTCTTCACTGGTACAGGCATCAAATGGAACTATATACGCCGCAACCGGAGTGACTACTTGTAAAACAGTGAATTACAGCGGAAATGGAATCTACCGCTACTTTGGTGGTGGTCCATTCAGCGTTATCCCGGCCACACAAAGTAACCCTGATTTTAAAGGGGTGACCAAAATCGCAATTGCACCTCACTCTGGTCGTTTATACGCCGCTACAATCGGGGGATTATATTACAGCGATAACGGCGATGATTGGATGAAATCCAAATCAGGTTATGCTACGGATGTTTGTGTCGGTTCCGATGGTACCGTTCTTGCCGCTGTTGGTGATTCTGCCTACATTGCTGTGGAAGGCAACCTGAACTCATGGGTTACCCTCACCACCGGTATGCCCGACGCACTCCCGACCGGTGGATTTGGCTGGATGGTTTTTGCCATCGCTCCATCTGATGCTAACGTCATGTATGCAAGTTTAGCGGGTGTTGATGGAAAGTTGCTGAATGTTTACAGCTCAACAAATAAAGGCGCAACCTGGTCTATAGTGTTTCCAAACAATCCGACATTTGAACCTTACGGTGTTGGTAATGGCTGTTATTCCAATACATTGGCTGTTTTTCCAAATGATCCCTATAAACTGTTTCTAGGTGGTTTGAATATGTGGTACGGCGAGCGTATCCTCTCGACAGGTTTTTACAATTGGGAGAAGATGAGTTTCGGGACATTCGGCGCTTACAGCCCCTCCTATGCACCACTTTACCATCATTGTTATACATTCCGGCCCAACAACGCCAACCAGGTGGTCATGGCCACTGACGGAGGTGTGAGTATTGCTTCAATAGGAGCGAATGGAGTCACTTTTCAAACAAGCAACAAGAATCTTCAGACCAGCCAGTTTAACACGGTCTCCTTTTCTGCTCAGCGAGGATATGCAATGGGTGGGGGCGATCGGATCGGAACCCTGGCATTGGGATATTTTAGTCCATCCCAGGTTAGTTTTTCCACCAACGGATATCAGATATGGCGGCAGGATGCCAGTTCTCTCCCGGCCGCTTTCCAGCCCCAACCTGCCAATTACGCCGGGAATGGAGGATCATGTGAATGGTCAAGTATTGATTCACGTGTCGCTATTTATTCTCAGGAGGGAAATGTGAAGATACGCCGGCAGGATTTCACAGATATCAACTATTATAACCTGTTTTCAAAGGGTGTCAACGCAATTGCAACTTCAACCGATCGGATACCCATGCGCCTGTGGGAGACTTTCAACCAGGGTCAGGTGATGGGTATTACCAGGGACAGCGTTAAGTATTTTGCCGACCCGAATCCCATACCTGCTGACACAACGATTATGATCAGAAGCGCTTGCAACAATTTTTTATTCCCTTATCACACAACAGCCCCTATTCCCAAGGGGGATAGTATTATTGTAGCCGATCCTATTGCCAGCCGGTTCTTCCTTTATGGAGATTCACTGAACGTCGCAAAGGGTATTTTCATGACCATGGATGCCCTTAAACTGAACAAGGTTGCAACCTATTATCTTATTTTCAAGAACCTTGATCTTACCGATCATGTTTCAACCCTGGCGATCTCGGCCGATCTCAACACCCTGTGGGCAGGAACCTATAAAGGAAGATTGATCCGCATTTCGGGAATTATCAATGCATATGACTCTGCTACAGCCAATATCGCAAGTTCTCAGTGTGTCCTTGTTGATTCAGTATTTACAAATACTCCTTTTGCCGGTCGCACCGTTAGTTCTATCTCAATCAATCCAAATAATTCCAACATGGTACTGATTGCACTCGGCAACTCCGGGAACCAGGACTACGTTTATTATACCCAGAATGGCAATGACCCTGCTCCATTGTTCAAATCTGTGCAAAGCAACCTTCCAAAGACACCTGTTTACAGTGGGTTACTGGAAATGACTGACAATAATACTGCCATAGTTGGAACTGATTTTGGTATATTCACAACCACCAATCTTGGTTCAGCCACACCGCAGTGGGCAGCAGATATCCAGAATATCGGAGATGTAGCTGTGATGGATATCCGTCAGCAGGTGATGAAGGATTACCACATTCTTAACACAGGCGTGATCTACGTTGCTACATATGGTCGCGGGTTATGGATGGAAACTTCTCATGCCACGGTTGGCATTGATCCCGTTCAGGGTGAATTAAGGACAATCAACGGACTGAAACTGAGTCCAAACCCTGTCAAGGATAACCTGAATATCAGTTATGTCAATGAAAAATCAGGGAGGTTAGACCTTTCCGTTTACGACCTTACCGGACGAATGCTTATCAATTACACTCTTGGCAACCAGCCCAAAGGCAATGTTATCACAATAGTCAACCTGAGCGGCCTGTCAAGTGGCACTTATATCGTAAAGGTCGGTAATGGCTTCGGGAAAGTCGTTAAACTCTAACCAAGGGATTTTTTAAACTCCTGAAGCGCCTGGATATCATCCTGGGAGATGTATCCGATTTCAAGCGCTTTCTGAACAAGATGGTCATAATCGGTCAGGGTGATCAAGAAACATCCTGCATCCTGAAAAGCTTTTTCGGCTTTTGGGAGGTTATAGGTGAAGATGGCCAGCATCCCTTTGATATTACAGCCGGCGTCACGCAATGCTTCCACGGCGCCTAAACTGGAACCTCCGGTTGAAATCAGATCTTCGACAACAACGATGCGTTGACCATCCCGAACCTCTCCTTCGATCTGGTTTGTAAGACCATGTTCCTTCTTCCCTGTACGTACATAAGAAAAAGGCAACCCAAGTTCCTGGGCTATGAGCGCTCCCTGGGCAATGCCACCGGTCGCGACACCTGAAATGGCTTCGGGCTCAAAGTTGCTTTCTTCAATTGCCCTGACAAAATTCTGC
>JAUXWT010000101.1 GCA_030681475.1 Bacteroidales bacterium | reverse complement strand
TCTACCGTTAAAAAACGACAAAAACAAATTAAGTTATTGACAATCATTTGTTTATAACTACGTCAAAAATGAATACGTTTAACTACTATTATAAATCAATTAACCCAAACAGGCCCTCCGACTTTTCGGAGTGGACTCAATCTTCAAATTTTCTTTCAGATAATACCCTGTATAAGAGCCATCAACCTGAACAAGTTCCTCCGGAGTTCCTTCAAAAACAACATACCCGCCCTCATCGCCACCCTCTTTGCCCAGGTCGATCACCCAATCGGCACATTTGATCACCTCCTGATTATGCTCGATCACAAGTATGCTGTGGCCGTTGTTGAGCAGCGATTCGAATGCGATCAGTAACTTATGGATATCGTGAACATGAAGGCCCGTGGTAGGCTCATCAAAAATAAACAGGGTCGGTTTTTCACTGATGCCTTTGGAGAGAAAAAATGCAAGCTTGATGCGCTGGGCTTCACCTCCCGACAAGGTGCTCGAGGATTGACCCAGCCTCAGGTAGCCCAATCCGACATCCTGCAATGGCTTTAACCTGGCCAGGATCCGTTTTTCGTGTGCTGTTCCTTTGTGATCCTGTTGAAAAAACTCCATCGCTTCGTCAACGGTCATGTTGAGGATATCAACAATCGTTTTTTCGCAATATTTTACATCCAGCACCTCGTCCTTGAATCGTTTTCCCTGGCAACTCTCGCAAGGAAGGAACAGATCGGCCATGAATTGCATTTCAATTTTAACAACGCCTTCACCTTCACAGTCATCACACCGTCCACCGGGAATGTTGAAGGAAAAATACCCAGGTTTGTAGTTACGAACCCGGGCAAGTTGTTGATCCGCGTACAGGTCACGAATTTCGTCAAATGCTTTGATGTACGTAGCGGGATTTGAACGCGAAGAACGACCGATAGGGTTCTGGTCAACCATTTCAACCGACCCGATTTTTGAATAATCGCCATTAAGCCGGTTAAATTTTCCGGTCTTTTCGCCGTAACCCCCATGGATTTTCTTCAGGGCCGGATAGAGAATCCGTTTTACCAGTGATGTCTTCCCTGAGCCGCTTACACCGGTAATAACTGAAAAAACATGAAGTGGAATTTTGACATTGATGTTTTTCAGGTTGTTTTCCCGGCATCCATCGATTTCAATGAACTCGATCCATTTCCGACGTTTTAACGGGATTTCGATCCGCCGGAGGTGGTTCAGGTACTGTCCGGTAAGACTTTTCGTATCAGCATGCAATGTTCTGAAATCACCCTGAAACACGATTTCACCGCCCTGATGACCGGCCATGGGGCCTATATCAATGATTTGGTCGGCTGCCCGGATGATATCTTCATCATGCTCAACCACGATCACGGTGTTACCAAGATCACGCAGCCTAACCAGTACCTTGATCAGCCGCTGCGTGTCGCGGGGATGAAGCCCTATGCTGGGTTCGTCGAGTATATACATGGAACCCACAAGGTTGCTGCCGAGTGCCGTTGAGAGGTTGATGCGTTGCGATTCTCCCCCCGACAGTGAGGCAGACAACCGGTTGAGTGTCAGGTAACCGAGTCCGACGTCATTCAGCACTTCAAGCCGGTTGTTGATCTCGGTCAGCAATCGCCGTGAAACTGTCACCTCATAATCATTAAGATCGAGGCCCGAGCAAAATCTGGTCAGTTCGCTGATCGGCAATAACACCATGTCCATGATCGATTTACCGTTGATCTTTACATAGGAAGCATCTTTGCGTAACCTCGTGCCATTACATTCCGGGCATACCGTTTTACCGCGATAACGCGACATCATCACCCGGTACTGTACCTTGAAATTCTGGCTTTCAACAAATTCAAAGAACCTGTTCAGGCCTTTAAAAAATGAATTGCCGGTCCAGAGTAATTTCTTTTGTTCAGGCGTAAGTTCCCGTACAGGTTTATGGATCGGAAAATCAAACCGGTAGGCATGAATCAGTAATTCAGACTGCCATTCACTCATCTTTTCGCTACGCCAGCAGGCAATGGCATTCTCATAAACCGAAAGTCGTTTGTCGGGGATTACGAGGTCTTCATCAATTCCGATTACACTTCCAAATCCTTCGCAGGTTTTGCAGGCGCCGAAAGGATTGTTGAAACTGAACAGGTTTTCTGAAGGCTCTTCAAAACTGATCCCATCGGCTTCGAAAAGGTTTGAAAAAGTCATTCGCTTTACGTTCGTTCCTGAAATTTCCACCATGCAGGATCCATGACCTTCAAAATAGGCTGTTTGCACCGAATCTGCAATACGCCCGGGTAACTCATCGTCATCAGTGACAACGGAAAAACGGTCAACCAGGACAAACAGTTCTTTGAATTTTCCTTTCTTGACCTCCTTCATCTCATCCAAACGGATTATTTCGCTGTCCAGCATAACCCTGGTAAATCCCTGTTGCTCCAGTACGGTGCATTTCGCGGCCAGATCGCCATTTTTTGATGCCAGGTCCAACGGAGCAAAAATATTGATCATGGTATTCTCCGGGTGCGCCATGATTTTATCGACCACCTCTGTCACTGAATTACGTTTTACCAGATTACCGGTAACAGGGGAGTATGTTTTGCCAATGCGCGCGAACAGTAATTTCAGGTATTCATAAATTTCGGTGGAGGTTCCAACGGTTGACCTGGGGTTTGATGTGTTCACCTTTTGTTCGATGGCCACTGCCGGTGAAATGCCTTTGATGTAATCCACGTCGGGTTTGCTCATTCTTCCAAGGAACTGCCGGGCATAGGAACTCAGGCTTTCCACATAGCGCCGCTGACCGTCGGCATATAACGTATCAAAAGCCAGTGATGATTTTCCTGATCCTGATAACCCGGTTATTACGACGAACTTGTTGCGTGGTATGGCAAGGCTTATATTTTTGAGATTGTTGACCCGTGCGCCTTTGATGATGATGAACTCCCTGGGGTCGAGTATGTCTATATTCATTAATGTCTGCTTTCCTGCATATATTTTGCAAAATTATAAAGAATACTTGCATATTGATTTTTTTTATTTACTTTTGCTGCAACCAAACACGGGAAAATCCCGTATCAGTTATTAATCCGTGCAGCTCCAAACCCCCTGCGCGTAACAATAGGAGGGACACTATCGACTAGACTTCTACTCTTTTTTACTTATAAAAGGAGGTCCCATGCAAGCCCATGTCATTAGTGATCAGGAGTTGATTGGCAAATATCTTGCCGGTCAGGAATCGGCCCTTGAACTAATCATCCGTCGCCATAAAAACCGTGTATTTGCTTATATCCTTATGATTGTTAAGGATAAAGAGATGGCCGAAGATTTGTTTCAGGATACATTTATAAAAGTGATCAACACTTTTCGTTCAGGACAATATAAGGAGGAGGGTAAATTCATCCAATGGGTGATGCGTATCGCCCATAACCTCATCATCGATTATTTCCGGAAGGCAAAACGCATTCCGATCATTGAGAACAACGATGATTATGATATCTTTGACCGGGTAAGGATCCCGGTTGAATCGGTTGAAGATCATCTCATCACTGAGCAGATACATCAGGATGTAAAAAAACTGATCGAATATCTACCCAAGGAACAAAAAGAGGTTCTGGTTATGCGTCATTATGGCGACATGAGTTTCAAGGATATTGCGGAAGTCACTAACGTAAGCATCAATACAGCCCTGGGAAGGATGCGCTACGCCCTGATCAATCTGCGTAAATTGGTTAAGGAGAAAAATGTGATCCTTACCGCCTGAATCGTGAGACAGAGAAAAAGTGTAATTTTATTTTTCAACCGATAAAATATTGAGAATAATATCCCGTTTTTTAGGTATGAATAAATTAAAAAATAAAAATTCAGCCTATGAAGCGAACTGCTACATTTTATTCGTCAAACCCAATTCGATCAAAGTTTAACGATCCTGCTGCTGATAGCAGAAGGAGACGTAGGGTAGTTTCTCCCAGTGAATCTGTGATCCGTAACCTGCTGAATTACTCGAAAGCCCTTGCTGTACTCGAAACAACTGAAACCGGCTACATAAACCTGGTGATGAACTGAATAAAAAACCCCGCTGATAGCGGGGTTTTTTTATGACTTGAAACGATGATCTAAATCCGTTCTTCTTTAATACGGGCCTTCTTACCCTGCAAACCGCGAAGGTAATAAATTCGCGCTCTGCGCACTACACCACGCTTGTTGACATCGATCTTGTTGATAAAAGGCGATGTGCAAGGAAAAATACGCTCAACGCCTATATTCCCAGATATTTTTCTGACGGTAAAGGTTGTGTTCAAACCTTTGCCCGCACGCTGCAAAACCACGCCCTGGAATGTCTGAATACGTTCTTTGTTTCCTTCTTTGATCTTGTAATGAACTGTGATGGTGTCCCCGGCTTTGAAGGAAGGCATTTCAATTTTCTGAATCACTGTCTCTTCGACAAATTTCATTGTTTCCGCTTTGTTCATGGCTCTCGTGTAATTATATCAGTTACGCACTAAAAAGTTTGCAAATATATGACTTTTTTTTGAAATAAAATAGGATACGCTAAAAAGTCCAAGGTAAATCGAAATTCAGAAATATGGCTTGTCCTTTAAAATAATTCTGCCTATCTTTGCACCCCATTTTCCAAGGGTCGAAATGGTGGATGTTCTTTATACAAATCCCTGTCAGTTAACCAAATGTTAAACCCGGTGGCGAAATTTCGCTGCCACAAAGCAAAAATGAATGACTCCTGAAGAAACCAATGAAAAAATGGAGCAGAATGCTGAACCCATTGAAGAACAAACTGTAGGTGCAGAACCCGAAACACCTGGAAGTGAAGATGCTGTAGATGAAAAAGCAATCACAGCCGATGCAGGGGAAGTTGCCGAGGCAGTTGTGGAACAAGTTGAAGAGGCAATTGCAGAACCAGTTGCAGAACCCGTTGCTGAGGCAATTGCAGAACCAGTTGCAGAACCAGTTGCAGAAGTAGTTGCAGAACCGGTTGCAGAACCGGTTGCAGAACCGGTTGCAGAACCAGTTGCAGAACCAGTTGCAGAACCGGTTGCAGAAGTAATTGCAGAACCGGTTGCTGAAACAGTGGTTGAACCTGAAGCAG
This sequence comes from Bacteroidales bacterium, assembly GCA_030681475.1. Taxonomy (GTDB): domain Bacteria; phylum Bacteroidota; class Bacteroidia; order Bacteroidales; family FEN-979; genus CAIVAT01. The sequence goes on along the minus strand of JAUXWT010000101.1, from coordinate 40,482 downwards.
AAGTGGTTACAGAACCTGTTGCTGAAGCGGTAAAATCAACTAAAAAGAAAACAGTCGCACCAGTGGCTCCCCCCGAATTCGATTGGGATTCCATTGGAAAAAAACATGAGATTTATACCAGCGAAGAACGTACTAAACTGGAAGATGCCTATGATCAAACCCTCCGGGCAATTCAGGATCATGAAGTGATCGAAGGTACAGTCGTCACCATGACCAACCGGGAAGTCATCGTCAATATTGGCTTTAAAAGCGATGGAGTGATCCAGATGAATGAATTCCGCTACAATCCTGAATTGAAAGTCGGTGATAAAATTGAAGTTTACATCGAAAACCAGGAAGATGTCAGCGGCCAATTGTTGCTCTCGCACAAAAAAGCACGAATACTTAAATCATGGGAGCGGATCAACGATGCATACGAAAAACAGGAAATAATCAAGGGTTATGTGAAATCACGTACCAAGGGCGGACTGATCGTTGATATTTTCGGTATCGAGGCATTCCTGCCCGGGTCACAAATCGATGTTAAACCCATCCGCGATTACGATGTGTTTGTAGATAAAGTAATGGAATTCAAGGTCGTGAAAATCAACCATGAATACAAGAACGTGGTTGTATCACACAAAGCCCTGATCGAAGACGAACTCGAAGCTCAGAAGGCAGAGATCATCAAGAAACTTGAGAAAGGTCAGATTCTCGAAGGCACCGTCAAAAATATCACCAGCTATGGTGTATTTGTTGATCTCGGCGGAGTCGACGGGCTGGTACATATTACCGACCTCAGTTGGGGACGTATCAACCATCCTGAAGAGATCGTTAAACTCGATCAGAAAATCAAAGTGGTTATTCTCGATTTCGATGAAAACAAGAAGCGTATTGCTCTTGGACTCAAGCAATTGACACCTCATCCATGGGATTCATTGGATCAGGAGCTAAAGATTGGCGACAAAGTAAAGGGTAAAGTGGTTGTCATTGCCGACTATGGCGCATTTGTTGAAATCAATACCGGTGTTGAAGGACTTATCCATGTCAGTGAAATGTCGTGGTCTCAACACCTGCGCACTGCCCACGATTTCCTGAAAGTAGGGCAGGAGTTGGAAGCCGTTATCCTCACCCTCGACCGCGAAGAGCGTAAGATGTCAATGGGTATCAAACAGTTGATTCCTGATCCATGGACTAACATTAAGGAAAAATACCCACTCCGGTCAACACATTCTGCCACTGTCCGCAACTTTACGAATTTTGGGATTTTTGTAGAACTGGAAGAGGGCGTTGATGGACTAATCCACATTTCCGACCTGAGCTGGTCGAAAAAGATCAAACATCCGGCCGAGTTTACAAAAATCGGAGAAACCATTGAAGTGATGGTGCTTGATGTTGATGTTGAAAACCGCCGGCTTAGCCTTGGTCACAAACAACTCGAAGAAAATCCATGGGATGTATTCGAAAATGTTTTTGCCGTTGGTTCCGTTCATCATGGCACAATTGTCAGCATGAACGACAAAGGAGCAATAATAGCGCTACCATATGGTGTAGAAGGCTTTGCCCCACTCCGCCACCTTGGCAAGGAAGATAACAGCATGGCGAAGGAAGAAGATGCCATGGATTTTAAAGTGATCGAATTTTCGAAAGAAAACAAGAAGATCATTCTCAGCCATAGCAAAATCCATCAGGATGTTGTAAATGCTGAACGGAATAAGGAGACCAAGTCAGGACTGAAAAAAGAGAGCGATACCAAAAAGGCAGTTAAAAAACTCAAGGACAACCTGGAAAAAACAACCCTCGGAGATATTGACGCTCTTGCCAACCTAAAAGCTGATATGGTTAAGGCTGAAAATCTGGCTCGTGATACCAAGACCGCAAAGGCAGATGTAAAACCTGTTGCAGAGCCTGAAGGAGAAGAAAATGTTGTGGAAGAATAAACCATGACCTTTTCATTGACGGTGCTGGGAAGCAATGCAGCCGTTCCGGCAAACAACAGAAACCTAAGCGCTCATTTGCTCAATGCAAATGAGCGCTACTTTTTAATTGACTGCGGGGAAGGAACCCAGTTTCAGTTGCGAAGGTATCATCTTTCTTTCCGACGGATCAAACATGTGTTCATCAGTCATCTACACGGAGATCATTTTTTTGGCCTTATCGGCCTGCTTAATTCGATGCACCTGTTGGGAAGAAAAGAGGAACTGCATGTGCATGCCCCAGCCATGCTGCTAGAGATCATAAATATCCAGATGGAGGTTTCCCAAACCACCCTCAACTATCCTATGTTATTTCATCCACTGCACATGGATCAGTACACACTGATCTTCGAAGAGGAAAGGCTTACGGTACACAGTTTCCCATTGCGGCATAGCATGCCTGCCTGCGGATTTGTATTTCGTGAGAAAAAACCGCCCCGCCGGATTCCCGAAGCACGCTCCTATGCTTATTGCAGCGATACAGGGTACACCGAAAAAATAATTCCTTATGTTCAGGAAACCGGACTGCTTTACCATGAGGCAACCTTTATGCAGAACATGTCTGCAGCAGCAGCAGATAAATTCCATTCCACGGCCATGGAAGCGGCCACAATTGCCTTAAAAGCGAAAGTCAGGAAATTGCTTATCGGTCATTTTTCAGCCAGGTATGAGGATATTGGACCCTTACTGGCTGAAGCCAGGTCGGTCTTCCCTGAAACCTACCCTGCTGAGGAGGGAATTATCAGGGATATCTGAATCGTTTCATTTTTTTTTATAATTTTGCTGTAGGAAAGAAGACCTGCCACCGGCAATTTACAGATTTCTGAGCAATACAATTACCCATTAACCTGAATAATGATCATGAAAACAAAACTGAATCTTTTTACATGGACCATCATCTTGTTTACCTTAATTGTTGGCTGTAAAAAGAATGATGATATTGTCTATAACCCTGCGGGGCCGTTTTCAAACGGTGCCTTTATCTCCAATGAAGGTACGTTTGGTCAGACCAATGCGTCTGTCAGCTTTTATGATTTTAACGGTGATAGTGTCAGAAAGTCTGTTTTCGCCACTGTAAACAAACATCCTCTCGGTCAATTGCTTCAGTCAATGTATCTTGTAAACAATAAAGTATATATGGTTTTAAACCTTTCCGACACTATTGCTGTTGCAAACGGTTATGATTTTCAGGAAGCAGGGTATATCACCGGACTAAGTTCACCACGGTACATGACCGCTTTCAATGGCAAAGGTTATATAACACAATGGGGTGAAAACGGGGTTGTGAAGGTTGCCGATCTCGGAACCAATACGGTTCTCAGAACCATCGATGTGGGGACTGGACCCGAACATGCAATTCTGATTAACGGGAACATCCTGGTATGCAATGGCGGGGCTTACGGACGTGATTCAACAATTTCCGTGATCGACCCTGTGATCGATAAGGTGGTTCAGACAGTGGTGGTTGGCGACAATCCGAAAGAAATGACAATTGACAAGAACAACGATGTTTGGGTGATCTGTTATGGCTATATAAAATACGACTCAGCATTCAACATCATTCTGGAAACTCCCTCAAAATTAGTGAGACTGTCGGGACAGACCTTTCAGAAAACAGGAGATTTTATCATTTCTGCCACCCAGCACCCACAACACATTGACATCAGCAAGGACAAATCATTCATATATTATGGTGGCGGATTCGGTTATGCTGGAATATATGCCATGGATATAACTGCGGCCAATACTCCTTCTTCTCCTTTGGTTGATGGCAGCAAATTTTTCTATGGTTTCAATGTGAATCCTGTAAATGGCGAAATATACACGCTTGATGCTACTGATTTTACGACTCCCGGAATACTCCGCAGATATTCTCCGCAAGGAAGTTTTATTAAACAATATGTGGTGGGTGTTGCGCCAAATGGGGTATTATTTAAATAGTGAAATAGTGAAATGGTGAAATAGCGAAACTATCCCGTCTTGCTGATCATGTTTAATTTTTCAGGATCAAGAAGTTTCATTTGGTTTTCAGTGAGGTGAATTATTCCATCGTGTTGAAATTCGCGCAAAATTTTTATGGCGCTATCTTTCGACATCCCCGATAATTCTGAAATATCCTGCCTGGAAAGGTGCATACTGAAACTATTTGATTCAAATATCTCATCGAACAGGTAAAGGAGCGTATCAGCCATCCGGCCAGGCATCTGCTTTTGTGTGAGGATCAACAGCCTGTTATAAACCGACAGGATATTTTTACTGAAATCTTTCATGAATTCATGGGCAAAGATTTTGTTTTTGTCAATAATATCAGTGAAGACTGCGACATCGATAAAACAAATTGTCGTGTCCATCAGGGCCGTAATGGTGAAATGATGTCGCTGATCAAGATAAATGCCCGGTCCGCCAATGAAATTTGTAGGTTTAACGATCCGGATGATGGCATTGCGTTGTTCTATTCCTTCCAGATATAGTTTTGCCAGCCCTGAATTCACAGAGATCACATGCGACATATAGGTACCCTGTTTACGGATCGTTTCACCTTTTTTGAAATGGACTGTGATCTTGTTTTTTTCAACCAGGTTGAGCTCATCGGTGGTTAAAAAGTAGAATAAAGGTGACTTAAATTCGCATCCAATACAATGTCTTTCAGGATTTTGACAATTCGTATCCATATGGCTGGTAAAAATGCTGAACTGGTTCAATAGGACATTTCAAAGGTATAAATAAATTTTGTTACGTAAACAATCAGTTATTTTTCCGCCTTTAGGAAGAAATATTCCCTGATAAACCCAGATATATATCTCCCAGTGATCCTTGCCCTTGAGATATATATAATGTATATTTGTTTTCTATTCAGGTACAAAGGTAATAAAATACCATAATAATTAATTAGCAATAACATACTCATTATACAATCATTGGGGTTTAAATGATATACTTGATATACAGCATGTTAAATCAATATAAAATCAACCAAAGGAGGAATATATGAAAAATTTATTTAAAAGTATTGAGTTTTCTTGTTTCAGAAATCTCAGACATCCGTTTATAAATCGATTTAAAAAGGGGTGTATAGCCATCGTGGTATTGTTGTTTTTTAGCAGCAGCGTGATCGGCTCCACATTCACCTGCCAGCCACCGACGGCAGGGGGCATTTTTACCATAGGGTTAAAATCCTTTACCGATAATTGTGCGCCAATCAAGGTGAATATCCCTGCAGGCTCCACTGCCGCTCAAAAAGCGACTTTGATCGCGGCAAAAATAAACGCCTCCTGTGCAGGAGTTTTTACTGCGACTGCAACTGGTGACCAGGTGGAGGTTTTGAATTCTGTACATCCCGGGCAAAGGGTATTTTTTAAATTCGGTCCCGATGCCACAGGTGAGAAAGACAAGATCGAGGATGACCTGCAACCAGGCTGGTGGGATTGGTTCTGGGGAGCAACTGCACCACTTTATACTTGTTCCTCATCGGCAAGTGGTGTGTCGGTTAATGGAACTGGACCCGGAAAAATATACATAGGAACTTCGACTTGTGTTGCTACTGTTCTGACCACGCCGGGAATGTCGCCTTTCGCTATATTAAATAATGCCCGCACTCAATTGCTCACGTGGGGACTGACAGAGGTGAATCTGGCAGAGGTCAGTCCTGGTGTATGGGGATTGAGTTTCAGAGGTCAGCCCACCGATACTTTTGTAGAATTCGGGGATGATGATTCGGGCGCTGAATGTGTTTTTGAGATGTTTGAACCCCCGGTAAGCCAGTTCAGGCAGTTGAATTTCAGTTATGATGGAACGATTACCACTAATTCGGCATGGGGTGTTGCAGATGTTGCTTTCATAGGAACTGATCAAATCATGTATCTTAATCTTACCATTGGCACAACATGGGCTATTCAAAATATGCCAGTCCTTTCAACACGGGGAACAGGTATCCAGCAAACCCAGCGGTTTTGGTTCGATCTCGGTACTTCAGGTATTCCGGTCAGTTTGCTGACACATTCACTTACCATTACACCGACCATCTTTGGCCAGCCGTCAAATCTGTCAACTTCACCTGTTTCAGCGGATTGGGTACGTATTAACACTGGGCTTGTCGGAGGTGGGCCGGGAGGAGGACCAGGACCTGCTGGACCGCAAGTAGGTGGACTGGCAGCGAATCCTAACCCTAAAATGCATAAGAATTTTCCAAACCAGGAGAGTCCTCCAAATTTTTGTGTACCGACTGGTGTGTCCAATTCGCTTCAATGGCTGAATGCACAGAATGGGCTGGGAATGAAACCAGCTGATATTTCGATCCCGGCGCTTGCCAATGCCTTTGGTACCACACCGGCAAACGGAACCGTGAAAAATACCATTTACCGCAACAAGAAAAAGTATTGTAAGGCAAAAAAACTACCCATCACCACCCGAAAATTCAAGGGTAGTCAAATCGGTGATGTTGCCAAGGAGATCAAGAACGGACAGGATGTTGAACTGATGGTTGACTGGATCGGCGGGGGTGGTAAAGGCCATTGTGTTGCAGTCACAGGGATTACAGATCATGGCAATGGCAAATATTCCCTCGTGATCACCCATGACAAGGACCAGACCCAACCGGGGGGTACTGTTGATGAAAATGCAACCTACAATAAGAATACCTCAACCTGGGGAGGAGCCTTGTCGAAAGCTGTTGGGGCAAGCAACAATGTTATGTTCATCGTTGAATGTCCGGTAGTAAAAAGCAAGCAAACAACCAACAATTTACCCGGTGGAACAAGCCATAAAATTGTGCAGGATGCGAGGATATCTTATGGCGATGATCAATACCAGATAACGAACTTATCACTGGGCGGGTATAGTAACAATGTACCACCACCACCTCTCGGTTCATTTACAGTTCTTCCTTTTACGAGTATGGCGACCTTTGATTTCTCTGTTGATTTTGGGCTGACGTTCCAGCAAAACACGGCTCCATGCCAGATGTTAATGCGGGTGGATCACACCCTTGATTCTGCCGGGTTGATGTATTTTGAAACTGAGATTATCTCACTATCACTTCAGGGTGGTACTTTGCCACCTGGGGTCATGTTGAGGGAGAGTATTGACCCAACTGCCCTTTCGACCGGGTTGCTTAGAATGAAGGAAGTTCCAGGCGGCTTCCAAATAGACAGTTTTTTTGATATCTGGACTGAACTGAGTTTCAATGGCGGGAGCGCGTGGACACCTGATGACAATGAGACAACAGTATTCCATGCAAGTGGCCCGACTGTGCTTCCTGACATTTTACTTAGCAATATGATCATAGATCCATCCCAACCCCAATGCTTTGATGCAACAGGAACTATCATCGTTGGTGGCGAAGGCCCGTTTCTTGTGCCTCCAGGAGGAAATGTAACTCTGATTGCAGGACAATCCATCCATTTTCACGAAGGTGTAACAGTTTCACCTGGTGGTACTCTGCATGGTTATATTACTGAAAACGGACAATATTGCCCGGATCCTCCACAGCCTCCGCTCGAAAATCCTGGAACACTGACTGGTGAGCAGGAGATTGTTAAAGAGATTGGTTCTACTCCATTCGTGAGGGTTTATCCAAATCCGGCACACCAGTCATTTACTGTTGAACTTACCGTCAATGATCCGACCGAGATCACATCAGTGGAGATATTTGACATGAGCGGTGTCCGTGTTGAAAGTATGAAAATGCGCGGTGAAAGGAAGCACGAGTTCTCCCTAAAAGGCATGAACGCCGGTATTTACTTCATTCACGTGATCACCGGGAACCATGCTGAAACAGTGAAACTTGTGAAATTATAATGGGTTAAATCTCACAGAGTTATTGTGTTTCATGGTTATTAACAAGTGTAAGGCTGTTTCGCGTTTGTGAGGTAGTCTTTCACTTATTAATAACATAGTTAAAAAATGTTAAATAAAAATTCAATTTAGACTAAATCAATATATCTTTGCCAATGATTTGAATAATATCTTTATATGTTTCAACTTCTTGACATGAAACCAACCCCCATCACTTGCTTCGCTTTCTTGTGCCGGAAGAAATTAACCTAATCTTAATAATACCGCTTTGGCGGTTTAAACAACAGGAGGATTTATATGGAGCGTAAAAATACAATTGGCAGAAACCATTTGGGTTTCGAGTCTTATTTAATGTCAGGAAAAGTGTATCGGGCTTTTATTCTGTCTTTTACCTTCCTGTTCTCATTAATTGCCTATGAATCAATAGCACAGCCGGTTTGCTGTCCAGATTTTAAGTTGAAGGATGCAGTTGAAATCTGTACATCCGATTATGCATGCGGTACTGCTGGAATTGGTGGTCAGGGACACGCGATAGCTGCCTGCAAATTAACGGCACACACCTATACTGTCTATCCCAACACCGCGCCATATACCTATACCTGGACAATAACAGGAGGAACGCCTGTTTCAGCCACAAGCAACCCAATAACGATTTTATGGGGTTCTGGTTCTACCGGATATATCACTGTTGTGATTGATGGTGGAGGTTGTCATGATTCAATTACGCAGCAAATATGTCTGGTTGATGGCCCACAAGCAAATTTTACAGCGGTTCCCAACCCTGTGTGCGCCGGCAGTCCTGTGAATTTTACAAACACTTCCACAGGAGGTGGCGCTTATCTGTGGGATTTTGGTGATGGTACCACATCCACGGCTGCAACTCCGCCTCCGCATGTTTATACATTACCTGGATTTTACACCGTAATTCTGACTGCGACGGATATGGGTCCTCCAAAGCAAACTCCCGACCAAAGAGTTCCTTGTGGCTGTTCAGATACTGCCTCAATGGTCATCCAGGTGCTTGCAGGTTCCGGGCCTGTCATTGATGTGACCTGTTGTCACGGAACGGTATGTCCGGGCGATACCTCGTCTTTTTGCACATCACAGATTTGCGGAACATATAACTGGTCTGTTACGGGCGGAGTCATTATCTCAGGCGCCGGGACCAGTTGCATTAAAGTCAAGTGGAATCTGATATATACAGTCCCGACGACAGTTTCGCTTTCTGTGCCCGGGTGTGCTGCAGCGCCTTGTCCGGGTACGACCACCCTGCCCGTCCCGGTCTTATACCCGAATCTGCCCATCAGTGGACCAAATCCGATTTGTGTAGGGTCATCGGGCAGTTTTTTCCTGCCTTCCATGCCAGGCACCTATTACAATTGGAGCACCACGGCGCCACCGGGTTCTTATACTTTTAATGAAGCAGACAGGAATGTGGCCAATGTGAATTTGACCTTCAACCAGGCAGGAACATACCAGATTCAATGTAACTATAACAATCCACTGGCCGGATGCAGCGGATCCAGTATTTTTACGGTCAACGTGCTTCCTGTGTTCTCAATTTTCGGACCGGAGGTTGTATGTCAGGGATCCTCTGAAACCTATTTTGGCAGCGGTGGAAACGCCACCTGGAGCGTATCACCGGCTACTGCAATCGTTCCTCCGGGAGCATCAAGTTCCAAGACAATCACCTGGACAACTCCAGGAACCTATATCATCACAGCAACTCCTACTGTCGCCGGTGTTTATTGTAATGTGAACGCCATTAAGATCGTAAAAGTGGTTGCAGTGCCTATTCTGGGTCCAATTTCAGGTCCTACATTGGTTTGCCCTGGAAAAAATTTAGTATACACCATTACCTCCAACACTACCGGAAGTCCATTTTCCTGGTCAGTTGTGGCCGGAACAGGTACGGTTCAAACCCAGTTTGGCCCTGATCAAAGTACCGCGATCATTAAACTAACCGGAGGGCCGACATGGACCATCCAGGTTGTTCAACAGATTGAGATCAGCCCGGGCGTGTTCTGTTCATCCTTGCCACAGACCCTTGTTGTGAATGCTTACGGACCGCCTGTAATTACCCCTTCGGTTCCCACTTCTGTTTGCGTTGATGCAATAACCACCTTTTCTGCAACCGGGCCTACTCCAATACAGTGGACTGTAACACCCGGAAACAGGGGTTCAATCATCTCAGGACAAGGCACCAACAGTGTAAATATCCGCTGGCAAGGACCGCCAACAACGGTAACAGTGATGGCATCTCATTGTGGTGGTTCCGCCTCTGTCAATGTCACAATTTTAAATCCCCCTGTCAAACCCGTTATCAGTGCCAGCAACGGACAGTTTATTTATTGTTTACCGGCATTACCACCGGCTGGTTTTAACCTGAGTGTTCCCAATGTTTATGCAACATATCAGTGGTATGGGCCTGGTGGGATCATCGTTGGCGCAACCAATGCCACTTATACCCCCGGAGCATATCCTCCGGCCGGTGGTTCATTCGTTTATACCGTAGTGGTATCAAACGGATTGTGTTCTGTGTCAGCCAATTGCCAGGTTCTCATCGGCAACTGCGGTGGTGGTGGAAACCCGCCAAACCCAATCAATTGTGCGATAAACTTTACCATAAATCCAAACCCGGTATGCGAAAACCAACCGGTTACATTCACGGCAACACAAGTGCTGCCCAATACATCTGACCCCGGATTTACTTACCAATGGGCATTTGGCGATGGTTCCACATCGTTCCAATCACCAACGCAAAATACTTATTTGTTAGCTGGTGTTTACAATGTTACACTGACGGCAACGCTTGGAACCTGTGTTGCTACAAAAGTGCTTCCGGTTACTGTTAATCCAACGCCAACATGCACAATCACTGCCTCGGATACGATGTATTGTCCCGGTAGTTTTGTGATTCTTACGGCATGCAGTGGGCAGAGTTCCTATCAATGGTATAGGGATGGTACACTAATTTCAGGAGCAACCAACACTACTTACAATGCGAATCAATATGGTGATCACTGGGTGGTTGTTTCCAATGTTTTTGGGTGTACCAATGCTTCGAATCATATTTTCATCTATGAGAAACCGGTACCCACCGCGAAAATCACCGGTGAGGGCACCGTTTGCGCAGTTCCGTGCAGCCCGGTATCGTTCGATCTTTCAGCCTTTTACAATCCCAACTATATCTATTCATGGTCAAGCATTCCGGCTGGTGCAACATTCAGCCCCAACAACAGCAACGGCGCTTTTTATACAAATGTTAACCTGACGTTGCCTTGCACCTTACCATACACTGTCCGGTTTATAGTAAAGGTCACCGATATTGTTACCGGTTGTGAAAACCGGGATACCCTGTGCGTTACTTTTTACGAAATTCCGGATCTGACATTTAGTTTTCAAGCCGGTTGTGAAGGTACGCCATATATCCTGACGCCGTTGACCCCGCCTGCAAATCCATCGCTGTATAATTACCAGTGGAGCAACGGAAAAACAACCACATCTATAACCGTTTCAGTGGCAGGTAATTACGGGTTAACCATTACCAATAAAATGACAGGGTGTTCGGCTACTGCGTTTGCAGCAATGATATTCCCAAAACCTGACCTGAGCCTGTTTCCGCGTGGTTGCGACACCATTTGTGATACGGATACTTTACGCCTTTACATCCCGCTACCACTGAATGCACTTCCTCCTTTCAACACATACCCCAGCGCCTATCCAAACATTACCTGGTACGACAATGGAAATTATGGGTCGCCGATCGGGACAGGGGAAAACCTGATATTTACTACAGGCGTACTTGGAAACCATCAGATTTCAGTTGTGGTCCAAACAGCATTCGGCTGCCTTGATACGGCCGGTGTCTTTTGCCTGAATGTAATAAACTGTCCTCCACACCTTGAGCTCGATTTTGGCGATGCACCTGATGTGCCGACAAACCTTCTGGATTATCCTACTCTGCTTATCAGCAATGGAGCACGGCACAGTTTTGTTGCAGGTGTTAATATGGGCGTACTTTTCGACACGGAACTTGACGGGCAGCCAACCATTCCGGCTGATGGCGATGACATTCTGGGCGTTGATGATGAGGATGGAGTCAATATCCCGGCTGTGGTTATGATCGGAACAAGTCTGACCATCAATGTTCAGGTGTCCACCAACGGATTTCTGGATGCCTGGATCGACTATAATGTAGATGGAGACTGGGCAGACCCTGGTGAACATATCTTTATCACTCAGCCTGTATCCGCAGGTGCAAATCCGTTTACATTCCTGATCCCTGCAACAGCTACAATCGGACAGTCGTACGCACGGTTCAGGTTCCGGACTGCCAGTACGCCAATAAGTTATGACGGTCTGGTCGCCGATGGTGAAGTGGAGGATTACCCTGTTTTCCTTGAAGAATGCACTCAGGGAGAAGAACTTGATTTTGGCGATGCCCCTGACATGCCCCCGGTCGGATTTAGCTATCCCACTTTGCTTTCGAGCAATGGAGCGCGTCATTTTCTCTATTCCAATATACGGATGGGCGCCCTGATTGATGCCGAAACTAATGGACAACCAAATACCCCTGCGTTGGGTGATGACTGGGCAACCAGTGATGATGAGGACGGCGTGGTATTTGTCGGAAAAATGTACGTGGGATTGCCTGCAACTGTTCAGGTAACTGCTTCTATAACCGGTTTTCTGAATGCATGGATGGACTTTAACAAAGATGGAGATTGGGCGGATCCGGGAGAGCAGATCTTCACAAACCAGCCTTTGGCAGCCGGAGTCAACAACCTTACATTCAGCATTCCTACGACTGCGCTTCAGGGAAAAACCTATACCAGGTTCAGATTTAATACTGTAGGAGGCTTAAACTATTTTGGTCTTGCCATGAACGGGGAGGTGGAGGACTACCAGGTTCATGCCTGTCCTTACTGGTGGCCAATACATACCAACATCAAACATTATATCACCATTCCGCATGACCTGCCGCACCTTGTTCCTGGTGACGTGCTTGGTGTGTTTTACCAGGATGCCAGTGGAAGCCGGGTGTGTGCGGGACTTTCAGAGTTCAATGGCGCCAACGACCAGTTGATGATCGCCTATGGCGATAATCCGGCTACTCAAGTCAAGGATGGTTTCGTGATCGGAGAGCCTATCTATTGGAAATTGTGTTCCATCATCAAAGGTGATGCGAACCCGGTGGATGTCATTTACGACTTTACCTATCCTAGCTACAATGGGTTATTCACTCCGAACGGATTATCAGCGCTGACCGATATCATTGGTTTACAGGTGACAGCATCTGCTATTCCCGGTACGGTCTGCAGCGGGGATGCCGTTGATTTGCATGCAGATGTTGGAGGCGCTGAAGGAGTGGCTTTCACCTGGACTTCCGTACCGGCAGGGTTCAGTTCATTTGAGCAGAATCCGGTTGATTATCCTACTGTGAACACCACCTATTATGTTGAGGCATTCGATGGCGTATTCAATGTCAGCTCGAGCGTGGCGGTTACTGTAACTCAAGTTAATCCTCTGGTTGAGATCTTGCCGCTGAACAATATTACTATACCCGCAGGCCAAAGCAACTGTTACAATGCCACAATACGTATCACGACAGCCGGCAACGGAACAACATTTGTCGTTCAGAATGGCGGGAGAGCGCAGTTGATTGCCGGTCAGAACATCAGGATGATGCCGGGAACAAGGGGAATGATCGGATCGTGGCTGAAGGCTAAAATAACCACAACAGGTGAATTTTGCTGCAGTACGGGTTTACCACCGGTACAGTCAGCGATGAGCGGTGAATTGACAGGGATCCGGCCTGCCAATGACAAATCGTTCTATAAGGTTTATCCTAATCCGACAACCGGTACTTTCACCCTCGAATTAAGCGGTCCGGCGGAAACCTCTAAAGTTTCTGTTGAGATATACAGTATCATGGGTGAAAGAATCCTTAAGAAGGAGATGTATGGTGTAAAACAACAGATTTTTGATTTGTCAGGCAAACTGCATGGCATCTATCTGATCCGCATTATGAACGAAGAGGGAGAGATGGGACTGACAAAGATCATCAAGGATTAGGGTGGTACTTGTTGTTTCTGTTTGAATAGAGACTTGTACTTGATTTTTCAGGGTTTCCTGCCTGATTGTTTAAGCAGGATCCGGGAAGGTCAGGTACAAGTTGTTTTTACTCCTGTTTTCAGCATTGGGACACCCTAATGAGACCGTATGGCAATAAAATGTTGTTCAGTTTCTTTCACGAAGCTCCACGAAGAATTCACGAAGATCCACGAAGGTTATAAAAGCCAATGATTTTTTTTGAACCCGATCAAATTCCATAACATCTTAATTTTCTTCGTGTAACTTCGTGCGACCTTCTTTTTACTTCGTGTAACAAAACACAATTCTATTGTGCAACAACCACAGAAAATAGCACCAATGAAGTAGGGTACAGGCATTTTTCTTTAAAATACATGCACAAATATTTGATCGGGACACCAGTTTTTAAAACCGACATCAACAAAAATTCAGGGACTCAGAGTGCCTTCTCAAAAAGTGCGGAAAACAGAAAATGAGGAAAACCAATGAGAATTCACGGAGGAGATACCGAGTGGTTTGCCGCCTTAACGGAGCACCAGTTTCACTGCACCTGTAAACTTCTGGCCCCGGACCCGTAAAATATAGACGCCTCTCGGAAGGGAAGAAACATCAAATTCTTTTTCCATCGCAGGGTGATCACTCCTGTTGAGTGAACCGGTCAGCATTTTTGATCCGACCATGTTAATCAGTTCTATACTCACAGCATTGCCTGGGTTGCGGATAATCAATCGGAATGATCCATGGGCAGGATTAGGATAAATTGAAAAGTTTAAATTACGTGAATGTTCCTCAATTCCGACACAGTCATTGAAAGAAAAGGTAATTTTTATACTGGCTTTGTTCTTACATCCATTCTGATTCGTTACTACTACATGGTAGCTTTGCACATCAAATCCGATCCCTGTTGTTGAGGTGGTCAGGTAGCGGCTTTTTGAACCTGTTGACCAAAGGTAGGTTGAACCCGGATTTCCTGCATCGAGCCGCACTGTGTCATAAATGCATACTGTGGAATCGGCAGGCCCAAGGTATATTTCGGGCAAGGGGTAAACTACTACGTTTGTGGCGCCGGTAAGCTGGTTAAAGCCATCGTTGACCGTAAGACTGTAATTCGTTGATACGGTGGGGGCAACTAATGGATTCGCCGTTGATGACGTAAAACCGGCAGGTGTAGAACTCCAGGAATAAGTATAGAGACCTGATCCTCCTCCCGACAAGGCGTAAAGTTGTGCCGTATCGCCCAGGCATACCGCGTTGGGCTCTGAAACGGGGTTTATCGAGAGCGGGCCACCTTCAACCGTCACGATCACCTGCGATGGCAAACTCACGCAGCCGCTGGCCAGATCTGTAACCCTAAGAATATATATGATGGTATTGCTCATATTGCCGGTTGAAGGCTCCGGAAGGGTCGAGTTAAACCCGGGAGGATTTGATGTCCAGGCATAACCGTAGTTGCCATATCCTCCACTTGCAGTTCCATGCAAGGTCGTGCTTGTTCCATTGGCGATGACAATATTAATACCGGCGTTCGCCACCGGAACAGGATGAACGAGAACTGCTGCTGTATCATATACGTAGTGAGTACATACATCGGTGACTTTAACTGTATATACATTGCTGCCGACCGGCGGTATAATTATGACGGTGCTGTCGGTACCCGGGATATTCCATTGGTAGGTTAACGGCATGATGCCTCCTGTTGTGTTGGCTTTCAGCTCAATGCTACCGCCGAAACACAAACTGGTATCGGCGTTTGGCTCGATGGTCATCGGAATATAGTCATCAATATAAACAGTATCCGCCTTGATGATTCCGTCGCAGGAAATCTGGTTCAGCGTGATGATCACTGATTGTACCCCTTCAGGAATATTGTCCTGGATGGGATGTATGATAACATTCACACTGTCAACATTGGGTGGGAATGTTACATAATCGTTAATCTGGGTATAATCGACGCCGTTGACGGCGGTTCCGCCGATCGTGTAATGAACGGTATACGGATAGTTCAGGTTTGCCATCAGCCTGAAATTAATGGCAACATCATTGCATCCTTCAACGGCTTTATTACCAAGCTGAGGTATTGTATTATTGTTGACCATGTTCACTCCCGGGCTGCTGAAGCTGTTCTGTTCAAGAAAAACGCCGGAATCGAAGGCTTTATCCACCGCATCACCGATGGCAAGTTTGATATGATAGGTAGTACAGGGTTGAACGACATACCATGCCGTGTAAACATAGGTAAGACCATCGTACTGGTAGTATTGACCACCCGCATTATTCCACCTTGATTGGGTGTTGGCGCAGATGTTATTGATCGTTACATAATTATTAATCGAATTCGGCATACGGGCGATATTAACACTGTTATTCGAAAAGGTGCCATTGATCCCCGGCCCGCTCAGGAAAAAACCAAAGGCATCGTTGTACTGATTGCAATATTCGAAAAATTCCTCGGAGCCAAACACATAACGAAACCTTACCGTGTCATTCTGAGGTATAAAATCAAATTCAATCACCGCCTTGTCAAACGTATTTGAACCTGCCAGGATATTCAGATCCGGGTCGCCGGGACCACTGACCTGGAAACCTGCTCCGGGTAAATTGTTTGGTCCTATTGCAATGCTGGCTTTCCCGGTTGTCATGAGAATGCCGCCTGCCAAACCCAGTTGGGAAGCAGCAACACCGGCGGTAGCGAACTTTCCAACCTGGTCGGAAGTAATCGTTGTTGAAGTGCCGTTGAATGTAACATTACTCACCGTAATCCCGGCGCCAACCAGATAGTTCTGAACCAGTTGCTGAGGCGTCAGATTCATGGCTGCCCCCTGGACGACCATCAACTGGGCATGCATGTGACCCGGCAGTATCATGCAATACCCGATTATAAGACTGATCAGAAATGCCTTGATATATTTTAACATAATAACTTTTATTGATTATATGGCTACCTCAAAGATACAAATAAAAGCAAAAATCCGCAAATCCCTACACTTCGCTCCCTCGCTACTTCGCTACCTCGCTACCTAACAAGGCTTCATACATCACCTCAACCGGATGTACCGCCTTCCTCCCGGTGCCATCCATGATCTGGTGGCGGCAGGATGTTCCGGGAGCAGCGATGATTACCTCTTTTGCTGTCTTTCGAATTTCCGGAAACAATACGAGTTCTCCGACTTTCATTGATACATCGTAGTGTTCTTTCTCATAGCCAAATGAGCCGGCCATACCGCAGCAACCCGATTTGATCTCCTCAACCTTGTAATTGACGGGGATCGACAGCATCTTTTTTGTTGATTCAACCGATGCAAGCGCTTTCTGATGGCAATGGCCATGCAGCTTTACCTCCAAATGATTTACTGTAAAGCGTCCTGACAACTGATGAACATTATCATGCCGTACCATAAATTCATCAAACATGAAAACATTCCTGGCCAAATTTACCGAAGCCTCTTTCAATTGTGCATCCACCAATTCGGGATATTCATCGCGGAAAGTAAGAATAGCTGATGGTTCAATGCCGATCAGGGGTGTATCGTCAGTGATGATATCTTTTAACTTCTTTACATTATCATTTGCCAGGGACTTTGCCTTCCTTATGAGACCTTTCGACAACCATGTTCGCCCACTCTCTCCATGATCAGGGATTATCACGTTGAAACCGAGTGCGTTCAGGAGTTTGATGGCTTTTATTCCGATCGCCACATCATTGAAATTGGTGAATTCATCGGCAAATAAATAGACCGTTCGCGGCTGAGTCGCTGATTCAGTTGCCGGAGGGATAAGCTTACCATTTGCAAGGTTTTTAGCGGCCACTGCACGAAGTGTTGTTGAATACAGAAGAGGAATAGTTCGTTCAGGTGCAAATCCAAGAATTTTTTTCGTAATCCCGGATGTGAAATTGTTTTTCAGAAAGAGATTAAAGAGGGCAGGAGCGATGCTTCCAAGTTGGTTGATCCCGGTGATGTTTGCAATAAACCGGGACCTTAGCGGGACTCCGTTGGCATCGTACCATTGTTGAAGGAATTCAGCCTTCAGTTTAGCTATATCGACATTTGAAGGACATTCCGATTTGCATGCTTTGCATGAAAGACAAAGATCCATCACTTCGTAAATCTCTTTGTGGTCAAAAGGATTCGATTTTGTCGAATTGGTAAGAAACTCCCTGAGGATGTTGGCGCGTGCCCGGGTCGTGGTATTTTCATCCTTCACGGCCATGTATGACGGGCACATATACCTGCCGGTAAGGACAGTATTGCGGCAGTCGCCAGAGCCGTTGCATTGCTCGGCAGCCCTCTGGATGCCATGGCTTTTTGAAAAGTCAAATACAGTAGGAATATCACGCACGGGTTTACCCGGCTCGAACCGAAGACTTGTATTCATCTTCGGCGTATCAACGATCTTGTTGGGGTTGAAAATATGATTTGGATCCCATAGATCCTTGATCTCCTTAAATAGTTTGTAGTTTTTCTCGCCCAGCATCAGCGGGATAAATTCTCCGCGCAGCCTTCCATCGCCGTGCTCGCCGGAAAGTGACCCATTGAATTTTTTTACGAGTTTGGCAGTTTCGAGAGCAACCGTATAGAAGAGTTCAACATCCGCCGGGTCTTTGAGGTTGAGCACCGGACGGAGATGCAATTCCCCGGAACCAACATGAGCGTAATAAACACAATCGAGATCCAGCCGCGAAAGCATCTGGTTGAATTCCAGGATGTATTCCGGGAGGGCAGCGGGACTTACCGCAGTGTCTTCAATCACAGGAACCGGCTTGCGGTCGCCGGGATAGTTTGAAAGCACCCCCAGTCCAGCCTTTCGAAGGTCCCATACCTTTTTTACATCCGGTGGAAATATGACCGGAAAATGATAACCCAGCCCTGCTTTACGAATCTCTGCCTCGAGTGGCAAACAAATATCCATAATCTCAGCTTGTGTATCACGTGCAAACTCAATAATCAGGATGGCTTCCGGGTCGCCTTCAATGAAAAACCGGTTCTGTCGCTGGGTGATGTTGTCGCGGGTGCAATCCATGATCGCCTTGTCCATTAATTCCACCGACCCTGGCTCGTATTTCAGGGCTATAAGGTTCGCCTTCAGCGCATCGGCGATGGTATGGCAGTGAACGCAGATCAATGCTTTCTCTTTCGGAGGAAGCGGAACCAGGTTGAGTTTGATCTCTGTCATGAACAACAGGGTACCTTCGGAGCCTGAGATGAGTTTGGATAAGTTAAATGGGTGAACGGGTGAACGGGTGAACGGGTGACCAGGCATGAAGGGATCCGTCTCAAGTAGCAGATCAAGTGCATAGCCGGTATTCCTCCGGTGGATTGACGGATCGGGATACTCCCTGCGGATGTTCTCCTGAGTAGCAGGATCGGAAAGGATCGTATTGATTTGCCGGTAGATATTGTTCTCAAGGGTTTGTCCCGAACATTTTTCAATGAATTCACTTACCTTAAGATCCTTGAATTCCACTTCAGATCCATCGCTCAGGAAACCTTTGACTGAAATCACGTGGTCGCGTGTGCTGCCATAGAGGATGGAATGCGCTCCGCATGAATTATTTCCGACCATTCCACCGATCATGCAACGGCTGGAAGTACTGGTTTCGGGACCAAAGAAAAGACCGTATTTTTCAACCTCTTTGTTCAGTTCATCCAGGATCACGCCAGGTTCTACGCGAACCCAATGTGCAGCGGTATTGATCTCAAGAATCTTTGTCATATAGCGGGATACATCCACCACCAATCCTGAACCTACCACCTGTCCGGCCAGCGAAGTTCCGGCTGCACGTGGAATTAACGGTACCTTTAGTTCATTGGCGAAGTTTATCAGTTTCCTGATGTCGTAGGCATTTTTCGGACGGGCAACGCCCATCGGGATCTCGCGATAAGCGGAGGCATCGGTTGCATAAAGCAGACGCTGGGCATAATCCGTGTAAATTTCACCGTCGAAACCGGACCGTAATTCTGCAAGATTTATGTTTTCTGGGTAAGGTGGGGGCATCCGAAAGTTTGTTTGAATATGGATATCACCTCGTATAGAAATTTGTGGATTCGAATATCTTGTCAGCCGATTTGGCAATGAACCCGCTGTAAAGTTTCCCATCACGGTCAGGATAGCGTTTCGCAAATTCATAATAGCAGCCTGGGATCTCTTTTTCTCCTTCGGTAAAAGTGTATTTTACCATCCCTGCCCGGATACTTGACTGTTCAAGCAGCTCATCCGGAGTTCCCTGGATCTCACCTCCTGCATCATTCAGGATAAACCCATTCGATTTTAACAGTGTGTTGACTTTTTGGAGGGTGTCGGATTTCTGTAAATGGTTCACACTCACAGTAAAATGGTTCGCACAGAAACCGTTCACATAAAGCCATGCTGCATATTCTGATTCCAAACGCAACTTTTCATAGGTAGCAAATGATGGGATCCCGGAAGTATTCCCGGCATAGATCAGTTCATCAGAGTTGGTCAGCCCGACAGGGATCTTGTCAATCCAGTCGTTCACAGTCTGCTGCAGAAACGGACTGAACTCCGGTGTAACCAGTTCGCTGATGAATACCCGTGGCGCCTCCTTTTCGGTTCGATGTTCAAAATGTTTGGCATATAATTTTTTCACTTCAAAATGATAATCACCAGTGTATTCATAACCATTTTCAACGAAGACCCTTGACAATTTATCGATATTGATTGAGGGATGCCGGAAGGTACGGAAGGCAATGTGATCGTTGATGACCTTTTCTCCTTCGGTAATGAACAGATCATATACCTTTTTTGTGAACGGATTCTGATGTGTATATTCGATCCAAAGCCGGTTAAATATTTCGTTGTGTGTCATTCAGGAAAGTGTTTTTGTATTATGTCCGTGATCATATTTGTTGTTAGCGGTTTGAAATGAAAGCAATCGCTACCAAGAATCCGGTCTGCCTTCAACCTGTCAGATGGATTTAAAGAAGTTGTAAGTATTATAAAGACTATATTTTGTTTTTTAAAATCCTCTTGTTTACCAAGTTCTTCAAGTAACTCCCACCCATCCATCAAGGGCATATTTATATCCAGTAAAACCAGGTCTGGCTTACAGCATTCATCTGCAGATGCCCCGGTTATCTTTTTTGACGTCAGGAAATCGAGTGCTTCCTGTCCATTCATGACAATTTCAACGTGGTGTGCAATACCTGCCTTGTCAAGAACCCTTTTGTGGATAAAATTGTCAGAATCATTATCATCCACGAGCAGAACGCAATTTAGTTTTTCCTTCATTCCAGGTTAGTGTTTGGGAATTGTAAAAATAAAGATACTTCCTTTACCGGGGGTCGATTCAACCCAAATTTTACCTCCGTGTAATTCGACGATTTTTTTACATTGCGCCAAACCGATTCCTATTCCATCATATTCATTCCGGTTAAACATGCGCTTGAAAATTATGAAAATCTTCTCCTTATCTTTTTCGTTTATGCCTAAACCATTGTCTGATATTTTAAAGATCCATTCATTTCCGGAGAATTCAGAAGAGATTTTTATTTCAGGTACGATCTCCTTTTTATGGAATTTTATTGCATTGGCAATAAGGTTTTCGAACAGAAGTTTTAATTCATCTGCATAGCCCATGATCGCTGGGAGCTTATGCACGATTATATTTGTATGGCTTGCTTGAATATCACCGGCCATTTCGGACTTAATTGTATCAATAATTTCATTGCAATCAACAACCGTTAACACACTCCCGTGACCCAATAATGAGTAGTCGAGTAATCCTTTTACAAGTGCACTCATCCTGGTGGCTGAACTGGAGATAAATTCGATGTATTTATTTCCATCGTCATCCAACTTTCCGGAGTACTCTTCCTTAATAAGTTTGGTGAAGTTGATCAGTGTACGCAACGGTTCTTGAAGGTCATGTGAAGTAATATAGGTAAATTGTTCTATTTCTTTCAGATGAAAGGAAAGTTCTTTATTCGTAGTTTCGAGTTGTTTGGTGCGTTCATCAACCCGTTTTTCAAGGGTCTCATTCAGTTTGTTTATTTCATTGTTAAGATGGAAAAGCTTGTCGTGGCTTTGTTTCAAATCGATGTGTGTTGTAAGTCGCATCGTTAGTTCCTGTGTATTGAACGGTTTGGTAATATAATCCACCCCTCCTGATTCAAAGCCTTTAATAATGTCTTCTTTCTCATTTTTTGCCGTAACAAAGATAACAGGGATATCGCGATATTTTCCCTTCTTTTTGAGCGTCCGGCATACTTCATATCCATCCATTTCGGGCATCATTATGTCCAGGAGGATTATTGACGGGATATTTTCTTCCAGAAAATCAAAAACCTGCTTTCCACTCATGGCAATTCCCGGAGTATAACCACAATTACTGATAATTGTTGCCAGCAATTGGATATTTTGCAGGTTATCATCCACAATTAAAACCAGGTGATTATCAGGTGTTTCCATCTATTTCTTTTTACTGGTAAGGATCATTTCTGAGATCGTTGCCAAATTTTCCTTTATCTTCAGAATATCGAATCCTGCCACGTTTCTGTCAAGCTCTTCTCCTAAATTTATGAGTAAAGTACTGTCAAATTTATTCCCGGACGACTGTAAAACAGAGGCGATCTTTTTCACATTTTCAATGATCAGAGCACGATCCAGCTGATCAAACAGTGGCGCTAATTGAATGTCAATATAAGCCGCCAATTCAGGGTCGATGACCAGAACCGGATCTATGGCCATTTCGCGTTTGGCCGACCATGAACTTTTTTGATCACCCTCATTTGGAATGAAGCGGGATAACTCCATCATCAGGGTGTTGAAATCCAGTGGTTTAAAAATTATCGCATTAAATGGAATGATCATATCGGCGCTCAAAAAAGTATCAGCGGTCATAACAATGATGGGAATTGCGGATGTTTTAGGATTTTCTTTTAATTTGTTTATAAATTCGATTCCTTCACCCTCCTCGCCTAAGAGATCTATGAGAATGAGATCGGGCGGTATTTCATTGATTTTCTTCAGCGCTTCCTGAGCCGATACTGCAATTGTACTGAAGAGTCCAACTTTTGACAGGCTATCTGAGAGAAGAAGTCGTGTTGTTTCATCTTCACCGACAATAAGAATCCGATGGGGGGAGAATTTATAAAGTGTGAAATCGAATTCAGGTTGTTCTTCCGAGAGTGAATCCCTGACAGGTAATGAAATATCGAAAAACTCCAGAGAAAAAATGCTTCCGAGTCCGGGACTGCTTTTCACCACGATTCTTCCGTTCATCATTTCTACAAGTTTTTTACTGATGGCCAGTCCGAGTCCTGTTCCGCCATATTCACGGTTGCTTTGTCCGGATTTCTGATGGAACGATTCAAAAATGCCTTCCAGTTCACTCTCGGGAATTCCAATGCCACTGTCTTCCACAGTGATAATGATGTTGATCCTGTTCGGATGGTGACTATTACATAATCCTTTTTTTAATCCTAATCTGATATAACCCCGTTTGGTAAATTTCACTGAGTTACCGATAAGATTCAGTAAAATTTGGCGCATCCTTATCTCATCGATCAAAACATGCTGTGGGAAATCCTTTTCGATTTCGACAAGAAGCCGCAAGTTTTTATCTTCAACATTTTGCTTAAAAATGGCGCTAACCTCCTTCAAGGTTTTAACCAGGTTGACGGTTTGATTTTGGACCTCAAATTTCCCTGATTCAATCTTTGATAGGTCTAGGATATCAGTTATCAGTCGCAGCAAGCTGTTCCCGGCTATTTTAATCGCATCCAGATAGGTTCTCTGTTTTTCTTCTGCGACCTCACTTCGGAGAATTTCACTGAATCCAATAACCGCGTTTAACGGAGTTCTGATTTCATGACTGATATTGGTCAGGAATTCACTCTTTGCGCGGTTTGCAAGTTCAGCATTTTCTTTTGCAATCTGGAGTTCTGCATTAATCACTTCAAGGGTTTCCTTTTGTCCCTCTATTTCTTGTTTCTGCTGGAGTATTTCTAAGGTGCGTGCCTGTATCTGCAAGGTGAGTGACCTGTTAAATCGTTTTATCGAATACATTCTGTAACGGGTATACAATAGCACAACTGCAATGACAAACAGGAAAGTACAAAGATAAAACCACCAGGTATTCCAGAAAGGCGGAGTGATGACAAGCGTTAAGAGGAGCGAAGAGTCACACCATACCCCATCATTATTGGAGGCTTTTATTTCAAGTTGATATCGTCCCGGTTTTAAGGAATGAAACGATATTTCACGGTTTCTTCCGTTGTTGATCCATTCGTCGCCTGCACCGGTGAGTTTGTAGGCATATTCGTTTTGAGATGGCTTAACAAAACTCAATGCTGAAAAACCAAGTGTAATTACTTTATTATCGTAAGCGAATGTTAACTCTTTAATGGCATGGTAAGGGAGATTGTAGGTTACCGTTTCATTCACCTCCTTAACAGAAGTAAGGACGATCATTGGTTTATATGGGTTGTCTGTTACTTTCTCAGGCCTGAAACTGGAAAAACCATTAATACCGCCGAAAAATAGTTCACCATGTTTATCCTTGAAATATGATCCTGAATTGAACTCATTACCCTGTAAACCGTCTTCGGCCGAATAGATTTTAACTGATAATGATTCAGGATTTAATTTGAAAATGCCGTTATTGGTACTAAACCACAGCATTTTCTGGTCATCTTCAAGAATGGCATAGATAAAATTATTTGGCAATCCATCGCTTGTCGTAAAATGGATAATTTTTTTCCGGTCATAGTCCAACATATTCACCCCGCCACCACCTGTAGCAATCCATATTCTGTTGGCGGAATCGGCGTGCATACATAATACCATGTTGTTATTCAGGCTGTTGGTATTATTTTCCTCATACTGATAGCGTTTAAATCGCTTTTCACTTTCGTCGAAACATGATACCCCCCCCAGCGTGGTACCGATCCACAAAATTCCCTCATGATCTCTGATAATGGTTTTCACAGCGCCGGCCTGCAAACTTGTTGAATTAAATGGATCGTGGTTATATCTTTCGGCAGCGCCACTTTTTATATTATATTTGATCAGTTGGGTACTGGTTCCGATCCAGAGGGTGTGATCTTTATCAGCGTAAATTGAAAAAATATAATCGCAATCCAATGGTTGTATAATCAACTGATTGGTTTGGATATTCATCCTGAATAAGGTTTTCCAGTAGTTTTCGGTACCTATCCAAACAAACTTGTCTGGTTCATTATAGTCCGGTATAATAACATATGGAATAATTTCCCGATCAATATTAGTAATTGATCCGGTTTTGCGATCAATCCTGTCCAATCCATTATACCCGCCCGCAAGGATCATATCATCATTTGCATAAATCCCCCTGATACTTTGAAAACTTAGGGATGTGGTGGCGCCAGCATGAGAAATATTCGCATTAATTTCGATGCCATTATCAAAGAGCTGGGTTTTGTTGAAACGTATCTTCTGGTCTATAGTTTTAAACTTGTCCAGATAAGGGGATAAATAATAAATTCCGTAACCATTGGTTCCGCACCATAGGATTCCGCTTTTGTCAACAAACAGTGAATATACCCCTTTTTCAATTATTTTGTTGTCAGCAGGTGAAGGGAAAAACTCCTGAGTTACTATTTTCTTTCCCGGGTCAAATCTAAATAATCCCTTTCGTTTAGTGCCAATTATTAGGTTGTTTTTGTCATCGAGGATCAATGTGTATATTCCATTAAGAAGATTCTTGAGCAAGGGATTATGGAGCTCTAACAAAGGGGTCGAAGTTTTATTTTTGTGATCTACAATATAGCATCCCCGGTTACCTGTAGCAACATATAGATGAAGGCTGTCGCGTTCAACAATGGAAAGAACATGGTCATTGTCAGCCACAAGCATCGTATAGCTTATCTTTTTATGTTTTTTATCAAAATGAAGAAGGGTTCCGTGAGAGGTTCCTATCCAAATAGAACCCATGTGATTGATAACAATGGAGGTTGCGAAAAGTTTTAGAGTTCCCCGTTTCGTCTCACTGACTGTTTTTATTAACTTCGTATCCAAATAGAGGGAGAAGAATTCGGTTTTTTCGGAAACCGGATCAAAGCAAATCAGATAAGGATCATCAAAATTCGAAAACCAGACTAATCCTTCCTGATCCACTGACAGGCATTGGTTCACTGCGATCGTCGAATTTGGGGAGTGTAATTTATACCGCGTGAACTTATTGGTTTTCGGATCATACCTGTTCAGCCCATTACAAGTACCGGCCCAAATACAACTGTCAGGCGCCACGGCCAAGGCCGTGATTTGATTATTGCTTAAAGATGAACTATCGTTTGGGTCATGATAGTAAACTTTAAAAGTGTACCCATCGTAGCGGTTAAGTCCGTCGCCTGTACCAAACCACAAAAACCCTGTTTGATCTTGTATAATTGCATTGATATAACCTTGCGATAATCCATCGTCTTGATTAAGCCGGCCAAAGCTTTGGGCTTTAAGCCATGAATTTCCGGGGATCAAATAAATAAGACAAAGAAATACCAGGGTCAGTGTAAATTTCATGAGTCCCATTTTATATTTGCAAACTAACATATTAAACAGGTATCGAAAATTTAAATGTGGCTCCCTCGTTTTTAGTGGATTCCACCCAAAGTTTACCCCCATGTACTTCAGCTATTTTTTTACAATGAGAAAGACCAATTCCTGAACCCTTATATTCATCACGGTTGTGCATCCGTTTAAAAAAGATGAAGATTTTTTCTTGACCTTTTTTATCGATGCCAATTCCATTATCTTTAACAGAAAAGACCCATTCTTTTCCAATGTTTTCGGCCGAAATTATTATCTCCGGAGGTAGTCCCTTTTTCTGGAATTTAATCCCATTATCAATAAGGTTTTGGAACAATAGCCTCAATTCTGTCGCATATCCGAATATCATTGGAAGTTCATGAACGGTTATACTGGCGTTGCTTTTCACTCCATGGGACAATTGTTCAATTTCCTGGAGATGAAATGCAAGTTCCTTATTGATAGTTTCGGGTTGCTTGGTCCGTTCTGCTACACGCTCTTCCAGTGATTCATTCAGCTTACGAATTTCGCTTTCGATTAATACGCGCCTGGTCACGTCTCTCAAAACCCCTTCATGGTCAATAATATTCCCTTCCTGATCAAGCACATGTCGCCCATGATCTTCGACCCATATTTCTGAGCCATCTTTTTTCCGGAGACGAAAAACGGCAGTTTCTTCGAGCAAATCTTCCAATTCTTTGCTTTCACGATCCTCTTCTGAGAAGTATAATTGTGATTTTATGTCAATAGCCAAAAGTTCTTGCATATTTTCATATCAAAAGGTTAATTGTCATAATCCCCCATCCGAATATCAATCCGAATTGGATCCCGGAAATGATAAGAAACTGGTTTTTTAAAGACATAGAACCCTACTGCTTAGCTGTTATATAAGTGAAATTATGATAATTCAGACAGGTGATAAGGAATATTTCAATTGAGTAAAAATAGAAAAAAAACAATTGCCCTGTTTGTTATTTTATTCAATGGCCAATTTTGAAGACAAGGTCAACAAGGAATTACCGGAATTGATCAAGCGTGTGATTCATTCAAAGAAGTTTATTAATTTTGTGACTTGATTGAGCGCAGAAACGTAATCAAAAATCAAAGAATCATTGTTTCAGAATTTACCAACCATGAAACCCATAAAGGTCATGCGATCTAAATAATTGGCCACCAGATAATGACCAAAGAAAACAATTCATCTGCAGAGAAATTCATTGATTCGCGAGGAAAGCCGGAATTGATGCCCTTCCCGGAATTTATTTCAGAATTGATTTACCGCATGAAAATCGTGTTTGGAGAACAGGGGCAGACAGACCGTTCATTTCTGCCACGGGGTATCCCGTCAGGCGTTCTTCAGGATGTCATGGCGCTAAACCCTCTCTCAGTCTGTATTCCACAGGAGTATGGCGGAAGAGGAGGACGGGTTGATGAGATACTGGCAATGCTTTCTGCTGCTTCTTATGAATCGTTGGCACTCTCCCTCACACTCGGGATAAATTCGGGGCTCTTTATTCAACCTGTGGCAAAATACGCGAAAGAAGATGTTAAAGTACCTGTTTTCAAAGCGTTTATGACAAATCGGAACATGGGCGGACTGATGATCACCGAGCCCGACTTCGGCTCGGATGCGCTCAACATGCAAACGATGTTTTCATGCCAGGGAGAAAGTTTTCATATCCGTGGAACAAAACATTGGGCAGGACTCACAGGTGCAGCGAATTACTGGTTGCTTACCGCCCGTGAAAGAACAGCAAGCGGCAAACTGAAGCGTGATATTGATTTCTTTATCTGTGATGTCGCCAAACCCGGACAGCATATCGTTGTAGAGGAGCTTTTCGACAGCCTAGGCCTTCATCAGATCCCTTACGGAAGGAACAAGATAGATGTCACAGTTCCTGTATCAAATCGCCTGATACCAAAAACCACCGGCATTAATCTTTTACTTGATCTGCTTCACCGGAGCCGACTTCATTTCCCGGGTATGGCCCTTGGGTTTATTCAAAGGATGATGGATGAAGCGTTTGACCATTGCCGCCATAGATTGGTGGGAGGGCAGAGGCTGATCCGGTTCGATCAGGTACAGCAGCGTCTTGCACGGATCCAGGCATCATACACCATTGCTTCGGCCATGTGTGCCTATAGCAGTCACAAGGCTGGTCTGGAACACGATTTATCAACAAGCGGGATGGTGGCCAATTCGATCAAAAGCTTCGTTACAGACCTCATGCAGGAAGCTGCTCAATCACTTGTTCAACTTGCTGGAGCCAAGGCCTACCGGTTCAGTCACATCGGTGGCCGTGGAATCGTTGACAGCCGCCCGTTTCAAATTTTTGAAGGATCAAATGACATGTTATATACCCAGGTTGCCGAGGGTTTGGTGAAAAGAATGAAAAAAGTCAGGGAGCACAATCTCTTCAACTTTTTCAGCCATTACAGGCATACTGAACATGCCGCGAAAGAGTTTAAGGAATTATTGCAGTTCGATTTGATCAACCAACTGCCACAGAGGAAGTTGGTTGAACTGGGTCAAATAACCAGCAGAATCATTTCTGCTGAAATGTTGATTGCTTTGGGGTCCAAGGGCTTCAGACAAGATCTTGTGGAAAATGCGATCATTGAGATACGGCATGAGATCTCCGGGTTGCTTGGCTCGTTTAACGTTAAGTCAACTCCAGCAATCGTTGATGACTACGATGATGGCAGTTCGTGGTTTATCTTAAAATAAAATTGTGTTTTCGTGGCGAAGGATATTTATTTCGAACCCAACGGTAAAACATAGTTGATCCCGAAATTCAGCCCGCCGTAAATGTTATGAGATGGATTGTAGTTTCCGGTATGATCCTTGATATGCCAGTCGGCGCCATTGATGTCAAGCAGTCCATAGGCCAGGGTCAACCCAACATTCAGAAAGAGGTTTGATGCAACCTGGATATCTGTACCAAGATCAAGCCGGCCCATAATGTCTAATGAACTGTATCTTTCTGTTATCTTTTCCTGACCGATTTGAATGGACATTTTATCCCAATTTTCCGGTTTATAATCTTTTATATCGAAAATTTCATCATCCTTCAAATACTGCTGTGTGGCAGAAAGTAAAAAATTAAACTGTGGGCCGGCCATCAAATAGAACCGTACGACTTCACCACCCGTCCTGTATTTAAACAAAAGTGGGATCTGCAGGTAGTTAAGTTTAACGTTTCTGGTATAATCAGAGTAAACCGAATCGTTTGGACCTTTTGTATGATCAGCATATTTCTGACCCAGTTTGGCAAATCCGATCTCCAGTTTGAGTCCCGCATGTTTGTTAAAGTCAAACCCGGCGGTCACATTACCAGACCCTCCAAATGTGACTTTATAATCCATTTCAAACCAGAGTCCATAATTGTTCTGGTTGGTGACAATGGAACTGAGGCCGGTTCCTGCAAGCCCAAAGTACAATTGTTTTTGTGCCATAAGTGACACAGAAGAAAATAGAAAGGCAATAATCAAGGCAGAGATCGTCTTTTTCATGTGGAATGAGTTTTAAATTAGGGGTTGCAAACATATGAAAATTTTTATTAAAAAAAAGAGGCTGTCGCGACTTAATATTTCACAATTTTCCTGATGGTTGTCCCGGTTTCGGTGATGACAGTTACGAAGTATATACCTGCAGGGCTTGATGTGATGTCCATCGGAAGTATTGATTGCCCTGAAACAGAAAAAACACCATGGTCAACCCTGTTTCCCAGTGCATCGTGAACCCTGACGGTTACCTCTTGTGGGTGATCATGGATAAGCGATATTTCGAACCTGCCGGATGTCGGATTCGGGTAGATGTTGATATAGCCGCCAGGATACAGTTCCGGCACATCAATAGTCATCCCCACGGTGAAACTTTGGGCGATCTCACGGCCAAAATCCCCCTGGAAAGATTTGATCATTTGCCCCGACATGGTTTTAAGTTGTGCATATCCCGCCGTTCCATTGCCATAAGGAGGCATATTCGCCCAGTAGTTGAGGCCTTCTCCTTCCGCGTTTCGGAGAATAAGCCTGTAACAGCCTTTCGACAGGTTGAATGTATCTGTATAGACCGTATTGTAGTCCAAAGGGCCATTCTGATAAACCAAGTTGCCATCCTGGTCGGTTAAAATCCACGACAGTGAATTGGCCATATGGATTGATTTGAACTTGAATACGAGCTGGTTTTCATAAGTTGGTGGAATGATGAAGGAAGCATGCATTTCATCATTGCCAGGAAACTCATCCTTGCCTCCATTTGGCCGCATCCAGCCTGAGGTTTGGGTTACCGTATGTGATGAGTTGCGACTCAATGGCGTAGTAGGGCCAGCTACCCTGGCCATTCCAGGTATAGCCTGGCTGGAGATCGTAATCTATGGTCATTGAATCACCCGGAACAACGAGGTGTGATAGTTCAAAATTTTTGGTCCGTACTTCTGCCCCCGGGCACCATTCAGCCCGGTCGTACAACCATGTTCCTCCCTGGGGATAAAGGGGATTGAGTCCACAATCATCCCGCCATACAAGATGATTAAATGCATGGCTTCCATTGATTTTCAATTCATTGGTTCGGGCGCAAAACTCTGAACAGTTCAGGGTGCCTCCAAACCCGTGACCGGTTATACGCATTTTAAGGCGGGCGTTGCGCACATTTGTATCTATCTTAACTGTGACCGGAGGAAGGTTATGTTGGGATTCGTTGGCATAGCCATGTGTTCCGGTATAAATATTTTTTAAACCAAGGACATCCCTGGGTGGTACCCCGTCGATCATCCTGAACTTCATATCAAGCAGTTCCTGCCAGTTTCCTGCTGTCAGGTGCACGGAATCGTGCAATAACGGAGCGTAATCTGTGAGATCGAATACCCAAGTCCATCCATTTCCAAGGTTAAGATTGTTGCCATAGGGCGTGATATACCTGGCCAGTTCATACCGTTCGAGGATTTCGAAAGGCGTACCGTAATAGATATAGTCTTTTCGGCGTAGCATCCCATCCGGTGAAACGAGGGACGAGTCGATGGCCTGACCTTGCGGGTTATACAGATAATCCGAATACCAGGCCGGGTATTTTGTGAGTGTATCTGTTGGCAGGTAAGGACGGATGGTATCTCCGAAAAGAACGATCATCATCGGCGATTTGCTTAAGGTATCAATTTTGAATATTGAATCAAGTGTGGAAGGATCATAATTTCCCTGTTCGAAAACAATGCATGGCCGTTCATCCTTGGTCATAAAATTCCTGAAAAGGTCTTTACCCTTGGAGGGGCTAACATGGCTTCTGGATAGGTAGTATTTACTAATGTTTTAGAGGGTAGTGCCTAAATACTGTCAACTTTACTGACACGTATTCAAATCGTACACGCCTAATTTGTAAACAAATGACAAGCTAAATAATGGCTTGTAACCCCTTGCAAAATTACGTTAATTCCCTTTCAAAAAATCTGAAGCTACCTGAAATAGTTTTATAAAAAAAATTAGCCGTCGCTAATTTTGAATTATTATTTCTTATCGAAAATCATCTTTTCAGATAGCAAAACAACAATCCATTTCCGGGTAAAAAGATAATATCGGGGACCCCTGGGGATACCTCAAAATTTATTATTTGTTAATCCCGGTATTTTTTTGTATTATTCTGTATTAATTAGTATTAATTAGTTCATATTCAAGTAGTTGTTAATAACTTTATCGGTTTTGTAATTTTTGGTTGTCTACTTTTGCCGCATGTAATTTAAACAACTAATCATGGACAAAACGTTAAGAATCGAGAAACCAGTTACGGCCAAATATGTTTGCAAAATTATAGGAGTTAGCCGACCTGCACTTCACAGATATAGTAAATCAGGGATGGTCCGCTCATATAAGCTGGGTGGCAAACTTTTCTATTTTGAGACTGAGGTAATGGAAGACCTGCGAAAGTGCCGGTAACCCAGTCGGGGGGAATATACAGTCCTGGTGGAGTACCGTTCCAAAGAATAGGACAACTTAATCATATAATTTCATGAAGACATTCTCAAATATGTCCAAGCCCGATCTTGCATTGATTGATATCGCCCTGGCTAATCTTAGCGAATCCATAGCCTTTTATGGACGCCTGGTTGAAGTTCAACATCATGACCCGATGCCAGGACTATGTTTTGACGATTCAGCAGCCGATAAGTATTATGATCGAATCATAGAATTACAAACTGCCATTAGAGCAGAAACCTATTCCTCTGACTGACATTCTATATTGCTCAGTTAGTAAATCAAATCAGTCATCCCGGATTACAAGTAGAAATCTATGATGGAAGTAGGTAGGTACAACATCTAATGAAAGTTCCCCATCACCAATAAACTAATCTCACTAAAAAATGAAATCAGCATGATATCGAACTCAGAAGAAATAAAAGCTGCTACTCAAATCGCTGACATCCTTGGCGATTTTATCACGCTGAAAAAAAAAGGTGTTAACTACACTGCTTGTTGCCCATTTCATACTGAAAAAACACCCAGCTTCATGGTGAACCCTGCCAAGGGATCATATAAATGTTTCGGGTGCGGCAGATCAGGTGATGCCATTGAGTTTCTCAAGGAGCACGAAGCAATGAGCTACACCGAGGCACTTACCTACATTGCCGGCCATTATAATATTCCTGTTCAATCGAATGAATCTGATGCCCTGTACAGCGATACCGAAAAACACCGTGATGGTATCTTTGCCACCCTGAAATGGGCACAGGATTATTTTTTCAAAAACCTGCCCAAGAATGCTCCCGCCCTGGAATATCTTCAAAAGCGTGAACTTGACAAAGCCATCGGGATATTCGGGATTGGATATTCTTTATCTGGCAATGATCTGTTGAAGTCAGCCCACACGGCAGGTTATTCAGATGATCTGTTACTCTGCGCCGGTCTGATCAAAAAAAACGAACAGGGACATTATTACGATGCTTTTGTTCGCCGGATTATATTCCCTTTTTTCGACCGCTCCGGAAGGGTGATCGGTTTCACCGGCAGGCTTCTTTCGGCTGAGAAGGATAAGCCAAAATATCTAAACAGTGCCGAAACTGAGGTATTCAAAAAGAGCAAATTTCTGTATGGACTATTCCAGTCCAAAAAAGAGATCATGAAGGATAATGAATGCCTGCTGGTAGAAGGCCAGACTGACCTGATCAGTTGGCACCTGGCAGGGATCAGGAACGTTGTAGCCGGTTCAGGGACCGCACTGAGCGAGGATCAGATAAAGATGATACAATCGTTCACAAATTGCCTGACGATCGTTTATGATGGTGATCCGGCAGGGATCAAGGCCAGCATTGCCAATATCAAAATCCCCTTGCAGATGGGCCTTGATGTTTACCTGGTTGTACTGCCCGAGGGCGATGACCCGGATTCATATGTCTTGAAACATGGCGCAGAAACCCTCAAAGCTTTCATTGAAGACAATCGGAAGGATATCGTTTCCTTCCGCATCGAAATGGTTCAGGAGGCCGTTGACAAAGATCCAATTCAAAAAGCCAAACTGGTCAAAGAACTTGTTTCCCAGATATCCCTTATCGGTGATGAAGAGTCTCGCGGTTACCTGATCGGGGACATTGCCAAAAAACTTGACGTCAAATTGGAAGACCTCAATCGGAATCTCAAAAAACAACTTCCAAATCCTGAGAAAGCGGAAAAGGGATTCTTTGCTCTTGAGGCTTCCGAGGAAATGATTACAGAAACCGGCTGCGCAATCCTGCTTGCCGGCCCATCCATGGTGGTTACATACCATGCCGAAGGAAAAGAAAATACCATCAGCCTGCCGGATGGCCCGCTGAAGAAAGATGATATTTTTCGCCTGGCCAAACTGACCAGGAATATCAAAATTGAAGGGTTATCTCTTATTGTTGATGAAAAGGATGTTGAGTCTCCACTGGCCGAATCCGGACGAATGCTCACCGAGCAGGGAATGCGTGTTGAAGTGCGAGAGGATTGTTCTGTAGACGAGACCGATGAAGAACCCAAATCTGTTGTTTACATCGATTTTTTGGACTTTTATGTTAATGGCTTAACCTATCAGTTATTCCGACACCCCGACACAAAACGCTCTAAAAAGTTCGTGGAGATGATCGCCGAATTCTTGTCAAAACTCGACAATACTATTATCCACATTAAAACCAATGAGATTGCAAAAAAGTTTGGGCTTACCCAAGCTTCATTTTCCAAGGTTTTACGCCCGTTTGTTGAGAAACGGAAAAGCCTTGCAATTCAGCGGCAGGAGCATGTGATCATTGATGAACAGCAATATGTTTTCGATATCGCCCACCTGCCTGAATATGTCGATCAGGGTTTTTTCCAGCGGTACGGGTTCTTCGCTGCTCAAAACAAAACCGGCAACAATATATTTTACGTATTCCGAACGCTTGATAACACACTGATAAAGGTTGGTAATTTCTTCATGAAACCCCTGTTTCAGGTATATGATAGCGATCCGATAAAGAATAAACGAATTGTAGAGCTTTTCCATTCCGAACTTAACACGGCAGAATACGTTGAGTTCAAGAGCGGCGACATGGTTGAATTGCAGCAATTCAAAAAATTCCTGTGGAACAACGGGGGCTATATCTTCACCAATGGTAAACCGTTTCATCATGAGAAAATTCTTGAAAGCATCGCCCTTCTATTCCCAAAAACCATTGAACTTTCGACATTCGGATGGCAACCTGAAGGGTTCTTTGCTTTTGCAAATGGCATCATTACAGGTAATGCATTTACCCATGTTGATGAACTCGGGCTTGTAAAGTTTAAAAACTCAACCTACTACTCTCCTGCATTCAGCAAAATATATAAGGATCAGCGTGCCGACAACGACCGGTATGAGTATGACCGGTTCTTGGTTTTCAAGCCGGATCACCGAACATCATGGATAGAATGGTCGGAGTTGATGTACAAAGTATACACATATAATGATAATGGAATGTGGGCGCTTTTATTTGCAATCCTTTCGGCCAACCGCAGTATTATCTTTCCGATCGAGCGTTTTTTTACCGCACTGTTTTTTATAGGGCCTACCGAATCCGGCAAATCTAAAATTGCAGAAAGTATCAGGGCGCCATTCATGTATGGCGCACCTCTGTTCAACCTGAACTCTGGCACAGATGCTGCATTTTTTACCAGCCTTGAACGTTTTCGCGATATCCCGGTGATATTCGACGAGTATAACGATGCCCAGATTTCTGATGTAAAGTTCCAGGGGTTAAAGGCTGCGGTGTATGACAATGAAGGGAAGCAGAAGCGCAAGGATGCTACCAGCAAGGATATCGATGTGTCGAAAATAAACGGCTGCCCTCTTTTGTTGGGTCAGGAAGGACCAGAGCGTGACGATGGCGCCCTGGGCAACCGGGTAGTTCAAAAGCATGTTCCGAAAAAAGATGATTGGACCAATGAAGAAGTTGTCAATTATAAAGACCTCAAAGACCGCGAGCGTGACGGGCTGAGCAATATCGCAATGGAGATCATAAAACATCGCCCGGTCGTGCAGAAGCACTTTGCCGCATACATGCGTGATGCACAGAAGCAGGTAAAGAGCGATATTCAAAAGGAAGGCGGCACTTATCAAACGCGTATTATCAATACCGTGAGTTTGTTTATTGCCATGGCCAAAATGTGGACTGACCATGTAAAGGAGCTTCCGCTCCCGTTCACCTACGATGAGTTTTATGAAGATGCCAAACGGCAGATCAACCGCCAAAGCGAAGAGTTGAGTACCAGCAACCGATTATCGGTATTCTTCGATACGATCAGCATGTTGTATGCGCAGGGACAAATCATTAGTGGAAGGGAGTTTGACATCTCCACCGAGTCCAGTGTAACAATTATC
The DNA here is from genome assembly GCA_030681475.1 of Bacteroidales bacterium. Lineage (GTDB taxonomy): Bacteria > Bacteroidota > Bacteroidia > Bacteroidales > FEN-979 > CAIVAT01. The sequence continues at coordinate 4,278 of JAUXWT010000101.1, read as the reverse complement.
AAATCCAAAACGGAAAAGGAAACTATCCCCATGGATGGCGGCCCAGGGCCTGTGTTGTTCCTGATTGTTAACGATGTGATTCAAATTTACCAGAAAATGCACCCTGGAGAGAGTTTAAAAATCAATGCCCTGCGGATGTACTTAAAAGATCATCCGGCCTATATTGGCCAGGTAAACAGCCATCGTTTTCTATACCAGGTTGAATCCTGGAGAACTGATCCGTCGAGCGGGATCAATCAGCGTATTATTGAAAAAGCCGAGCGTAACACAAGTTGTATTGCCCTTAAATATAAAATCATTGAGGCGATGGGAATCGACCTTGAAAGGTTTAAAACACCTGATCCGGTTCCAGCGGAAAAAGCCGAACCTGCTATTTTGGCAGAAACGGAAAATGAGCAAACAGAGATGCCTTTCTGAAAATTCACATGGAAATTCCTGACAGCCAAGTTGCGCCCAACCGCCCAACCGCCCAACAAACATGATAACAAAATATTATAATCTTATATATCAGTATTTTATGTTTTCTACTTATCGTTTGAATGATATTTTTTTGTTGGGACTTGTTGGGATTGGTTGGGATCATGTTCAAAGTTTTTATGGCTCTGTTGGGATGGGAAAATCAGCCCAACGCTCCATGGCAGGCACAAGTAAAACAATTGTATTTCATTATCAATGATTTAACACTATTTTAATGCCTTTGTTGGGCGGTTGGGCGGTTGGGCGCGTATATGACCCCTTACCCAAACTAAGAAAAAAAAATGAAAATTGATAGCAACGGATGGGAGTATCATGACAAATTGCCGGTAGGGTTCCGCCTGGCAACACTGGATGATTTTACAGACAATGGTAAGCGTAAATTGGGGATGCAGTTTTTGATTAAATGGTGTATAAAGGAAGATTATTATCAGATATGCACCGTCAGCATTAATTTGTACTCTAAAAACCTCATTCCTTTCATTGCCGTTGGCCGGGTATTCGTCCAGGAGGATCCGTTGGCCTTTACAACATGTAGCAACTAAACTATTTTCGCCAATATGGATCTGACAGAAGAACGACCAACAATTACCATCAGGCTTAAACCTGCGCTCCAGGATTACATCCGCTACGTTATGAAGTTAGAAGGGAATGTATTTGAATCGCCACTGCTTGTTGCTACATCAAGGTCATACCTGGGAAGGCTTGTTGCACCTTTCATCGAGATTCGCCCGATGGAAGCCAAGCCAATACTGCCAGGCATAGATCGCGAGCTGTTTACGTTTCGCATTGTTAATTACCGGTCGCTTGAGACCAGGCGCAATACAGCGTGGATTTCAGAAAGGAACCAGATTAACATTCAAAATATTATTGAAGCTCACTTTCGGCTTCACTTCCGGGTTTTTGCCGATGACAAAGTCAGGTACCTCAGAGAGCAGCATACCGCCAAGGGGAGTATCAAAAAGGTTATTTTGCAGTTCTGCGCCGATATGAACATCAACTACGATGATGTTACATTCGACATGATTTCAAAAGCATATTACCGGGGCCGAAAAAAGAGTCTTAAATCTGGAATTGCTGCCAACAAACAGATGATGATCGGACACCTATTTTTTATAATCTAAAATTTTTGCGTTATGACAGTTTTAAAACACAATTCAGGAAATATTGGAGGGATCAACCCGGTTCAATATATTTTTTGGGAAGATGTCGCCGCTTATACGGTCGACTTAACAACCCTGGCTGGTTCAATTACATTGAAGAGCGACAAAAGATGGAAATATCTTTATGCCACCCCGGAGACGATCCATCTTGAAGTCAAGGAAGAAGACACCCCTGCCGGTATAAAATATACCTGCCAGTTAAAAATGCTTATCCCAAAGGATCGTGCAGAAGTCGAGATTGCTCTGCGTGATCTTAACAACCGTAACCTGATTTTTAAACTTCTTGATAAAAACGGAGTGTGCCGGTTCATTGGATCAATGGATGCTCCAATGAAAAAGCTGGGCAAATTGCTGAAACCTAATAGTGCTGAAGGGTTTAACGGATGGGAAGTTGTGTTTACCGCAGAATTTTCAGCGCCTGCTGCCTATGGTGAATCATCCGGCACACCATTCATGCCATAGGCGTAGACTTCATTTTAAGTCCTTTATCTGGCCGCCATACCATTATAATATTGTATCCTCATAAAAAGGGTACAATGAATCCCATCTTAGCAGAAATACTTTCAGGCGCATGGTTGATCTCCAAAGAGAGATCAACCGCTTATGCTTCGATTTTGCTCTCGATGCTTAAAGGGGAAAATTTCTCTGATGTTGATTCTTCTATTGCCCGGGAACGGAACCGCTCCTATGTGATCGGCGCTATGGGGGATCAACCCCAGCGGTTCGGTTTTTCAGATACCAACATCCCTGAAGGTTCTGTTGCCATTATTCCAATCAGATCGGAAATTCTCAAATACGATCAGCCTTGCGGCCCCCGTGGGTCACACTCAATCTTAACCGATGTAAAATCGGCTGATCAAAATCCAAACATTAAAAGTATTCTCCTGGTTGTGGACAGCCCCGGTGGCCAGGTGACCGGCACCGATATGTTGGCTGAGGCAATTTGTAATTCCGCAACACCGATTGTGGCCTATATAGAAGGTATGGCTGCAAGTGCAGCTTACTGGATCATTTCCGGGGCATCAAAGATCATCGCCAGCTCTGACCTTGACCGTATCGGATCCATCGGAACCATGCTGATGGTGGAAGACCTTCAGCCGGCACTGGAAGCCCAGGGAGTCAAGTTCCATGAAATCTATGCCAGCCTTTCGGTGGATAAGAATTCCGACTTTAACCAGGTACTGGATGGCAAGTATGAATCCTACCAGAAGAATGTTCTGGATGTGATCAACAGTAAATTCTTATCCTCTATCAAAGCCAATCGGCCTGCCGTGGATGATTCCACCCTAACCGGCAAGATGTACTTCGCCCCTGAGGCAATTGCCTTGGGGCTGATCGATGAGATCGGATCACTGGAATATGCCATTTCGATAGCTACGGCCCTGGCTCCGGTGAACACCATTCTTTCCATTGAAACGCAAACCAATAATCCAAATAACATGAAGATCAAAGAAACCTGGAAAACCATTCAAAGCTTTTTCAAGATAGACCCGCTGGCCCTGGATTCACAGGAGCTGACCGATGATCGGGTTCAACAGATCAACGACCAGCTCGGCTCTGTGACCATTCAAAATGAGGAGCTAAAAGAGCAGCTTGCCGCAGAGAAATTTGCATTTCAGATGACCCTTGCCGAACTGGAGGCTCTAAAGCAGCAGGATGCCGCCACGCAGATCGTTGCTGCAAAAGATGCAGACAAAATTGAAATCATCGCCGATGAACCTGTGTATGCACACGACAAAATCGCAGATGAATTCTGCTCATAATTTTAACACTTAATAATTGTATCAATGGCCGAAACAATTTCATTAGCCCAACTTAAAGCCGCATTCGGGACGTACGTAGGAACGAACCAGAAAGATATTCTGCGGCTTTTGACCCAGCCCACCTACTCCGAAACCTTCATGACCACCAAACAGTCGCAGGATTTGGTTTACCGCGCATCAAAGGCCGTGATCTCCGATCTCGTTCAGGGATTCCAGGAAGGCTGGACCCCGAAAGGGAAAGCTGCATTCACTCCCGTTGAGATCTTGCAGCGCCGGCACAAGATCGACCTTTCATTCTATCCCGATGAGATCATGGATTCATGGCTCGGGTTTATGGGTGATGAGTCGATTGACCGTAAGGTATGGCCGATCACCCGCTATATTATCGAACAACTGATCATGCCAAAAGTGATGGATAACCGCGAACTGGCACTCATCGGTAAGGGACATTATGTTCCGCCGGTCGAAGGTACAGCTCAGGCGCTGGGCCTTTCGATGGACGGCTTTGTCACCATTTTGAAGAATAAGCACACCGCCGGGGGATCGAACATGAATTTCATCACCCTGGATGCGCTCACCGTTGACAATGTGTTTGATCAACTGGAGTCGTTCGGGGACCAGGTAGGCGATTTGTACAAGGATATGGCGATGAACATCTTCCTGTCGCGCAAATGGTTTGCTGCTTATCACAAGAAACGCCGTGACCTTCATGGTACCGACACGAATTACGATGGCATGAAAACCATGCTTGAGGGCACGAACCTTACCTTGACCCCGCTGCCATCAATGGCCGGAGAAAACCTGATCTTCACCACCCCTAAGGAAAACTTTATCCGGCTGATGAACCGCAACAATGGCGCCTCCAATATTTCTATCGA
>JAUXWT010000083.1 GCA_030681475.1 Bacteroidales bacterium | reverse complement strand
GGTACAGTAAGTTTCACGGCACTGCATCTGGACGATGAGCTTATCGACTGATTTTCTTAAGGCAATAACACCTATATAAAATTGGTACAGGAAAAACCCGATGACCGGAATAGCAATGATTTTTATGATGTCAAAGACATCCTGGAGGATAAAATCAAGTGGCTTCATGCAAGGAAAAATGAGTTATTGGATTTATTTATGAATTCGTTGCGTGTTTCTGCTATCACTTTTCCGGCGTACCTGGTCGAATGAAAATAGGCCGGGTAAACATCTTCACTGGCCGTTTCATCGAGATACAGCTGAAGGGCTTTCAACTCGGATTCTCCATCCCTTTGATTGGCTTCAGCCATGATGGAGATCCGGTCTTTGTTGGAAGCCTGCTTTGAAGAGACATTGGCGAAAGTATTGCCGGCAGTATCGAAAATACCCCAGTCTAGGATGTCAATGGAGATTTCCAGCAGTGCCCTGGCCATGGTAAGATGAGCCAGCGCGGGACGGATCATATCCAGAAGCACCAATTGAGCTGTTGTCAAAACTTCATCGGATTTCCAGGCATTTTTAAGCTCATCGAACAATTCCGCAGAAAGTGTAGGTCGGATATATTTTTTTTCAACAGAGCGGATGATCGGTTTGAGGCTTACGAAAACCCGTCTGCTCTCGCGTATATCCACCTCACTGTTGAACTCAAGGGTACCTCGAATAAACAGGTCTGCATCCTGGGGATCGAACCCGGGGTAATCTACCTTGTGTTCATCAAGGAATTTAAGAACAAGATCCAGCGATGTATTTGCCCTGCGGATCCAATTTTCTTTAAGGTTCTGCACCCGGTACTGTGGAGCTGTTTTATGGGTTGGAGTTTCAATGACCTGAATACCCTGGGAGGAGATGCTTACGCCGAATTCATCGGCGCCAAGCCACAAGGCATAAAGCGCCAATGGCTTGCGAATCATTGAGAGTAGTTCAGCCAGATTTTCCGCGGTGGTTCCATCATCCGGAGGAACCGGATCGAGGGCCATAAGGTCCTGAAGCTGATCATATAGAACATTGCCCAGCACCGGTTTGATGAAGGTTTCCTGGGCTTCATCGATGTACGGGAACCAGTTCTCGATCGAGTTGCTGACATTGATGGAGGCAGCCGTTAAAACCTGTGAAAGATTGTCTACCAGTCTTGTCATGCGATGTTCTTGTCGATGCGTTTATCAATCTTCGTTGGATGGTCCTGCATGGTCTGGGAGGTATCCACGGTCACATAATCAAACTCAATATCCGGAGACCATTTATTGAAATCCCGGATGAAATAAAGTGGTTCCAGGCTGATTTGCCGGTAAATGCCCATCTCGGCATTGAGTTGCCAGAACGCTTCGCGCTTGTCTGATCCACTGCCTGCTCCAAGATTGCCACCGGGAAGCCCGGAGCCCACCAGGCAGGGATCAACCCCGATGGCAAAGAGGATTTCTGAATTTGCCGCCTGGGAATCCGGTAGATAAGCATCATCCTTGAGTTTATTGTCGATCACGTTGATCTTCCACCCTGCCAGGTATTCACCTTTGAACTTGTTGAAAAATGTGAAGGTGAGAAATGCTTTTCCGGTATTCTCGACATCTGACAGGAAATCGTTCATTTCCGAAAGCACTTTCGTTCTTGCCGACTCACGCTGTTCGCGTGTATAATCCGGAGACGGGTAACGGTTCATGAAATAATCATCGGGTATCTCAATGTGATACTTGATGGTCATCTGGTTCTTCATGATGGCCTGCTTGAGCTGCGGTACCTTATTGGCAATGCTGAGCCATCCGCTTTGACGGATTCCGTTCCAGACTGAAAGGTGGTAATAGGATTTATTGAATGAACGGTAAAAAACCGGATAGGCAAACTGCGGGTCCTGATATCGTTTACCATCATATTTAAATGGATCATACATCGGAATCTTGACCAATGAACCGTCAGCTTCATTCGGGGAAAGATCCCACTGGGCAGAAAAGAATAGGAAAGGAATCCGGGATGGATGATCAATGTCCATTTTGGCATTCCGGCAATAGGCCGGGTCTTTTACAAAAACCTTGTTGATCTTGTCTTTCCCCTTGTTCAGGATGAATTCCACCCATCCGTTTGCAAATATTTCCAGGCTGCCGATCAGGTCGATCCATTGAAAATTCAACCGGTTGATACGAAGGAACTCGACAATCTCCGGATCAGTGACCAACTCACGGATTGGCACTCCCAGGTTATCCTTGCCTTTATCCCGATAGGCCAGGATACCGCGGCCATAATGGACGGTCTTTCGTTTTTCCAGTGCCCGGAGCGCAATCGAATTCTTTTCCAGGTCAGTCAATACATTCTGAGGGAACAAATTGTCGTCACCCCAGGGTGACCATGGCCAGGAGCTGTAATCCTTTGGGATCACTACCTTCTCGGTGGCTGCATCTTCTGTTTTTTTATAGGATGTGGCTACGGCTTTGGCTCCAGGCAAGAATGCGATTCCGTTTTCGTAAACGATCTTTTGTTTCATCAGTAACAAACTTTCTTATTATTGTATTCGATGATCAGCCGGATATGGAGTTTTCTCTTCTGTCCGTTGGGGAGTAGAATGTTCCTGGTTGAATTGACCCAGTGGTTGGGATCCTTTGTGATCCTGTCATTGGTAGGGAAGTTCTTCTTTGCTGCAAAGATTTCCTTTCCCTTTTTCGTTCTAACTGAGCATTTGCAAGCATCTTTGAGTTCAATGATCTCGCCGCCGGTTTTCTCCGACCGGTTCGCCGTGACAAATTTCAACTGGAACCTGACAGGCTTTCCCTGGCCATCAATTGAGTCCATGATCTCAAGGACATCCCACAACCGTATAAAAGTTGAATTCATGGGAGCAATAGTACAATGGCAGACTTGAAGAATAAAGGACACCTTTCTATTTGAGGATTACGACCATAAAAAAAGCGTTCAGGCCTAAGCCTGAACGCCGAAATCTCAGATTTGACCAAAGGTCAGAACTTGATTTTGTCTTCAACATCAGAGATGCTCGCATCGAATGATGACCTGAGAAAATCAATGACTTTCTTGATGCCAGGTGTGAAGCTGGTGGTGAAGACATTGCCGTCTGAGTCATTCAGCCGCATGGAGCAGTTGAAATCATTGGATGCGGTCTGGAACCTTTCTAGTTCGCTGCGGGTCTGGACCAGCTTGGCCCTTTTTTCGATGACCAGCTGGAGGTTTTCGACCTTGAGTATCTTCTCCATCAGGGTCATTTCCTTGACCGGTTCAGGAGCAGGAACAACAGGTTTTTCAGGTTCAACCTTCAGAAGCGGCTTCTGCTCTTCGGTTTTGTTCTCTTTAGGTTCGAGAACCGTTTTTGCAGCTGCAAGAACTGCGTTTTCTTCCTTGGATGCTCCGCCATTGGTCGGTTTCAATACTGGTGCTGTAATCTTTGTCATTGTGTTTCGCTGCTGCCCTGCAGACTTTTTTAGGCATCTGGCTCGCCGGGGTTTAAGAAAAAATTTATGCCCCCGGGAACAAACGGAGTGAAAATTTTAAGCAAGAGTTCAGGTCATGATTTTATGCAATAAAATCTGAATGAACCCAGAGGGTGACGGTGCCCAAAGGCGGTCACTCTTAGCGAAAAAGATTTTCACAAGTTTAACTTTGCTGCAAATTTTGAGCAATAGTGGGTTGGCTTTTGCATGCTTTTTTCAAAAGCTGCCCGGAAGGGATTTCTTTTATGGAAGGCTTCAATTCAAATGATTATCAGTTAAGTTTGACTGAGAATTGATTTAATATTTAGTTAATGATTTATTAACATAGGACTGAGAAGGCTGGACTATCTTTACGCCAAAATAAATATATCCATGAGAAAAGTAAATATATTTCAGAAGTTATTAATTATCACTGTATTAATTCTGCCGTTCACTATCTTAGCAAAGAATCCGGTGAATCCTCCGTCTGCATCGAATACTTTTTCCGGAGTGATTACTGATAAAGTGACCCAGGAACATTTAAGTGGAGTATACCTTTATTTTGATGAGCTCGGGAAAGGGGTTTATTCTGGGGCAGACGGAAAATTCAACCTCGAGGAGATCGAACCGGGAGATTACAATGTGACTGTTAAGTACATTTCTTACCATGAAAAAAAGGTTTCTGTAAAAGTTAAGAAATCAAAGAAGAACCATAAAACCATCCAGTTGGATCCTTTACAACCATAATGTTAAATATTAGTGTTTAATTTTACCTTCCTGGGTGTTGATTCTATCATTCAGGAGGGTTTTTTTATTATTTTTGATTAAATTTTTAATCTCTGAATTGTGAAAAAGTTTTTTTTAATCTTCATCACCCTTTTTATTTTCGGGAATCTTTCGGCACAGGAGGTGGTATTGAAAAATGGGAAGTATTATAGTGCCGGTAAAAATCCATACTCAGGTATTTTTAAAGAGTACGACCCAAATGGAGTTCTCGTTGCCGAAAACCGGATCAATAATGGCCTCCTCGACTCGATTTCAACTTTCTATTACGCAACTGGCCTTAAAAAGGAGCAACGCTCATACAGTGCAGGGAAGAAACAAGGATTATGGATCAACTGGTCTGAGAATGGCACTAAAACTGCCGAAGCTCGTTTTACCGATGGACAAAAGGATGGTTTTTGGTATATCTGGGATGAAAAGGGTACCAAGCGATATGAAATGTACTATGTGGCCGGCGAGAAAAAGGGTAAATGGTACATCTGGGATGAGAATGGCAAATTGGTTACGGAGCAAATCTACAATTGAATCCTGAATTATAAAATTACAGTTACTCCAAGTGTGTAATAGCGTCCAGCCAGGTATTCCAATGTGGGTTCTACCCTTGTAACTTTCCCTTCACCTGGTTTCTCGAATTTTACTGTTTGCTGATAGCGTACCTTATCGTTCAAAATATTCTGAACTCCTCCTTTTACCTGTATATGTTTGCCAAACTTTTTCGATAAGGTAAAATCAAGCGAATTAAAAGGCATCTCATAAACATCCGGGATATCTTCCTGCGGATTCTGATTAACCTGACCTACTACAACAATCCGCTTTCCCATTATATTATTTAACAAGCTTGAGTTCCATCCACTTTTTTCAGATTGGTAATATAATCCGGCGTTAATAATGTATGGAGATTGTCCCTGCATAAAACGGTTGCGTTCCAGAGCTCCATCAGGAAAAATAACCTGGCTTTTTATGACTGAAGCATTTAAAACCAGTGATATTCCCTTTAGCCATCGAAATCCAGCGCTTTTTTCCAGGAATGCCAAAGACTGCCGGACTTCAATTTCAGCACCATAACTGTAAGCCCCTGTGGCATTGATTGGACCATATGCAAGTCCGGATCCTGAATTGACATAGGTGATTTCGATCGGGTTGATGAATTTTTTATAAAAAACCCCGAAGGTGAACATTTCCGATAATGTAGGATAAAGTTCATAACGGGCATCAATATTGTGTATGAATGCGTCAGTCAAATGAGGATTACCTATAAACGAAGCGTTTTCCTGGAACATGTAGAAATTGAATGGAGCAATTTCACGGAATTCGGGACGGTTGATAGTGCGCCCGTATGCAAGCCGGATCAGGCTCTTATCACTGATATCAAAAGTAAAGTTTACAGATGGGAAAAATGCAAGATTGGTAATATTAACCTTAACAGGAAGTGTTGCTAAATCGGAACTAAAACTGTTCAGTTGCTCACTGTTCTCTTCAACCCTGACTCCTGTATAAACAGAGATGCGCTTCCCTATCGGAATTTTAAATGTAAAATACCCGGCAAACTGAAGATTATTGGCATCGTAAGAATCAGAAGGGTTAGTCGTTTCTGATAGTTTAATCCCGCTGGTACTGTTTATATTCTGGTCCATGAATACCGAATCGAACGGCTGATAAGACAGCGTTTGGTTGAAAATATTTTCATTACTTTTTGTATAGCCTAGCAAGCGAGCATTGAAAGAACGGGTTTTATATTCACTATATGCCCCAACCTTGAGCTCGGGCTTAAAGGAACCAAAAACAAAGGGCTGTGTATAGTCAAGCCGAAGCATTACCAGATGTTCCTTCAGTTTCTGGTAGACAATTCCGGCGTATTTTGGAGAGGCAGTATTTCCAAAAGCAATACCATACCTATTAAAGTATGGATCATCGGCAGTAGTATTTAAAATTGTTGTTAACCGTTTTTCATTGGGTTCATCCCGTTGAGTAAATGAGTAACCCAGTGTCCAGCGTAAATGGGATGCTGCTTTTGTAAAATCATGATCGCCTGTCAGCTGTCCCGAATATGTCGTTCGGCTCATGAAAGAGTATTCGTAAGATCTTATCTGCTGGGAACTGTAATATTCGGTTCCTACTCTAAGGGTTGTGCTTGTATAACCAATCTGGTTGAAGAGGTTATTGAAACTTAACTTAAAGCGTGGGTTTATAGCAAATGACCAGTTCGACAGAATCCCTGTTTTAGCAGTATTGGTATACTGCATATCATAAAAGTCAAAATTCGGGCTGGGTTTGTCCTCTTCGAAATTATAAACCTGGTAATCAAGACGGTGAATGGGTAGTGTTAAAAATGTGTTGGTATAATTCAACGCATTGATTGTGCCACATTGGACTTTTCCCATAGTGAATTTCCTGGCAATTGCAACATTCAGACGGTTATCCCAGAATGCCTGTTTCTCCGAAGCAGACCAGTTTTTATTTATCTCCTGACCCAGGCTTGTTATCTTTTGCACATCAGAAGGAGTATACCCGTTGGCAATGGAGTTAAATTCATCCGTGTTCGGGAAACCGGGAGGCAAGGCCCTTGTTCCATCATCCACTCCAATGAAATCAAGCGAACCTCCCTTATATTTGTAAAAATCGTTGAAAGTGGTATGCTCCCTTGCCGATATGCTATAAGTAATATCGATTGTGTTTTTTGACGGAGTATTTTTTGTAGTGACATCAATGAACGCACCGGAAAAATCGGCGGGTAATTCAGGTGAAGGTGTTTTGTAAACCATTATGTTATCGAGCAGTGAACTTGGGATAATGTCAAATGAAAATGCCCGTGTATCAGTTTCGGAGCTTGGTGTCGATGCATTGTTCAAAAAAACATTGTTATAACGTTGATTTAATCCACGGACAATAACAAATTTTCCATTAAATATTGTAATTCCAGGAATTCTCCTGATAACCTCCGAGGCATCACGATCCTGTGATTTTGTAATCTGTTGACCGGAAATACCATTGGCAACAAGGTTGGTGCTTTTTATCGAACTGATAATGGAAATTTCAGTATTTGTAAGGCGTTTATCTACTATCTCCACCTCCTTCATCAGGGTAATCTCTTCCTCCAGATCTATATCAAGAGTAGTAACTTTATCTTTACTCACTTTAACATTTTCAAGAATTGTTTTCCTATACGAAATAATAGAAATACTTAGACGATATGAACCTGAAGGGACATTGTTGATGACATATTCCCCGTTTATATCTGTCGAGTTCCCTTTGTTGATGGACTCAATCCAGACATTGACCCCGACAAGTGTTTCTCCTGTTTTTTTATCCTTTACGATCCCTTTAATTATTCCGGTTTGTGGAAACACTTGGCTGGCAATCATTAGAAGCAACAGAAAAGGTAATATTCTCAGAAATTTATTGATCATTTTGAAGAAATAATACTGTAAATCAAAAAAAGAAAAGAGCAACAGTGATTGGCTGTTGCTCTTTCATCATAAATAATAATTATTTGGTGCCATAAGAAAGATTCTGGGGATCCCAGACAGCCCATCCTGATGTCCAGTCGGTGGTACCGAAGGCTCCGATAAAAGTTTCTGCCGTGAAGAATGAATTTTGGAGATTTGTGTTGGTGAAATCAGCCGTACCTAACAGGGGAGATCCAGCCATTGGAACTGCATTAGGTTGATCAAGGTTGAAGGCATTGGTCAGTTTCAGGTCAGCATTGTTCACAATGGTATCATTGGCAAACGCTGGTGTAAGATACCAGGGGGTGAGGGAATCTTTCGTCATCGTGCTATTGCTCGGCACGCTGAAGAAGGTGCTTGCTGAGGAGGTCCCGGCAAGGATCGTATTCCGAATCTGCAGGACTCCGTTCACGGCACTGGTCTGGGAAAGAGCTCCGTCGAGGAGTAATCCACCAAGGTATCCGGCAAAAACTGAGTTATAGGTACAAGTTTGGGTATTCCTGCGCAAGTGCAAAGCGTTTTTATAGTTGGCGTTGATGTTGCTGGTTGTAGCATCTTTCCTGGGTCCGATAATGGTTACATTACAGAAGGTGGGTTTTGTGATCGGTGCGTTTGTCGAGCCAGTTGCATCATTATCCGATTCAAATCCATTTGATCCTGATACATCGGCAACATTTTTATCACGGATTGCAAACAGGTACTGTAATTTTCCCTGGAAGCCATTGTCTGTATCGAAATCATCATCCAGTCCTCGGTATGCGATAAGATGCTTTGCGTTAACGGTTCCGCCAAACCATTCATAGGAATCATCATTGGCAAATGAAACCATAATGTAATCAATGATGGTTCCCGCTCCTACACCTGCCATGGTAAGCCCGTTGATTTCCTTGTCGGGCTGTAAAGGATAGCCTGCATATTCGATACGGACATACCTGAGGATCCCAGAGTTGTCGTTGGCATCCGACCCGCCGTAATGTGACCTCGGTCCGCCTTCAATCTGGGGATCTCCATTATTGACCGGAGCCTTGCCACAAAGTACAAGTCCACCCCAGTCGCCGCGGTTACGGAAACCCACAGGGGCATTTGATGTGAAGATAATCGGGTTTGTTGCAGTACCATCTGCGATGATCTTTCCGCCGCGCTCAACGATGAGAGCGCCAATTGTCAGTTTATCCCCTTTAATGATCGTACCAGGTGCAATTGTAAGGACCGCTCCGTCGACCACATACGTAAATCCTTTAATAAGGTATTGTTTGTCTGCAGTCCAATTTACATTACCTGAAATCTCACCTGAAACTTCAACTACATTTGAACCGCCGGCTTGAGTTACGGTGACAATTATCGGGGCTACGCCAGCGATCGTAACTGTAATATTGGCTACACGTTGAATGGTCGTGCCGTTTGAAGTGTAGTTTGCTTCAATATTGCCATTTCCAGTCCCACTGGCAGTTACTGTGCACCATGGCTGATCGCTTATTGCAGTCCAGGCACCTGATGCGGAAACCGCAAAATTCACCAATCCTGCAGGAGTGGCTGGTACATCCTGGTTGAGCGGAGTAACGGAATTCATGCTCCCCTGGGTTATTGTTATCACTTTGGGAGCAAGTCCGCTAACTGTAATTGTTATCGAGGCAACTCGTTGACTGGTGGTTGTATTTTCGGTATAATTCGTCACAATTGTTCCGTTTCCAACACCACCGGATGTGACAATACACCAGGTCTGGTCGCTTACCACATTCCAGGTCGAATTTGATGTTACAGTAAAATTGCTTGTTCCTGCTAATGATCCCACATTCTGAGCAGCAGGTGAAACAGCGAGCGTAGCTGCAGGAGTTGCTGGTGTCTCATCCTTCTTACAGGATGTGAAGCCAATAGTAAGGGCGGCCATAAGCAACCCGAAAATTTTTAAGTAGCTGGTTTTCATAATTTTTGCATTTCGTTTAAGAATATTTTAATTACACGGCAAAGTACCAGCTTATCAATGAATCATAGATGAACGGCAGGTTAACAGTTTATTAAATAATTGTTAAGCCTTCCTCATTTTCCCATTTCATGGACTTTTGATATCATATGTATATGGCAATAAATCTATTATAAAATTTATGGATCCCGAAGTGGAATGACCTTTAATGGTAACGCAAAAAGGATATGAAACACTACCATTAATATTGGCTGGAGGGAAACTCTGATGTAAGCAAAATTTTAGCTTGGGTGATTCACCAATGGATTTACAGATATCTTCTTTAAATTACGAAAACAAAGAAGGTGTTTTAGGATGACAGCATTATACTCTTACTAATTTGTCAGAATAAATTGTTCAATGTTGGCTTTGATTTCATCTCTGACTTTCCTTGTTTTATCCAATTTTTCTTCATGAGTACCAGTAAATATGGATGGATCAAGTATCGACCATAGTATTCGATGTGTAACCCCAGGGAAGATTGGGCACCGCTCTGAATTTCCTTCGTCACAAACAGTGATCGCATAATTGAAAATTTCACCTCTTTTAAAGAAGTCAAAAACACTTTTTGATTTATTTCCGGAAATATCTATTCCAATTTCATGCATAACTGCAATCGCAAAAGGATTTAGTGTCCCTTCCTCCAATCCGGCACTTTGAGCCTCAAACTTTTCGCCAGCCAAATGATTTAACAATGCTTCAGCCATCTGACTGCGTGCTGAGTTATGAATGCAAATGAATAAAACTTTTGTCTTTCCCATAATGTATTTTTTCCGTTCGCAAAAATACATTGGAAGTGTACAATTAAATTTGAAGCAATATTAACTTATTGTTAATTCTGCTATGATTATCCTTCTTCGAATTTATAACCCACACCTTTGATTGTCTGGATATTGTCAATGCCCAACTTCTCCCGGATTCGGCGGATGTGAACATCAATGGTACGGTCACCCACAACTACTTCTTCTCCCCAAACGTTGTTAAAAATATCTTCGCGGGTTACGACTTTATTCAACCGTGACACTAGAAATTGTAGTAATTCAAATTCTTTTCGTGCAAGGGTAACTTCGGTATCCCCGATAACAACAAGGTACCGGTTTTTATCTATGGTAAATCCTTTAAGCTCAATAATCCTATTATCTACGGATTCTACCTTGTATCGCCTTAAAATTGCCTGGATACGGCTGATAAACAATTTGGGTTTAATAGGCTTGGTGATGTAATCATCGGCTCCGGCAGTGAATCCTGAAATCTGCGAATAGTCCTCTCCCCTTGCACTTAAAAAAGCGATCAAAGTTCCTGAAAGTTCAGGGATCTTCCTGATTTCAGCACAAGTCTCAATGCCATCCATCACAGGCATCATTACATCAAGTATAATCAATTGAGGCTTTCTCTGACGCGCAATTTTCAGTGCTTTCAACCCATTTTTAGCTGTTAATACTTTGTATCCTGCCTTCTCCAGGTTGTAACCAAGAAACTCAAGGATATCCTGTTCATCATCAACCAACAAGATTGTAATCTCGCTGTTCTCCATATTTTTTTACTTCCGAAGTGTAAAGATAGATTATTTTGGAAAGAAGGACTGTCAAGAAGCAATGTGTCGTTCTGAAATGACCATTGTTTTTTTCTTGGAAGTTCAAATAATTCAGGTAGTATTTACATGAAAAAAAAGCGGGCACCCTTATGAGATGCCCTCTCTTTGGGTTTTAACGTTTGATCAGAAGGGGATTTCCTCTGATGGCATGTCTTTGGAAACCATCTTTGAAGTATTGCGTTTCTTTTTGGGAGTTTCAGCGGGCTTAACCGGTTCGTTTACTTCGGATTCTTCCAGGCGGTTTACATAAGCGGTGTAGTCATGTCCGAATTGGTCGGGGCTTTTCAGTTTTGCGATTTCAAGGGAGATGTAATCTTCATCCTTGTATTTGTGTGAAAACTTTACGAGATCTTCGATTTTGAAGTTGATCTTAATGATTTCAAGGCCTTCGACTTTCTTTCCTTTTCCGATGTAGTTTTTTACAAAATTTTTCATGGCTGTGATTTTTAAGTGAAATTTATATGCAAGTGTAATTAAGACCATGGAGGGGCACTCAAGTAGGAACTGGAATACCGAACACCTGCAGGATATGCCGGGAAAATTCTTGAATGAGTAGCACTTTCACCCTGGAATGGAATAATAGCTTAGCATAGGAATTAAACAAAAACCACAGACATCAGATTTATGTGAGCTGCATCCCAGAAAAGGAAAACAGAAGGGCTGAATGATCAAAGGAAAAATGATCGTAGAGTTGCATAAAGACATGATAGACATCCCGAAAGCGCAAAATCCCAGGCAAAATTAATAACTACACCTATTAACGAGCATGAAAAAAGCCGCTGCGGTTTCCCGCAGCGGCTTAAGAATCTGAATTACCGGTACTGACTGTTGTAACGCTCTTCATCTTCAAAGGAAGCCAAAGAATTTCGGTAGTCAGCCTCATCACATTTCAGATGCCCGGCATGTTTGCCATTTGGCCAATAGATGATTTGTTCGCCTTTTTTGATTGGTTTTCCGCAGGTGTGACATTTACTTGCGAAGCGGGCTGTGATCTGGCGCGGATCCCCGGAATAACTGTTAAAATTGTTCATAGGTTCTGGTTTTAGTGAAAATGAAAAAAGCCACCCCGGTCACCCGGAATGGCTCTATTGAATAAATGGTTTAGTTAAAAGGGGGAATCTTCCAAGACAGGTTCAAGGACCGGAACTTCGCCGGTCACTTTAGCAGTGGTTTTTTCTTTTGAAGCAGAATAGGAAGAGTCAATGCCCAGAATATAATCGGCAGACTTTTCAGCCCTGGCGGCAGCCCACATGACCCATTTCTGGTTGTCGCGGAGCGCCGATGCCCATCCTCTGATGTAAGCGGCTGAGTTTCGGATATCCGGGTCAAGGTGAGCGATACCGGAAAGGAAGGAAGAACAGAGTTCAGCAACAAGTTCCTCTTTACTGTACGGGATATCGCCAAAACTGTTCGACATTCCATCATAGCGGTTGAGTCTTTTGGGGTGGCCAGTCGAGTGGGCATTATGCCGATATCGGCATAATGCCCATAATGCCGCATCCATTATTATGCCGCACCGGTTTTGCTAACCCCTGTTGTTAGTGTTTTTCCGGTGCGGCTATTCGGCATAATTTATAGGTTTTCG
>JAUXWT010000080.1 GCA_030681475.1 Bacteroidales bacterium | reverse complement strand
ATTTGGTCGATATAAACCAGATGACAAATTACTCAGCTTCCTCGAAAACCTATAAATTATGCCGAATAGCCGCACCGGAAAAACACTAACAACAGGGGTTAGCAAAACCGGTGCGGCATAATAATGGATGCGGCATTATGGATATTATGCCGATATCGGCATAATGCCCATAGTGTCGGCCACCCGAAACGATTGAACAGATTTGAGGCATTTTCTAACAAGTTTGGTGACGAACTATATTCGAAAGAAGAGTTGGTAGCTGAACTTTGCTCCTCATTTTTGGCCGACCGGGCAGGATTGAAAAACAGGCAACGCAATTCAAATGCTTATATCAATTCCTGGGCAACTTCACTCCGCGACAATCAGAAATGGATCATGTGGGCCGCTTCCCGGGCAGAGAAAGCCGCTGAGTATATCCTGGGCACTGAGCAAATCATCCTTGATGAAGAAGAAGTTCAGGTACCTGAATTTGCTGAAGAGGTTGCACCTTTCTGAAAGATAAATTTCAAGCCGTGGACGGGAGTTCACGGCTTTTTCTATTCATAATTAAATTCCAATAAAATGAGGTACAAAGGAAGATCACAGGATCCCAGGCAAATGACATCACGCTTCGCCGGCACATGTTACACCTGCAAAAAGCCGATCAAAAAAGGCGAAGAGATCATTTACTGGCCAAACGGCAATCATGCCGTACACTTTGCATGTGGTGAAGCTGATTACCGTCATTCGCTGGCATCATTCGAGGATGAGGAAAATTACAACAATCAATATCCATCCTGGTGATTGAAGGCAGTCCCGGTTCCGAACTGCCGGAACCGGGACTGCCTTTTTTGTTTGTACCTCACTGGAAAAACGCTTTTTCCTTGTTACTGCACCGGCAAAGAAACAGCTTGGCAAAAAGAAAACCGGATGAAAACGGGGTGCTTTTGAAGTAAAAGCAACCAAAAGCCAACGCACTATTACTCAAAATTTTCCGCAAAGGTAACCTCATGAAAATATCGTGTCACTAAAGGCGGCTCACCTAGTCATCTGATCCTGGCTTCGAGGCGAGCCTCCCGTTGGGTTCATTCAGATTGGAAAATCAATCTGACCCGAACCTTTGTTCCAGAATTTTCATTCCGGTATTGTTTAGGGCAGAAATTTTTCTTAACCGGCGAGCCAGATGCCAAAATAAGTCCACAGGGCAGTGGCGAAACACATGTCAAAGTCATCATCAGTTCTCAAGCCGACAAACAGTAAATCACAGTCAGGTCAGGTCATGGTTGTCAGGCCAAGTTTCTCTTCATTCCAGACTGAACCAGCTGAAGAAGCTGCAGTCGATGAAGTTCCTGAACCGGTCGCAGAAGTTATCCCGGAACCGATCAACGAAATTAAGCCGGAGCCGGTCGCAGTTGTGAAGCCGGAATTAACCCTCCTGGAAAAAATTCTCAAGGTTGAAAATCTCCAGCTCATCATTGAAAAAAGAGCCAAATTGGTGCAAACCCGCTCTGAACTGGAACGCTTCCAGATTTCATCCAACGATTTCAACTGCTCCATGAGGCTGAATGACTCAGACGGGAATGTCTTCACCACCAGTTTCACCCCTGGCGTTAAAAAGGTGATTGATTTTCTGAAGTTATCATTCGACGCAAGCATCTCTGCAGCTGAAGACAAGATCAACTTCTGAATCTTCGGGAGTTCCGCCCTTGGGGGCGGAATTCCCGTTTTTAATGGTCGTAAAGGCAATATATTACGATGCGGCAGTTTTTGATTATTCATGATTGGGAATAACAGGTGTTAGTCTTTCACAAATACGGGTAAATAGTATAGTCAGAGTTATTAGTATGGTGCTTCATCAAAGCACGTATTTAGATTTTTTTTAGCGCAATTACCTTTGATATTGAAATTTTGCTTTAATTTTACTGAATCTGCATCCAAAAAAACTGAAGTTCACATTAAGTATAAGAGGATATTGATCATGGTTGTTTAATTTCTCAATTTTTATTCAAAAAACTGATGAAAATAATTCACTGATTTTTTGTACTTATTCACTTCTTAGAACTGGACGGCAGTTAAAAAAAGTTCATATGAGACTAAGAGTTACAAAAGTTGACGAGTATCAATTTCTAACATGTGTAAAGCATGAGATTTGGGGAAGTAACAGTGCAAGATTTTCCGACTGGCAAGTTGGGGATTATTTGGTCATCCTCGTTGACAAGTATGTAGCAGGACTTGCTGTAATTTCTGGCAAATCATTCGTGTCACAATCAAAAGTATGGGATAACGGACTTTTTCCAAATCGAATACCGGTAAAATTCAAATATCTTTTTGATAAGGAGCATGGCCCTCAAATTTTAGGAAATATAAGAGAAGCATTTGTTAACGCGTGGACCACACGTTACGGATGGGGCATTCTAAATCAGAATTTAATTGAAGACCCTAATGCTGAAATTATTATTAAGGAGATAAAAGCAAGACCTTCTCAATTAGAGGCAATTACGACGAATCTTGAATCATTACTTATAGAAGCTAAGACGAAACGAGACACTTCTCCGAAAAAAAATGAAAAGACAAAAGGGAAAAGAGGAAGACCTAAAAAGCTGGATCTTCAGACTGAACTACCGATAGCCGAAATAGTTAAGCACGAGCCAGAAGAGCTTACTCCTAAAGAAGAATCATTACATTCTAAAGCACAATATTTACTTTCAAAACTTGGACAAATAGTTGGCTGTAAAAATTTTATTGCCTCAAACGATCGAAAACGAAAGTTCAACCAAACAGAACTTGGACAATTCAGTGTTACATCATTACCAAACCTTGGTTTGAATGATGAAGCAACGAACAGGATATCATTAATTGATGTAATTTGGTTAAAGCAAAATGCACCAATGTGCGCGTTTGAAGTTGAAACGAGTACTTCTGTTTATTCAGGACTGCTTCGAATGTCTGACTTACTTGCTGTTGTTCCTGCCTTAAATATCAAGCTTTATATTGTCGCACAAAGTGAACGTCAAAAAAAAGTATTAAGTGAACTTTCAATGCCAACTTTTAGAAAAATTGGACTAAATGACTATTGTGAATTCATATCTATTGAAGACTTGGAAGAATTGCTGAAAAAAGTGGAAAATTTATCTGGGCACATCCAACCTTCAATTCTTGACACAATTGCATTAGGTCTTGAGGAAGAAATTCACGAAGATGATAAGTGATTTATGAGGCAATTGTCAATTTTGCTTCCGAGCCGACCGCCGACAATTCAGGCATGTCAGGTAAGCAAGCCTGCACCTGACCTGCCAGGGAATCCAAGTATTTTTCAATTATTAGAATACATCATTATTTTATCCGCTTATGATAGAGTTCCACCAAGGAGATCAGTTTGCTTGAGTCCAGTTTGCAGGATAAATCTGATCCGTTTGAAACAGTAAAAGGTATGACATAACAGTATGGATTACCTTTAATGTTGAACGTTTTTGATGTCAGCCAGATATTTTTGGGATGCCCGGAAAACATCCCCCTTGATGCCTTATAGCCGGTTGTATCTTTTTCATTCATAAAAAAAAGATTGTCGCCGGTAACTTTTTGGAACATTAAATCCCAGTTGACCATTAAGAAGATATTCCTCTGGAAATTTTTTTCTTCATCGGTTTTTGCTGAGTGGAGGGACTCCTTCAGGTTTTCTTTTGAGACTTCTTTATTAAATTGTTCCCGGGGATTAAAATCCAAAAAGGCCAGTTGAATACTATGCCGGTCTGTGGCTGGAATGTCAGCAATTATGTGAATACTGTATTCATAGGATGAACACGATACCAGGCTTGCAATTACCAATACACGGATGATTTTTTTCATTTTTTTTCGATTTTAAGATTTGTTTTTTAAAAAGACCTGACTGCACGCACATGAAACAGAGAATCTTTATTTCTTTTTTCCTGGCTCCCATTGCTGAAATCTATTCCCCATGCAGAATCCTTATCGCCCTGCGTTGAGCTCCAATAGATACCATTGGTAAGACCGCCAACGACGTGTTTTTGCAAAAACAACAGGTTCAGTTCATCTTTTGAAGGCAGGAACCAGTCCTTATAGTTGCCGGAACTAACCTGGGTGCAGATCCATGCAGCTATGTCCGGCTGCTTACATGCATAATTAATCATCAAGGTGTTAAATTGCCCTGTTGAATCAGGACCCGGAATCAGTACCCCTGAGCAGCCCCATGCAGCATTTTTCTCGTCGGTTTTTGCGGCTATTAACCCGTTTACACCGGTGC
Organism: Bacteroidales bacterium; assembly: GCA_030681475.1. GTDB lineage: Bacteria > Bacteroidota > Bacteroidia > Bacteroidales > FEN-979 > CAIVAT01. Next base: position 22,725 of record JAUXWT010000080.1, on the reverse strand, counting down.
TGTCAATGTGAAAGATGATGCCCCCTCCATAGCTTTTCCCGATTGTAAATACCGGGCCAACATTTGTTTTAAAACTCTTTTCATCGCCATAAGCCTCCCCTTTTTTGTTGGTAACATAAGCGCGAACATAATACCGGGTATTGGGCATCAATTTGGTCATTTCACTGCTGAATTTTCCTTTGCCTATGCTGTCAGTTGTTTTGGGGTCTTTGATCGTGGGTGATCGTTGCATGCTCCAGCACACGCCCCGCGACAGCACCGTATCTTCGTCATCCGATGCAATGGTCCCGCCGCACCGGGCAGTTGTATCAGTGATGGCACTCACCGAATCGGTTGCCACTACAAATCCGATGGTACAGCAGTTCTTCTGGCAGCTTGTTATATCCAGGAATAAAACCCCTGCGGCAATAATCGCCATGATTAAAAAGCATGTCCCCGGTGTTCTTTTCATACCTGTTGTTTTCATTTAAACTCTTACCACTTGAATATGAACGTGAGCCTGGCAATAAATTGATTATAATTTTGTGTGCATCTAATATTATCCTTGAACGTGTTTTTTTCCAGCTGAAGTTCAAGATCAGTCATTTTCCATAGCTGCACCCTGGAGTTCAGGAAAAACCCTAATTTATCCTGGTTGTAATCCTGGCTTGTGTATTTCACACCAAACGTATTTTGCCATTTATTTTTAAACATACCATAAGTGCCGCTGATGGTCAGCAGGAATATATTCCTTGCTGTTCCTGCGTATTCGAATTCGTTGAAACTAACCCCGGCCGCAATGCTCAACGGTATTTTGAAAGAAAGTTCCTCATTAAAGGTATAACTCAGGTTTTTTGATTTGGTCCCGATGGTATCCAGGATGATTTCCGTTCCCTGGTAAAAGAAACTGAAGGTTGTATTGGATCTCAGGATGCCAATCTTGTAATTATATCCTGCCGATGCGGTAATGACCCTGACGGAATTTTTCAGATCGAAGGCCTCGCTTTTTGTATTCTGGAAGTAAGGCGTATAGCTGAATATCAAATACGGAAGCTTTGGCAATCTGATCCCCGCAGTAATGCCATAAGCGATGCTCCTCGTGGCGCTTGTTTTCCAGTTGACCAGGTTGTCATGGCTCTGCCGGTAATACGCTGAAAGGGATACCTGGTTTTTCACAAGGGTCTGCTCGATCCTGCCCTCCCAGGTCACTTTATCATTCACCAGGTTTGGGTTGCCCAGGCTTACATAACCTGGTCCGACTGTTTTGAAACCCAGGGAAATCATCGTGGTTTTCAGGTTAAGGGTGGATTTGACATCATAGGCATAATCCACTGTACTGCTGACATTCGGCTTGAAAATATCATTGACCCACTTCGGAACATCACTGTTCGTCGGGTCCGGTTCCGGGCTTTGTGTATCGCGGGTGAGCATGGAAGCCGCCACCTCCCCTTCTATGGTGAATTTCTTTTTGAAAAGGGCAAGTTTGGCCTCTGTTCCCAAAATAAAATTCGCCCGCGGATTCAGATATAACGTATCCTGATGCAATGTATCGAGGCCCACGTCGGCAGGCAGACTGTTAACCTTCTCTTCAACCTTTAAAAAGGCAAAATAAAGATGGGATTCCTTCTTACGCCCGACGCCCATCTTTCCGAAGATGAGACTCTGTTTAAAGGAAGGCACTGTGGTGGCAGAAGGCGATATGGATCTCTTTACTTCACCCATCGCAAAAGCAACATAAAACAGACCAGGGGTAAATTCAATGTTCGCACCTGATACCGGGATCCCCTTCAGTGTTAGTTCGCTGTAGTTGGGCCGGCATTTCCCGATCTCCAGAGCAGAAAAATTGGTCAGGAAACGACCCATTTTTGACATGCCAGCCCCCTTCACATAGGTTTCACCTTTCTTCGCAAGATCGGGGGATTTCACCAGCGACTGCGCCTGCTCAAGCTGGGCTGTTATTTTGTTGAGGCTGGCCTCGGCCGCTGCGAGTTTGGCCTTTCCGTCCTCCAGTTTGGACTGGGCCGAGGCCAGTTTTCCTTTCAGATCGTCATATTTAGTTTTGGCTTTATCATATGCCTCCTGTCCCTTTGACGTCGCATCCATCAACTCCCCTTTCGCCTTATCATATTCCTTTTGTATTACCCCCAAGTTTTTCACATTGTCCAGATCGGCCGTGTTAAGCAGGTTTTTGTAATTCTCCAGTTCCCCTTTGGCCGATTCGAGTTTCCCCACCGATGAAGTGACCAGCCCTTTCGCATCAGCCAGCTTCTTCGTTTTCGCCAACGCGGCAACATCGAGGTAGATCCTGAAATTATTGATGCTTTGGCGGTAATCGCGTTGCATGGAGGTGAGAAAAAAAGATGCAGAGACGGGTACGTCGTAAACCGTGAGCGTCATCCGCAGGTCGTTGCGGTAAAAGGAGGGGGGTATTTCGCTGCCGACACCTTGCATGTTGGAGTACTGACCGAGGAGGGTGTTGGTGCCGTGGAAGTGGATGTGGGATGAGTCTACTTGACCATTCATTAACATTGGGAAATGAAGAAACGTAAATAAGTTCAATAAGAGAGTATAGGATTTCATGCTTCTATATTTATATTCTTGGCTCCTAATAGTATAATTTCCTTGTTAATTATTATACCAGTTCTCCATTTTTAATGCTATTTTATTGAATTGTGTCTAAATTTCATTAGTTGGGAATAAATATTAATAAACGTTCTATGAAATTCTTTGTTTATCTTATTTGTAGAAGTATTTACTGCGTGACAATTTGAATTGAAAAATGAATTTTTGATTTAAATAAGCAGAAATTCATGAACCGAGACAAATATATTTTCCAACGGTTGACGAATTTCTACCTTGAAGGATTTTCGATGGTATCGTCAAAACCATGCAGGTAATAAGTATGTAAGGTCATTCATGAGCTGGAACCAAATACTGTGAATGGTTTTTGGGCAACTCACTTCACGGGACTGTATGCGTGATCTGATGTTGAGTCTTGATTCTCACCATCCAAAGTATTACCATCTTGGTTTGGTTAAACCGTTACCTCCAGGAATCTTGGCAAGGCAAACGAAAAGAGCAGCTGTAAAATCTTTGAGGAATTTGCCTATGTTTTAATAGAGGCATCCCGCAAAAGCTGTAATATAGCTGTTTTCGAAGTTGAAATTGATGATAATTTGTATGCCTTGGATTCCACCCCCAATGATCTTTGTTTAAACATTTTCTGGTGGGCAGAGTTTCATAAGCATAAGAGTGTGATAAAACTTCATACGTTATACGATGTAATTATGTCCATCCCAACTATTTTGCATATATCCAAGGCAAGTGTTCATGATGTCAACCTCCTTGATCTCATTCTCTATGAAGCGGGTAGGTTTTATTTCTCTGATAAAACATACGTCGATTTTACAAGATTTATACGCAAAGATCATTCTTTGTCACCAGGGCTATTGACAACGCGCGTTTTAGAAGAATGTACTCCAAAACCGTTGATAAGACTATAGGAGTACTAAGTGATCAGAATGGTTTACTGGAAACATATTATTCCAAAAAAGGATTACCCTGGCAAACTTCACCGAATCTAGTCTTATCATGCTGAACGTAAAAAGTACCTTGTCTTTGTAACCAATAATACCAGTCAAAAAGCCACAGAGATAGAGATGCTTTACAAGAAACGATGGGAAGTTGAAATATTTTTCAAACGGATGAAACAGCAGTTGAAGGTCAAAGCTTTTTGGGGAACAACTACCAATGATGTAAAGGTCCAAATTTATTGTGCAATCATTGCTTGCATTTTGGTTTCGATTATTTACAATAAATTGAAAGTTGATCGTCCGATCTACGAAATATTACAAATTCTCAGCATTTCTCTACCGGACAAAATTCCTGAGAGAGAGATACTTATAAAATACGATTACAAAAATGTCAAAGAACAACAAACAAATAAATTAAAAATCATTGGGATTTAAGTGCCCACTACTGATTTAATTTATTTTCTTCTTTTGCATAATTATCTGATTTCCACACATTATTAAGTTCACTTTTATTATTAACCGTTTTGACTCCGGATTTTACATTTATACCTGATGATATAAATCCCCCATCTTTATTGTATCCTAATTGAGCCGTTGCACCAGTTAAATTTCCTTGATCGTCATACGTATTTGTTATATTACCAACTTCCATATCAAATGTCAATTCGCCTGCATTAATTTTACCAGATCTAAATTTGCTCCACTCATCTGCATCACTTGACACCATAGATATTGATTGTGATATACTTGTTTGATTACCTGTTGAAAACATTGCTCCCAATCCGACGCCAACTGAAAACCCATAACTGTTTGTTCCAACCATTACACTAGCTCCTAAAATCCATTTAATTCCAAAACTTCCACTCATTATATTAGGATCTTTAATCGCTGTTTCAAATGTATTTAATGAACTCCAAATGAATGTTGCATCAACACCAATTGTTGCACCAAAATTCAGCTGGGGGTTTACAGTATTATCCTCAATGCTTTGGTTGCCTGGATGTAAGGCAATTGTTAAAGTAAAATATGTAATACCAATAACGTCTATTGCGGTACCTGTTGTGATAGCCAATGCTCCAGTTAGAGCAACACCAACCTTAGCTGATGCACTACCCATACTAAGAAAGGTTCCTGATGATCTTTTTGTCGGTCCTGTGAGAGTAGATGTAGGTGCATACATCGCATTTTCTGCCTTGCACCCTAAAGCCCCTTCTAAGCCTTCAAGTTCATACATTGCTATTGGACTATTACTGGAGAATTGATAAGGTGTAAGATATCGAAACTTTGAGGCTAATGGATCCATCGTTAAAAACCTACAGATACGACTATCATACACTCTATATTTATAAATATAATCAACTCCATCAACTCCAGTAATCTCCTTCTCCTTTTCCTGCCCATTAAACCCAAACCGGCAAGTGTCAATTTGATGGTTTCTACCAGGTATCAACATACCAAAGGCATAATAATCCTGGCTGCTCCGAATATCAGCAAGGTGAAAGTCAATAACTGCGTTATCAGAAGAAACCGGTATTTTTCTGTCAGATACCGTTGCCATTACATTTCCTAAATGATTGGTAAGCTCATATTGTTTGCAACCGGAACGCACGGAATCACAGATACCAATGGGAATGATGAGGGTAGTCCCGCCTGTTGAGACGATAACTGTACTGGTCATTGAAGTAAGTTGACCATTTGAAAAGCCTCCGGGAGACAGGCCTCCTCCGCCTGAACCCGGAACTGCAGCTAAGTCAGGCGCAGTTGAAATGCTGTCAATTTTGATGATTGTGTCTGTAACACCGAGCCGGCTGCTGCCATAAATGTCCAGTTCATTCGTGGCCAGTATGTATTTTTTGTTAGGCGGTTGGTTTTTCAGCAGGTAGTTGGCCATGATGTTGCCCTGTACATCACGGGAATAAAAGGTGTAATTCCAGGAGTCTTCCCCTTGTAAGTTACCCTGATCGTTTCTTGTCTTGTCAACTTTTACGACCCGGTTGCCTGTCGGATCATAGATAAACTCCAGGTCGGATAACTTACGGTTTGTATTGCGTGTAATTGTTTTCATTTTCCCATACACCGTCCATTTAATATTGCTGATGTCTTCACTTGCATCCCGGACAAGATTACCGGTTTTGTCATACTTGTAGTTATCCTCTTCCTGTTTGTCAATATCCTCTGTATAGTTGGCAGACAGACCGGGTTCGTCAAAAACATTGTTGAGTTTGTTGGTGCCTTCCTCATATTTATAGGCCAGGTTGTCCATGCCACGTACCTTCCCGGCAGTGGCATCCTCATAACCATTGCGCTGCAGGGTTTCAATATTGCCGTTGTAGTCGTACGAGAGCCCCATTAGGTAATCGTCGAGGGCGTTGAAGGTCATGCCGCCTTGCGGCGTGGTAAAGGTTTTGGCCTGCTTCAACCGGTTCAATTGATCATACCGGTAGCCATAGACATTCACGGGATACCAGCCCTGAGGATAGATGCCCATAGCAGGGATGGCCAATGCTGAGGACATATAGCGGATATTGCTGTTAAAAAGGTCAGGACTTTGCAGATTAAAGTCATTGTTCGTGGGCACCCCCTCCAGCCAATTCAACTGGGGGCCGACGGCCTTGTAATCTCCATCAAAATAACCGAGTGCAAAGCTGTACGCGTCCCGGGCAAAACTATTGTTGGGCTTTCCCTGGGTGTTGCCGTCCTGGCCCATCTCATTGTCAGGGCTGGGTACAAAACTGTTCACCCCCTTGATCCAACCCAACAGGGTATAGGCATAATCGATGCCCTGTACTTGTTTCTCCCCTAACTCTATGCGTGCCAGAGGACCATAACGATAATAAAGGTACCGTGCATCCCGGTCCCAGAACCGGCCTTTCATCGAAGTGAACACCTCCGTGATGCGATTGTCGGCATCATATTTATACCTGTGCATGAACTGCTCCGCCTTCCCGGGCTGATAGGTCACCTGGTTCACCTTGCCGCTTACAAGATCGTAAAGGTAGGTGGTGGTTATGAAACGTCGGTTCCATGGTCCAAGCATGGGCAGGTCGTTGGTCAGCGTGTCCACATTGCCATGGATGTCATAGCTATAATGAATGGCCGAATTAAACTGCTTCAGGTCTGATGGCAACGTATTGTAGAGGGCGATGGATGCCACCCGGTTTCGGAGATTGTGCTGCTTCATCCTGGGGATCGTAATGAGCGCCTGGTCATAAAAAGTGTGCGACACCTGCGAACGGGGGCTCCCGGTGATAAAAGCCTTTAGCTTTAATGAATCCCGTACTACTATTTTGTCGGGCGTATTCGTATTTGCGAGTTCACCCACTTCCACTGTCCTTCCGATGGGATCATAAAGGGTGTAGGAGTACGTATTCTTTTCTTTCTGTTCATCGTTCTGAGAAATCGCAAGCCTTCCCAGAATGTCGTATCTGAAAATGGTCTGGCCCCCGTCAGGACTATGCTGCTCAACTGGTTTCTCCAGGGAGTTGAATTTATAGGAGGAGACCATTTTATGTTTGGGCCAGGCAAAATAATGGTCTGCGGCAAAGATCGTGTCCGGCTTATTTCGATAGAGTTCCCGGTGTCTGGCGATGGCTGCCAGCGAGTCGGGCTTTTTGATGATATCCACACCAGATGGTGGCACCGTCTTGATCAGGTTCCCCGCCCGGTCGTAATAGTAAAGGGTATAGCAATATTCATTCATCGAATAGGTCATCGTAAATGACTCGATGTGAGGCAGCCGGTCGTAACATCGTTTCCGGTAGGCGGCTTTCAGCCCCGGGATGGCGGCGGCATACAGGGTGTTCAGCCTGGCTGCGGATTCTTCCCGCGCTGCCTTATCTGATTCCTTTACACATTCCTCTTCCATCAGCTTTTTATAGTCAGCAAAATTTCCGAAAGGATTACGGACTGAATCAGCGGCCTTTGCGGGGGGATAAACTATGTGAGGACAGGTATCACAGGCAGAACACAAATCGTGATAATGTTTGATCACATCTTCAAAGCATTTAAAATTCCCTACCGAACCGCCATAGGGAACGGTGTCGGTTCCCTGGGGATAAGGTGGATTGCATCCGGTCAGGCAGATACTGATGAGATAATTTGCGATATCAGTACTATCGTCTTTATTCATATTGATGCATTTCCCGAGACTTTGCATCCATGCAGTCGCTGTCTCTTTACAGTTGATTTCACACCCGCTTTTCAGATTACTTTTAACGAGGGCATCAATCTTGGCCGGATTGTCGAGCAGGTCGAACAGCGTATTATGCCAGTACCTCACAGTAAACAGCTCATCGGAAAGCAAGCCGGAAGAGGTGGTCTTTGATTTCAGGTAAAATCCGCCCCTGCAATCGTCAGAGGCAATCGAGTCTCCGGCCTGGCCGGGAGGACAAGTTATGATGGCACGGATCATGAGGTTCCCGGAGGCCGGGACCCATGGGTTTCCCGGAACGAACCGCGAATAGCTCCGGTACCGGTTGGTATCGGTATCCATGGCTATGCCTGGTGCATCGGGAGGTTTGCCTACCTGTTTCATCACAATATAAAAACTCCCGCTGCCGATGGCCAATCCCGAACCGAACAGGTACTGACGGTCAATCCAGCCATAGGTGTTCAGCGGCACTGATACCGTGAACGGCCCTTTGAGTATCACGCCCGGTGAACCTCCCGATCCTTTATCATCAAAGATCAGGACCTCGAACAGAGAAAGTGCTGTGTTCGGAATATGCGTTGGATAATTTGCAACCGTTCCAATATTAATGCTGCAGCCAAGGATCGTGGCAGGATACTTGGCAGGTGTGAATCTAACAGCGTAAAGGTTATCGGGCGTGGCCCAGACAAAGAAATCCTCCTGGCCGCCGTCGTCGTACTTCAGCTCGCAGGTGGGGGGAGCAACGATGCCAACCGGGTTAACGGTTTGCTGTACGATTGCATTTGCAACGGTCGATATTTTCGATACACCTGACAATGTACCTGTAAGATTGCCGCCACCGGTAGTGGACCAGGTGGCATTCGTTGAAGTCGTTCCGACAGGCGTGACCGGTATGGTACATGGAGCGCAAGGTGGTTCTTTCGTAAACTTTAACAGGTGATCATACACATCTGAAATGATCTTTTTTTTGAAGAAGGTGTAAGTTCCTTTGAAATAATCAAACCGTCTGACCCCCTGCCCGCCAAGGGCTACTGGTTTGAAAACCGAATCCTGCAAGGTAATGAAGAGATCGATAACCTCCTGGTTTAACCCGGCCTGGGAAGCAGGTTTGTGTGCGATGTCGTCCGGATCGAACAGCACATACCACAGGCTGTAATAGCGAACCGGTGACTCACCCGTCGGACTTGCCTGGATGTAATGCTGAAGATATAGCGCCATGCGTTTGATGGGGTTAAAGCTGTTGTCGAAGTATGGCCATTTGATCATCGGCAAGGGACTGCCTGTATAACCCCAGGTGGCATTGTAAAGGAAAAATGGATCCATCCCCTCATAATATTGATGGGTCGGATTACAGGCGGTGGAAGGGGGTACTGTAAAGGGCTGGTAATTGCTGTTATCACTCAACGCTCCGCCGGCGGCACCCTGCATGGGCAGCATCAGCGGATTCCAAAACAAACCGCCCAGGGCTGCCAGGGAGTCGGGACATACCTGGAAAACACTGTCGTAATCGCGGTAATCCGGACTTTGTAAGGAGACGCAAGCCGTATCAACCACATTCCACAGACAATAATATTGATAAATACAGTATTCCGGGTGGCAGGGCAATAGCTTTTCACCCCATTCTGCCTTCCAGTATTTACGCATATAGTTCCACACCGTATCCGGATGCTGATTGTGCCAGGTCGCATATAAATTATTGAGGATGAGATCTGGAAAGAGGGGAGATTTGTAATAATCAGGAAACCTTTTATTCAGCCAGGCATTAATTAGCGGATCATTGCGCACTCCCCTGATGGTGTCTTTGAAATAGGCGTTGTCAAAATACTGTCCTCCGGGACTCATATCCCTCAACATCAGCTTGCGCCGCAGGGCACACTCATCTATGTACGGAGTCTCCTCAGGATTGCAGTTTTTCTTAATGCATGCGTCAATCATTTGTTTGCGACTGGTCATGTTTTGCGACACCTGACGAACGCCCTGGTCATCCCAGTAAGAAAACTTCCTGATCCCTGCACTGTCGTAAAGCGGGTACATCATCCTGCACATCGAATCACAGGTAAATACACAGGGTGCCTGCTTTACAACCGGGGCATCAATACAAGGCGGATCATGGTTGCGGTAAGCCGATGCCAGGGCCTCTTCGGATGCTTCATCAACCCGGATCGTCCGGGTAAGCGTGTAGGAACCGGGATCAAGCAGGATGGGGGACGAAGCGGGGAAATCGATCACCTCATGCTGGCTCATCTGCTTATCGATCACTGCCCATTCAAAACTACCATCCTCTTTCTCATTGTTCTTCAGGGTAATACTTAACCGGTAGATACAATTACTGCATTCCAGGCACTTATCACAAAACCTGGCCGTATCCAGCTCATAGTGAAACTTGTACGGAGAGGGCGAGGTCACCGTCCAGGTGGTCACACTGACCATCCGGTTATCGGCCATCAGGACATTGTTGTCCAGCAGGTTGGCCGTCAATTGGACAGCTTGCGGGGCATGATCCAGCGGGAGGAGATTCTCCGGTGCCGGACCTGTCAGAGCGGTGGCGATCGTTCGCTTTTCCTGGTCCACATAGGCCACCGTAGCCTGTTTGTTGGGATCTATGGTCACATTCTTTTCATAGTGGCTCACGAAGCCAACCTCGCTGCCAAACAGCCTGTCCAGTTCAACCTGTCCGGCTGGCCGGCCGTAAAAATAGCGTGTATCGTGATTATTGCCTGTTCTGAGGACGGGGCCTGCTCCAGATTGGCTCTTAACCCGGCCAGTTCCATCGTTCATCCACGTGGTGCGCGTGAAAGAATAGCCTTCTCCATTAGGCAGGTAGCGGCTGAAGGCATCCCCGGGATCGGAAAGGAACGGGTTGCCGTTGGACCAGTACCTTGCCGACAGGCTGGTATTGTTTGCATCAAGTTTGCCGGGATCATTAAAAGTCAGCCTGGTGTCGAAGTTCTTCGCGCCATAGGTTCCGTTGAAGAGTTCTCCCGGTTTGCCGTTGCCGTACAGCTTCATTCCTTCTGAAGGCACCACGCCGGGCATCACCTGCACTGCGGCCCGGTCCTGGTAGTCATAGACCGTCTCCCCCACCAGCGCCAACTGTTCCGTGTTTGACACTGTTGCCTGCTGACGTTTGTTCAGGATCCCATCGTAAAACGTGATCACCTCCTTGCGTTTGCCTTCCTCTGCATAGGTGGCCGTGTATTGCCAGTTCAGCGTATCCTCCAGTCCGCAGTAAGAAAAACGGCTCAGGACAGGAATTTCACCCAGGTTGCCCCGTGTCTTTTGAAAAGACCACCCTGCCTCTTTGTATGGCAGAGTTGCCTTATCGATATCCACACCCCGCGCCCTGACACGGTAAATGAGGATCCCCCGGGGATAGGCCAGCGAGATGTTGTAGTGGTTGCCCGTGGTGTTGATCCGCGTGGCATTACGCATATCGTAATCATAGTTCGTCAGGGTGCTGGTCGGGGGTAATTCTTCCGGAATGTCAATAAACAGCCATTCCAGGTCGTAGCTCTCTGCGCCATGCACATAATCCCAGCTCAGCGGCAGTTCATTGCGCACCAGGTCGGCTGCAGCATAACATGACTTTGATGCGTCGGGGATAATGCCCTGGTATACGACAGGAACCTCGCTCTGCTCCAATCGGTACCACCGGTCGCATTCAGCCTGCAGTTCCAGGATCAGGTCATCCGGCACTGATGCTGTGCCTTCCGGCTTTACATCCGTTACCGTTACGGTGCCGCTTGTATAGCCATGATAAACCTGGATGGCTTTATCGCTGTACCTGCCCTGGGGCGTGTACCGGACCTTGAGGGTCTGATCCTTGAGAATAGGGGCAGAAGTGCCGTCTGTTTTTTTCAGTGCGATGTCGTAGGTGATCGTCCAGGACACCGGCGTCGCATAATAGGTGCCTTCGGTCGCATCAAAATGCAGGTACACGTTCACCGAAGGATTGCGGATGATATCAAGGTCGATAAAACGGTTCGCCGGTGTAAGATCGACCGGCCCCGCAAGCAAGCTCTCGGGAAGCCCGTATTCATGGACCTGGGTCGCTGTAAGGGTTTGCCCGGAAGCCGGAAAGGTCGTGGTGGTCGTTTGGCCGGAGACCGGAACGGTGGTGGTGACCACCTGTCCGCCGCCCTGCTGAACAACTGTGTTGCCGGATGAAACGGCGGTCTGACCGGATGTCATGACCGCAGCATTGAAGGAAGTAGAGTTCTGAATGACATAATAGGGGTAACTGTTGGGAGAAACATTGATCCCAACACCCGGGTCATAGTATTGAAGAAGCTGTGTCGATGCGTCATAACGCTGAACAGGCGGCAGGGCTACGTTAAGGACACAACCCTTTATCCCTTGTCCCGACTGCCGGCTCGAATATATTTCGTGGCCTCCCTGAACATTGGTTCCTGCGGCCAGCGCGAAGAATAGTACCAGATATGTCACTTTTGAACGGTTCATCGGATCTCTTTATTACGCATGATATGTTGGCGTGTCGTCTTGAGGGTCATGATCCCCCTTTCGGTCTCCTTTTTAACCTGGACCAGTGTTCCTTCTTCGTCATAGTTATAAAAAGTTGCGTAGTTGTTCTCATCAAGAATTGCGACAGTCCGTAGTTTTGCCGGATCGTAAACATAGGTTTTCATCGAGGCATTGAAAGGCATCAAACGGATATCGTCGAGGTAGAAGGTACTTGGAGCATCGGTAGATAATTTAATATTAACTGTACTTCCGGCCGGGATGAAACTGACTTCAAAACGTTGCCAGCCTTCAACCGGATTCTCAAGAACGAAGGGTATATTCGTACTGTTGATCTGCAGTTTTACCTGTTTGAGCTGATTTGAACGTTTTATCCATCCGCTGAAAATATATTTTTGTTTCGGATGAAGTGAAAGTGAAGGGATCGTCCCGCTGAAATCCAGGGAACCTGTTATTTTGACTGCTTTATCACCCGTATGTGATTCCACATTTTGAATCTGGGAATTGATACCCGTAGCGGAATATTGGAAATGACCATTTGATTTGCCAGTTGTATGATCCTCGTACCCATCAAACGCAATTTCCTCATACATGGCATTATTCGCAACGGCCGTGGCGAGTGATTGTCCGTAACCATATAATGCAGCAGAATAGATATTCAGGGCATTGCGGTTTTCTACGTCAAAACCAAAAGGACTGTATTTTGTTACTTCACTGGCCCATACCCATGGAAACTGTCCATTTGTTTTATTGTCATGCTGCCAGTTGAAAAACGAAAAATAATCATAAATGCCATCTTCCTGGATGTTTGTTTGCGGGTTTGTCAATGCAGGATCACCAGATCGTTGTTTCCGTTCAATATAGTATACATTTTCACGTTTTACACGGTAAATTCCTTTTCTTCCTCCTGCATAATGGTTCAATGGGAAGGGGTCTCCTGTTGTTATACCGAAATCAGGATAAGTATAGGTCCAATTCTGGCTGAACTCTGTTGCCTTGGCATTAAGCACCTCCATGCATTCCCGGAAACAGTTCGAAGTATCAGACCATGAACCCGTGTATGTACGATGTGCATTTGTTTCAAGGATGACCTTATTCCCAGCCTTGGTGAGTTTTGAAACCATTAGGTTTAACTGGTTTATTCCTTTCAGGGAATCGGGAAACTTTACGATGGCCCTGCAGTGATAGCAACAGGTCTGATCCTGCTCTTTTAAAGGGCAGGTGCAATTTGCATCAACAACATTCTCCACCGCAACAGGGTAAATAATTCCAAAGTTGGCTTCGGCTACCTCTGAATCTGAATAGCTGACCGAAAGGATACCATCAGGCTGCGGATCAGAACCAGAACCCGCACCCAGGTGTTCCCCTGTATTTATGTAATTAGCAGCAGCATGAACAGGGAATTGCTGGCCGACAATTCCCTGTGATGTGCTCAGCACCAGGTCAACCTGAGTGCCGGTTGTTACATTCACAAATTTGTAGGTGCCATCAGAATTTACCGGGGTGACACCTGACACCGTTCCATTGCCTTTATTAACCTGATTAATATACAGGGTACCTGAATAATTGGTTCCGATCCCATTGACTGTATTATCAGTGAGACCGTTTAAATCCAGGAAAACGTGACCGGAAATTGAACCCATATTGCCTGTATTCATTAACTTTGCATTTTGCTGGTTCGCTTTTCCAGGATTAACAACAGAAAAGGCAGAAACGTTCCCCGATTTAGATGCAATGGTTGCAGTGGAGGAACCAGGATTAACCGAATTACCGGAAACCGTATAGGTAACTTGCACGTTGCTATTACCCTGGGTTGAAACTGCACTTAGTAAACTTGCATTGAAATTGTTAACAACAAAGGGCCCCGTGATCACGGTCTTATTGTATATCAAGGTTCCGTTTGCGGAAGGTTCCAATGTTAAAGTAGAGCCATTGAGATTGTACAAACTACCGATACCTGATGGATTTCCACCCGGCTCACCAGACGATGATTTTTGACATTTATCCTTGATCTTAATGAATTCAATGATATTGTTCACTATGTCGACCAAAACGCAGGCGGTATCAATTTTTCCCGAACAATCCGTATAGATCAGTTTTTTTGCAAAGCCGTTTGCATAAGTTGAAAAGGGAAGATAATCGGCGTTATACGCATCGAACAGCGGAAACCATCGTTCGTCAACAGGGTTCTTGAGTGAAACGATGTTCCCTGCGTTCACAGACAATTGGTTGGTATAGCCGGAGACTACCCTTCCTTGCAGCGACGCGATTGAGGAACCTGCTGAATTGCCGAGACTGAAATAATTTAATTTTGGATCTGCCGGACGTGTATTTGATGTCAGCCAATATTTACCAGTACCTAAAATAATATCACCAGGTTTAAAGTTTACTGTATCCTTCTTGCCCGGTACCGATTTATATTGTTTTTCGGCATCATAATTTGCTCCTGCATTATGGTATTTGCCGCCCATCATGGGATAATACCAGTGAGCAGGCATTGTGTAAGTGTAATAGGGATAGTTATATAGATTGGCTGCATGGCTGTTGGAAAAATCCGAAGTTGTCACGGTCAGAAGGGGTTCTCCGGTTTCTGAATCATACATCAGGTTTTTGGTTGCGGTAAGTGCACCATCCTTATAGGAGCGTGTTTCTTCCAGTATCCCGGTCCGGCATACTACCTTCATATTGACGATGGTGCGGAAGATGGAGGTGGATTGTTCTTTTTTAGGCCAGATCATCGGCAGAACGATAAAGGTCATCTGGTCAAGATTGGGCAACATTTCCCCGGAAAAACAGTAGGTGTAATTTTCCCGCATATCCGTATAGAAATCATAGGTCAGTCCGATGGTTCCCTGCTGCTTAGCATTGTCCCCGTGCAAAACGGTAACGGTGTTCTCGAGTTGGTTATCCCCCCCAGGCACATACGGGTACCTGGTTTTATAGATATATTCTACAAGGCTCACCGGCTGCATATTGAAATCCGGCATAAGGAAATCAGTGATTTCTTTATAGTTCCAGGGCTTGTAGGTTGCCAGTTTTTTTTGCTTTCCCTGCATGTCGTTCAACTCTATCGTATAACCCTGTGAAAATCCATGACTTGTGTATACGTTGTACCCGATAGTCGGCCATTGGATCGGAAACGGCTTATGCTTAACAAGCTGTATTTCAGTTTGCGATGATCTGACCGGGAAATCGCGTGATGTAAAAAATTCAGCCACCTGGATCCCGTTCTGTGAAGCAACCCCGGGTGTGTGGGGTTCTTCAGTGGGCAGGTCAGTATGCACGATCACCTTGGAGTATGTAACGCTCGGCCCCGGGTAGAGGCTCTCGCCAAATGGTTCCTCAAGATAAAGTTCAGGGCTCTTCGCAGGAAAGATCTTCTCCAGGTGATACCGCACCGGATGTTTCAGCGGTGATTCTTCGGCACCCACTGAAGGTTCATTTTCAGCAACACCTGAACTGATAATCCGGCCATTCTCATAAGTTCTGTATGTATAACTTGTCGTGAAGGCAGCGTTCCACGGTTGTGTCCAGTTGTCAATCATGCTTATTTGTTTAACCCTGTGCCCTCCACCTCTTTTGATCATATCAGGATTATTTAGCCGGATGTAAGAGGGATATTGGTTTGATATCGAAATATCTTTCCCTAATTGAGTCCCATTGCAATAATTGTAAAAACCAATTAAAAGCGTTGAAATGTCTTTCAACAATGCACACACTTTATTTACAATCGCCAGAAAACCAACATCACTTTCAATCGTTTTATCGTAAAGAAGATCTGGTCGTTGCAGTTTCAGGTATTGCCATGTGGCAAGTGTAATCGGATCAGTTTTTTGTGTTATTAAATTATATGGAACTTGTTTAAATGTGATATTTAATTTGGAACCATTGGCAACACAAGTATTATAAGCACCATAGCCTTCAACATAATCATACTTACCTTTATCTGGGCTCCCTTTTACCAAGACATAACATTTAAAATACACAAGATCATCTCGAAGCTTATCAATATAATCTGCCGCCTTATCTTCTGCTTTGTTCTTATCGACAGTCAGTGTAAAAATTCCACTCAATGGATTCTCTTCATTTTTATTCCAGGTTGCTGAAGTTATTTTCATCATCTGCATAGCCCTTTTATTCTGGACATAGGCATAGTCATCCGATTCATAATCAATTCTAATTTTAGCCCCGGATGGCAGATGGATCTCTTTCAGGTTCCAGACACCCATGTAATTGTCGATCGTTTGAGCATCAGCAGCCTTCTGACTTACATAGGGCCAGATGCTGACATCCTGATCAGCAGCATAATACCCCCAGCGGTCCATGGCCAGGGCTGAGTAGTCAGGATTGTTGATTTGATCAGGTTGACCATCTGATCCTAATTCGTTGTAGTTAAAAACGTAGGGACTGAATCTACCTTTTCTGTTTTTTTCATACGAAAACCAGACACATTTTAAAGTCAGTTTCCCGGCATTCCTGTTTATATTAATTTCTTTGTTGAGAACTTTTTTTATTATCTCTTTCCCTTGATTATTCTGGACTTTTCCGCACAAATCATAGGTATATTCAAAATGAACCATTTTAACAGGTATGGTAATATCCACTTTACTGTATAAACCAATACTGTCAATTTTCAAGAGTCTGTTGGTCCCCTTAAAACCACTTGCATTTCCAGGATATGAGCATGGCCCGAATGCATCCAGGCCGTCTTCCCTATTAGAAAAATAGAAAATGGCACAATGGGTTTTTGTTTCAACCTTTTGCAGGTACCATATTTCTTTGGTTCCATAAGTATAACTTGCCTTATCATCCTTTTCATCCGTAATGAAACCTTTACTATAGTTTGCGCCTGTGTAAGGAATGCGCCATTTATAGTCGCTATGTTGCTTTTTGTAGGTGAATTTTGCCCAGTAACCAAGGTCATTATCAGAGGGTCCGTTATTGTCAACGTCTACATAGTCAGGGGCTACAATTTTTGTTAAAAGGTAGCTATGCGCATAAGCGGGCATTTCAGTTGACATAAAAAGATTGTCATCACCTTGCTTGTTGTTTGGTGAATCATAATCCTCAATTGCGGATGTAAAGAATTTTTTATTATTCGTCAGAGCCGGCACTGCAAAATTATCGTCACGCTGAGAGTTGTTATACGCAGCAATTCCGTATGTGTACTTATTCCCATCGGGATTGGTGACCGTCATTTCTGCAAGATGATGGGAAGGTCTTGTATATTGAAACGGTTTCGGCGAATCCTTTAGAACATCCTGATTGCTTTCAAAATAGTTTTCCTTTACCGGGTCAATGGCCTTTTCTTTATTGGTCAAATATTCTATTGTCTTTGATCTTTTTTCCCGGGCAGTTCTGTATGGTTTTGAAATACGGGAATTATCATTCAGGATATTATGGAAATAGGGCACCTTGTTATTGATATCCAGGGCAAACCTGGCCGGATCTGACTTTAACACGTCATTAAATTGTTCGAGGTTGTTCTCGGCATTGTCGCCCGTCATTCTGAAGTAGGCTTGTTCAGATACCGGGTTGCTATTATCATTCTGATTAAAGACCTTCTTTGCATCGATGCAGCCATCCTGCCACATCCCTGAATAGTTCTCGGTAATTCCAAGGGACAGGTTGACTCCGAGATGATTTGCGACGCCCAAGCTTCCCAGATCAAAACCAATTTCTCCGTCACCTGTGTTATAGGCAGTTATCGGGTCAGTAAAGAGTGGGATATCAGACCTGTATATCCTGAATGCACCGCCCATGTTCTCTCCGGTCACCTGGAATATATCATAGGTCATGACAGGAATTGGTAAATTTTTGGAATGCTTATTCACAGCAACATCCTTCTCACGGTTAAAATCCTTCATTCCGTCAGACCCGCCATTCTGGTGATATAACAGCCCGTAAGCAGGGGTTAACACTGGTTCTTTTTTTGGTTCCTGTCTTGAAAAGTTCGCATTGACCTTTGCATCAGCAAACATAACTGCCGACGGGCCAAGTTTTACATTTCCACCGATGCTGAAACTTCTCATGGGCATCTGGACGGAAGGCACATATGATGAGGTTCCAAATGAAAATCCAGCACCGACATCTGATACGCCGAGGGTCGGCATGTTCTTTTTTAAATTCTGATAACTGGCGCTGGTGGTGGATTTGAGCCACAGGTCAGTCACCCCCTGACGGGAATTAACCGTTATTCCTATGCTTCCTGAACTACCCAGTGTTCCGGCATAAGTTGTGCTTTTCTTTTGCTCCATACTTCCTGCAACCGATAAGGATGGAGAGAAACCCAGTCCGCTCTGACTATCCCATGAAAGATCCACATCACCTTTGATTGAACCACCCATGCAATCCGACTGGAGCGCATTGATCCCCATTCCGACTTTAATCCCGAATCCTTTGTAACTGTTGTAATATAATTGTGCCGATCCGGTGGCGGGAAGTGATGGTATCCCGATTGCTTCCAGGTCGAGGTCTGACAATCCGACCCCAACTGTCCAATTTGGTTTTGTATGGTATTTCTTTGTAATGATATCACCATTGAATTCATCAGGAATACCGCGCATGTTCCTGGTTATGCTCCCCGGGTTAATATTCCAGCCCAGCCCGACCCAACTGGCTTCCTGTTCCATGGTGATCCCGGCATTATACGCCAGGTTGATCGGATACCCGCCATTAGGACCTGGCACCGTCAGCAGGGGAATGTTATAACGGAAATCGCCGGAAGCCAGGTCAACCATATCATTGGTATTAACAGGAGTAAATGCCTCCATCTCCGGCTGGCTCGGTCCTCCGGTCAATGCCATGCTTCGAAGCGGTAAACAAAGCTCCAGCATGAAATTCATGGCAATTCCGATGGATATTGCTTTACACCACTTATTATTCCTTATTCTTCGCAGCATATTATTCCGGATTAAAAGCAGGAATTCTGTTTAAATTAACATTTTTAACCGTAAAGCTGATGTTTCCGCAGCCCAGTATCCGGTCAGTGTAAACCAGACACAGGTCATGCCTTGCATGCGTATATAATGTATCGAATGCCAGCAGGAACGTCTTTACACGGGTAGCGCCTCCGGCGGCTTCTGAATGAAAAAGCAGACACGGTAAGGTATCATTCCCTGCCGTTAAGATGAAATCATATTGCATATCGCCTGCAAAATAATTGCCGACCTCCGTCATATCCTTTTTCCCGGCTTTCAGTGCTTCAACCAGGTCCTCCCCATCCTTCCGGCTGATGCGGAGGTCAAAATACCTTAAACCCTGCAACTCAGTCAGCGCCTGCTTAAAAGCCGGCAGGTTAATTTTGTCACTTGACTGTTCTTTGAGGGCAATGAGCGGAAGTGGTTTGTATAGCAGCTCGAAGTGAAAACCGCCTGTTTCCCTGATGATCCTCAGACCGTGAACCGGGTCTTCAATCCAGCGGACATATCCGGCAGGACTCAATGACTTTTCATTGCAGGCAATCAGGCAGAGGAGTGGCAGGAAAATGACATGCAAACAATATTTATTAACCCTTTTCATGATCAGTGATTACTTTAAAAACCTGAAACGCAGGAAGAATTTATCCTTCTTATCTCCCTGCACTTCCAGTACATAAAATTCATTCAGGTTCATATCTTTGACTTTTGTCAGGTCAAGGTTTAGAAAATTGGCACCCTGCGATATCGGCAGGGCGGGCATGCCCGGATTGGGCTCACCCTCATTTTTAATCTGCTGTCTTCTTTTGTTGAAAATAGAATAGGTCAGGTTCTTGCCTTCAGGAATGGCATATCGTTCAATGTATTTGAAATTAACCTTGCCCTGGACGGCCGGGAAATAGCTTCCGTCAAGTTGATCCTTCAGTTCAGCATAAAGGAGCTCCCCGGAATAAAGGTCGAAACTGATCGTTAACGGAATAACACATTCCAGGCAATTAATATCACGAAGCGTGATCTCGAGAAACATATCCGCGATCACATGGCACTTGCTGCTGGTACTGGCACCGGGTAAGTTGAATTGCATGAACAGTGGTTCGCTGATAAAAGATTTTGGGGATTGTGTGGTCAAAACCAGTTCCAGGGGATTGTGTCCCATTTTGGTGGGGATGCTGCCCGGGTAGTTGCTGATAACTGTACTAAATTCACTCAGGCCTCCCCCAATGATACTGGCCATCGACTGAGGTTCAGCATAACATGGCAGGCACGAATCATTGACCTTGCCAGTGGTGTCTTTACCGGTCAGTACCAAAGAAACAAGGTTCACCCTTACCACATTATACTGGCCATTGCCTGATATTAAAATAGTATCGGACAGACTCGTGAAACCAGGATGTCTTTTAATTTTCAGCCTGTTTCCCTTCTGTATGGCCTTTACAATACATATTTGAACCGGTGTCCCAGGAATACCGCCGTTTACGACCACACCACTGGACTGTGCGAAAAGCTGCCCGGATGGAAGGAAAACTAAAAATAAAGTAAACAGACCGAATACTTGCTTAATTACCTGCCTCTTAGTTGCTATATCCTGGATTGCCATAAAGTCCGATTATTTATTGTTCTTATCTGAATCCGGCAGGGATACATCTCCCGGTTTTGTGGCTATTGGCGATAGTTTTATGTGATCTCTCTGACTGGCATAGGAACGGACTGTACTGCAATATGTCTTACTTCCATTATAGATGATTTCCACAACGTAGCGTACAGAAAAACACAGCGTGTCCTTACAGCCGGTCTTCTGTGTTTGTGGCGGCAAACTTACAAACAGGGTGATATTCCCGTTAAAATTTGCCGAGTCATTGGCAATCAAAGTCCGCCAGGAAAGGGAATGACCAAATAGCACTGGGTTACCCGCCATATCTAAGGGTAATACACCCTTTAAGGAGAAATCGGGATCGTTTCCCGTGCCGGTACTTATTCTGCCCCAATAACGGTATTTCGGGTCACAATTTTTACACGTATCAACTGTATGCCATTCAAAATTGATCAGTTCAGCCTTTAGCATACTGATCTTCCTGGGTCTGATCTGAACAGGCTGTGTTAAATACAATGTATTGTTGTCAGAAATCGTATTATTAATTGGAGAGACGTTGGTAAAAGTCGGGGTTCCAAATTCCCAGTTTTCGGGATTGCAAAGGATATCTTTGCAGGTAAGCATAGGAGGTGTTTCCTTTTTATTATATACAAAACTCCACACCTGACTGAATCCTGCTTCATAACCATTGATAAAAGCAGTCACCTGCCAGGCATAATAATGATCGGGTTCAAAATCAGAGGCAGAAACGGGGAGTTGAAATGAAGTGGAAAGGATACTCTTCTCAGTGTAAAAAGCAGGATTCGCGTCCATTGCTTCTATTGGTACCTGCTCATCATAGAGTTCCACGATCTTTATAGTGTAATTCACAAATTCGCCTGTTCTGAGTGGGGCTGGAGGTAACCATAAGAATACGGGGAAGGGATCTTTTACTTCTGCTTCGTTAAATGGCGTTATCAGTTCGGGGGGTGATGCATGCGCAATAGGCTGTAGGATGCATTGCTTACCCAATACAGCACCTGAGTTTGCTTCCAGCACGGTAACGCAAATGGTATAGGTTCCGGCCGGGAGTGTCCGGGTTCTCAAGATGATTTCCTCATATTCTTTATTAGTGTAACCTACATCCGCCGGTTCTACA
Source organism: Bacteroidales bacterium (assembly GCA_030681475.1). Taxonomy (GTDB): domain Bacteria; phylum Bacteroidota; class Bacteroidia; order Bacteroidales; family FEN-979; genus CAIVAT01. The sequence goes on along the minus strand of JAUXWT010000080.1, from coordinate 938 downwards.
TCCTGCCGTAATATTCGCCTGTTTATATCCGGGGCAACATCAAAGGTAGCACTGGTACCATCCAGAATCAGTCCATCTGTAGCCTCTTCCACCGAGCCATATAATTTAACAGTGAGCGGACTGCCTGTTGTATTTCTCAATGTCAGGTTCCACATGTCTTCAACTCCCCATTGGTTAGGTGGTGGTGTAACTATGAACACCGCAACATCCTGTTGTGCCTTGAGGACTGAACTGAATGCTGTCAGAAATAAACCAAGCAAAATGAATGGGACATTTTTTTTAGTCATGTTTACACTAATAGATTCAATAGTTTCGAAAAACCTGATTTAATTGCTCAAAAGCAACGCTGGGGAAAGATAAAGGGGGTAATAAATGGAAGTTCTCTCTCATTGGTCTTGTTTTTACGGTTTTGTAAACCAATCTTTTGAAAACAAGAATTTGATTGAGTCTCACAGAGAGAGCGAGTAAGTGTATTCTAATAAAGCTGAAACATACTAACTACCTATGTGAAAGGCGTAACAAAGATAATGAATTAATATCTGAAAGTCAATATTTATAATATGTTCAGATCATGTGTTATGTGTGTGATGCGTTTCAAAATTTTTTGAAGCTGACAAATACCAATGTGGAATTCTAAATAAAGAGTGTATATTTAATTTTTAAAAAATATAATGTTATGTTCGTATTATATGAATAACACGAAATGCATTATCCATTATTTATGTGAATCAAGAGTTAAAAATCAAATAAATAAAAGCTGCAGCCAATTTGCCAAATACATGAACAAGAAGGCCTTGGGCTGATCGTACTTTATTCGCTCTTTGAAAATCTGTTTTTTCTATCAACCAATTGAACCATCCTTCTATCGGTTGACGCACTTTAGAAACCGCCTTTGAGAACAGATCATTTGCTGCACTATCATGCTGTTTCTCCCACTC
>JAUXWT010000107.1 GCA_030681475.1 Bacteroidales bacterium | reverse complement strand
TTGACAGCACATTGACCGGGATTGCCCGAAAGGATGTCAATCAGGAACTAACAGTCTTCCCAAACCCTGCCACTGACAAGGTTACCTTCCATTCGGGAGGTCCCCCTTCTGAGGGAGATATGAGGATCAGCATCTATGACCTGTTCGGAAATAAGTTAACGGAAGGCGTACTACCAAAGGGTCAGGCTGAGATTACCTTTGATATCCGAAAGGTGTCACCGGGTGTTTGCCATTACGAAATCATCCAAATACAGCGCCGGCAAACCGGTAAGATCATAATTTTAAGATGATATATCTCTATGGCTGATGCCTCCCTTCCTGGAAAATCAGGTCATCGCGACAAACCTCTGCTTGATCTGTCTCCCCATCCAAAAGGAAATCGTTGATCTGCTTGTTATGGATTTCATCGAAAAATGCTCAATCCGAAAATTGTGGCGTGCAAAATGGTGTGCAAAATGCACTTGCAAAATAATACTTATAACCTGTAATTCAATTGCTTATAAAATTGAAGTATCCTAAATACAGGTGAATTTCTTCCAAAAAAAATATTTTTTTCCCTCTTGTTTGGCGAATTTCTTCCATCAATCTTTACAGCCGGAAACTAAAAACATCAATTAATGAAAAAGATCTACGTTGCCATTTTTATCTGTGTCCTTTTCTGCCTGCAGGGAACATTTGCTCAAACTATCAGGCCCTGGCCGATCCCCTCTTTTAATATTCCCGTCTTTGGGAGGGCATTGTTTCAGGAAAACATTCATCTTTCCACGGACAATACTGATGGGAGAAGAAGGATTCATATTCAGGTATCCAGCCAGAAAACTCCTGACACATTGGCTAATCCTGTTACAGTGTGGATTTATAGCATAGATCACACCACAGTAATTGGTCCTTATTCGGTCATTTATGGTGTAACCCTCACAGTTGATATTGACGACCGGGAATGGGGGGTTATGGTTGAAGCACGCGAAACAGTCGTTGTTAGTGTCTGGATAACCTTGGATGATTCAACCACATTAAGAAAAGAGGTATTAGAGGAAGGGCCATCCATTTAAATGGTAATATTTGAGATTACAGCTAATAATCTAAAATTAATTGAAAGGAGGTAGTGTACTGCAAAAACGAATTACTTTTTCACTATTAATAACTAAAACTATGAAAACATTCATTTTTATGACAATATTTGCAATTTGTGCTGTTTTAGGAACAAGTTGTTCAAAGACTGAACCCATTCACAAGCAAGATATCAAAACTAAAAGCGATGGGTCAGGTCATCTTAAAACTGCTAAAGGAAACGAGACGTTGTATTCATATCAAGACATGGTATTATTCTGTCCAATGCGGTTGCATGGTACCTGCATATATATGGATCTTTTGCGGTTGGCCATCAAGGAATTGCTTGCCGGAAGTTACTATAACTGCCAATTCTCCCAGTAGCATACAACAAACAATTGACTCATTTTTATCAAGTTACGACAACTCTTCGGTTGCAAATTTCTTTGCGGACACGACCTATAAAAGGGTGTTTCCAACGATTGATGGTCTGCATGGGGTTGTTGATTCAATTGTAGATTCGCAAATTGTTCTTCTCCATTTCTTCAATTCACATGATACGGCTGACTATTATATCGGTCTTCCGTCTGGATCAAGGCTTACCGATGATTGGGACGCCTGGATCACCAATGCAAGGTGTGTATTGAGAATAAAGGATCGCAGGTAGAATTTCTTAATTCTGCCTAGTTTTGTGGAGTCGGTTCGGGCAAAATGTTCGTACCAACTTCACATTTTTCAGAATTTATTTATCAATTTTTCGATTAGGATTACCCTAATGAATTCTCATTCACTTTTTGAATTTAAAACTAAAAAATGAATTTTAGATTTGCATTTGCACTGATCTCCTGGATATTCATTAATAGTAGTTGTAAGAACGAAGAAATGCCAGAAAAACTTAAAGAAATTAGTTTTACGGTTAAACAGCCTTATGCCCTTATACATAATGATATCGTCTGCCGAGACAATGATTTATTCATTACGTTTCAAAATCTCGAAGATAGAAGTCTGAATTTATATTGGTTTGACAGCACAGGGCTATTAGGGTCCTATAATAAACCTGCAAGAATTTTCAATAATGCCCTTTTCTTTCAAATTTTTATTAAAAGCCTGGATTCCATCGTGTTTTATAATAATAGTGACTGCTCTATTTGCATTGCTGATTCTACAGGCAATATACTCTCCCATGTAAAAATTGAGAGACCGGCGACATCATTGAATCCGGAGAACTATTTATATTGTAACGGAAATAATATTTTCTTTTATAATGCCGACCAGCATCTTAATGTGGGCATCCCTGATTCAAGAATCTTGTATTACAAAAATGTGAATCCGGTGATTCAATTAAACCTTGCGGCAAATCAGCATAGTTTCCAAATTCCTTTTGGTGATTTTCCTGTTTTATATAAAAAAAATAATTTTGATTTTTGTAATTATTTTCCGAACATATGCTCTATTGATTCAAATAAAACAGTCATTTCTTATGCAGCTGATGACAGTTTATATATATATGTTAACGGTAAGATAGTTTCCACCTTCCCATGCCGTAGTCAATTCGTTGATAAATTCAACGCTTACCCAGATGATAAACAATCTGATATGCTATTTTATAAACAGTATTTAAACAATGAACCCAGGTACCTTAATATTGTTTATGACCAATTTAGAAAGCAATTTTATCGAATTGTAAAGCACCGGTTTGCGCATAATAAGGATAAAAAACTTGATACAAAGTCAATGACTTGGTCTATTATTGTGCTAAATTCGGAATTCGAGAAAGTGAAGGAATTGCTCTTTCAATACCAATTTTTCACTCCCAAAATCGTACTTCCTTCAAAGGATGGTATTTATATTGGCAGCCCATATAATCCGATTGATCCTTGCGGAAAATTAACTCTTACCTTATTTAAATTTTAAATGAGATGAAGATATATTTTACTACCTTGTTGTTGCTTCTGTACGGATGTGCGTCGGTTAATGAAAAGGAAACAACAGGTTTTAACGAGGTACTTATAAAATTTAATACACAGATTCCTGAAAAGGAACATGTGTATATTCTCATTCCTCCTTTTTCATGTCATGGATGTGTGCAAAAAATGATTTCCAAAATTGATATTTATTTGAGTCCGCAAGATAAGCCATATGTAACATTCATTTCTGGAATTGCAGATATTGACTTGAAAATATTTTCCAGTAGAGCTGTTGTTTATACGGACACACACAATTATTTGGAACAATTGCCCTTCGATATCGCAAATGTCACTGTGGTTGAAACAAAGAAGTCAATGCTGTCGAAAGTATATTCTATTAGTCTTGAGGATATTGAAAATCGAATCAATGAAAAAATGTTCTCCTTTGAGGATTGACCTATGAAAAACAATGTTAGGTAAAATTATAACACTACACAATCATGATGGTAAACCCATTACCAGGCATTTCTACGATGTTTGATGATTATGCCATCTATCGTGGCACAGAGCCAGGTGAAATTTATTTTGTTATTTGGCCAGACCATTCTGCTTTTAGGATATTTCATTCATTCGATTACGGTGAAACAACAACATTTCAGATTTCCGTGGACACAACATCGTGTGAAGTGTTCTATACCGCAGGCCGGACCCCAGGTACTTTTTATTATGTAAGGCGGGAGATATGTGGATACCCTCCATGCTTCCACTCTTGTATCTGGATCTATTTCAGCCGTGATTACGGCGTGACCTTTATCACCTATTTTCATAATCTTGACAGCACATTGACCGGGATTGCCCGAAAGGATGTCAATCAGGAACTAACAGTCTTCCCAAACCCTGCCACTGACAAGGTTACCTTCCATTCGGGAGGTCCCCCTTCTGAGGGAGATATGAGGATCAGCATCTATGACC
>JAUXWT010000104.1 GCA_030681475.1 Bacteroidales bacterium | reverse complement strand
TGAAGAGACGGTCACCATTGCCATTGATGATCTTGAATTCGGATACGGAACAATTGTTTTCAAGTACCATGCAGACAAATTAAATCAGGAACTGGAATTTGAAATTGAAAATGATCAGATCCGCCCGGAGTTTGAAGTGTTGAAACCGTATTTTTCAAAGATTCTGAAGAAAAAGAGTATCAACGTGCTTATCCAGGCTGAGTTTCAGGAGAAAACATTGATTTCCCAACTGGCGGCTTCTTCTGACCTGGAAAAAATAAACGGTGAAATCATTGACATTGCCCGGTTCCGGTTTGTGTCAAAATTCCTGCCGGGCAGTAGTTACAACAAGTTTAAGGGGAGCTTAATGGATATAGATCAACTCCAATCCCAGGAGGATTCAAAATCCTCATTGTATGAATCCGGGGAACAACTGCTCGAAGACTTTTTAAAAAATAAAAAGGTAATCCATTACCGGCAACTCCGGTATCTGGCCGAAAAACACGAAAGTGATATTCTTAAACTGCGTTTTGTGCTGAATCCGTTTTCATTTGTTTTCCTGTTATCCGGGCAAGAGCAGTTTCATCTGGTGATGGAAACACTTGACACCCGGGAAGCAACATACATCTGGCATATTGAAAAAGACAAACAAGAACTCCGTAACCAGCTACAGGTGATAGACCGGCAACTGAATATGATCCGTAATGATGGTCGCCAGGCTTTTCTTGAATCACAGCCAGTGAATTTTAGTCGCATCTTGCATGATTATTCAGACGAGCAAAAAGGATTTATCCTATGGAAGGATTTGCTTGAAGAAAGGATTATGTAATTTCAGCCTCCAATATCTTTCTATTCATGTCACTTGAATTTTTATGAGACTGCTTGAAAAAACCAAAGGGATTGTATTGTATATTTGGGTGATATATTTGAATTTCATATTTCAAGTATGCATTTGATAACCTGAATCCATATAAGCTGACCTGCCCTTGGATATTCTTTCGAAATACCTGCACGCATTTAAAAAGCTACACATTGACAGGTCGCATGGAAATGCTCCACACAAACCGATCCTGCTGCTTTCTGTATTACAATCATTTCAAAATAATCAGATTTTAGATCAACGGATTTATCTGACGCCTGAATTGGCAGGGTTCTTTAAAACGAATTGGAGTTGTTGGTGATCCAAACAAGTCAGAAGATATTATTTATTGGCTTTATAATGATTTTTGTAGGGTTATTGGCCAGGGTTGCTGGTTACTACACAGCACGATTGCAGGATTTCCTATCTGTTTTATTATTTGAAGAGTGATAAGTTCTGGAGAATGGTGCCAAAAAGCGGGTTCGAAAAGATTACCCTGACCGTGATAGACTGGAACAGCGGTTTGAGCGATTTCTTAAAGTTCCGGCGTGAAAAAAAAATTATGTTGCTTGCCAATTCATAATGCATATGAAATACGAATTCTCCAAATCAGAAAAAAAGATCGTCCGCCAGGTCATTGAAACCGGACTGCAACGGGATTTTGAATCCTGCATCCTTGATATTGACCAGATCATACAGCAATGGAAATCGAAAAAGCTGGACAACAGGGCGGCTTATCATAAAATCTTCGGGAAAGTCAAAGCAAACGACAAATATATAGCCAGGATGTATGATGATCTCCGCGGATCAACCTATATGATGGTACTGCAGGGGCTGCTTGCAAATAAAACTATTACTGAAGCTGACCTGGGCGGCTTCAGCGAAACGACCAGGAATGCAATTCTAAATATGCAATCTACATTTACTTTTGCCATAATCAGTTCGTCTTAATCGGTTAAATTAATAAAGTGAGCTAACGATCTTTTACTTGTCATTTGTCACTTGTCATTCCCCTTCATCCATATCTCATCCATCCGCTGCAAAATTTCCCGCGTATCAGTGTGGATCTCATTCCGCAGTGTTTCAAAATCCTTCCGGTTTTCTGATTTATGGATCATAAGATCCTGCTTGATGTTCACGATTTCAACCTGTACTTCGGCCACCCGGATCTCCATGTGTATCCATATGGATACGATGAGCACAAGGAAACTGAACAGGCTGATGGACTGGGAGAGGGGGAGGACGAAGAGGGTGGGTTTTGGTGGCATGGGGAAAAATTGAATATTGAAGTTTGAATAACGGATTTTGAAGTTTGAAGTTTAGAGCCGGCTATGGAGGCCGGGAGTGGGTGAGCTTTTGAGGAAAGGCGGTTTTTGACGGTTGGTCGTGAGTCGGGATCGCATTGATCGTCGTGATCCGGGTACCTGTTTTCCTGCTGGTTATCACTCAAACTCCCGGCATCCGGCCGGTAAAGACAGCTTTACAATGTTACAGCAAGCATCGTTGTATGACCCGGGATATCGGTTGCGGTCGCAGTGATCATCAGTCCATGGCTGCTGTCCAAGACAGTTGTGGCCGTATACACCCAACTATCAAGGTTTGATACTTCCGTACAGGGGCCTTCCTCGATCATGTTGCCATCGGCATCGGTGATTGTAACCGTGACCGCGGTTACTCCTGTAAAGTCGGATGCAATGACCAGGATCTTGTCACCGGCAGATCCCTTGTAGCCGCTTTAATTGATCCTGTGAACGACCGGCGGTTTCAGGTAATCGGTCATGGCCACCACATACGGGGTCATCATCGCGGTTGCCTTTAATGCGTAAAGGTCAAGTTTTACTGGATCCTGCAAAGCTTCCTTCGCCCAGCGCGCTGCCAGTTTGAACTTCCGGCGGATCTCGATCTGAGCCGCTGTCGGATCCTTTGTGATTTTCTTCGGCGGCTTTGCCATGATGCTCACATCCCCGCGGTTGCGGAACACCATCTGATTTCCGAATTTCCCGCGGTAGTTCTTGGTTAAATAATTTTCAGTTATACTCGACATGGTTATTGAATTTAGGTGTGAATAGATACGGACGCCGTCGCGACCTGGTTAACTGTGTTCGAACATGCATGCAAAGATAAAGTGCCGTAAAGGCCCCCGGTAGTGTAAAATGGTGTATACACCCTTGTGTAATGTTCTGATTTACTGAATTTAAACCTGTTGTCTTTGTATGAAATTGGTGAGATATTTTTCATCGACCCTGAATTCATTCAAAACTTCTTCAAGCACTTCGGGCGTAGGATTGTCGAAATGGTTGCGAATGCTATGTCACTCAGATTCTTTTGACGGGCGGTACAGAAGTTCTCTGAGATCTGCCTGCAGAATCCGGAGACGTTTGGAACCTCGATAAGGTTACGGTCATATGCAACCCTGATCATGGCACAAAAAAAGGCTACGGTACAGGTAAGCCGTATCTTGCCTTCCGGCCTGGCGTTCTTTTCCGGCCTGGAAGTGCCGGAAAAGCAGATGGCATACCCGGCCAGGTAACTGATACGCTCTTCCAGCCTTTTCAACTCTGCATAGTACAGCCATGCCTGCCGCCGGGTTTGCACCATGGCCTCCCCTATTACCCCGGGTTCGTATGATTCGGTACCACCCACAAAGCAATGCAGCTTCCGTGGCGACCAGTTTACGGATTGCCTGTTACGTTCTTCGCTGCTGCCAAATCCCGTTACCAGCACCTAACGTGCTATTCGCCTTACCAGGCGGAGCGCCATGTCAATGAATGCATCCAGTGCTCCCGGGGCGATTTGTGGGATCAGGTCCTGCATTTTCGCCAACACTTCGGCTTTCAAGTGCCTGATCCGGTGATGATACCTCCAGGAGGTATCCATGCCGTTCACGGCCGCCACCCGGATGGCGAGATTGTTTACCGGACTTGTTTCCCCGGCTGCACTGCAGTCGATCAGGAAAAATCGGAGTTTCTTTCCACCCTATGTCGATTTTTATTGAACACCGTATCATCCTGGCAGTCAATAAGGAATGGTGATCAGATTGTACCGGTGAAGGCTGGTCAAAGTGAGCGATTTTTCCATTCAGTGAAAAATGAATGAAGAAAAGTGAAAAGTCAGCTATGTACCAACTTTTCGTTATTCACTATTCGATTTTCATTGGAAGTTATTCGATTTTCACTGATCGTTCAATAATTGTAAAAAACCGCCCCGGTTTCCCGGAACGGCTTAACCAAACACTAAAATATGAATTCTTTTACTCACCCGAACCCTTCCCTCAAACAGGGAGGGGCCTGCTCCCCTCTTCTTGAGGAGAAGGGGTCAGGGGGATGGGGTATTACAACTTAATCAACTTCAGTGCTTCCCTGCCACCACCCGTCGTTACATGAATAAAGTAAACACCCGGACGCAGATCAGACACGGAAACTGATTGCTTTCTGACCCCATTGCATTCCTTCGTGAAGACT
>JAUXWT010000103.1 GCA_030681475.1 Bacteroidales bacterium | reverse complement strand
TAAAGTCGGGGTGATCATTACGGTATCTCTTGGAAATAATGGTAGTAGTAGTTGTCCCATGCTGCAAATTAACGGATTTTCTTTTTACGTTAATCAATCGCTTACTCCCTGATTTTCAACAGTAGGTCTTGGATGTCTGATGTTAAACAAGTTCCCCTGGTTGTTTGCGTTAGTCTTATTTCCGGTAATTTTATTTTCGCAGGATAATGTGCAACGGCTGGTATTTGATCAGAAAAACCCTTTCCTGATCAGTTCGATCATTACACAACATTCCGGGAATATACGTTTTCCAGAGCCTCAACCGCTTTTTTCAGTGGTCGTTGACAGTGTCCTCATCCAGTCATGCAGGGATGTCCGTTTCTCATACGATACGCTGTACTTTACCCTGGCAGATAATATCTACGTTTGGGTTGTTCAGGAGAAAAATTTCAAACCCGGGTTGAAGTACAACATCCGGTTCATGAATCATGGAAAAATCAGCCACCGCATTGAAAACCTGGTACCTCTTGGTGAAAGTAAAAATAAAGTTTATATCACCGGCGCAGGAACAAAGGAGTGGCCGAAATACCTTTGCCGGTCGCGTCTTTACCGCCCGGGATATGGCCCAATAGGTGTGGCGCTTCCCGACAATGCCTGGCACCTTGGATTTGCCAGTCTCCGTGTTGATGATACGCTATCGCTGACCGCCCTGGCGCGGAGGGGTTCCCGGGACAAGGATAAATCTGATATTGACCGATGGATGGTCACCCTCAAACCCGGCGGATGGGCGGAATATACGATCTATGCTGACTGTCACAGCGGGGACTGGCATGCAGGACTCCGGATAGTGTTCCAGGAAAGGTGGCTTTATGATTTGTCTGAATTTGACAACAGTATGTTCAGGCGCAACGACCTTACCTGGATGAAAACAAGTTATCTCATGCTGCTTCAGTTTGCCTGGGATAAAAAATATTATGATTACGCACAGCAGAAGTACACATTTTATCAGAGTCTCTTTGAATATGACTCACTTACAGGTGGATATGATATCTTTACCCTTTGGCCGACCTGGCCGAGACTGGGACTTGATCAGCGGAACCAGTGGGATATGTACCGCGATTTGCCGGGCGGGCTGCAGGAACTACGTAAACAGGTCGATTTCGTTCACGATGCCGGAAAAAAATACTTTATCTCGTATAATCCATGGGATGAAGGAACCCGGAAAGAGGAACAATTAACAGGGATGGAAGACTTGTTGCGGGCAACCGATGCAGATGGCGTAGTACTCGATACCCGGGGGGCTTCAAGCCGGGAGTTGCAGGCTGCCGCCGACGGTGTAAAGCCGGGTATAATCATGTACAGCGAAGGAATGGCTGTTCCGAAAGATATGCCGGGAATTGTCTCCGGGCGCGTTCACGATGCGCTGGTGATGCCACCCCCTTTAAACCTGAATAAGTTGATCAAACCCGATTTTGCCATTTTCAGGGTGCTACAACTTGCCGATGACCGCCTGCACCGTGAACTGACCATATCTTTTTTCAACGGTTATGGTGTGGAGATCAATACCATGCGTCCCGGCAGGCCGGATTGGATCGGGGAAGAATTCGCTTATCTTGGGCGTACAACGCGAATTCTAAGGGAAAACAGCGCTGTGTTCAGCAATGAGTTCTTTGATCCCCTGTTAAACACTCTTGTTGATTCTGTTTATGTGAACAGTTGGGAAGCGCAGGGAAAAAAACTTTTTACAATTTACAGCGCCAATCCAAGGGGACACAACGGACAACTGTTTGAGTTTTCGGACAATTCCGGGGCGCATTTGGTAGCAGAAATAATAGGCAGGTATCACTTTGTTGACCTTTGGAATCATCAGGAGGTTAAACCCGTGATGAACGGGGAGAAGGTTTTTCTGCCGGTAAAGATCGAAGCCTTTGATGCCGCCTGGCTGAATACACGCCGCGAAGGAAATGTTGGCTGTATTGCAGTGTTTCCTAAACTTCTTGATGTGACCGTTTCAGGTAGTACGATTACTTTCAAAGCTTCTGCAGGTGAAAGGATCGTCCTGACCGGCGGTGATCCTGGCTACCGGTCAAAGCAATACGTGTACCCCGTGTCAGGTGTATCGGTTGATTACCGGAGTCTTTTCCAAAAACCCCTTCACAAAATCGTGATACAACTTTTTACCGGCAGTGAACTTAATGACGAAATGATAATAATGCCCGGTCAGGCCATTCCGTTGCTGATAAGCAAGCCGGGGGTAACACAACTGGCTAAAGAGGTCCCGGAAGATATGGTACTAATCCCTGCCGGAAATTTCAGGTACTATACAAAACGAGAACCGAACACCCTCGACCCGTTTATTCCATTGCCTGATCTTAGCGATACGGTGACCCTTGCCATGCACCAATTTTTCATGGATAAGTACCCTGTAACCAATGCGCAGTTTAAAATATTTATTGATCAAACAGCTTATATTCCGACTGATACAGCAAATTATTTAAAGCGTTGGATCAATGGATTGCCACCGGAAGGGGAGGAAGACCAACCGGTCGTTTTTGTGAACCTTGACGATGTCAGGGCATATGCTGAATGGGCAGGCAAGCGGTTGCCAACCGAGTCGGAATGGCAATACGCGGCACAGGGCGGTGACATGCGGAAATATCCCTGGGGGAGCAGCATGGATTCAACGCGATGCAATTACAATCTCAATTTTCCTACCCCCGTTAACAGATTTCCTTCTGGTGCAAGTCCTTTCGGTGTGATGGACCTGATCGGAAATGTGTGGCAGATGACCGACGATGTTTACGACAATGGGAGCTATTATTTTAATATCATCCGAGGGGGAAGTTACTACCATCCGACACAAAGCATCTGGTACGTTACAGGAGGCCCGCTGCCAGCCGATCATCCTGAAATGCTGCTGCTGATCGCCCCCGGCCTCGATCGCAATGCCACGGTGGGGTTCAGGTGTGTGAAGGATGGCTGGTAAGGTCGTGACGCGGAACGCGTGACGCGTGACAAAACTCCTCATTGTTATTTTTGTGGCGAGTGATTTTCGACTTTGTCCCAATCGGCATAATGGGTTATGTCGATATTGGTTTTCGGTTCGGTGGTGTAACTTTCGTTGCTGTTGTATGTCCATTCCAGGGTTGATGACCCTCCGCCCGATTGTGTGGTGATGAGCGCTTCACTGCGAACAAGGCCGATCGGAAACGCCTGATCGCGTGGTGATACCCTGTCCCCATGGGTTGGATCGGTTGGTATCCAGCCATAATTGGGTAAATAAACTTCAACCCACCGGTGATACACGTCATCCATGTACGCAAGCTCCTTTCTATCCCATGTCGAACCCACATATCTTGTCGGAAGGCCTGCCGCTTTGCAAAGCGCAATAAAAACAAAAGAATATTCCGAGCACGAACCGTGTCCATTGGTGATCACTGTCGGCGCCGTATCCCAGGCGCCATCCATGATATATTGCAGATGACCGATTAAGTATTGATGAATGTTCCGCATGATCCAGTAGGGATTTTTTTCATCGCCAACAACCTTCCTGATCGTTTCCTGTATAATTTTGCTATTTATCTGATATTTCTCATCATCGAGGAGATATTTATCCATAATATCTTTTGGGATGTCATTTAATGAACCGACCTCCTCCGGGTAAATAAAGTAGCGGACATTGTAAGATTCAAATACAGATGTAACTTTAATCTCTGTTTTATCACCGGGTTTTAACTCCTGAAAATGAAATAAAGCAGTTTGTTGTCCCCATTTATCAGTTAAAATCTGCGTTGGATTAATACTGTATTCAAATTTTCCTAAAATCGTTTGATTATCCCTGTTTTCAGGTAAGGCAATATGCACATCCAGGATTAAAATTTTGCCGGGTCCGTAACAGGTAACATTATGATTAAAGGTTACCTTATGGACCTGTTTGTCTTTACGAATGAATTTTTGACTGTCCCTTATTTTTAACTGATAGATTTTATCGTCCTCGTAATCAACGACCCACAACGTATTATCTTTCATGGCAAGGCCGTGCACGTAATTACCGGGAGCATCCAGAATAACAATTACAAAACCTGTTGCAGGGTCAACCATATAGATTTCATCAGTTTCCCTGTCTGAAATCCACAAATATTTGCCATCAAAGGCTATTCCCTTAGGATCGCTTGCCGGTGAAGGAAACGATTTAATGGTCGTACCATCTACCTGGCTGAACTGAATGACCTTATCAGATACATCATCCACGCACCATAGATATTTTCCATCCCAGGTCAAACCCTTTGGACTTTTTGAAGGCGCCTGGAGCGTTTTTAAAATAGTCCCATCTTTAGGGTCAATTTTAAAGATCATCCCATCAAGGTCTTCCGATTTGTCAGTCCTGCCCCTGTAATCGGCATTCCATAAAAATTCGCCGTCCCAGGCCAATCCCATGGGCCAGTAGGCCGGAGATTCTATTTCCCTGATCACACTACCGGTCTCGGGGCTGATGCAATATATTTTATCAGTTTCCCGATCGGCAAGCCACAGGTTTGTTCCATCAAAACAAAGACCGGTGGAATATTTGCCCGGTGTGGCAAACGATTTGATCACTTCCCCTGAATAGGCAAAAATGGCTGAATTGAAGGCCATTAAAAGAAAAAATGTTGCAGATTGTTTTTTCATCATTGTTCCATTTTGATCATGAGCTAATCATGTGAGTCCAGTTAACAGGGAACAAATCCCGTCACGTGTCACGTTTTCACATCACCTCTTCAGCAACCAGGCATCCTTATAAGTCTTCTTAACTTCCTTCAGCTTCGCAGTGACTGTTGCCCTATCGGGTGATCCAAAGACAGATACACGTATTTTACCATCAAATTTCAGGATGTCTGCGCCGGGATATTCGCCAGTCTTTAAGGTATTTACCAACTTGTTGGCTGCATCCTCAGTCAGGTTCGTTTTTACGATGATATAATATGCGGACGAAACTGAATCCCCGGTGGCAACTGATGTTGAAGGAATTAGCGGTGTTACAGCCGGTTCTCTAACTTTTTTCACAGGTTGACTGCCACAAACAACTGCTTCGCCTTCAGGATCGGGAGCCTCTCCAAACCATGCACAGGCATATGTTTCATAAACAGCGATCCCGATCGCGTTCCAGGTCTTGCCCTGCCATCTTCCTTTGTTTAATAAAAAATCGTTGAAGTATTCTTCCATTTTCCAGACCATGATGATCGTATCCCTGACCAGCGGATGGTTCTCCCAGTAAACTATCTCATATGCCCTGGATGGATATTTTGTCAATTCACGGGGCTTATCCCAAACCGAATTTTTCTTGCTTTCATCTTTTGGATAGCAGAACGGAGTCCAGAACCCTTTATCTGACCACGAGTGGAAATTGCAGGGGCTGTCTTCGGGATGGTTGAGAAACAGATCCTTGGCGTGAAATACGGCAACACGGCAGAGCGATTTTGAAAGCGGAATGGGAGGGAGGCCGTATTGTTGCCGGTATTCGTTGATCAGCAGGAAAAGTTCCATTTCATCGGCATCAATACAGAAATTGACAGGCACAGCAGGTCCCTGTTTAACAGAGGACTGACCTGATGCGACACGATGTCCGGATATTGAAAGGATCAGCATTAAAGCTGGTACCAAAAAGCTATTGAAGTTTAACCGTATCATTTTTTGTTTTCGGGTGGCATTTCCTGGTTGGCGCTTACAATCAATTTGTTATCCGCGTTAAGCAGCCTTGCATAAAAACAGTAGGCGCCATAATTATTTTCGATTTTCAATAAAAGTGTATTCCATCCGGGTTTCATCGTCAATTCAATTTCATCCTGGTCGGGTTCGGCAACGCGCTCTCCGAGGTAACGATATACCTGTTTCCCATTGAAAAATACCTTTCCGCCATCATCAGTTCCAACGAAGAGTGTTGTGTTGCGAATATCGGGTGAGTAAACATAGGTTAATGCATAAGTGACCACCAGATCATGCGGAGTTACATAGTCAAGCAGCGATAAACAACCATTCTCAGGTGTTTGTACGTATGTCCATTGAATAGGTTTCCCCGATGCGCTGCGGTAGATCTTCTCACGGTTTATGGCTATTTCAGGAAGGTAAACGGAATCGATGCCACGCCGCAATGAACCGAACTTCTGAGGGTTTGGAAACGGACCAAGAAGTTGCCATTCAGGGATATAAACGCGCCTGGGTTCCATGCTCACACCATCCAGTCCGATCAGATATCCTTTTGAAAGATCATGTTTTCCTGTAACTTCAAAACGGATATCCACTGAACCTGTCAGTGTTGTCAATCCGGGTAGTGTCACATTTCCGTTTGGCAGGACATACGGAGAATACCCGGCGATGGCGCCAGCCTTGATGTTGTTGACATAAATATCAGCGTTGCCGTATTCCGGACCCAAAGAATAGTAGAGGATCATATCATATACCGGTTCTTTTAAACCGTTGATATTCAGACTAAACGATGATTTATCGCGGGCTTCAATAACGATTTGTTTGTTTTCACCCCATTCTGGTCCTTCGTTCGACATGTCCATCACTTTGGAGGTTAAGCCCCCGAGCATAAATTTCAACTTCTCTGCCTCAAACATTCTGGCCGGCTTAACAATCCGTAGCGGTATGCGTTGTCCGGCAATGGGAAAACGAGGAAAGGGTTTATGGGGTTCCATCTGGTACCAGTATGCCATTGAGCTGTAATCGGCAATATCCTGGTTACCATGCCCATGCTCAATAGTTACCTTAATATTTTTCTTAAATGGAATGGGGTCAATGATATGAAAGCGGTAGGCAGCAATCTGGCCAAGGGTATCATTTTTATAAATCAATCCATTGTAGGGGCCTGCAAATTCCCCTCCGTTGAAATACCATCCGGCTGAAAAATAGTCCTCAGTTCCGGTTCCGTGTATAGATGGCCTCTTCTCTCCATCTACATATATCATTTCATCGCCCTCCAAAAAACCTAGCCTGCCGTCGTATGATTGGATATTGAGGTTTACGCCAACAAGATGACCCTTGCCCGCGGCTTTAAGTATTACAAAATTTGAATCGTAATTGGTCCGGATGCTTCTGTTCCACTGGGCATGAAAATAGGCCACATCGGATTCCAGGGCTGCTTCGAATTTCTGGTAATCGACCTGGTAGAAAAACCCGTAAACCTCCTGCCTGGTTTCATTGGCGATCTCAATACGGGCAGACCGTTCAAATGGCATAGGGAAATAGCAGACATAGCCGCCACTGGTCATCCCAAGATATTGTGAAACATACTGGTTGTATTTAAATCCGCATCCAAAGAAATCTCCGATCGGCGCCTCAACCGACGGTTTCGATTCATTATCCCAGAAAATCCGGATAACGATCCTGCGCAGAAAATATGGATCGCGTGATTGGATGGCAAACCACATTCGCACGATCATCCCCGGTCCTTCAACCTCCATTATGGTCACTTTTTTACCGGGTGCAATACTGATCCGGTCATTATTACCCCCGGAGGTATCGGCGCTTGATACCTGAATCAGCTTGCTATCTTTAAGATAAGGGAGGGCTGCCGGCGACATTAAGTGTTCAATATCCGCACGGAAGCCTGTATTGCATGATGATAAACACATCAAAATAATCAATACAAAAGTAACCTGCAGGAAAAAAAACTTTTTCATAAAGAGACTTTCATCCAGCAAAGGTAAGCTATTTCTGATTTTCGTCAATCAGCAATTTAGCGATGATGGCATTCCATATGTAGTTTGGTGGGCAATTAAGTGTTTCGTTATCAGGGCTGTATGACTCCCAGTAGTTATGGTTCTTCGATAATTGTAATGTCACGGCGCTGACCATTTTATCCGCCAATTGATGCGCCAGTTCATCGTAACCGTAATGCTTCAGTCCGGCATACACCATGTAATCCCAAAGCATCCACACCGGTCCGTTCCATTTGCAGCAATAATCAACATTAGGACTGTACCATTGATCCTGCGCGGAAAGGGTTGGAACACCGTATTTTCGCCAGAATTTTGTCGTGTCGGTAAGTGTCTGAACCAACTTTGCTGCACGGTCCTTAGGGGCGACCCCTGCCCACAATGCCAGGAATCCGATGATCTCCTGTCTTTTCAGGTCGCGGGTCATAAATTGGAACGTGTGATCTTGTTTGTTTACAGAATAATAAAACCCGGTCGTTTCATCCCACATCCTTTCGTTGACCAGTTTTGATGTTCTTTCAGCAAATTCCAGCCACTTTTTTTCTTCAACGGATTTACCGAGAATGGATGCCATTTTTGCCAGACTTTTCGCTTCCATAATAACCATCAGGGTAAGATCAAGACATTCCAATTCATCTGAAATATCTTCCTTGTCAACGTCAAGGTACCGCTCGGCAGATACCTGGAATACTGCATTGTACCAATCGCGTACATTTTCGATGATGCCGTTAGGCCCCCATTCAAAAGTGCCATCATGATCGGTATCCCTGTTAATGATCAGCCATTCCACATATCTTGAGCCGGAATTATAGGCATCGGAAAGGAATTGCCGGTCTTTGCCAACCTTGTAAACTTCAAGATTTATCCAACTGAAAAACGGGGCGGAGGTGGTTGACATATTTTTATGCGGGTAATCCTGCAGCCCGCGCGGGCCGTGCCGGTAAGCGATCAGACCGTCTTCGCGTTGCTGTTCTATGTACACCCGCTGGGATCCTTCTGCCGATTTCGGGTCCAGAAAAGCATAAGCCATCATGCTGAGTGATTCGTGCAGCACCTGGTGTCCGTGTCCCCATCCCCATAAAGGGTTACGTGAGAAAACATAAATGTTATACTTCGTTTTTCCCGATGGCGGATACATGCATCCACGGGCGAGGTTGAATGCGCTCAGGTAAGCCAGTTTTTTCTGCTCATCTTTAAACGATATCCTGGGAATTTTTGCGAAAAGGATCAGGTTGTCTTCATAATAAGTTTTAAGCAGGAAATTTTTAACGGAGTCCACTGCCCGAATAAGTCGGGCTTGGTCATCTTTCCTGTCCTGAAAACCACGCAGGTACCGGAAATTGACCGATTCTCCCGGTTTTAATCGTTTTTTCAAATGTAATGCGATGAAATCAACAAGACCTTCTGATTTCATATTCAGCGAATCGACCCGCTTGTTCGAATAGTAATCGGTCTTTACCACATTGTAAAAGTCATCCATATCACCGTTATAACCACCATGAGATACACTTCTCCGGTTGCTTGTAAAGAAATCCCTTACCCTGGTCGGATAGCCATAATCCGTTTTCAGACTGCTGATCAGGCGATAGGGGCTTTCATACCGGTGTGTTATAAATCCATCAGATATCGTATCGAACCGGACCATCTCCAAAGAATCATTACCGGTTTCCAGAACCGGATACACCGTCACTTCATGCGGAATGTTATCTGTATTTTTTATCACCATATCCACCATGGCTATGGCGGAGCTGTAAACGAAGAATGTTTCGCTCACGCGAATCCCGCGGAACGGCTCATACTCGAGGATGGCCATATCCGGAAAGGAGAACTTCACGGTCGGTTTGACTAGGAATTCACCAATCCGCGGAATAACGACTTCATCCACCTTCCAGATGCAAAACATCCTACCGGCATGATCAGACGAATAACTTAACGGACGATCATCGGAATAGTAATCCATTTTGTAGGCTTTGTCGCCATAAAGGTGGGAGCGGGACATGGCCGCAGCATATGTTGTGTACAAGGGATCATCCGCTTTTGCGCTGATACGCATGTAATCCTCAATGGGCTTGAATTGCTGCGCCCCTGCTGCCAATCCATATAAAAACACAAGGATAACGAGTGTTATTTTTTTCATTAAAATAATTTACTGATCCTTATTGAACATTCATTTCATCAATCAGAAACCTTGTAGCAATCCCGGCCCAGATATAGCTTTTGTTCCAACCCGCCTGGTGGTCATCGGCGCTGTAAAATTCCCAGAAAGCATGGTCCTTCTTCAGGTGCCAGATCATATTGTCTAGGACATGGCTGGCAAGCTGATCCGAGACGTTGATATAGCCATAGTCACGAAGTCCGCGGTAAAGCAGATAGTTCCATTGACCCCATACCGGTCCGTTCCAATACCCGATCGGGCAATAATAGTCGTTTGCCGCAGACAACGATGGAATTCCATACGGCCGCCAGAATTCAGACTGATCCTGCATTTTTTCAACCAGCGGTGCTGCCTGTTCTTTAGACGCAACCCCTGCCCATAGGGGCAGAAAACCGATGATCTCTTTGATTTTCAAATCATTTGGCGAATTGAAGGTGAATGACTGATCCTTCTTGTTAACATTGTAATAAAATTCCGTTTCAGGATCCCACAAGGTGTTGTTGATCTTTGCAGACCTGGCTATGGCATCATCCTGCCATTTTTTCGATTCTGCGGTCAACCCCAATTTTTTTGCCATAACTGCCAGTGATTTTGCCTCCATCACCAGCATCGAGTTCACGTCAGGTCCTTCGAAATTGCCGGCCGGTCCGACTTTATCCCAAACGGCCACCCGGGCATCACGAACAGATTCCAATTCTGCTTGGCCACCCCATTCATATAAACCGTTGTTGTTGACATCGCGGTTGTCCAGATAATATTGATAAAATTTTTTCCCCGAAGAATAAGCCTCCTTTAAAAATTGCCGGTCACCAGTAATCTTGTAGATTTCAAGGTTTTCGTAATTGAACCATGGCGCCGAACTGGTTGGTTTTCCGTTGGTTTCGATGGTTTCATTCAGATAAGGTCCAGTCCGGTAGTTGATATAACCATCGGGTCTCTGTCGATCCATGAAAATTCGCTGGGAATTCATTGCACCCTGTGGATCCATATAGGCGTATGCCATCATTGCCAGGCTCTCATGAAAGACCTGTCCGCCATATCCCCATCCCCATCTGGGCTCACGGGAAAAAACATAGTAATTGTGCCGGCATTCGCCCTCGGCCGGCATCATGCATTGCCGCATAAGTGAAAAGGCGCTCCAGTATAGCATCTCCTGGTCTTTATCCTTAAAATTCAGTTTTGGGATTTTTGAATAGGCTTGCTCATCGGCTTTAACCAATTTCTCTAAATCAAGGTTTTTAGGCGTCATGCTTTTAATAAAACGATTTCCGGCATGCTTCATCTCCAGGGTGATCTCCGTCCTGAACGAGGTGGCATCACCAGGGTAGAGGGTAAATTCCCTGCTGCGGATGATCCCTTGAATATACTGGCTGGTACGCTTCTGATATTTCATAGAGGTTAACAATTCCAGGTAAGGATTCCCGTGATCATGACCATTATCCATGGAGGTATTCCTGATAAACGCCCATTCTGCCATGTTGGTGCATCCGGTAACAGTCCATAATCCCCTCATGTTCTCACCCAGCGGAATATTGTGGTCAACCATCCATTGGTCGCGTTTCTTCCATATCGGAAATGTGAAACCTTTGGGATAAAACTGGTGGTCAATGTCGAGAATGCTATCCGTTGAAGGAAAATAACAATAGGGTATAAGTGTAAACGATAGTGGTACCCGGCCTTCATTCACCATCCTGTATTGTACAAGCACGGTTTCCGAACTATATACGGTAAAAAACACCTCAACACGCAATCCCCTGACCGGATAGTAAAAATATTTCATCAGATCACTGTATGAAATTGTCACTATAGGCTCCTTGTAAAGCTCCTGAAGTTTGAAAACCAGCCTGTTTCCATATTTAAACGCAAGACCGAGATTCGGCCCGTCATTGGAAATAAATTCCACCCCCGATTCTTCATCGAACCATTGAAACTGGTATCCCTGATCCGTTTTATAATCCGACCGTTCCGGCGGTGCCGCATAAGTCGTATAAATTGCATCTGTTCTGACCGCATTAAGATGTGATAGAAACTGTGCTGCTCCGGTTTCTGCAATCAGCAATATGATTACGCATATAATGTATTTGAATTTCCGCATACGTTTTTAATTATTTCAAATTGATAGTGATCGTCTTAGTTACGTATTTAGACTCTGACCGGTCAAAATCAACTGAAAACCTGTAAATATTTCCGGTTTGATCGAGGAACCTGGCATTTTCAGCATGAAGTAGTTTTCCTTCACCTGACCAGAACTCCAGCGTATCCGAACTCCCTGATTTTCCTTCTGTTTCAACCTGGTACAGACTTTCAGAAAGGAAAGTGGATAGAATCCTAAAGCCTTCCGCTGCATCGCCGGGTTTTGGATTTAAAACAACGGGCAGTACAGAAATTCCTCCTTCAGTTTCCACGATCAGGTTTGAGGTCTGATTCAGGGTAAATGAAACGTTTATTGTCATCGACTGGTCTGATTTAAATGAGGTGAACTGAACCGGTTTTCCATCGAGCATCACCCGTGTAAATTTTGTTCCTGCGGCAAAACCTGGCATAAACGTTATCCTCACCGGGTTTCCACTATTAAGTGAAAATTGATATCTACATACGCCATTTGAACGTGTGAACTGCATATCCACCAATTGATCGGCCATGCTGATATTCTGAACGCTCACTGTATCCCATTGCGGAGGAAATTGCGGTGCCAGGAAAATTGTATTCTCCTGTGCGCTGATCTCCATTCCGAGCATTCCTTCAATGGCTGGTTGCAAGACCATCGTTTCCGACCAGCATTGGTGGGCACACACCCCCGAAGGCTTGTATTCAGCTCCATTTAAAACCTCTTCCACGAAACCAAGTCCCCAGTTCCTGTAGCCATTCAGGTTATTCATCAGATGAGAGAAACCCTGGATGGGATTGCCTGTGGCATATTCTGCCAGGGAGGCCCAACCTGTAAATAATGGCCAGACACTGCCGTAATGATAGCCGGTCGGCTTAAACCATGGGCTGTCTTCCCGCAATATCCGTGCGCCCCAGTTGGTGGTAAAGGCATTTCCGGCAATATTCTTTAATGTGATGGTAGCTTTTTCGCGGTCGGCTAATCCGAAATAGATCGGAACAGCAGGAAGGATAGTCTGTTCACGGCGAAAGGTACCATCCTTGTTTTTGCCATACGCAAAAAATTGTTGCTGGTCATTCCAGAAGTCATTGTCGATTATCTTATGCTGTATCCCGCCTTCCAAAAGGTAACTTTCTGCATCCGGGTCTTTCAAATACCTGGCCATATTCGATGCTTCGGTCAAGGCAGCTCCCCATGCACCGGCCATGTAAATTGTGGCATGTGAGCCGTATAATTCACCGCCTTCAACCCATCCATGGCCTACATTTGTATTTTCAATCAGATGGTCAAAGTCGGTATCCGTTGAAAAGCAAAAGTTGATGGCTCGCTTGATATTGGGCCATGTTTCCTGCAGAAAGGCAGTATCGTTGGTATGACGGAAGTATTTTCCTGCCAGGACTACATATAATGGAGTAGCATCGGCGGCATCGTAATGGATCACCCCTGAAGCGCTGGCTTCATGGAAGATCTTCCCGTTCAGATCCTGGTATTTGTTGAAGAATTCAAGTTGGGACTTCACCTTTGTAAAATCACCATAATCGAGCAAAGCAAAGCTGCTCCATTGGGCATCGCGGCCGAAATACCATCCATAACCTGGCCTGCCGTTAATTTTGTGGCCGCCGTCCCAGCCGTGGCGGGTGGTTGAATAACCCGCTACCAGGGCTTTCCCCATTCCGGGGGTGTTGACAAAGAACCTGTCTGTTGCAATCATTGCCCAACGGTAACCGGTATTGAAAATCCGGTCGGGCGTGGTGATCATCAGGTTTTTTGAGAGAATATTCCTGGAATGCTCCAGCGCATTGCGGTATATCTGCGCCGGTTCATGGATCGTCTTGTTGAATTGCGAATAAGTCTTGTTGAATCCTTCACTTGAAGCGCTGAACACGACATCCAGATTGTCGTTCATTGAAAGATCGTAAGAAAGCAACCCAGCTACCTGGAGTTTCCCGGTCGGTATTCCATGAAACGAACTGTCCTTCTCGTTATATTTAAAGCCATCAAACTGACCCGAAAGGTGTTGAACCGGTTTTTTCGTTCCGCCGATCACCAGGTTGAGATCACCCGATTGGTCCTGGATCGTCATGGCATCCAAGTCATAATCCCATGAATGACAAACAGATCCGGTGACCCGCTCGGAATAGGGCCACATCCACCTTAGATTTGATTTGAACTTAACGATCAGCGTGGCAGGATAAACGCCACGATATTCATAATGGATTACACCGTTCGGCTCTGATGGATCATTGACAATCAATTCCTTAAGATATGCTCTGGTGAATTTATACTGCCGTTGGAAAAAGGCAGGATGAACCTCGATCTCAGGGCGTTCGTCACTGAGCCAGAAAATGCTGTCTTTATAGCTGAACCTGATACCGACTTCGTAATCCCGGAACGCCATGAAAGGATGTGCCCATACCTCCTCAATTCCTCTGTTCTCAACGCCCATTGTTAACAGTCGTTCACCGGCTACATCCCAGAAATGTTCACCTGCAAAACGCCGTTGCAATGCATATTCATCAGGTTGCTCCTCCCATTTTTCCGCAGGGGATACAGCAACAAGAAGTTGATCCGTTTCAGGCCGGGGAGGGCAGTCCATGACCACTCCGGGTGAATAATTCCAGTAATATTCAGGTTGTCCCTCGTATTGGCCCAGTAAGTAATTCAAGCAGTTTTGAGTGAACATGGTAAGATGAGCTGCATTGCTGTTCGGAAGGCTGAAATCCATGTAGCCCCCGACCGCAATGACTTTGCCCTTCGCTGGCGTGTATTCGAGTACCAGTTTCGAATCTTCGCGCAAAAAAATGTAATCCCAGTCAACCGCTACCACTTTGCCCTGTTCAGGCAGATGATCACGAAAAAAACCTGTGATGCTCGTTTTGATATCTTGCGAAGGCCTGCAAACATAGACACCTCCGTTCAGGCCGGTAAATAATGGATGATCCCTGAAGGCATGGAACCCGAGCCGTCGCCCATATCCGTCATCAACACAGGACTTCGTGCTGTCCTGTAACTTCGATGGTTCAAATCCGAGAAAATTCAGGTAATGGGAAGCTTGAAGCGTAAGAAATAATTTGCCTCCGTTTTCAACATAATCCCGTAAGAATTTGAGTAGCTTATCCGTTGTTTCACCGGGAGTGAAAGCTGCAGTGTCAGGCCGGTGGATCCAAATGACAGAGAATTGTCCACTTTTTTTTGACAGCTTCGTCAGCTCCTTAAACGTAAGATACCTTGTTGAGTATCCATCAATTTCTTTTATTTGGTCATATGCAGATTTTACTTCGATACCTGATGCCTCGTATGGCAGTAGGCTGGCAAATACAATGATCGGGTTATCGTTGGATGCTGTTCCCGGAGTTGGTTCCTTTTTCAGCCGGATGGAGTGCATCCGCGTACTTCCTCCTTTGACTGCCTGGGGAAAAGCATGATTAATAACAACAATAAATACAGATAAAATACAGAAAATAAATATCTTACGAAGTGTTGTCATAACTATTAAATTAAATCATTCAAGGAGTAGATCAAAGGTACATTCACTTGCGTTAGTCGTTGTTCACTATGGTGGCCATTGGGAATAAGAATGCAATCAATTCCAAGTTCGGCAGCAACTTCAGCATCATGCAGGGTGTCGCCGATAAACAGGATCTTTGTTTTAGCCGCTCCGATCTCCTCAACAAGTCGCAAGCCCACATCGGTCTTTCCGTGGGCATAGTGATCATCCAGGCCGCGGATACGGTTAAAGTATCCGAATACGCCAAGTGACCTGGTCTCAGCGATCAATTCGTTATGCTCACGGGCAGAAAGAATATGCTGTGTGAACCCCAGCGTTGCCATCTGCGCAAGCACTGCATGGACTTCAGGGTGAAGACGGGTTTCGCCCTGGCGCCGGTTATAACGTATGATGAATTCCAGCCCGACTTCATCAAATGGCTCTTTGTCAAAGTCAAATCCAAGTTTTACGTAATAATCCTTCACCGGAAAATCAAATAATTCCTGGTATTCTGCGACAGTCTTCAATGCCAGGCCTCGTTCCTTCAGCATGCCATTCATTACATCCACGCAAAGCCACGCATCGTCGAGCAGCGTACCGTTCCAATCCCAGATGATATGCGTGTATTTCTTTAATTCCATCATCATTATCCGTAGTTTTGCACTTGATTTGTCAAAAATAGCGAAAAAAACAGTCCTCTCCTTTGAATTTTGATGCTTTTACCGGTCCATTAAAAGAACTCGGAAATTGTTCCCTGTGTCCAAGAAATTGTCAAACCGACAGGCTTTCAGGGAGGCTTGGCTGGTGTAATAGCGATGTTTCATTTAACATCGGCTCTATTTGTATCCACAGGGGGGAGGAACCGGCCATCAGTGGTACAGACGGGATATGCAACATTTTTTTTACCAATTGCAATCTTCAATGCATTTATTGCCAGAATCACCAGATCAGTGACAATCAGGCCAGCCGGACAGGATACAGAATGGAGATCGGGGAGGTAATCAGGCAGGTAACGACGATCTTAGACCAGGGAATCAATCGGGTTGGCTTCGTCTCACCATCGCATTTTATTCCCCATGTGAAGGTGATCATCAGCATCATCCAATCGCTGGGCTACAAGCCTGTCTGGGTTTACAACACGAATGGGTATGACAAGGCTGAAACCCTGATGACCCTTGAAGGTGTCATTGATGTCTTCCTGCCCGACCTCAAATACTTGGATCCGGAAATTGCCCGGAAATACTCCGGCGCCCACGATTATCCGGAGTTTGCAAAAAAGGCGCTGAAAGAGATGTATCGTCAGAAGGGTGCCGCTCTGATCACAGATGAAGACGATACAGCCGTATCAGGAATTATCGTGCGACACCTGGTTTTGCCAGGCCAGGTTGCGAACAGCCTTGCGGTCTTGAGATTTCTGGCCGGAGAACTTTCTCCCCGGATTCACGTTTCCCTTATGGCCCAATATTACCCGACCAAACAGGTTAAAAACCATCCTCAACTTGGCCGGGGGGTTACCAAAGCGGAATACAGACAAGTGACAGAAGAGATGGAAAAATGTGGCTTGTTCAACGGCTGGATCCAGGAATTCGAAAGCAGCGAATTCTACCGACCCGACTTCAACAACACACATCCGTTTGAATAAGAAATCATGACAACCTTCCCTACCATACTGTCACACGTCACCTGTCACGATTTTAATCGTTCATCGTCAAATTCCCCCAAGTCAAAGAAAATTCTTGCAACGTTAGGGTAATCTCCTTACATTTGATGCCGTAATTAGAAGTCGGCAGTCGGCAGTCGGCAGTCGGCAGTCGGCAGTCGGCAGTCGGCAGTTACATTGCACGATTTAATCTTTACTTTAATAAATTTTACATGAAAACACCCTTCTCATTCCTTTTTGCGTCTCTTTTCTTTGTTGTTTTTACAGCGGGTGTCGCCCAGGATAAAGAGAAAAAGTCTGATTCCGGCTATGTATTTACGACCGTAAAACAACTTCCCGCCACATCCGTTAAGAACCAGTATCGTTCGGGAACATGCTGGAGTTATTCGGCGATCTCTTTTCTTGAGTCTGAACTCCTTCGTACAGGCAAGGACACCTTTGACCTGTCGGAAATGTTTTGTGTCCGAAATGCATACGCTGATAAGGCAGTGATATACATCAGGTTCAATGGCAAACACAACTTTGGCGGCGGGGGGGCAGCGCATGATGTAACGACGGTTCTCAGGAAATATGGCATGATGCCCGAAGAGGCTTATACCGGCATGACCATCGACGAACCCAATCCGGTCCATGGAGAAATGGATGCAGTCCTGAGCGCTGCAGTGGATGCTGTTCTTAAGAATCCGAATAAAAAACTCACCCCTGTATGGCACAAGGGATTCAATGGACTTCTTGATGCTTACCTTGGAAAGGTCCCGGAGAAATTCACCTATAAGGGAAAGGAATACACGCCAAAATCTTTTGCCGGAATGACGGGTCTCAACCCTGACGATTATATTGAAATAGGTTCTTTTACACATCATCCGTTCTATTCAAAATTCGTTATTGAAATCCCTGACAACTGGGAATTAGGCGAGATCTATAATGTGCCGCTCGATGAACTTATTCAGGTGATTGATAACTCGATCAATACAGGCTATACTGTCGTATGGGGCACCGACATCAGCGAAAAAGGATTTGCATGGAAAACAGGTGTGGCGGTAGTTCCTGATAAAAATGCCACCGAAATAGCTGGTATGGAAAGCGATAAATGGTCAAAAATGACGGATGCAGAAAAAGATAAACTTCTTTTTAAGTTTGATAAACCAAACCCGGAAAAGAAGATCACCCAGGAGATGCGTCAACTGGAATTCGACAACTATCAATCCACCGACGACCATGGCATGCACATCACCGGCATTGCCAAAGATCAGAACGGCACAAAATATTACCTGGTCAAAAATTCCTGGGGTACCGAGGGAAGTAGTCCTTACAATGGCTATTTATATGCTTCAGAACCTTTTGTCAGACTGAAAACCATGGATATCATGGTCCATAAAAATGCCATCCCTGCAGACATCAGAAAAAAACTCGGAATTAAATGATTGCCTGGTCACCAGATCCTATTTAAAGGCTGTCACAAAAGCATGAGATAACCTCTTGTTTTTAAACCCATGATGCTTATGAATAGCATTGTGCCGTTAGGCACCTTATATGGGTAGCTTTGTAGCGAACGCATTCATCTCGTCCCGTACGGGACGAAATAATCATCATTCCAATCATTCACTACCCAGATTAAATCCCTAACGGGATTAGGCGTCAATCACCTTTAACGAGGCTGTCTGGCCCGAGGGCAATTAATAAAAAAGAGGACGACTTTTTGGGACGCCATTCTTTAGGGGATGAGGTGTTTTTCATCTCCAGATACCCCTGATTGTTTCTTTGGTAAGGGCTTCCTCCAGTTGTAAAATGTAATCCTTACGCTCAAGCAGTGTTGCGCCCAACCTGAGCAGATGAGATGTCTCCGTTTGGCAGTCAATAAATCTGAACCCGTATTCCCTGCAGCGTTCAACCAATGCATGGAATCCCACTTTTGAAGCATTGTTCATGGAGTAAAACATGCTTTCTCCAAAAAAAGCAGCGCCCAGGGATATACCATACAAACCACCGACAAGCTCCTCTCCGGAAAACACCTCCACTGAATGGGCAAATCCCAGCTTATGCAACGCAATATATGCATTGATGAAATCCGGGCTGATCCAGGTACCGTCCTGCCCGGGTCGCGGAACAGCCGCGCAACTGCGGATCACTTGTTCAAACTTAGTATCAAACTTCACTTTGAATCGTTTCCCAGTGATAATCCTGTTCAGCGAATCAGAAATTCTGAACTGTTCGGGGAACAAAACCATCCGCGGATCGGGGGAATACCAGTACACATCTTCCTCATCCCTGAACCATGGAAATATGCCATGAACGTATGCCTGCAACAACCGGTCTGGCGAAAGGTCCCCGCCAATGGCAACCAGCCCGTCGGGTTCCGCCTCATCGACTGGAGGAAAAATTGGTTCTTCCGGTAAAAGATATACGGTCATTATTTAACTTTCATTCTGCCTTATTCAACGCCAATAGCATCTGATCACACGCATTGCCGATCTCTTCAACGGTGATCGTGAGGGGAGGAGCAATACGGAACGTCGCAGGTTTGAACAGGTACCAGTCGATGATCAGGCCATGTTCTAACGCCTCTTTCATGAAGTCGTTTCTTTTTTGCGGTTGCGCGAGATCAACACCAAGGGCAAGTCCTGCCCGGCGTATCTCTGAGATGGCCGGATGTCCGGAAAGCCTTTCCACAAACATGTTGCCCTTCATTTCAACTTCGGGGATAAGCTCATCTGATAAGATCACTTCAAGCCCGGCGAGCGCCGCTGCACAACTCACCGGATGCCCCCCAAATGTGGTGATGTGTCCCAGTTCCGGGTTGTATGCCAGCGTATCCATCATCTTCCTGGGTGCAATGAAAGCCCCCAGCGGCATGCCTGCACCCAGCGCTTTTGCCAGCACCAGGATGTCGGGAACAAAATCGTGATGGTCAAAGCTGAAAAGTTTGCCTGTCCTGCCCATCCCCATCTGGACATCGTCAACAATGATCAGGGCGCCATCCCGTGCACACCGCTTTTTCAACTGGTGCAGAAAATACTCCTCCACGGGGATGATCCCGGCTTCGGCCTGTACCAGTTCGATGACAACGCAGGCAGTTCGGGTGGATATCTTCTCCAGGTGGCAGTAATTGTTGAACTCGATATGCCTGACATCCGGGAGTAACGGCCTGAAGGCATTCTTCAGTGTCTCATTTCCAAGGATACTCAAACTGCCATGGGTACTTCCATGATAGGAATCAATAAACGAGATGATCTCGGTACGGCCGGTGAACCGCTTGGCCAGCTTTAATGCCCCCTCGATGGCTTCGCTGCCCGAATTGACAAAATAGACCGAATCAAGTTTATCAGGTAAAAGTCCTGCCAGCCGTTCGGCCAGGCGCACCTGCGGCGTCTGGATGAACTCACCATAAACATTGAGGTGCAGGTACTTGTCCAACTGGTCGCGGATCGCCTCAAGCACCTTCGGATGACGATGCCCTGTATTGCTTACAGTGATCCCTGCCACGAGATCAATATACTGCTCCCCCGATTTTGAATACAGGTAAATGCCTTCCGCTTTTTCAATCTCCAGCCCCATCGGGTTAAACGAAGGCAGCCCCAAGTGCCGGTAGAACATTTCACGCTCAGTCATTGCATGGTTTTAATCCACGAATATACTAAATCACTTCAAACCTAAAATGTATTAATTTCGCTATTTCGCTATTTCGCTATTTCGCTATTTCACTATTTCACTATTTCACTATTTAGTTATGAAAGACAAAGTAGTTATCATCACCGGCGCCTCTTCCGGCATCGGACTGGCCCTTGCCCTTGAATTCGCCCGGCGGGGAGCAAAACTGGTATTGGCATCCCGCTCCGGGGTTTCTGATCCAGCACTGTATAAACTATCCACCGAAATTCTTGATGTCCGCACCGATGTCACCAAAGAATCCGATTGTGAAGCGCTGATCCAAAAAGCAATTGAGAAGTTCGGACGGATCGATATCCTTGTGAATAATGCCGGAATCTCCATGCGGGCGCTCTTCGTAGAGGTAAAACTTGATGTGCTCCGCCGGGTCATGGACACCAACTTCTGGGGAACGGTATATTGCACCAAAGCTGCCATTCCTTACCTGCTTGAATCCAGGGGATCACTGGTAGGAGTCTCCTCTATCGCCGGGTATAAGGGACTTCCCGCGCGGAGCGGTTATTCCGCCTCGAAGTTTGCCATGCAGGGATTCCTGGAAGTTGTCCGGATCGAGAACCTGAAAAAGGGGCTGCATGTGCTGATCGCCTGTCCGGGATTTACCGCCTCGAACATCCGCAACGTGGCGCTGTCGAAGGATGGCACCTCCCAGGGAGAGACCCCTCTCGACGAAAGCAAACTCATGACGTCAGAAGAAGTTGCCCGGCGGATCGTCCATGCCATTGAAAAGAAAAAAGACCGCCTCATCCTCACCTCCCAGGGAAAATTGACCGTGCTGTTGAATAAATTTTTCCCGAAATTGACTGAAAAATTGGTTTATAACCATATGGCGAAGGAGCCGGACTCACCGCTTAACAGATAGCGAAATAGCGAAATAGCGAAATGGTGAAAAATCTTATCGGATAATGACTTTCCCGGAATAAATATTCTTACCGTTGGTGAGTGCAGCATAATAAATTCCTACTCCTTCGGCGGAGATGTTCAATACAAATTTCTCACAATTACTATTCAATGGGACTTGCCGAATGAGTTTTCCCGGCTGTTATAAATTGACAAGGTTAGATTTTGTTCGTGCATGAATTCCTTTGGGAGGAGGATCGAACATTTACCATCATTCGGATTGGCATAGATGACCAGTTGATTATTTGTTGTTCTTTCATCAATTCCAGCATCGTAAAATGGTCCATATTTAGCTACGAAAATGTCTCTTTTACCCAGACTTGTTAATGTATCCGAACCGAAATTTGTGGAATTGATAAATTGACCTGCAACAATGCAGTTCCCATTTAAATCGGCTGCAACAGAAGTACCACCGGAAGGCTGCATTTGGGCATAATCAGTTGGTGCCTGGTTAACCCCAATACAATTGCCATTATCATCATAACCAACAATAAGCATATCTACCTTCATCGGTAAATCTGCAATAGTCACAAAATAATTCCCAAAGTACGTAGTTGCATTTACTAAACCAACGAATGATATATACCCAGTTATATAGATGTTGTTATTTATCCCCAATGTTAATTGAGTCGGATTAACATTATTATACCCGCTTGATTCTCTTGCCCAGATTGGATTTCCCAAATTATTGAGTTTTACTAAAAAAAGCTGTAAAGAACTAGAATTGTTTATTACTGTGTCATTTCCAAATATTAAATTCCCTCCATAGCCACTGATATAAAAATTATTGTTACTGTCAATCACTGTATTAATAATACCATTTATTAATCCCTTACCTTCAATTTTTGCCCATTGGCCCGTTCCATTTGTATCAAAAGAAGCTACAACAAGGGGTGACTCTGACGGATCAAGTAAAAAAGAATCGAAATAAAATGGAAAGTTCACGGTTGCTTTACCAACAAGAATAACCTGGCTGCCATTTGTCGTTATACCTCGAGTACTGAAGGATCCGTTGCCTATTCTCCTTGCCCATTGACATTTCCCATGCTCATTATATTTTGCTAAATAATTTCCGGGTCCAACAATGATGCTGTCAAAAGAGGCTGTGTCATAAACAATTCCGGCAATGAAAATATTTCCCATGTTATCAACACAGGCTTTGTCAGCATAATCAGCCCCGTTTCCACCGGCCTGTATTGCCCATTCGCAATTTCCGTCAGGATCATACCTGGTCAGGAATATTTGAACGGTATTACTCTGTAAATTATAACCACCTATAGTAACATCCCCACTATATTGTCCATAAAAATAAATGTTGTTGAAGTTTTTATTGATCGCAACCGAAGCAAATGCACCGGAAGGTTGCTCCCCAATGATACTTTTAACCCATTGAAAAGATCCGGTAGGATTGATCTTGCAAAACATGACTGGCAAATAAGGACCTCCCAACCCACTTGAAATTAAGGTGTCATTCCCAAAAATGCCAAGTCCATTATAACTTCCGGTCATATATATATTGCCGGAATTATCCGATGCAATCGTGGCATAATCATCATTTATTCCCTTACCGCAACTAATGGCCCATTGCCAGCTTTGACCAATACAGTTAATAGAAGCAGATAATAATAGCCCTGCGAAAAAAACAAATAAGAGTTTCTGGTTATTCATGACGTTTTTATATCAGCAAGTTAGTCGATTTCACCATTTCGCTATCTCACCATTTCGCTATTTCTCGGATGAAACTGTATGATCGTACTCCTCAAATAATCCCTGTCCAGGTGCGTGTATATCTCGGTCGTTGTGATCGATTCATGTCCCAGCATCTCCTGCACAGCACGGAGGTCGGCGCCGCCCTCCACCAGATGCGTGGCAAATGAGTGGCGGAATGTGTGCGGACTGATCTTCTTTTTGATTCCGGCCTGCAGTGCAAGCCTTTTGATGATGGTAAATATCATGACCCGGGAGAGTCCTGCGCCGCGCCGGTTCAAAAATAAGACATCTTCCTGCCCTTTCTTCACAGGGATGTGCGGCCGAAGGTCCGATAAATAAAACAGGATCTCCTTTTGTGCAACGCTACCGACCGGAACCAGCCGCTCCTTGTTGCCTTTCCCGGTTACTTTGATGAATCCGTCATTAAAATAGAGGTTCGATATCTTCAGGTTGACCAACTCAGAGACCCGGAGCCCGCAACCGTAAAGGGTTTCCAGCATGGCTTTGTTCCTCTTTTCCTCCGCCTTGCTGAGATCAAGCTGACTGATCAACTGATCTATCTCGTTTACATTGAGTGTTACGGGAAGCTTCATGCCGATCTTTGGTGATTCAAGCAGTTCTGTGGGATCTCGTTGCACGATGTTCTCCAGGATCAGGTAGCGATAAAATGCACGCAATCCCGAGATCACCCTGGCCTGGGTGCGTGCCGTCATGCCAAGTTCAGTAATCCATTGCAGAAATGACTGAAGATGATGCCTTTCCACCTTTTCCGGGCTCAGCGTCATACCTTGCAGGTCAAGATACTGGGTTACCTTTTCCACATCGTGAATATAGGCCTCCACGGAATTCGCCGAAAGCGATTTCTCCAATTGCAGGTAGGCTTTAAAGCCATTGATATATGATTTCCAGGTAATCAGGTTTTTACTTTTGTAACATTGGTGCAATTTAACGCGTATTCCCAAACAGGAAATAAAAGTATGAATTATTTTTGTTTTTTACCAGAAATGGTTTAATTTTGCAGTCCCGAAAAAATAAAAGAGTCAGAAGATGGCAAAGAAGAGTAAAGACCAACGGATCCAGGTGATTTTAGAGTGTACCGAACAACGAGCCGCCGGTATTCCCGGTATTTCAAGATACATCACCACTAAAAATAAAAAGAATACCCCCGAGCGGATTGAACTGAAAAAGTACAATTCCTATTTAAAGAAAATCACCGTTCATAAAGAAATTAAATAACATAAGATATGGCAAAGAAAGTAGTTGCTTCGTTTAAAGCCTCCTCCGGAAAGGATTTTACAAAAGTCATCCGAATGGTCAAGTCCCAGAAATCAGATGCTTTTGTTTTCAGGGAAACAATTGTTGCCAATGAAATGCTGAAAGACTTTTTGGCAAACAAAGAAAACTAACATCATATTTTTCCCCGCTGAAAAGCTTTTTTCCCCGGAAAAGAGCTTTTTTTATATATATAAATTCGTATTATGGGACTCTTCAATATCTTCTCAAGGGAGAAAAAAGAACGCCTTGATCAGGGACTGGAAAAAACGAAATCCAACATCTTTACCCGGATTTCAAAAGCCGTCGCAGGCAAGTCCACGGTTGATGACGAAGTCCTTGACAGCCTTGAAGAGATCCTTGTCACTTCCGACGTAGGTGTGGCAACCACCTTGCGAATCATTGAGCGCATCCAGAAACGCGCAACTAAAGATAAATATCTTGGTACCAGTGAGTTGAATAAACTGCTAAAGGAGGAGATCGTAGCCCTCCTGCAGGAAAATAACCTCCAGGATTTTACTGAATTTTCTGTCCCCGGCGACAAAAAACCCTATGTCATCTTGGTGGTAGGAGTAAACGGTGTTGGGAAGACAACCACCATCGGCAAACTTGCTTACCAGTTTAAAAAATCGGGAAAGTCTGTCCTGATCGGCGCTGCCGATACCTTCAGGGCTGCTGCGGTTGAGCAGATCACCATCTGGGCCGACAGGGTAGGGTTCCCCATCATCAACCAGGGCATGGGCGCCGATCCGGCCTCAGTGGCTTTTGATACTGTAAAATCAGCCATTGCGCGAGATATGGAAGTGGTGATCATCGATACTGCCGGCCGCCTTCACAATAAGATCAACCTCATGAATGAACTTTCAAAGATCAGAAAGGTTATTCAGAAACTGATCCCGGACGCACCCCATGAAGTGCTCCTGATCCTGGATGCATCCACCGGGCAAAATGCATTCGAACAGGCCAAGCAATTTACCGCAGCTACCGAAGTCAATGCACTCGCACTAACGAAACTTGACGGAACGGCAAAAGGCGGCGTGGTCATCGGAATTTCCGACCAGTTTAAGATACCCGTAAAATATATCGGTGTTGGCGAAGGCCTCGAAGACCTCCAGGTATTCAACCGCGTTGAATTCGTCGACAGCTTATTCAATTAACCCAATATTTTTGAAAACAAAATCAAAACCTCACAGGATCGGGCTGGTTTCGCTGGGTTGCGCAAAAAACCTGGTCGATTCGGAACTCCTGATGAAACAGTTGGAGGCCAACAACTATGAAATTGTGTTCGATCCGGTGAATACAGCCGATATCGATACAGCCATTATCAATACTTGCGGATTTATTAACGATGCCAAGCAGGAATCCATCGACACTATTTTACAATATGTCGGGGCAAAACAACATAACAAGATCGGCCGCGTGTATGTGATGGGCTGTCTTTCCGAGCGTTACACTTCAAAGCTACAATTGGAGATCCCTGAAGTTGATGCTTTTTTCGGAGTTAACGATTTACGAAAAATCATCAATCATATCGGGGGAACATATAAATCACAACTGCTGGGAGAACGGAAACTGACAACACCGTCGCATTATGCCTACCTGAAAATTGCCGAAGGCTGCGACCGCAAGTGTTCATTCTGTGCCATCCCCATGATCCGCGGAAAGCATGTCAGCAGGCCTATGGAAGAGATCGTCTCCGAAGCATCACGACTGGTTCAGGCTGGCGTCAAAGAGATCAATATCATATCGCAGGATACAACATATTATGGTCTTGACCTTTATAAAAAGCGCCGCCTGCCGGAGTTGCTTGATTCACTTGCTGACATTGAAGGCCTTGAATGGATACGCCTCCATTATACCTACCCGGATGGATTTCCTCCTGAATTGCTTGACGTTGTGAGATCACGTTCGAACATTTGCAATTACATCGATATACCGTTGCAGCACATCAGCGACCGCATTCTCAAATCCATGCATCGGGGAATGGATGGTGCAGGTATCAGGAAACTGGTAGATTCGATACGAGAGGCCATTCCCGGTGTAGCAATCAGAACGACGCTTATTGCAGGTTATCCTGGTGAAACTGAAAAGGAGTTCAGGGAACTCAGGGACTTTATTGAAGAATACCGGTTCGACAGACTTGGCGTGTTTTCCTATTCCCATGAGGAGGATACCAGGGCATTTAAACTCAGGGATTCAATCTCAGAAAAACGTAAAACGGAGCGTGTCGACGAATTGATGTCTTTGCAGGAAAGCATTTCCCATTCGCTCAATCAGGATAAGGTGGGACAAATAATCAAGGTACTTGTTGACAGGTGTGAGGGTGAATTTGATATTGCCCGCTCAGAACATGATTCTCCGGAGGTGGATAATGAAGTATTGATCCATAACCGGGGTAAGGTGTTGATTCCCGGATCATTCTGTAATGTAAAGATTAATCGGGCTGAAAGCTTTGATTTATATGCGGAATTGCAATAAATTTGTAAACAAATAACATAGAACCCATGAAAAAAATCCTTTCTGTCCTACTGACAATGATGGTTGTCATAACGTTACAGGTAAATGCCCAGGAAGCAGCCAGGGATATAAACCTTCCTGATACCGCGAACAGGACTGATCAAAATGGTAAAAAGACCGGCTATTGGATCGAGAAACATGGAGAACTTACCTTCAAAGGATACTATGTTTCAGAACGCAAGGTGCATGACTGGGTTGGATATTATCCCAATAACAATATCTACAGGGTCGAGTATTACCTTAATGGCGAAAAGGAAGGCATTGCCATTCAATTCGACCGTAAATGCAAGATATCACTGATCGAACATTTCAGAAATGGATTGAACCATGGCCAAAGCACATACTACAGCCAGTTCAACGATATGGTATTATCCGAAACTGAATATGCCTACGGTAAAAAAAATGGACTCTATCGTCAATACTATGACAATGGAAAAATCCAGGAGGAATCGATGTATCAGGATGATATGAAAAACGGAAGGTCAGTCTGGCAAAATAAAAATGGCCAGTTGATTGCCGAATACAATTACAGTAATAATAATTTTGACGGACTGCAGAAGACCTATTACGAGAATGATTCCATTCAATCGATCAATAATTATAAGGACAACAAACTATCCGGTGAATCCAGGGAATATTACCGCAACGGAAAGATGAAAATATCCGGGAAGTTTCTTAATGGTCAGAAAGATGGCAACTGGACCGAATATGATGAGCTGGGTAAAGTTGATATGGTAATCAGGTATAAGGAGGGAGAAGAGGTTAAAAGAAAGTAACTTCCCCGATCATATCATTGTTAAATGAAGCGATTAAAGAACCCGTTTACGAAACTTGAAGGATACAATTGTTTTGGTTGTTCTCCCGACAATCAGTTTGGCTTGCGTCTAAAGTTCACCGAAGAGAACGATGAAATCGTGAGCCATTGGAATCCTGAAACAAATTTTCAGGGGTATTTCAATATTCTGCATGGAGGCATTCAGGCTGCCTTGATGGACGAAATTGCAAGCTGGACGGTATATGTAAAGGTAAAAACGGCTGGATTCACCTCAAAAGCCGAAATCAGGTATCTTAAGACGGTTGGAATGGATCAGGGACCGATTACTTTACGGTCTAAGTTGAAACAAATGAGTAGGAACCTGGCTGATATAGTAGTGTTGCTTTATGACAGAAATAATACGTTGTGTGCAGAGGGAAATCTTACCTTTTTTACTTTCCCTTTAGACAAATCAAAGCGTTCGATGTACTATCCCGATCATGAAGAGTTTTATGAACCAACTGATTTATCAGGATAAGATTACTTCCTTTTGTTTCGGATGATATAGGCTTTTCTTACCGCTTTGGTCTTGTATCCATAACGCGTTCCATAACTGCTCTTGTTCTTCTTCATGTTCTTTGTCTTGTACTGGCTGTTAGAGTAACAGCTTGCCTTCCTCGATTTGCATGAAGAGCTGGTGATTACCAGGCAGAACAGGATCAGGCAAAGGCCGATTGAAGTGATACGTTTTACACTCATTAATCTTGTATTGAGGAAAGAACCGATAAAGCAAAAATAATAAATATATAATTACGGAGGGTTTTTTCTACTTTTGTATCTTCAAGTTTATATTGAAATGAGCTCAAGAAAAATATTAATATCGCGTATTATTCTGTTTATCAACGTGTTACTGTTTCCTGCATTTTTATTTGCACAATATCCGCCACCTGCAGGCCAACCGGGAACCACGGCTATGCACAAAGACAGTTCTGCATTTGTTGGATGGGCTACAACATGCATCATTGAAAGAGGGTTTATAAATATTTCTGACACCAGCATACTATACAACGGTTTAAACAAAGCATCCTACGGAAGTTACCTTTATGCAAGCGGACCTGCAGATGATCTCGTTGTCAGCCTTGGCGACCATGGTTCGGCATTGCTTGGTTTCGACAGTCCTATTGTAAATCGCTTAGGCCCGGATTTTGCCGTGTTTGAAAATTCATTCGGGGATTCTTTCCTTGAACTTGGTTTTGTTGAAGTAAGTTCTGATGGCCAACGCTTTGTCAGATTCCCGGCAATCTCCCTGATCACTGAAAATCAACAAATTAGCACGTTCGACACCATTGATGCAACCAAAATTCATAACCTGGCTGGGAAGTACAGGCATGCATATGGCACACCTTTCGATCTTGAGGATATTAAAGATAGTTCGGGAATAGATCTGAACCAGATCAACTACCTCAGGATCGTTGATGTAGGAGGGTGCTTATTTACACCTTATGCCACCTACGACTCACAAGGTCATAAAGTGAATGACCCCTGGCCGACACCTTTCGATACCGGAGGCTTCGATCTTGACGCCATCGGTGTGATCCATAACCAATTGAATGCGTTGGGTGATGATCATCGGCTGATATCTATCCGCATCTATCCAAACCCGGTTACTAACAAGGTAACCTTCGAATCCGTAGATTTTACTGCAGTCAGGGTAAAAATCTCGGATCCTGCCGGAAATGTGCTGATTGATTCCGGAATAGCAGGGAAAACCGTGCTCGACCTGACCTCTTTTCCTGCAGGTATATATTTAGCCAATCTAACCATGAAGGATGGTGCTTCCGTCACAAAAAAGATCATTAAATATTAGTCTCCTGTCCAAGCATGTATTTCTATTTTGCTTTTTGGCACTTGTTCTTTGTACCGGCATCCGGATCAAGGCCCAGAACACGCATGATACCTTAAATCTGCCGGAATTTGAAATAAAATCAAAATATTCATCTGACAACTATGGGTTTAAAAAGGTCAAGATGGATTCCGGTTTTCTGATCAACCATCTGAATACTGATCTTTCACGGATTCTCTCTCAATATTCGACGATCTTTATTAAATCTTATGGAAATGGCAGTCTCGCCACACCATCATTTCGTGGTACAACAGCCCAGCACACGCAAGTGGAATGGAATGGCATCAATCTTAATTCTCCGATGCTGGGCCAGGTCGATTTTTCCCAGATACCCGTTTCACAATTCGACGGACTTGAAATTCTCTATGGTGCGGCAGGTATTTCAAGAACATCAGGCGCCTTTGGCGGGGTGATCAACCTGGTGACAAATCCCGACTGGAACAACCGGTTCCACATGCTTGCAGCACAGTCGATTGGCAGTTTCCATGCCTACACCACCAATGTGAATGTTGTTGCCGGTTCCGCTTCATTTCAATCACATTCCAAATTCAACTATTCCTCTGCATCCAATGATTTCCCTTTTTACAATGATTTTTTGAGGGAAAATGTCCGTCAACTGAATGCTTCATTTGCCCTTTTCGGCATGTCACAAGAACTGTTCTGGAAATTGAAAGACAAACATTTAATATCTGTCAAGTTCAGATATAACAAGGACGACCGGAACATACCGCCCACAACTGCAAACTATAGCGCTGACCATAAGGAAAAACAAAAAACCAATGTTCTTTTGGCAGTAATTGACTATAAATTTGTGGAAAAAAAATACAACCTGCTTATCAGATCAGCCTTTGGCGATCAAAAGATGCATTATACCCTGGACAGTACAATCAACAACACCCATCAATACTATCAATGGATCAACAAAATAAGGTTCTCCTTTTTGGGGATCCGAAACCTCAGTATCAAACCCGGAATTGATTTCACGTATGATCAGGTCAATTCTAAGGCGTACGAAGGCGTTAAAACCAGGAGTACGACCAGCTTTTACACTGAATTCAACCTGGATATCGGGAAAAAAGTTAAAACATCAGTAGTAATTCGCGAAGATCTGATTGATGCTGGCTTTCTTCCCGTCGTGCCCGCTGTTGGTGTTGAATTTCTGCCATTTAAAAAATCCAGCATGTCATTCACCTTAAACCTGGCACGGAATTACAGGTACCCCACACTCAATGATCTGTTCTGGACAGTTTCAGGCAATCCCGATCTTAAACCGGAAACAAACTATTCTGCTGAACTCGGATCTGCCTTCATCCATAAATCAAAAGACCGGAAATTCTTTTTTGAAATAAACCTTGTAGGTTATTATTCGTGGATTTACGACATGATCACATGGTCCCCCGCCAACGGCAACAGCAATCTTTGGGAGCCTGAAAATATTGATGAAATCAGGGCCAGGGGAGTGGAGACCGGCCTAAATTTCAAATGGGAGGTACTTAAATTTATTTTGAGCCTCGATAATAATTATAACTTTTGCCATTCCACATACCAAAAAGCGAGTTCGGCTTACGATCAGAAAATTGGCAAACAACTTATATATATACCTGTTCATAACCTGAACAGCACGGTTTCGATCGAACGGTGGAACTATTACCTGCATTATAATTTTAGTTATATCAGCGACAGATTCACAGGAAAAGACAACCTTTCTCTGATGCCTGCGTATAACTTGTTGAATATTATTTTAGGAAAGAATATCATTGTGAAACATTTTATTTTATCTTTACAAATTGATATTAATAACATATTTAATCTGGATTACCAATCTGTTGCAAGCAGGCCAATGCCAGGAATCAATTATGCATTCACAGTAAAACTGGCATTTCCCGGTAAAAGCAGAGATTAGTTTTCTACGAAAGACCCCAAAGTGAAGAAGATCAACCACCTTAAATATCATTCATCGGTTCTCAGCGCATTGTTAGCCCTTTTTATTTTGCCATCGGCCTGTTCCAAGGAACCGGTGCGGGAGAAGAAAATTGACCCGGATACAACCACGGCGGTGACCTATGAAAATGGAATTTTTATTGTCAACGAGGGAAATTACAATTGGGGCAATGCATCCGTTACTTACCTTGATAATTCAAACAGTACCGTTATTCAGGATATTTTCAACAAATCAAATAACAGGAGCCTGGGTGATGTGGCGGAATCAATGTCCATTTCCGGTAACCTGGGATATCTGTTGATCAACAACTCAAATAAGATCGAAGTTGTCACCCTGAAGGATTTTAAATCTGTAAACACAATAACAGGGCTGCATTCACCCCGTTTCCTGCAGGTAATTGATTCAAATAAAGCTTATGCAACAAATCTGCAAAATTACATTTCGGTCATTGACCTTAAAACCAATTCAGTTAGCAAGACGATCCATACGACAAGCTGGACAGAAAGTTTGATCCGGTATAATAAATACATGCTTGTTACTTCCATTGGAAGCTTTAACGAACCCAGTTCAAAGCGTGTTGCAATGATTCTTGTCATTGACACAGAGACCGATGCGATCATTGACAGCATACAATCCGGCAAAGAACCTATCGGGATCGTGATTGATAAGAAAGAAAAAGTATGGGTCTTATGTTCAGGTGGTTATGATAATTTTGAAGCCCCGTCCCTTATGCGGATCAATCCTGAATTACGGATAGTCGAAAAAGTATTTACATTCCCTGATCCTAAACAGATTCCAAGCAGGTTGTGCATGAATCCTACCGGTGATACGATGTATTATCTGAAGGGAGGTGTTTACCAGATGCCTGTTACCTCAAATGCCTTACCTGCCCAACCGCTGATAAATCCTGATGGCCGGCTCTTTTATGGCCTGAATATCCATCCTGTCACAGGCCGGATCTATGTCAGCGATGCAAAAGATTATGTGCAAAATGGCGCGGCCTATCAATATACAGTCACCGGAAATCTGGTAAAGCAATATACTACGGGCAGGATCCCCGGATCGTTCTGTTTTACCAGGAACAGCGCCAAATAACTTCAACTGTTCCAAATCTCATTTGCAATCTCTTTTAATTCACTTAATATCATTGCGGTTGCTCCCCAAATGATATAGCCGTTGATATAAAAGGAGGGTACCTTCAGAGAAATTCCCATGCTGAGTTTTATCTTCTTTTTTTGCATGTTATTCCTGTCAAGCAGGTCGTCAAGCCTGATCTCAATGATCTTTGCCACCTCTTTGGGATCGGCAACGAAACGGGGTTGTGAGGCCTGATATGCAACCACAGGGGTGACCATGAAATTACTGGGTGGTATATACATTTCAGTAAGTTGTCCGAGAATCTGAACCTTCGCTGGATCAATACCAATTTCTTCCTGTGCCTCACGTAACGCAGTATATATCAAACTCTCATCGGTCTCTTCATATTTACCGCCAGGCAAACTGATCTGTCCGCCATGGATGCCGCCATATTCCGGCCTGAGCATAAGTACCAGGCCAATACCTCCATCTATGGGATACAACAAGATCAGCACACTGCTTTGGATCGCATCTTCTGGGGCGGAAAATTTCATCAATTCCTGAATCCTGACCAGCGATGACATCTTCAGTTGGGCAAACCTGCCGGGAAGCGGCTGTCGCAATCTCTTTTCAAGAACAACCACAAATTCGGATAACTCCATCACGCTGTTTGAATATCAACCCAAAGGTACAGATTTGAACCAGTTTTTTCGTAATTTTGTGCTTTAAAACCAAGGTCGATGGCAAATCATAAAGATAATCCGTCATCAATTCATCAGGTAAATTCATTGCTTCAGCGTGGACTGATCCTGCACAATGATGATATCAATACCTTCGAATTTGTGATCCATTCGTTGATGGAAGTATGCAACCACCAACATGAACAGGCGGAACAATGTGCGATGATCACCCATTTTAAAGGCAAATGCAACGTTAAAACCGGGGATTACCAAGAAGTGAAACCTATGCAGGATGAAATGATATTGCGAGGTCTCACCGCATCCATCGAGTAACTCCACCATCTCAGGAAAAAGTTATTAACAAATGTTAATAACTCCCGTTTATAAATTGTTTATATAAATAATGGTAAAAACTTGCATTCGCCTGTCAGGATACTTTATATTTGTTGCCTCAGGCGAGCGATAAAAGGCCCGCAACAAAAGCAGGTTGGCGAAAGCAGGAACCGCAAGGCAACAGCACTCCCGGCCAGGCCACGAAGAAGCATGATTCACAAGATTTTGTTCTGAAACGGCTGCATTTGAAGCGGGATGCGGAATCAAAATAATTCGCAAGGATTATCACGATGATGGATCGGGTAAAAAATGAAAGGGGAAACCCTTACAGGGCTGACCAGCCAGAATAACCGTAACCTGAACGCTTCTGAAGGCTAAGGCTTGCAGAATGACGGGATGGGAACTAATTCGAACAGAATTGGTTCCCATCGGTGTTTATAGGATAAACGGAAGTAAAGCTTTTCGTTCTGACGGATACTCCGGAAATTTTTCTTTATACCATTTGTGATGCTGCAACGCCCG
Source organism: Bacteroidales bacterium (assembly GCA_030681475.1). Taxonomy (GTDB): domain Bacteria; phylum Bacteroidota; class Bacteroidia; order Bacteroidales; family FEN-979; genus CAIVAT01. Next base: position 32,458 of record JAUXWT010000103.1, on the reverse strand, counting down.
CGGCGCCAGATTTACAAAAGTCCATACCGCAAAAGCAAGTGCGGGAACACTCCAGGTCATTAATGCAAATCCGAACCACTCCACGATCTCGCCAAAATGATTCGGACATGAAATCAATCGAAAAAATCCTTTCCGGGGTATTATATATCCTGTTTCTCCAGGCTTTCGAAGGTGGATCAGGATATGATCTGAGTGCCAGTTGATCAGCAATCCGAAATAAAACAACACCGCCCCTCCGATAAATCGGATATCATACATATAGGATAACGGATATTGTGACTCCGTTGCCAGAGAACCAAGGTAATAACCATTGATAAATCCGTTTACAAAGTTGAAACCGATGGCCATGAAAACAATGGCTATTGGCATCTTTTTTCCATTTGTCCGGAGGCGGAACGGAAAAATCAGCGTCCTGTTCACATAATGCAACATCCAAACGCCAAAGAAGACCCAGGTAACCACAGGCCGGCTGCCGGAGCCCCAAAGGTAAAACCCTGCAAAGACAAGCAGCGCCGGGAGTTCCATGAGGATCCAACCGATACGGTTATCGATCATGGCGCCCCATTTTTTCGTAGTATGACGGCCATAGGGAGCAACTATTCTTACCACAATGGGGAAAATGAAAATTGCAATGGCGATCCAGGCATAGACTATTATATAGAATGTGCTTTCTTTCATATTTATTGATTATTTTATTGACCCTGTTTCCTTCAGCCAGGCTAAAAAATCCCTGATGGTTTCAGAAAGCGGGCGTGGGGAGTGATTTAACTCGTGTGTTGCCTTTGCATGACTGATCATACGGTTGCCTTCTGAAATGATGGTCAGCGATTCATTGGTATATAATGGTTTTGTGCCCGATATTTTACTATAAAAATTTATGAATGGTAATCCAGTCCTTGCCACCCACATCGGCAATACCGCATTCACGGTTCTTCGCCCCGAATGCAGCGCGACCAATCCCGAAAATTCCTGTAAACTATGCCAATGCCCGGAGATAAGATATTTTTCACCGGTTCTTCCATTGTCTATTGCCGAAATTGCCGTATTTACTACATCCCTCACATCCACCCAATCATAACCACCCGGCACCAACGATGGAACCTTATGGTTGTATATATCAATCACTGCATTGCCGATGAGTGATGGCTCCGGGTCAACAGGGCCGATGATCGCCGTGGGGCTCAGTACAACCGCGTCCAAACCGTTGCTCACGGCTTCCAACACAGCTTTTTCACCGGCTGCTTTAGACCTGTCGTAAGCAAATCCGATATTTTCAACAAGCGGCCGGGTTTCATCCAGAGGCTCGTAACAGGGAAGTTGCTGAAAGGCATGGATAGAGCTGAAATGAATGAACCTTTTCACCTTGCATTCAAATGCTGTGGCCAGCATGTTCCTGGTGCCTTCATCATTTATCCGGTTTACCATCCCATCAGGATCGCCGGTAATGGAAATTTTTGCTGCAAGGTGGAAAACAACATCTGCATCTGCAAGGAACGGGATCAGTGATTTTTTTTCTAGAACATCTCCCCGTATCGTAATGACAGGCAGCCTTTTAAGTCCTTGATTATGGATGTGTGCGAGGGCGGTAACCTGATGGCCTTGTGCCAGCAAAGTTTTGCAAAGATTTACGCCGACATGGCCGCTGGCGCCGGTTACAGCTATTTTCATCCAGATTCATAAGGTTGGGTGGCAAAAGTAGGAATATTTCACATCATGAATTGTGAATTTTATGAATTTAGATTAATTTTACATCAAATCTAAAATCCACAATATGAAAACAGTTGTAAAAATATTTTATTGGCTTTTGGGCATCGTCGCCGTATTGGTGATCATTGCCTTCCTTTTACCGAAGACCTATAAGGTTGAAAGGAGTACATTCATCAAATCGAATCCTCTGATCATTTACGGACTAACCAGCAATTTTCAGCAATGGCACCTGTGGGCGCCCTGGACAAAGGAGACAGATTCGACCGTGATATTCGAAATGACCGGAGAAGCAGCACAGGTTGGAACATCCTGGAAATGGGATGGTGAAGTCTTAGGAAATGGTGAGATGATCCTGTCAGAACTCATACCAGGTGAGCTTGTCGCTTATGATTTAGCTTTTGATCAGGGGAAATACAAGTCGATCGGAAAAATAGTCATTGAAAATCAAGGAGATTCGGTAAAAGTATCGTGGCTTGATGAAGGTGATCTGGGATATAATCCAGTTAGTCGTTACATGGGATTGTTTATGGGCAGCATGATGGGGCCTGATTTTGAAAAAGGGCTTGCAAAACTTAAAATTGTTGCGGAATCACGCTACGATTGGCCAAGGATTGAGGAAATAACCATGGATAGGCAGGTTGCGCTTACCGTTCGCGATTCGGCAGGTATGAATACCTATGCCATGGTGCTGGGCAAAGCCTATGGTGAGATCATGGGGTTCATTAAAAGTAACAGGCTGAACGTAGCTGGTCCGCCATTTACCATTGCGGTTACCTGGGATTCACTGACCATGAGCTCTACCATGGATATTGGAATACCGGTGGAAAAGGCAGAGAAGGGCAGGGGCAGAGTGGAGGTGCAGGAGTTTCCTCAGCAAAAGTTCGTGGTTGCCTATTATTTTGGCGCTTATGATCAAATCGGAAGGACCTACAACATCCTTGACCAATATATTAAAGAGAACAGTAAGGAGATAACCGGCGCTCCGTGGGAAATCTATATCACAGATCCGATGTCTGAACCGGATACCTTGAAATGGGAGACCAGGGTGGCTTTTCCGATAAAATAGAAGTAATGTATGTCACCTGGGCGGCATTCTCTACCCGGGCCACTTATGGGCACAGGGCTTAACTGCAGCGTAATATGCCATAAACTAAAAAAACATATGCAGACTAAAAACACCATTTTCTGTCTTTTCCTGTCAATTTTATTCTACTTTATTTCCCAGACCTCTTTTGGTCAGGAGAATTATTTACCCGGATATATGGTCACATTACATGGTGACACTTTGCACGGATATGTTGATTATCGCAACTGGGAACGGAATCCCAATAAAGTATCCTTCAAACAAAAGGACGGGGAGGTAATCCTGAGTTTTACTCCTTTAGATATCAGGGGATTCGGGATATCCGATGAGATCTATGAAAGCGCTGTCATCCAGACAGAAATCAGCCCTGTGAACACGAGGGAGCTGAAGTACGATAAAGAATTAGATTTAAGAACCGATACCGGTTTCCTACAGACAGTGGTAAAGGGAGTCAAAAGCCTCTATTTTTATAAAAACAAACTCGGAATGGAACAATTTTACATCGGGAAGGATTCGGGTTATGAATTACTGGTCTATAAAAAATACCTGAAGAACGAGGATGGTCGTTCGGTGATCGTAGAAAACAAAAAATACATCGGGCAACTGACCATCTATCTTGGGGAATGTGCGACCCTTCGGGAAAAACTAACGAACGCTGATTACCAGAAAAACAGTCTTGAAAATATATTTCTTGCCTATTACAAGTGTACTCAGGCAGAGATCAGGTTTCATAAAAAAACAGAAAAGGTGATCAATTCATTCGGGGTGATCGCAGGGGCATCCCTTTCGTCGCTGACATTTCGCAGTAGCGAGGAGGAGGCCTTTGCCGATCTTATTAATTCGAATTATAAAATGTCGGTGAATTTTACAGTCGGGTTGTTCTATGATTTGGGGTTAGCAAGGAATAACCGAAAATGGTCGATATGCAACGAGATTATTTTCACCACTTTTAAAGTAGATGGCAGGTACGACGACTATTTCAGCGAAGAAAAATATTCAGTAACCTACACGACCCTTGGGTATTCCTACCTGAAATTGAACAACATGATACGTTTTAAATATCCCGTCGGCAAATTCTTCATTTATCTTAACGCGGGAATTTCGAACGGATATGCGATAATTGAAAAAAACTATAAGAAAAAGGAATCAACACTTTTTACCCAGAAAAGGGTTGAAGAGGGGAAAGCGCTTAATGATACCAGACGATATGAGCTTGGATTTAACGCCGGATTAGGAACGAAATTTAAAAGATATTCATTTGAAATCAGGTATGAAAATGCAAATGGTATGTCAAATTATATGACCTTAAAATCCACAACAAACAGATTGTATTTACTGCTTGGATTTAAATTTTAAATTAAAGCCGTGCAAGCCCGCAATGTCAGTGGTGATTTTGCTCCGGTAAGTTTTAAACCATTTGAAGAGGCTTATAAAGCATTGACTGAAAAGTTACAACCACAGGTGTATAAGCTGGGGTTTTTGAGAATTTGATAATCTGCAATTGAAATGAAGAACATCTATTACTGATCAATGAGGTTAGGGGAGGCCACCGATTACCTTTTTTTGCACTTGTTTCTTTTAGTTGGGGACTATCCTCTTGAGATCAGTATTAAGCCAGATTTGTTGACAATTTGTTTCGGAATAATCACGTTATAAAATTGCAAGGAAATGAATAACGAAAAGATCATCGAATTACGTGAGAAAATTTTAAAGGGCATTGAGTTAGCCTTTGAAAAATTAGTTAAAACAAAGCAGAAGAACGATGGTGAATTTCTCTTTTCTAAAGATGGCAAAATATTCATTGTCAAGGCAAGCGATCTAACCAAATAAACCAATGATATTCGACGCTTCTGATTACGAAGAAAAAATTCTTCTTCTTAAGGAAAGGGAAAAAGAGTTGAAATGCCTTTACAAGGTAAACGGGATCATCAATGAAAATCTGCCCGTTGATGAATTCCTGATGGAAATTGTAAAGCATATCTGGGGCGGATGGCAATACCCGGTAATCCTCAGGGTGAAAATTCAATATGAGAACAAGGTCTTTATGGAGGATGGCTGGACGGAAACCGAATGGGTCCAATCGGCGGATATTGTTATCGACGATACGGTATCCGGAAAAATTGAGGTGTTTTATACGCAGTTCCGGAAATTGGTAGTGGATAGTCAGTTTTTGCCGGAAGAACAGAAGTTATTAAATACAATCGCCGCCAATGTAAGTACCTATATTTTCAATAAAAAACTTTTAAAAACCGTTGAAACTTTTGAACAGGAGAATGTCGAAGATGTCCGGACAAGCCAAGATTCGTCGGGATTATTGCATGTCCAGCCCGATGTTCATTGGAGATGGCGGAACGAAATGGTTTGTAAAATAGCAGAAAAGCTCGATTTCGAACATTTTGGCGTGGAAGCAATTTATTTGATCGGCAGTACAAAAAATGCCACTTCCGGCCCGGCCAGTGATATCGATATTTTACTGCACTTCAGGGGAAACGGATTTCAGGAAAATGAGCTAAGAGCCTGGTTTAACGGATGGAGCTTGTGCTTATCAGAACTAAACTATATGAAAACAGGATGCCGTTCCGATGGATTGATAGATCTGCATATGGTAACAGATAAAGATATTGAGAACAAGAACAGCTATGCTTCCATGATTTGTTCTGTGAACGATGGCGCACGGCTTATCAGAAAAAAATCAGCCTGATAGTCACCCCCCGGTGAAAATCCTGTCAGCGGCTGCAGGGTTGTCAAGAGGAAATTTAATAACGGATAACCCTTTCTGATCAGTCGCTGCATTAAATGCATAGGTTCTCCCGATCTTTTCAGACCAGGATCCGGTTATTCTTGCTGACTCATGTACATGACCGTGCAGTGTGATCATGGGTTTCCGGTATTCAATGAACCTCTTGATCGCAATACTGCCGACATGAACGTCAAGGGGAACATGATCAATTTTCATCCCGTCGAGCGCAGCACGGTCCAGATTGGTCTGATAGGGAGGGGAGTGGAATAAAATTATCGCACGGGAAAGATCATCTTCACCAGTTAATGCTGCAAGGTCTTTTTGAATGGTGCAGTATTCAATATCCTCAACTGCATCGACGGACCGGACTCCTTCCGTAGGAGGCACACATCCCGGATCGATATAACGGGAAACATCATAGCGTTCCCAATCTTTCAGCCGGAATGGCGTGGGAGGAACACAGGCATACCCATAAACCGGGAAATTCCCGAAGATTGTTTTTCTGTTGTGGATGTATAGCCATAATCCCTCATCCTCGCCTTGGAAGAGATATTCTTCCTCGATTCGCATATCATCATTACCCATGATGATAAAAATGGACGGAAAGCAGTTTTTCATATCCTCTTTTAGCCTTCTGAACTCCGGAAGAAGAAAATCGGCAAAAAAATCTTCGCGGGAAGTGTACCGGGCAAAGTGGGGTGTGATGTCCCCGCCGATGAACAGTACCGGCGGTATATCCTTACGTACCAGTCCGACCAGGTTCTTAAACCGGACTTTATCCCCATGGAGATCGGTAACAAAATATGCCAGGTTTGTATGTATCACAATATTTATACCTTATTTTGAATTATACCGGGTATAAAGCTAATTTAATTATCAATGTCTTTTACTATACCTGAAAGTATATTGATGATTGATAAATGTCTTATAATTAATAGTATGCTGATATTTAAGTGATTATAAATAATTAAGTGAATTCTTTTTTATTTACGGAATCGTAAAAATAAGTTGTTCAATCGGACTACTTTTTGTATATTTGCAGTGTGGAAAAATTACGTGAGCTCTACTTTTTTAAGAATTACTTCTATGATTTTTATGTCAGGCAGAAGCCTAAGGCTAAGAAAAAGATTGTCTGGACGTTAAAGGTGATCGAGGAAGTCGACAGGATTCCGGAAGTCTATTTCAAGCATCTGGAGGGGAGTGAGGGGATCTACGAAATCCGGGTACAGGTCGGCAATGAAATTTTCCGGATCTTTTCATTCTTCGATAAGGACAGCCTGATCATCATTGGGCATGGATTTCAGAAAAAATCGCAAAAGATACCACACAGACAATTAGAAATGGCAGAAAAAATAAGAAAGGAATATTATGAAGAAAAACAAAAATCTCACTAGTCTCAGCGATTTCGCTGACAAGGAGTATGGTGTCAAGGGAACGAAAAAGAGAGACGAATTCGAGACTGAATACGAAGCTTTCAAGCTTGGCGTGTTAATCCAGCAAGCAAGGCAGGCGAAAGGATTGACTCAGGAAGAGGTAGCACAGCTCGCCGGAACAAATAAATCCTATATTTCAAAACTTGAAAAAGATCTGAAGGACATCCGGTTTTCAACTTTACAGAGAATTATCAAAGATGGACTCGGCGGGCATTTAGAACTGTCTATTAAATTCTGAATTGTCCCATATTATAGATCGGATTTTATTTTCATTGTGCTTGGAAATTAAGGGTCTATATCCAGGAGGTCGCCCGGGGTACTTACACTTCAGATAGCTTTAATGTACAGATAATCAATCAGTATGACAAATACAATTGTCTTATAATTAATAATATGCTGATATTTAATCAATTATAAATAGTTATCTAAAGTTTTTATAGAGGAATTAAAATCAGCTTTTTAGCAAATTATATTTGCTATAACTGCATATTAGTTACAGAATTCTAGGAGGGGATAGCGGAGTAAAACCCGTTTTTTTTCCGTATCTTCTTGTAACTCATTTCTTTCAAGAATAACCTTTTTCAAAGTATCTGAGCGTCCAGCTTTTAGGTACATGTTTCTTTCTAATATAGTTTCCGCTCAGGAAAATATAAATACTTTTCTACCGTAAAAGTAAGTTATTATCCTTTCCCTTCCCAACAGTCTATTAATTAATTTCCTATGAGGTCGGTCTTGCTTAGACTATCTATAAATTAGGTTTATTCTAAGTTGATTGTCAGGTTATTATAAATTTAGTGTCGATTTACTCTATACTTTCGCCGTCCCTCAAATCTATTCTTTTTAATCAAAAATTAATGAATTCTCAGAGTATTAACCATAAATATAACGAATGACTCTAAAAACAGAAGTAATTACGAAGGTTCAGGAAATATTGCCTTATGGGAGCGCCAAAATGATTCATCAACGCCTAGCCCTGAAAAATATTAGTCTATCATATCAATATGTCTGGCGTTGTCTTAGCATTAAACATTCGGCTGAAGATTTCGATGTAACTAAAGAAGCGGGTTTGCTTTATGAAGAAATCTGCAAACACAAGGAGGAACAAAGGCAGATGATCAATATCCTGCATGACAGAAAATTTAAAAATCGTAAAACTGGTTGATATGAAAACTTTTTCTGCCATGAGCCAGGATGATCTCAGGATCGTCAGAGACGCTTTAAAAAAAGTAATTGTAGCACAGACGAAGGTGAAGCTTTGCGCTCCAGCGAAGATTCACCTTCCTTTTGACCTATTCCAGGAGTATGTCGAAGAAATGGTCAACGAACTTAACCATTCTGCTAACAACATCTCACGAATAGGTAAACTCCTCATTGCCATTAATGAGGCTCTTGATCCGCTTGACTCAGAATAAAATCCAAGACATCCATGATATCGAACTCCGAAGAAATTAAAGACGCCGTCCAAATCATTGATATTCTTGGAGGATTTCTATCGCTGAAGCGCAAAGGTGTGAACTACACTGCCTGTTGCCCTTTTCATAATGAGAAAACGCCCAGTTTTATTGTAAATCCTTCCCGAGGTACCTATAAATGCTTTGGTTGTGGTAAATCAGGTGATACCATTGGATTTCTTCGAGATAATGAAGCAATGAGTTACATTGAAGCACTTACATTCATTGCCAATCATTATGGAATACCAATTAAGCAGGATGGAAATGATAATGAGTATTCCGAAGCTGATAAAAGGAGGGATGGGATATTCGCTGTTCTGAAATGGGCACAGGATTATTTCTCAATCAACCTTCAGAAAAACAAGGTCGCGCTTACCTATTTAAAAAAGAGGCAACTTGATGAAGCTATTGCACCTTTTATGATAGGTTTTGCCGACAGTGGCAATGACCTGATGCGGGCAGCGCATGAGGTTGGATATTCGGATGAGCTGCTATTTTCGGCCGGACTGTTAAAGAAGAGTGACCAGGGACATTATTTTGATGCATTCACCAAGCGGATCATATTTCCGTTTTTTGATCGATCGGGGAGGGTGATCGGGTTCACCGGCAGGATTCTGACGGTTGAGAAAGATAAACCCAAATATCTGAACAGCCCGGAAACGGAGGTGTTTAAAAAGAGCAAATTCCTTTATGGGCTATTCCAGTCCAAAAGGGATATCATGAAAGAGAATGAATGCCTGTTGGTCGAGGGTCAAACCGATCTGATCAGTTGGCATCTGGCCGGGATTAGAAACGTGGTTGCTGGCTCAGGGACAGCCCTAAGCGAGGATCAGGTAAAGATGATCCTTTCATTCACCAATTGCCTTACGATCGTATACGATGGCGATCCTGCCGGTATTAAGGCCAGTATCGCAAATATTAAAATACCTCTGCAGATGGGGCTGGATGTCTACCTGGTTGTGTTGCCTGACGGAGAGGATCCCGATTCTTATGTCATAAAGCATGGTTCGGAAAACCTGAAGGCTTTTATCGAAGATAACCGAAAGGATATCGTCTCTTTCCGTATCGAGATGGTGAAGGAGCAGGTTGACCGTGACCCACTTCAAAAAGCCAGGCTGATAAAGGAGCTGGTTTCCCAGATATCACTCATTGGCGATGAAGACACACGAGCGTACCTAATCAGTGACATTGCAAGAAAACTTGAAGTCGACCGCGAGGATATAATCCAAGGGCTTCAAAAACAACTGCCAACAGTTGAACATCAGGAAAAAGGATTTTTTGCCCTTGATGCTTCAGAGGAAATGATAAAGAAAAAAGGGTTCGCCATTCTATTGTCATCTCCAAAATCAGTTGTTGACTATCATGCCGAAGGGCTTGAAAATACTATCAGCCTTCCTGATAACACACTGAAAAAGGATGATATTTTTCGCCTGGCTAAATTTACAAAACATGTAAAAATTCAACGACTTTCAAATGTCGTTGATGAAAACGACATTGAACTCCCACTGGCCGAAGCTGGGCGATTGCTCACTGAACAAGGTTTTCGCGTAGAAGTAAGTGAGGATGATTCAGTTGAAGAAATAGGAGAGGAGTCAAAATCTGAAGTTTACATAGATTTCTTAGATTTTTATGTGCGTAGTTTATCATATCGGCTCATGCGCCAGCCCGATATCAAACGCTCAAAGAAGTACGTGGAGATGACAGCGGAGTTCCTGTCAAAACTTGATAACACGATCGTTCATATCAAAACCAACGAGATCGCTAAAAAGTTTGGCTTGAATCAGGGATCCTTTTCCAAAGTGTTGCGCCCTTTTGTAGAAAAACGAAAGAGTCTGGCCATACAGCACCAGGAACATGTAATTATTGATGAGCAGCAGTTCGTTTTCGATATCGCCCATCTTCCGGAATATGTAGACCAGGGTTTCTTTCAACGTTACGGGTTTTTCCCGGCACAAAACAAGACAGGGAACAAAATTTTCTACGTTTTCCGAACCCTGGATAACACACTGATAAAAGTGGGGAATTTCTTCCTGGAGCCATTGTTTCAGGTTTATGATCTTGATCCTACCAAGAATAAACGAATCGTAGAGCTTTTTCATTCCGAACTTAATACAGCAGAATATGTCGAGTTTAAGAGCGGTGACATGGTTGAACTGCAGCAGTTTAAAAAATTCTTATGGAATAACGGTGGCTACATATTTACCAATGGCAAACCTTTTCACCATGAAAAAATCCTTGAAAGTATTGCCCTTCAATTCCCAAAATGTTGGGAATTTTCCACTTTCGGCTGGCAACCGGAAGGATTTTTCGCCTTTTCAAACGGCATCATTGCAGACAGGTCATTTACCCATGTTGATGAACTTGGCCTGGTGAAATTCAAAAGCGTAACCTACTATTCCCCGGCATTCAGTAAAATTTACAAGGATCAACGATCTGACAACGACAGGTATGAGTATGACCGCTTTTTGGTTTATAAGCCGGATTACCGCACCTCATGGATAGAATGGTCAACATTGATGCACAAGGTATATACTTATAACGGAAACGGTATGTGGGCGCTTCTCTTTGCGATCCTTTCTGCCAACCGGTCAATTATCTTTCCCATTGAACGATTTTTCACCTCCCTGTTTTTTATAGGTCCCACTGAATCAGGAAAATCTAGAATTGCCGAAAGTATCCGCGCTCCCTTTATGTATGGTGCCCCCCTTTTCAACCTGAACTCAGGTACCGATGCTGCTTTTTTCACAAGTATGGAACGATTCAGAGACATCCCGGTCATATTCGAAGAGTACAATGACACCACAATTTCGGTTCCAAAATTTCAGGGACTGAAGGCTGCCGTTTATGATGGCGAAGGAAAACAGAAACGAAAGGATGCCACCAGTAAGGATATAGATGTTTCAAAAATAAATTGCAGCCCATTACTGCTTGGACAGGAAGGTCCTGAGCGTGATGACGGTGCCCTGGGCAACCGGGTAGTTCAAAAGCATGTACCGAAAAAGGATGACTGGACCAATGAAGAAGTAATTATGTACAATGACCTTAAAGGCCGTGAAAAAGACGGACTGAGCAATATCGCCCTGGAAATAATCAATCGCCGTGGGATTGTGCAGAAACATTTTGCAACGTATATGCGTGATGCACAGAAGCAGGTAAAGATGGATATCCAAAAAGAGGGTGGTACGTATCAGACCCGTATCATCAATACTGTGAGCCTGTTTATCGCCATGGCAAAAATGTGGGAGGATCATGTAAAGGATCTTCCTCTTCCATTCACATTCGCCGAATTTTACGAAGATGCCAAGCACCAGATCACCAGACAGAGCGAAGAACTTAGCAGCAGCAACCGGTTATCAGTATTTTTTAATACCATCAGTATGCTTTACACCCAGGGGTATATCATTTCCGGTAGAGAATTTGACATTTCAACCGAAACAGAGATAACCATTCAAATATCAAAAACGGAAACGGAACCCATGCATTGGAATGGTCAGGAAAGAAAGGTATTATTCCTGATCGTTAATGATGTTGTTCAAGCTTATCAGAAAATGCACAATGATGAAAGTTTGAAATTAAATTCATTGCGTATGTATCTGAAAGATCATGCTTCCTATTTTGGGCAGATAAGAAGCCATCGGTTTATTTATGAGGTAGAATCATGGAAGACTGATCCGATATCCCACATAAATCAGAGAATCATTGAAAAAGCTGAACGAAACACCAGTTGCATTGCTCTCGATTACAAAGTAATTGAGGCAATGGGTATCGACCTGGTTCGGTTTAAAGAACCTGAACAAACTGAACTCCCATTCTAATGATATACCTACAGATGTCTGCCACGAAAACCGGTTCCAACGTTCCAACGTTCCAACAAATAAGGTCATGAAAAATTATAATCTTATAAATCAATGTATTATATTTTTCTATTACTGTTGGAACGTGGCTTTATTGTTGGAACCCGTTGGAACTATCATGTTACATTTTTCATATTCCGTTGGAACAAAAAAACGTTCCAACGTTATGTGGGAGCACTCCAATAGAACTTACATTTTCATTTCCAAATTGTTATCAATTTAAAATGGCCGCTGTTGGAACGTTGGAACGTTGGACAAGGAAATGACCATCACAAAACCTTGAGAAAAAAAATGAAAATTGATCAAAATGGCTTTGAGTTCTATGACAAATTGCCTGAGGGCTTCAGACAGGCAACCATCAATGATTTTACCACTAATGGAAAACGCAAAATAGGAATGCTATTCTTGATCCAATGGATTGATAATGCATTCTATTATCAAGTATGCTATGTGTCAATGAATCTGACCACTGCTATCTTACAGCCGCATCTTGATGATAACCGGGTATTCGTCAATAATCACTAATGTTCCGACCGGGATCGGGGGCAGCTTTAAAAACTCCGCTTGCGCCCCGGTCCCGTTACCGGATTCTTTGGTAAAGTAAACTGACCTTTAGCAATTTTAATCACTAATCTAATTTCGCTCTATGCCTAAAAAAGATCAGAGAGCAACAATAACAATCAGGTTGAAACCATCCCTGCAGGATTATATCCGGTACATCATGCGTTTGGAATACGAAGAGAATGAAGACCCGTACTATCTTGCAACAACATCATCCTACCTGGGCAGGTTGGTTATACCATTCCTGGAGATTCTTCCCGGTGATGTTTCGCCATTGCTCCCAGGCACAGACAGGGACCTGTTTACATTCATGCTTGTAAATTTCAGAAACCTCAACGTCCGGAACAATACCGTTTACATTTCGGAGAAGAATCAGATTTTCATTCAGAATATTATTGAACATCATTTCCGGGTTCACTTTCGCGTTTATGCGGATGATAAAGTCCGCTACAACAGGGATGAAGGAACAGCAAAAGGTGCAATCAAAACCGTTGCCCTGCAATTCTGTCTGGATATGAATATCAAATTTGAGGATGTGACCTATGACATGATCTACAAAGCATACTGGCGCAGTCGTAAAAAAAGCAAAAATCTCGAAACTCTCAGCAACAAATCAATCATGATCGGTCATCTGTTTTACTTAATCTAAATAACGAAATGACAGTTTTAATACACACCGGTGGAAATATTGGCGGGTTAAACCCTGTTCAATATGTTTTTAAGGAAGATATCTCTTCTTTCATTATCAATCCCGATTCCCTGATAGCGGTAATCGAGCTTTTGCATGAAAGTTCGTGGAACTACCTTTATGCTTCGCCTGAATCAATTCAGATCGAAGGCAGGGAGGAAGAGACCAAGGCCGGCATGAAATACAACTACCAATTGAAAATGCTGGTGCCCAAAGATCGCGTTGATGTTGAAAGGATTCTCTTTCAACTCAATAACCGGCACATGATCATTAACGTCATTGATAAAAATGGCGTTTCACGATTCTTTGGGACCATGGAAAGCCCCATGAAAAAATCAGGCAAGCTTTTAAAACCCTCGAATGTCGAAGGTTATCATGGATGGGAGGTTGTTTTTACTGGTGAATTTTCGCAGCCGGCCTCTTATGCTTCAGTCGTTGCAGGTACTCCATTGCCCCCGCCGGATCCTCTTGAATAGCGTTTCGTTAGTCCTTTATCAGGAGCGTATCTCATCATAATATTGTATCCTCATTAATGGTGTAAACCTTAACAGGATATAATGAACCCGTTTCTTTTTGATATTCTCTCCTCCAATTGGCTTCTTCACGCCGAAAATCCTGATGCGTACGGAGCCATGCTTGTTTCCCTGCTTCGGGGAGATCGAATCAGTGCGGATGATTTTTCAAAAGCCCGGGAACTAAACCGGCCTTTTGTTTTGAATTTTGACCATGGCATACAGAGCGCTGCACAGCCATTGAACTCTGACAGCCTTTCCAAGGGGTCGGTTGCCGTGATCCCTGTTCGCGGAATCATCATGAAAGATGATGTTGAGTGTGGACCCAGGGGATCAGTCTCAATCACCAGAGATATTAAGTCCGCAGACTCAAATCCAAACATCAAATCAATTTTGCTGGTAGTCAGTTCCCCCGGGGGGACAACCTCCTACACCGACATCCTTTCGGATTCGGTTAAAAACTGCTCCAAACCGGTTGTCGCTTTCGTGGAAGGGATGGCGGCCAGCGCCGCCTATTGGATTATATCAGGCGCTGACAAGATTATCTGCAGCTCTGACCTCGATACCATAGGATCCATCGGCACCATGCTGGAATACATGGATATGAAACCGTATTTCGAAAAGGCCGGTGTCGTTATTCATGAAGTGTATGCCACCCTAAGCACAGAGAAAAATCAATACCTCTCTGATCTCAGATCCGGTAATTATGATCCGCTGCGCAAAAACCTGCTTGACCGCATCAATTCAAAATTCCATGCATCCGTAACGGCAAACAGGCCATCACTGGATGTTTCCACACTTACCGGTAAAACCTATTTTGCCTCCGATGCAATCTCACTGGGCCTTGTGGATGAAATCGGTTCGTACGAATATGCCCTCGAACAGGCCAATTCTTTTCCCGCTGCAAATTCAAACAACATTCCAATAAATTCAAACAACCCTGATATGAAAATCAAAATGCTCACCACATGGGCAGCAATCGCGGCCTTTTTTAACTTCACCGGGAACATTGAAAGCAATGAGCTCACCGAAGAAATGGTTGGCCAGCTCAACGATAAACTCGCTGACCAGAATACACAAATTACTGATCTCACCCTTGAAGTGGCAACAGTAACAGAAAAATTTGACACGCTGCAGTCCGTCCATGCTGAAACCGTTCGCCAGCATGAAGCTTTGAAAGCGGAAGATGCAGCTGCAGAAACCCGCCGGGGCAAAACCGCTGACAAGTCAGCAGAGACCATTGCTTCTGACCAATACCTGCACAACAAAATCGCAGACGAAAATATTTAAGTTATTTACCCTCTAATTTTTTATCACTATGGCAACTACCATCGAAATCTCCCAGTTAAAGCAGGACTTCGGTACCTGGTTGGGAACAAGCGAAAAAGACATTCTCAAGGTTCTCACCCAACCGACAGAATCGATGAAGTTCATGACTACCGTGAAGCAGAATGATGACTATCGCGCAGCTCAGGCAACCATCGCAGCATTGGTTCAGGGATTTCAGAAAGGCTGGACACCTAAAGGTACCCCGACTTTCACTCCGCTGATCATCACCCATAAACGTCATAAGTTTGACGTTGAAATTTATCCCGATGAAATTTATGGTTCATGGCTTGGTTTTCTGGCTGACGAATCAAAGTCCCGGGAAGAGTGGCCCCTGGTCAAATACATTCTTTACAAAATGCTGTTGGAGCAGACCGCCCAGGATCGTGAACTCTCCTTGATCGGCAGTGGCAGCTATGCTGCCATCGTTGATGGCACCGCCCAGGCTACCGGCAAATCCATGGACGGGTTCCTTACCATCCTCAAAGCTCAACACGCACTAGGTGGGACCTCAAAAATGAACTTCGCCAACAAAAACGTGGCCATCACTGCTTCCAATGTGATTGACCAGGTGGAGAAATTCGCTGACACAATCACCGGACCTTACAAATCCATTCCCATGAGCGTATTCTGCTCACCGGAAAACCTCACATTCTACACCCGCAAAAGAAGGGATCTGTATGGAGCCAACCAGGATTACGGAAAGTTCGGAAGCGCCGATATTGACGGCACGAACCTTTCCCTTCAGGCGCTGCCTTCCATGATCGGTTCTGATATTCTATTCTGCACACCCAAAGCGAACTTCATCCGCTTGCTCAAGCTAAATGATGGCGCCAGCAGGCCTTTTGTTGAAACTTCCAAGCGCCAGGTGTTCCTGTATGCAGATTGGTATGAGAACGTAGGCTTTGCCCTTGCAGAAGCCGTCTGGGCCTTCGTTCCTGATCCGGGAAGCGCCTCGAACTAATCTATTCACTGAGTCCTAACTCGTAAAAAACAATATCATGAAATACAGTTTGAAAATTATAGTAATGCTGTTCATGGTGGTCCTTACCGGGGCCACTATAGGAACGGCAATCGGCGTTAATCCCATGTGGGTTATCGGGGTGCTGCTTGCTACTGCTTTTGTCCCCCGTCAGCTTGGAATTGTGGCCGTTTCACTCATTGACCTTGCCCGACCCTCTGGCTCCAACCCCGGGGCCGGTGGCGGTATCAAGAGTGAAATAATTTTGATCCCTTCGGAAAACGTGGTTTCCATCGGTGATCGCGCTGCAGATGGCGTAACTGTTTCCTCGATCACGCTCAAGGCAGGGAAGTACATGAAGCGGTTTTACATGACCGATGATGTTATTGAACCGAGCCAGAAGAAGATCAAAGGCAGCAATGTTGATTCCGGAGGTTGGGAATGTTCACTCAAAGGTTTTCATCCAGGCTTTGGCGCTGCTGTGATGTCCTGGATCGCCCTCAATGGTTACTCCTTCAAAGGGTATCTGATTTTCCGCAACTGTGCTGACAACACCAAGTATCTCATCGGTGAGCCATGTAATGAGGTGCATGTTGATGATGTTCAAGCCAAATGGGGTGCCACGGTTGAAAAGGAAAGAGGTCAGGAAATTACCTTTGCCTCAAAACAAAGTAAGCCCATGGCCATTTATACCGGACCTATCAACTACGATCCGACTTCCGCCTCCTGGTAAAAGATCTGCGTCTGTTCAAGTGAAGTGTGTGTTCATGGAAACCCTGTCAGCGATGGCAGGGTTTTTTATTTTCGTACAGAACTTGAAATATATTTATTGTGAACGTAATAACTATTCATTTTTTACCCTATTTTTACAGAATAGGACTATTAAATTGCGTCTATAGTCAAGAATAGCAGCCATATGGCGGTTAGCGAGAAATGTTATGAGACATAAGAAGAATAATGTGACAGCTTATTTGTAAAACAATAAAAATAATATCATGACTCTACACGAAGCTATTGAAAAACTTTTACAGCAGACGGACAGGCCAATGACGACTACTGAAATTGCTAATGAGTTAAATAAAAATCAGTGGTATCAGAAAAAAGATGGTTCTGCAATTGACCCGTTTCAAATTCATGGACGAACAAAAAATTATTCAAAAATGTTTAATCGAAATGGCTCAACAGTTTCTTTAAAGGAGCAGCCAACAAATTAAAGATGCCACACCATGATTAAAGGTTAAGTTCTGTCCTGCAATTTTCTTTCTTGCATGATGGGAGAGTAAAATATTTGATATGGAGTACAAATTGGAAATTAAACTTCACGATTATTTCTGCAATTCTTTATTGGAATCCAATGACCCAGCCAAGACTACTTAAGTATTTTTTGGCAAGCCAGGATTGGCAGCACAAGTGATTCGATTACAAGATGAAACCTTGGAATTATATACTACAAGTAAGGCGATTCACCTATAATCATTAGTGAAAAGATAGAAATTTCAAGATTCAATTCAATATTTCCAACTGAATAACCTGTAGAAATATGAGCTAAATGAATGAACAAGAACAAAATAAAACATCAAAGAATTGGTCCCCAATTTATATTGCAGCAATATTGATAGTAATTGTTTTTGTGATATTTATGGCTTTCCAAGATCAGCAAATTTTTCCCTCTTCTAAGGATAATGGATCCCCTAAAACTCAATGGCAAATCAGGGATTCAATAAACGAAGCTAAAATGCTTGAGGCTAAAATTCGTTATTATAATGATACATCTAGGAAATCACCAGAATCAGAAATACCGCATGAAACAACTTATGTTCATACTTCAAAACCTACATTTACTTATGAAAATGTAGATGTTTTAATAGGTGGTAGATGGGTACAAACAAGAGTTCGAAAACTGAAAACAAGTGGTTACAGGTTAATAATAACTAAACCTGTTGAGCCCAAACCTCAGAAATTGAAAAAGTTTAAACCATGAAATTATAACTATGAAAATAGAATCAGGCTTAAAAGACAGTGGAGCTTTGGATTTAGACAATGCTGGAGGTTTGGCTTTGCAGATGTTAATGGATAAATGAAATAATACTGTCAACAAATACCTTCCATATTGAAAGAGATGGAAAACTAATTTTGTGCAAGGTACACAAAGACCCCAACCAAGATGTATAAATCTACGACAAATAGTAAATCAAAAAATTAACATTTAATTATCTCAATATGAAATCTGTTAATCTGATATTATTTATTCTAATTTCAATATCACTTTTAACGAGTTGTAAAAAGGAAGATAAATTGGTTGGCAATTGGGAAAGGTATGGAGATAGGTTTGAAGGCATGAAAATTCATGTAGTTAAAGAAGGCGAATCATTCAAGGCTTCTATTGTTTTTGTAACTGATAGCATTAAGCTCGGCGGATTTGTAGTCGGCGATATTAAATGGAAAAACATCAAAAAAATAACTGATAATAAATACGAATTTGAAGACCTTGCAAAAAAACAATCAATATACACAGATAAATTCGAGCCCAGTTATGTTTTGGCGAATCTTGAAATGATAACAGATGATGAAATTCATACTCGAAACTTCAGTAAAGGATTAGAAGCCATAGGGACAGAACAAACGTGGAAGAGAGCTTCTGGAAAATACGAAGCAGCAGCCATTAAAACCAATGTTGCTAAGGGATTTCTGCTTAGCAAAGGATATGACGGCATAGGGTTTTAAAGGCAAAGCGGGTGCTATAGGGCCGTTATCTCCTTAAGCGTTGATCATCGGCACCGCCAGTTGGTCATATTAAAATTAATTTTCCTGTCCTTTACCCCTCACAATTGTGACACTACTTTCGTGTCATGATTGATGTCTATTACCCTTATTTTGAAACAGAGGCCATTTGGGATGAATTTCGCTATTCGCTTCGTTCCATCGAAAAGCATTTCAAATTTGAATTCCGGGTTGTCATCGTAGGGAACCTTCCTCGATGGATTGATTCCACTTCAATCCTTCATATTCCGCATGACAGGGTAGAAGGTATCCAGGAGAATACCCTTTACGATGCCATCACCAAACAGCTTCTTTTCAACGCCCATCAAGACACATCGCTACACTTCGTTCGGATGTACGATGATATCTATATCCTCAGGGATGTCGATCTCATAACGGTTGCCCAGTTCAAAGCAATGTATCCGTTTAAGGAGGTGCCTGAAAGAAATGGCACCTGGTGGTCACAATTGTACCACACTCTTGATGTGCTAATTGCTAAAGGCTATCCAGGCTGGAACACGGAAACCCATCTCCCGGAACTTTTCAACAAAGAGAAAATGCAGTGGATCATAACGGCATATTCAGCGCTCGAAAAACGACTGCTCACATCGTCATTGTACTTCAACACCTTTTTCCCCAACGCTCAACCATTGCTATTCAGTAAAGATTTCGCCATCCAGTTCTACGACAATACCGACGGGCCATTCTACGATTCATCCGAGGGTGATTTGATCGAAAAGTGCAAAGGCAAGACGTATCTTAACCACAATAATGCCGGCCTGACGGACAATCTGAAAAACTTCCTTAAAACCACGTTCCCACACAAATCCCGGTTTGAATTATGAACATTGCCAAACTTATACTGCATTACAACACGCCAGAGCTTACGCTCAGGCTTTGTGAATCGGTACCCGATGCCATTGTCATTGACAATGGGTCAGACATAAACATGCTTACACTGCTTCCCAAGGAAAGAGTGATTCGATTTGAAACCAATCTGGGCTTCACCGCAAATTGGAACAGGGCAATCAGGGAGATCATGAAAAATGATGCAGGATATTACCAGGCCTTCTGGCTTATGAATTCTGATATCGAAATATCTCAGGATTCGATTAACCGTATCCATGATCTGATGGAGATCCATCCTTATTCGATGATCACGCCATCGTATAACTGCTGGATGAAGCAGTGTAAAAATAACGGCTCACCCGGGATCCGTGAAGTGAAATGCATTGAGTTCACCGCTCCGGTGATCCGTCGCGATGTGTTTGAAAAAATCGGATTCTTTGAAGACAGCTTCGCAAAAGGTTATGGTGTTGAGTTCGACTGGTCCCTGAGGATGCAAGCGGCCGGCCTCAAACAGTACTGTGACGATAAATCGTTCTTTTACCATATCGGCCAGCAAACAATCAATGCCCATGGCACGCTGCGGGAATATGAAGCCATCGCAAAATATGAACTGGGTAGGGGTATGGAGAAATTCTATGGTGCCAAGTGGAAAACCCTGATTATGGAACGGCTCGATGTGTTCAACGAAAAACCAACATACAAGAAGGTTGCAGTTTACACCACCATCTTTGGAGGTTATGCATGCCTGTACCCGGTTCCTAAACAGTCGATCGAAGCAGACTTCTTCTGTATCTCAGACTCCCTGGATGTTTTACACGCAACTCCATCCGGGGACCAAGGTGATGGCCAGCGATGGAAAATCATACCGGTCCAATATCCGACCACTGACCTTCCGGCCAGGCTTCGGGCAAAGTTCTTCAAACTTTTCCCCTGGGAAGCGTACAACCTGGAACAATTTGACATCCTTATTTTCATTGATGGCTCCATTGAGATCACTTCACCCGATTTTGTCAGGCATTGCCTGGACTCTTTGGGGGAACAGGATATGGCGCTATACGCGCATCCTGATCGTGATTGCATCTATGAAGAAGCAACAGAATCAAAACCATTGGTAAAATACCAAAGCCAGAACATTGATGGCCAGGTTGAATTTTACAGCACCATCTATCCCAGGCATGGGGGACTGTTTGCCTGTGGCGTTATGGTTCGCAGAATCCATTCAGTAACACTGCGTGAAGTGATGGCTAAATGGTGGTGGGAAATTATCAAATGGACATACCAGGATCAACTGAGTTTTCCGGTAATCTGCAAACTGACAAAATTCAAACCCAACCTCTTCCCGGGCAACCAGTACAAAAATGCGTTCTTTAAAGTCCATTGGCATGATGATAAAATAGTTCCCATAAATTTCAGTAAATCATGACGATAAATGTCTTAATGCCGGTATTCTCAACTCCGGTTGAGTGGGTTCAGGAGGCCGTTGAATCTATCATTGGCCAGGATCACCCTGATTTTCGGTTCATCATCGTTGATGACAACAACCCCAGAGGTCCACTCACTAAATATTTGTACGGCCTCACTCAGCGTGACTGCTGCGTCAACATTATCCATAAAAGCGAAAACGAAGGCATCGCTGCAGCGCTGGACTTCGGCCTAAAGCATTGCCAGGGCGACCTGATCGTTCGCATGGATGCTGACGATATTGCGGATAAAAACCTGCTCAAAACCCATGATCACTATTTTTCTGAACATCCCGACAGGCATATTTGCGGTGTGCAAATACACCTGTTCAACAAAACGATGGATTGGTACAGTAACCATCCTGCCGAAGTTACCAGGAAGAAAGCATGCTGGATGAACGGACATTGGTTTGTCAATCACCCGGGCGTTGCCTTCCGCAAGGAGGCGATCACCAATGTTGGTGGCTATGGCGCAACTCCATCAACCCTGGCGGAAGACTATGCCCTTTGGGTGAAATTCCTTCTGGCGGGTTATACCATATATAATAGTGAGGACATCCTCATAAAATATCGGGTACATGAGAAGTCATTCTCATTCGCACCCGATCGCAAAGCTCCCGAATGGCACGAATTTTTAAGAACCCAAAAACTACTACTCAATGAACAATGAAATCAACTCCTGGCTTAATTCTGAACGTGATTATGCTATAGGGGTACAGCTCTATTCACGTTTTGGACAGAGCCAAAACATGAAACGAATCTTTGAACGAAGCGATCAGTCGGAGACATCAACCGAAAATCTGATCTATGAATTGGAGAAGTTGCTTCATGTATCTCCCACAAGGACAACAAGGAGTGTTACTGTTATGCCGCCCCCAATTGCCACAATTGCAAATCAGCAGGTTGGCAATTTAAATGCACACTCCCGGGATGATAAGCTGCTTTTCGACCAGATAAAGTCAAAACTGAAAATCCGCGACCATCTCCACGCTACGCTTGAGCATGTTTCTCAAGACCAACGAAGGTTAAACGCCCTGCAGATACTTGATCTTTCTGATGAAATCACAAAAGCATACGAACGGCATGAACATTTTAAAATCCATGGAGTATTGCCTCCGGAGCAGGAAAATAAGGAAGTGGTTCCCGACAAATCTTTGACCGATTTATCAGAGGCGGAACTTCTCAGAAGGCGCTCGAATATTCGATCAAAGATCTCATATTACAAAAAACAGATTGGACTGCCTGAAAAGGCTGCTTCAATCATCTACAATGCCGGTTGCCTTTCAAAATGGGAAGCCCAGCTCTCACAGATCCTTCAACTATTACCCTGATGTCTCTTTTTAAAGTAGATGAACTGTCTAAGAAAAAAGAAACCCACACCTCGGCATCCGCCTCGGTGATGGGAATAACCCATTTGGCAATCGGGAAAGTCGGTCAGAAAATTGATGATGTTATCGGCATCATCAGCCCTGGTGAGTCAAAGCACTATGCTTCCATGGGTGAATGGTCCACACATGATCTGCTATTTCACTTTCTCAATCAAACCGGGCCGGCAGAGGTTTACTTTACAACCTGGGCGATATCGGAGTTTGCCATCCGTCAGCTTTATGCTTTCGTTTCTTCAGGTCTCATTACAAAACTCTCAGGAATCTTCGATTACCGCAATGGTATTCACAAACCGGCGGAACTACAGTTTCTAAAACAGATCACCACGGATATTAAAGCGGCCAAATGCCATGCCAAGGTCACAGTCATCCAGAATGAAACATGGGGGATCAGTATTGTCTCTTCGGCAAACTATACGCGTAACCCTCGCATTGAAGCCGGGGTGATCTGCAACTCTAAAGAGATTGCAGAATTTCATAAAAATTGGATTGTAAACGAACTCAATAATACCAGCGACTTTGAAAGAAATAAGTGAAGAATTGCTCATTCAGCTTGAGGAGCTATCCTCGCTGATGCTCAGTAAAAAACAGATCGCAGTAATCCTCGAATACAGCCAGGAGGATTTTAAAGCACTGCTGAACGATGAAGATGACGCACCCTATATACGCTTTCAGCGTGGCAGGTTGATACAAGAGGCAGAAGTCAGGAAATCGATCATGGAGCTGGCCAAAAACGGCTCATCGCCTGCCCAGGCCTTTGCCTTCAAATTAATAGAAAACGCTAAAATGGACGACTTATGAATACTTACCAGATTCCTGCATCAACACTCACCGAACGTCTTCGCCTGCATTACATTGAAGGGCGGGAAGTAGCCCCCGAGGACCAAGAAGTCATGATCCGCTGGGAGGCGGCTCATGCCATCATTTTGGGTGATTCTCAGAACGACCGCAATGCTGCCACGATATTGATGAAGCGCTTCGGAATCAGCGAAAGCACCGCCTACCGTGATATTCGCCTTTCTAAAAATCTCTTTGGCGACGTTCGTGCCTCCACCCGGGATGCTTTGCGTTACATGGTTACGCAATGGGCTATTGATTTGTATCACATGGCCAAAGAAATCAAGGACCTCAAAGGAATGGAACGGGCATTGGAAAGACTGACCAAGGCAAACAACCTTGACAAAGATGACATGGATCTTCCGGATGCTTCAAAAATTCAGCCACCGGTACAACTGCTGTCAATAAATTTCAACCTGATCAACAGTCCCAGGTTCAAACTCATAGACGAGGCTGCACAAAAGGCGCTGCTTGAACTCTATGACCAGGTCATGCAGCAAATTGTCATTACACCGCTAGGGGAGTACACTGATTTTTTCGAAATCGATGATTCAAACAGGCCAAACACTCAGTAAAATGGATATTTCACAAATCAAACAATCTCCTTATTATAACGAACCTCAAACCATTATCAAGCTCTCCACGCGACCTCACAAAATGTTCATTGGTGGGAGAGGCGTCGGCAAGACGACCATCATTGCCGACCAGGTGATTGACTGCCTTAAGAAAATGCCACGCGGTAAAATATCACTCAACGGCCTTACCTATTTCCACATTCGCACCAAATCGCTCCCGCCGATCATCGATCACTGGGAACGTCGTGGCCTGTATCGTGGCATCCACTATTTTGTCGGGATGAAGGCCCCGAAAAAGTTCAACTGGCTTGAACCCTGGCAACCACCGCTTGACTACACAAATTGTATTCATTTCTTCAATGGCTTTGTCGTTGAATTCAACTCATTCGACCGGCCGGAGATGGCCCGCAGCGGATCCTATGATTACATGGTATTCGACGAATCCACAAAGCTGAAGAAATCAGCCATTGACAGCGACGTGTTGCCGGCAAACCGGGGAAATAACGACCGGTTTGGCCACGTTCGTTTTCACCATGGTACCATGTTCCTGGGATCACAACCATTGACCCCTGCAGGAGATTGGGTTTTTGACTATGAAGAGCTGATGAAGGAATTCCCGAAAGAGTTCCTGTTCATCGAAGCCGGTGCCAGGGAGAATGAATTTATCCTGGGTGCACGATATTTTCGTGACCTCAAACGTGTGCTGCCTCAGATGGTATTCGATATTGAAGTGGACAATATCAGAAGAAAAAGGAACATCAACGGTTTTTATCCATCACTCAACGCTCTGGCGCATTGCTACTATAATGCCTACAATTACTCATTCTATGACTCAATCAATCATGACCTGGGGGAGCATGGTGGCCTTGACAGCAGGGGAGATGCAGACTGCCTGCCTGATGAATATCTGTACTGTTCATTTGATTTCGGTTCTACACAAAACTGCATGATCGTAAGCCAATGGCACAGATCAGTCAATGAGTTTCCAATTATAAAAAACTTCTTTGTTGAGAATGAAACACTCAAGGTGTTGATAGCCAATTTCATTGATTACTATCAGTACCATCCCAACAAGCACATCAACATTTATGGTGGCAGTGATGGCAACAGGCGCAATGATGCAGCCAGTAGACAAACATATTTCGATGATGTAATGGATCAACTCAGCAGTGCAGGATGGTCAGTATCCCTATGCGCTGAGCTGCATGAGATATCACACATGGATAAGTTTATCTTCTGGCATAAGTTTTTATCTAATGATAATTCAAACACACCATCATTTAAGATAAACATGAACAACGCCATGGAGACATACGTTTCTATGGATGCAGCCCCGGTGCTGCCCTCTGAGTTCAAGAAAGATAAATCATCTGAACGTAAGACAGATCAGCCCAGGTGGAAGGCCACTGACCTGAGTGATGCTGTAGATAATCTATACTATTGGATGTTCTTTCAAAGCCTTGACAACAGTGAACCTGCACATGACATGATGTTCCTGGGCAAGTCATAACAGCTCGAGGTCACAATCCAATACAAACACAATAAGGCACAGTCGCCTTGCATGCTCCTGTCTATGGTGAGTCTGCCCCCTGATTGCATCGGGGAGCAGCCTCAGAGTAGGGGAGCATTTTTCATATATCCACACCGAAAAACGGCCTCACAATTGCGAAACGCCACAGGGCGGGGCGTGGTCTTCTGACGGACAATAACAGGAAATTGCAAGAAATGCGCTTACAATGTCCTGTTATTGGGTTAAATACGTTTTTTTTGGTGACAATGCACTAAAAAGGGACTACTTTTCTCTTTGTAGTAAAGAGCAAAGTAGCAAAAGAGAAAGCCAACGTCACCTTAAACTGGTAGTCTTCCCTGCGGCCACGCTTTTTCTTTGATGATTAAAGGCAAAGAAGAAGCTTAGCAAAAAGAAACCTCTTCCGGGCAGCTTTTATAGAAAAAGCAAGCAAAACCCACCCCACAATATTATACTTGAAATCCCTACAAAGCTACCTACATCGACAGGGCTTCCAGCTCGAAGGGAGCTGCAGCTTGGAACTGTAAAGGGCGACCTCCTTCAGGAACAGTCGTACTCCGTAGGCTTTCAGGTTGTACCAACCAGACCCGCCCCCTTGACATAATCCAATCGATCCGGTTTTAACGCTTCGCGGTCAGAAAATTTCAAGTATCCACATCTAAAACTCACTACCATGACCGCACTTGCTAAAGAGACCCGCAGACAATCCATCGAAGAGATGTTTGTCCAACACATCGAGAACATTTACTACCCAGGCTTTTCGCAGGAGATGACCGAAGAACAGGTGGCACTCTACGACTGGGAATATAAAGAGTTTCAAAAACAATTCAGTATTGATAACTAACATCATGACAGGCAGTCTACGGACTGCCTGTTTTTTTATGGTCGTACCGCCCGAAACCGCTTTTTCTTTGATGGCGCAGGGCAAAGAAAAAGACGGGCAAAAAGAAAGCCCTTGTGAAGTGGTCTGGTTTTAGGAACCTCTCCGCTAAGAATTTATAAAGTTACCTGTATCGGATCTGAAGTGATGCCCGGCAGGTCCGTCCTCGAAACTGTCAAGAGCATGTGAATGTATTCAGATTCAAAAGAGAATCTGACCTACACTCCTGACATTATTCTCACCAATCCGGTAATGGCTTACAAATTCTTACCGGCGAGCCAGATGCCATAACAAGTCCCCGGGGCAGGGGCGAAACTATTGAAAAAGACTTTTTTAAACACTCAGACCGTTCTTGATCCGCTTTCCTATTACAAACACGGCCTTCCAATGAAGCTTTGGGCCGAGGATGATCTGCCGAGTTACAAGCTGCTGATGAAAGGAACTTCGAGCATGTCTGATGCAGAACTGCTGAGCCTGGTCATCGGCAGCGGGATTGCAGGGGAAAACGCACTGGATATCGCAAAGACCCTGCTGATGGCCAGTGGGAATAACCTGGCAGACCTTTGGAAGTTCGGTTTCCCGGAGTTGCAGAGGATCAAAGGGATCGGCGAGGGCAGGGCACTGGCCATCGTTGCAATGTTCTCTTTGGCAAGGCGTAGGAATGAATCGCAGGCGGCCAGCCGTACAAAGATCAGTTCGTCCCGGGATGCCTTTGAAATATTCCAGTCCCTGATCGGGGATCTACCGTATGAGGAATTCTGGATTCTGACATTGAACCGGGCAAACAAGATCATGAAGAAGATGAGGATTTCAGAGGGGGGGATTTCAGGGACTGTTGTTGACCCGAAGAAGATCTGGAAGTTCGCCCTGGATAACGGTGCCTGCAACATCATCTTGGGCCATAATCACCCTTCGGGGACCCCGACACCTTCTGAAGCAGACACCAAAATCACGAAAAAGATCGTTGATGGAGGGAAACTGCTTGAAATAGCGGTGCTGGATCACATCATTGTTGGCAATGACACCTATTATTCATTCGCTGATGAAGGGTGTTTATGAGGGAAGGCCCCGGGAAACCGGGGCTTTTTTTGGTCAAGGATGTTCAGAATTGAGCGGAATGGGCGGTCGGGATAAGATATTTCGCAAAAAAATTCATACGAGTGTATATGATATCGCAATTAAGGTTTAATTTTACCTCATAGGCCTCGAATTAGTATTGCGTCAATTGTCAAAAATAACCGACATATGAAGGTGAGTGAGAAATGTTAGCTGCCAGGCACATAAAACAACTGTATGGAAGAGCAATTAGAAATTCAAAGACACTTTCGAAGTAGTCAAGAAAAGTATGTTTATTACCTTATTTCCTTATGTGTATCAGCTATTGGGTTTTCGATTTATATCACGCTTAATAAGACTTTGTCATATATAATGTTACCATTGGGTTTATCAATTCTGGCTTGGTCTTTAAGCATTATCAATGGCTTTAAATTTATTGAATTGATCCTTTCGATATTGCGCGTTAACAATAATTATTTTGAGGTTCTTAAAGGCAATAATCCCATTTCGGGCACTGATCCACAAAAGATTAAAATTGGAGTTGAGTTTCTAATGGAAGAAATGGAGAAAGGCGGAATGATTGCAAAAAAACGATATCAATCTCAATATGTCTTTTTTGTAATTGGAATGGCTTCTTTTTTAGTGTGGCACATTTTGGAACTTTTAATAAAAACATAAAATCACAGCAGCTAAAGAGTTTGCAGCCGAGCAATGTGGGCAGTTTCCGGAGGCGGGCATTCACCAAACCTGTAAACGAAGGCGGTTAAGAAAAGAAACAACAAGTGAATCCCGCATTACGGCTGCCGGTGGGGCGTTAGGTGATATGCCAAATAAAAAAGACAATGAATGAAAACTAAAAAGATTTATTGTGAAAGGGGCGCATGGCGAAGGGATCTCAAAAACTTAGAATCTGAAGGGAAAATAGAAATTGTAACTTTCCCTTATGAGGGAAGAAGCAAAAAGACACCTAATTTTTCAAGCCCTTCGTTAGTCACTTGCGATTCAACGTATCTTACTTTTGATATGACTTTTAGAATATCTGATTCAGTTGGATCAGAAATGTATGATCAAATTCGCTTAATTGTTGGAAAAAAGAACGAAATGGATGTGCGTCATATAGATGCTGCATATAAATCTCAATGTCAAGCATTTCTAACACCAGACAAAAAAGATATTATTTCAAAAAAAGTTCAGTTAGAAAAATTGCTCAACATGAAATTTTTTCATAGCAGAGACGATTGGGGCGAATTCGTTAAATTTATAGAATAAAATAATTGGCACATCACCTAACGAGCCGACAGCCGCCAATGCGTACGGTTTTCGGAGGTTGGCATTCACCAGACCATTAAACGATAAAGGAAAAGTAAATATAAAACAAGTAAATCCTGCACTGTGTCTGCCGGCGGGGCTTTAAAAGAAACAGGACCACCAAATTTGAAATAAAAACCTAATAAAATTAAAACCTTAAAAACAACTTACTATGAAAATTATTCATCAATTAATTGGATTTCTTGCATTCGTTTCTTTTGCTGTCCTTGTTTCATGTACTTCGATTCCTTCTGATGTGAAATATACTGTTATAAGTGAAGTTAAGAACGATTCAATAAATAAGGTAAATGTGGATATACAGTTAAACAAGAAAGTTACTGAAGAAGTTTTGGGTTTAATTGGAGAGAAACTGAAGGCAGATTTAAAATTGGAAAACTATTCAAAAATATGGATGTTTTACTATTTACCGGACATGAAAGTTGGTTCAGGTGCCTGGGCCACTACCCACTTCACACCAGGAATTGAAATAAAAATATTGGGCGCTACGCAAAACCAAACGGATACTTCTGTTAAAAAAGCAGATGAAGTTGTAGGAAAGATAATTGGGAAATGGAAAGAAGATCAGTACACAAATGCAGTGTATGTCATTTATGAAAATAATAATCAAACAATTATTAGAACTCTCTTTGCAAATGGTCAAAAAAGTGATGACCAACTGAAATCATCTAAAGAAAGTTCTTCAACCAGATATGATTATAAATCAGAAGGTTTTAACGGTGAGTATTTTAAGGTCAATGCAAACAACGAACTTGAGTTTTACAATAAAGAAAACAAGCTTTTTACTAAAGGCTTACCTCTTAAATAAATAAATAAATAATGGCAAACAGTAATCTTACAAATGCAAAAAATGCAAAAAACGATGAGTTTTATACTCAGTACCACGATATTGAAATAGAAATTGCTGCATATTTAGAATTCAACCCTGACGTATTTCGGGGTAAGACAGTATTGTTGCCCTGCGATGACCCGGAGTGGAGCAACTTTACCAAGTTTTTTGCGCAAAACTTTGAACGGTTTGGTCTGAAAAAGCTTATAAGTACCAGCTACGCTGTGGAGAGTAAGACCTATAAAAGTGGATATCAACCAACTCTATTTGAAGTAAATGATCCGCAATTCGATGAAACTAAAACTACCAAAAACGGCAAAATATTTACACTAACACACGATAAGACTGGTGATGGCAAGGTGGATGTGAATGACTTAGAGTGGCATTACTTAGCAGGTGATGGCGACTTTAAAAGTGATGAGATTAAAAAACTGCGTGCTGAAGCCGACATCATCATTACCAATCCTCCGTTCTCTTTGTTTCGTGAATTTTTAGTTTGGGTTGTTGAAGTAGACAAGCTATTTTTATTAATTGGGAATATTAATGCTATTAAATACAAGGATCTTTTCCCTTTAATTCAAGAAAATAAAATTTGGTTAGGTGCAACAAATTTCAATAAGGGCATGTACTTTAAAGTACCTTCTGATTTCATTTATTCTGATACCTATAAGTTTGAACGAGAACGTAATGGTGAAAAAATAAATCGTGTGCCTGGTGTATGTTGGTTTACAAATCTTGACCACGGAAGACGTCATCAGCCAATGCCCCTTATGTCAATGAGCGACAATTTGAAGTTTAGTAAACACAAGGAAATAAAGGGTAAAGAATTCTATGACCACTATGAAAACTACGATGCTATTGATGTGCCTTTTACAGATGCTATCCCAAGCGATTATGATGGTGTATTAGGTGTGCCGATTACGTTTCTTGATAAATATTCTCCCGATCAGTTCGAGATTATATGGCAAGCCAGCGGGAATACTCGTGCATCCGCACCGAAAGAAATTTTAGACAGACTAAATTATCGGCCACATCCAGATGATAGAGGAGGTTGTACAATTGTCAATGGTAGTAGGACTTATGATAGGATTTTAATAAAACACAGAAAAGTTACTAAATGAAAACAACTCTAAGAACGGATCTAACAGTTAAAAATATTTGCGAAGGATTTGTCTATAACGAACTTGAAGGGAAAGGTTTGTTTGGCTTGTCGGGCAAATTAACCATACAGCCTGAGTATCAGCGTAACTATATTTACGCCGATGGCAAAAAAGATGTGGCTGTTATCGAATCCATCCTTAAGGGCTACCCGCTGGGTTTAATTTATTTCAACAAAGTGAATGACACTAAACTAGAGGTGTTAGACGGACAACAACGCATTACCAGTTTCGGTCGCTTTGTTACCAACAAATTTGCTGTTAAAGATGAAAACGGTATGGAGCAATATTTCACCGGTATTGCTGCTGACATGCAGGCCAGAATTTGGGAAACGAAACTAACTATTTACGAATGTGAAGGAACTGAAAGTGAGATAAAACAATGGTTTCGGACGATTAATATTGCTGGCGTTCCACTCAATGATCAGGAATTACTCAATGCTATCTTCTCAGGACCATTTGTAACACTCGGCAAAGAGGAGTTTAGTAATAGCCAAAACTCCAACATCCAAAAATGGAGTGCGTATATAACAGGTAGCGCCAACCGGCAGGATTTTCTGGAATGCGCTTTGCATTGGGTGAGCAAAGGTAACATTAGCGAATATATGAGCCGTCACCGTTTTGACGCGAACATTACAGAATTAAAAACCTATTTCAACACGGTAATTGAATGGGTTTCCAGCGTGTTTAAAGATGTCGAAAGTGAGATGCGTGGGCTGGAGTGGGGGCAATTGTACGAAAAATATCATGGTAAAGCTTATGATCCGGCCATAGTGTCGGAAGAAGTTCAAAACCTCTACGGCGACCCGTATGTCAAAAATCGGAAAGGTATTTTTGAGTGCATCCTTGGCGGTTCTGTCGACACGAAATTGCTCGATGTCCGGGTTTTTGACGAGGCAACAAAGAAATCAGTTTATACTACACAAACTGCTCAATCTGAAACCAAAAGTGAATCGAACTGTTCGCTTTGTGCCATTGGACATGATGCAAACAAGAGTAAGATTTGGAAATTGGGTGAAATGGACGCCGACCATGTAGCCGCATGGAGCAAGGGTGGCGCAACAGATGCCAAGAACTGTCAGATGTTGTGTAAGACACACAATCGAGCAAAAGGAAATCGGTAATGCAGGATTCGCGTTCCAAATATTTTCCATCCTGATTGAGTAACATCCTGCCGATTATTTCACCTCAAAATAACATATAGTCTCCATCGGGTGACGGAGTCCTGTATTCCTTCAGTTTTCCACCGACTTTCCCGATTAATTCTGCACCAGTCCATTTCCAATGCGTCTTTCTACACTTATTCATGACAGAGTTCAGGTATTAATTATCTGCTAAGCTAATATCTCATTCCGAGGTACAGTTCCACTCATTCAAGGATTTTCTCGGCATATCCTCAGTGCCTTCCGGTATTCCAATTCCTCCTTGAGTGCCCCTCCATGAGCTTAATTACACTTGCATAAAATTTAACCCTAAAACACTCTATCATGAAAACTTTT